>JBDUDK010000012.1:0-20040 GCA_040002995.1 Acidimicrobiales bacterium | reverse complement strand
GCGAAACGACACGCGCACAACCGTCGCGAGCCCTCGCGAGGAGCGGCTAAGAATCCGGGTCCGGCACGCGACGGAGCCGGTCCATTTCGATCGAGGGTTCACGCTCCCAGATACCGAACCGGAGATGGAAACGCCGGAGCGGTCGCGGTGCCCACCAGTTCGAGCGGCCGGCGAGTTTCATGATCGCCGGCACGAGGGTGGCGCGGATGACGAACGCGTCGACGAGCACGGCGAGCGTCAGCCCGAGCCCGACGAGCTTCACGACCGAGACGGCCGAGGTCATGAACGTGATGAACACGATCGCGAGAAGCCCAGCCGCCGCCGTCACGAGGCGGCCGGTGTGGTCGAGACCGGCGGCGACCGCGTGCGAGTTGTCGCCACTGAGGTCGTAATCCTCCTTGATGCGCGAGAGGAGGAAGACCTCGTAGTCCATCGACAGACCGAAGGCGACGCAGAACATCAGTATCGGGGTGAACACGTCGATGAAGCCCGTCGGGGTGATGTCGAGGAGCGACGCGAGATGGCCGTCCTGGAACACCCACACCATGGCGCCGAACGTGGCGCCCAGACTCAAGATGTTCACCATCACGGCCTTCAACGGCACGATCACGCTGCCGAGCAACGCGAAGAGCACGATGAAGGTGACGAGCGCGATCGCGCCTAGCGCGTACGGGAGCCGGGCGTTGACCGCATCCTTGGAGTCAACGAAGCGAGCCGTCGGTCCGGTGACGAGGAACGGGTGACCGAGATCCATCGCGCGCACCTCACGAACAATCCGTTCGCTCTGCCACGAGATGGCCTCCTCGGAGGGGACGATTGAAAACCACGTCGATCCCGCCGTCTCGAACCGCTTCGTGGTGAGGTCCTGGAGCCCCGCGATCACCAGCTGGTAGTGACCCGTCGCCCCGTCCACGTGGTTCGAGAAGCCGACGTCCACCAACTTCATGGCAATCTCATGAATCTCTTGCTGGTGCGCCTTGTCATTGCCCGGCAGCCCGAGGACGACGACGGCGATGGCATCGGCCTCTCTCGTGCTGAAGTTCTCTCGGATTGCGTCATCGACGGCTCGGGAGCTGAAGCGGTGCGGAATGACTCGGTCGTCGATCAGGCCGACGCGAAGGTGCAGGAACGGCGCTCCCAATGCCAGCAATGCCGCGGTAACGGCCACTGTGACGAGCACGGGACGGCGCATGACTCGGACCGCCTGACGGCCCCAGAAGCCTTGGCCACCAGCCCGCGGTTTTCGTGAGCCGGTTACTCGATCGCCGAGGACGACAATCAGCGCGGGAAGAATGGTGAGCGCTCCGAGAGCAGCGGCGGTGACGACTGTGATGCCGCCGTACGCGTACGACTTCAGGTAGGCCATCGGAAAGAGCAACAGCGCGGCGAGCGACACGGCCACGGTCGCCGCGCTGAAGACCACTGTGCGTCCCGCTGTTTGCATCGTCCTACGCAGAGCGAGGTCCATATCGTGGCCCTGCCCCCGTTCCTCGCGGTAGCGCGAGAGGACGAAGAGGCTGTAGTCGATGGCCAATCCGAGGCCCAGCGCGGTCGTGAGGTTCAGCGAAAAGATCGACACACTTGTGAACTCAGTCAGAATGCGCAGAACGGCGAACGTGCTGACCACCGCGAACAGGGCGACGGCCAACGGCAGCAGCGCCGCGAGGAGGCCCCCGAAGACGAGGACGAGCGCGACGAACGTGAACGGAGCCGCGAGCAGCTCGGCCTTGCGCAGGTCTCGCTCGGCCTGCACGCCGACCTGCCGCGCGACCTCCGCCGACCCACCGACCCGCACCGAGAGGAGGTCGGTGTCGCGGGTGAACAACTTCGTGAGGCGCGCCGCAGTATGGCGAACGGCATCTTCGTCGCCCGCCAACACCGCAAAAACGAGAGCCTGCGTTTGGTCCGAGCTGCGCAACTGCTCAATGCTGCCGAACGTCCAATACGAGTCGGAGGCGAGAACACCGGGCTGCCGGCGCAACTCGAGCGTCAGCGCCGTCCCCGCCTCCTTGACGGCCGGATAATCCACGGCAATGTCATGAAGGGGCGCACCGCGCACGGTGACGAGCAACACGAAGTTGGGCGTGCCGCCGTGCAACTGCTCGGTGAGTATCTTGCGCCCCCGCTCGTACTCCGACGAGTCGGCGACGAACCCACCGACCGAGAGCGAGCGGGCAACGTTCAGCCCGGCCACCGCCGCCGCCACCACGAGGAATACGGCCGCAACCAAGATGCCCCGGCGATGGCGGACGATCAGCGAACGACTGCCCGCCCTCGCCGAGATCGCTCCCTCGACACTCGCAGTATCGTGCGCCCCCATGGTTTCGCGAGCCTTGCAGGTCGAGAAGCTACGGAATGTCCCGCTCTTCGCGCTCTGCACGACGGGCGACCTTCGGATCATCGCCCGCCACCTCGACATCGTCGACGTGGCGGCCGGCACCGACGTCGTGCGCGAGGGCGAGATGGGCGATGTGTTCTTCGTCGTGCTCGAGGGTCAGGCCGTGGTGATGCGCAATGGGCGCAAGGCCGGCCTTATCGACGCGGGCGCCCACTTTGGTGAACTGGGACTCCTCGACCCTGGTCCCCGATCCGCCACCGTGCGGGCGACCACTCCTCTCGTCGTCGGCGCGCTCGGGCACCGCATGTTCAAGGTGCTTGTTCGCGACATGCCCAGCCTCGCCGCGGGACTGCTGGCGTCGATGGCCGCTCAGCTGCGGGCCGTCTACTCTTCAAACGCGGTGGGTAACTCTCCCCCACGACCTTCATGAGGAGCTGACGTGGCCGGACTCGCGATCATCACCGAAGCCTGCATCGACGTGAAGGATCGGGCCTGCGTCGATGTCTGTCCGGTGCAGTGCATCTACGAGTTCGACCCGCAGAAGAACATCCTGTTCTCCGAGGCCCAAGCGGGGAACGGAACTATCGAGAACCAGCACGCACCCGACCCCGAGACAATCGGAGTGTTCGGTGACAGCATCCTCTACGTGAACCTCGAGGAGTGCACCTCGTGCACCGCGTGCTATCAGACCGATGTGTGCCCCGTTGGCGCGATCTACTCCGACGAGCATCTCCCCAACGGAGCGCCGAACGGCCCGAAGTACAACCCGAACGATCCCAACAAGGGCCACGACCACACGTTCTTCATCCAGCACAGCAAGGACGTGTTCGCTGACTAGGACTTAGCGAGCAAAACGACCACCTCGGGTGCCGCGAGGTATCCCGCGGCCGTACTACACACACGTCGCCGCGCGTGCGCGCAGGACGTCTAGCTTCCTCGCCGGCCAAGTTCCACTGTTGGTCGAAACCCGACAATGCTGAGCAACTCCCCACTGTGCTCGAAGCGGTCGGCCAGACGCCGAGCGACGCAATTCGGAGATCGACGCGCAGTGCGGCGATTGGATCGACGGCCGCTCACCCCGGACAGTCCCTAGATCATCACCGTCGCTAGCGCTAGGACGTAAGAGGAAAGCCATGGCGCTCCGTTCGGTGCACGTCAGCGAGACCATCGATCGGCCGCTCGCCGAGGTCTACGCCTACGCAGCCGACCCGGCCAATCTCCCGGAGTGGGCGGCCGGGCTCAGTGGATCGATCGAGCTCATCGACGGGCAGTGGGTCGCCGAGTCGCCAATGGGTCGCATCGTGGTCACCATGGCCCCGCCAAACGACTACGGCGTGCTCGATCACCATGTCGCGCTGCCGGACGGACGGGTCTTCTACAACCCGATGCGCGTCTTGGCCGACGACGACGGGTGCGAAGTCGTATTCACCCTGCGTCGGCTCACCGGGGTGAGCGACGAGGAGTTCGCCCGAGATGCCGACACTGTGCGGGACGACCTAGTCCGCTTGAAGAGGCTGTTGAGTCGGCGGTAGCGGCGCCGGTCGATCGCGCGCTGGACGGGTGTTCGGGTCGCTCCCGACCGATAGACCTGTGCGGCTGACGCGCAGGACCTCTGGCCCTACTGGCGACAAGCCGTCCAGGGTTAGATGAGAGCGTGGCTGCATCCGTGGAGCTGTACTGGATCCCGCTCGGGGCGGGCCAGCGCGTTGTCAGGGTCAGCGGCAAGGTGTTTGAGGCGCTCTCGGCGCTGGTCCAACGACGTCGCACCTACGACCTCTACCACTCTGCGCTCGCGGTCATCGTTCCCGAAGGTCGCTTCGTCATCGAGATGGCGCCGATTCCCGACTCCCACGGAGAACGGCGAGGCGTCGTGGCTGAAGGCCCCGTAGGAACGAAATGGGCCGGGGGATTTCGGCGATTCCGCTACGAGATCCGACGCTGGTGGGAAGGCGATATCCCCGATGCTGAGGAGGCCATCTCCACGGTGAGCGTGGACGTCGACGTTGCCTGTGCACGACGACTCCTCGATCTGGTGCCGTCGGTGCCCATGCATGTGTGGGGCCGAGACGAACTCGGCGCCGGTGAGATGTGGAACTCGAACTCGGTGACCTCGTGGCTGCTTAGGAGTGCCGGAGTTGATACCGGGCAGGTGGAGCCGCCATGCGGTGGTCGTGCGCCCGGTTGGGACGCTGGTCTCGTTGCCGCGGCAGATCGGGAGACCTCAGCCGTCGGGTTGGCTGCGGCAAGTGACACCGGCACAACAGCCAAGACAGCAACGCGAACGCGTCGGGTCCTAGTCGCTGAGATGTGCGATGTTCTCCACGACATTCCCGCGTTCCTCGCTGCACCCCTCTTCAGGAAATGGCACCGCCACTGGGGCGCCACACAGGGCGAGATCGCCGAGGCCTTCCCCGGCGACGAACTACTTCCCCACGCCCAGTTCCGGGCAACCAGAGCGATCGCGATCCACGCACCTCCCGAGGCGGTCTGGCCGTGGCTCGTACAGGTCGGCTGCCTTCGTGCCGGCTGGTACAGCAACGATCTGCTGGACAATCTCGGCCATCCCAGCGCCACCACAATCGTGCCCGGGTTCCAGCACCTCGAGATCGGCCAATGGGTACCGATGTCGCCGTCGCCCACGCCGTCCGATCGCACGGCTCTCAAGGTCCATTCGTTCGAACTCAACCGGTGGTTGCTGTGGAGCAAGCCGGAGAGCACGTGGGTGTGGCGATTGACGCCCACTGCCGACAGCGGCACCCGCCTCGTCACCCGTATCCGCGCCGTTTATGACTGGCGACACCCGCTGACAGCTCTCCTTGGGGTGGTGCTGATGGAGTTCGGCGACTTCGCAATGCAACGGCGAATGCTCCGCGGGATCAAGGCGAGGGCCGAGTCACCCGATCCGCGAGCGGAGCCTGCCGCTCAGAGGCAGCTCCCACACTCCGATCAGACTTTCCGTCAAAGGCGGATCACGTCCGTCGGGCACGCCATACCTCCTCGCATGGCCATTGCGTCGCCCACTCGAGGTCGACGAATCCGTATTCCGTCGTCGCGCGGGCGGACGGGCGTAGTTCGATGAGATCCTCGATTTGGAAGTGGTTGGAACGAAGCAGTCGTATCCAATCACCGTGTCCAAGGTGGAACTCGATGGTTTTTTCGTCCCAGTCGAATCGGTGCATCCCAAACTGGGGACGCAGGAGTCGATCGGTAGCCGCGACGTTCTCGTCGTCGGGCGCGCAAAGCATCAGCAAGGTGCTGTTGCCCAAAAAGATGAGTTCGCCGCCCGGGCGAAGTAGGCGCGCCGCCTCGGGTATCCACCGATAGGGATCCGCCCAGATAGCGGCGCCGTATTCGCTGATGACGAGGTCGAACGACCTCGTACGCAACGGAACCTGCTCGCCTGCCGCACGTACCAAAGGAAACCGAAGTCCGAACTCGTCCTGAAATTGTCGAGCGATTCCCAACTGTCCGGCCGCGGGATCGACACCTATGGGCTGCGCACCCCGGCGGGCCAGCCACGCGGAGACGTACGCCGTGCCGCACCCGAGTTCCACCGTCCGCACGCCCTCCAGTTCGGTGGGCAGAATCTGAGCGTCGGCTTCGGGAATACCGAAGCAACCCCAGCTTGGTTCGGCGGCGGTCCATCCCCGTCGGGCCGTCCGCAGCTGCTCGTCGTGGAGAGCGTTCCAAGAATCCGCGTTGATCTTGACGTAGTCGAGGGATTCTTCCGCCACGGCTGCGACGCTATCTCGCGCGACCTTTTTCGTACGCCCGCGCCTACGCTTGGCGAATGCTCGACGAGGTCGACGAGTTCTCCGACGAAGAGCTGACACGGCTGGCTCTGGCCGCCGACCCTGACATGGAGGTACCCGACGACGCGGTGCCCCTCGCGCAGCTGCTCGGCAACGACACCGAATCGCTACTCCCGTCCTGGTACATGCCCGTCGTCGCCCGTCACGCGGTTCGCGGCCGTCGCTGGAAGCGCCTCGTGGTGATTGTGGTCATCCTGATCTTCTTGGCCATCGACGCTTACGGCCTCTGCAACACCTACGGCTCGATCACCATCGCCTGACTACGAATCGAGCGACGCGTACACCGCCCGCAAGATCGTGTGGGCGCGATCGTCGCCCACCGTTCCCTGGCCCATGCGGTTCATCACGTACGCCATCGTCATACCCGCGTCGAGGTCGTTCACGACGAGCGAGCCGCCCCAACCACCCCAGTAGCAGACCCGAGGGTTCGGGCTGATCGGATTGCGCGGGGAGTTCAGCCCGTAGCCGACACCGAACGTGACCCCGATCCCAAGGACCAGATCGCGACCGGCTGCCTGCACGTCGAAGATGCGATCGATGACTTCCGGCGACAACAGCTCGACACCTCGCGCCGAGCCTCCCGCCGACACCACCGATTGCGCCAACGCGACGCCCCTCGCGTTGCCGTGCCCGCCGGCAGCAGGGATCTCGGCTCGCCGCCACGGGATCTCCCACGACTGCTCGGCCGTAAAGCGCGGATTGGCGGCGCGATACGGGATCGAATCGCGCGCGGGTTCCACATTGCCCTCCGCGCTCCCGAAGACCAGCGGCGGAGCGGGGATCACCAGCGCGACCCGATGGTCGTGCTCCGCGCCGAGACCGATGTGGAAGTCGGCGCCCAACGGGCCCGCGATCTCTTCGGCGAAGAACCGGCCGACCGAACGACCGTCGACGCGCCGTACGAGCTCACCGACGAGATTGCCCTGCGTGAGCGCGTGATACCCGGACTTCCAGCCGGGCTCCCACCAGGTGGGCTGCTCGGCGAGCAGAGAGGTCACCTTGTCCCACTCGTAGAGATCGACGGCTTCGATGCGGCGGTCCCAAGCGGGCAGGCCGGCAGTGTGGGAGAGCACGTGGCGCACGAGGACGTTGTCTTTGCCGGCGGCGCCGAACTCGGGCCAGTACCGCTCGACCGGAGCGTCGACGTCGACCAAACCTCGACTGACCTGCACAAGCAGTGACAGGCAACTCATCGTCTTCGTGGTCGAAAAGACGTTGATGATCGTGTCCCGCTCCCACAGCTTCGTGGCCGCCACGTCCTGGTGGCCACCCCACAGGTCGACGACCAACTCGCCATCGATCGTCACCGCTACCGACGCGCCCACGTCGTCGTTCTGCTCGAAGTTCGCCGCGAACGCGTCCTTCACCGCCCCGAACGACGCGCCGCACTGTCCGCTGATGTCGAGCATTTCGTCCCCTGTCACGCGAGAGCCAGTCCGTGAAGTAACGCGGTGAGCGCGTCGTCCAGATTCAAGGTGCCCGTATCGATCTCGACAGCGTATGGGATGCCTCGATGGATCACGTCCTGTTGCACGCGCGCCATGCCGATAGGCCGGTCGCCTCGATCTCGCTCACGTTGATCAGCGACCTCGGGCGCGCAATGGATCGCCACCCACGTCGGATCAAGGCCGTCGAGCACATGGAACCAATCCTCACGAGTCGCGTCGTCGACGACGACATCGTCAACGATTACGTTCAATCCCGACCTCACCGCCGCGGCAACCGTCCGGTGGTAGACCTCGAACAGCCTCCGACAGACGGTACCCACGCGGAGGGTGACGCCGTTCGGGCCGGCTTCGAACCGCATTCCGTCGTTCGCGTGCGGCCCCTCCCCGCCCGCCAAGCCCAGGTCCACCCACTGCTCAGGCAGCTTCGACAAGACGTCGTCGATACCGACGAGGAACCAGAACTCGCCGACTGCCGCTCTCGCCTTGCGAAACGCGGACGCCAGCGTGGTCTTTCCCGCGCTGGACACACCGTTGAGAACGACGAGCCTCCCGTACCGCGGACGCACCGCTCTGGTCATGATCTCGGCCACGACCTCTGACTTCGCGTTTGCGTAGTGCTGGACGTATTTCCAACGACGCCCAGCCAGCTCACGTTTGGTGCGTTCGTAGAGCTCGCGGTCGGCGTCGTTTTCACGGAGGTGATCGCGGAACATGAGCATGCGGTCAACCTCGGAGCAACCGCGACTGAAGACGTGCATGTTGACGTTGACATCGGGGCCCTTGAACACTCGATGCTCGAACCACTCGGGCTCCCTTATCTGCAGCACGTAGCCCGCCGCCTCCAAGGCGGGCACGTAAGCGGGCTCGTCACTGGAGTCGGCCACGGTGAGAACGATGTCGATGATCGGCTTGGCGGCGAGCCCCGGTACCGACGTCGAGCCGGCGTGCTCGACACTCAGTGCTCCGTGCCCCAGTGCCGCCCGAATGCGGGTGGCTTCGCGCGCGAACCACTCGGGCCATGCTTCGTCGCAGTCAGCGAGATGAATGGTGTCGTTGTGCACTCTCGGCCCGCCGATGACCGCCCCCTCAATCTCCTCATCGGATGAGCCCGCCATAGCGGTGAGGCTACGAGCTGCCCGCCGACGCCATCGTGCAAATCACGGGGCCCGACATGCAACCGGGTGCCACACTCCGGCTTCATGCGACAACGCCCGTTCCTGATAGTCGACGTGTTCACCGCCGAGGCCTACGCGGGCAACCCGCTCGCGGTGGTGCTCGACGGTGAAGGGCTCACGACGGATGAGATGCAGCGGTTCGCCAATTGGATGAACCTGTCAGAAACCTCGTACCTGCTCCGACCCACGAACGCGGCAGCCGACTATCGGGTACGGATCTTCACGCCGACGCTCGAGCTGCCCTTCGCCGGTCATCCGACCCTGGGCTCGTGCCACGCCTGGCTCGCCAGCGGCGAGAAGCCCGCGCATCCCGACCACGTCGTACAGGAATGCGGGGCCGGGCTGATCACCGTGCGCCCGGGGTCGGGGCGACTCGCTTTCGCGGCGCCTCCTCTTGTCCGGAGCGGACGAGTCGACGAGGCTCTCGTCGGCCGCGTGGCCGGAATCCTGGGCATCGATCGCGGAGAGGTGGTTGAGGCCCAATGGGTCGATAACGGGCCGGGCTGGGTCGCGGTCAGGCTCGCCGACGCTAACGCCGTACTCGCCGTACGCCCCGGTTTCGTGGAGGAGCTCGACATCGGCGTCGTCGGGATGTATCCGCCGGGCTCGCCGTTCGCCTACGAGGTGCGCGGTTTCTTTCCGAAGAACGGCGTCACCACCGAGGACCCGGTGACCGGCAGTCTCAACGCGTCACTCGCGCAATGGTTGCTCCGGTCAGGACAAGTGACGGCCCCGTACGTGGCCAGCCAAGGGACCGCCGTAGAACGAGCCGGACGCGTGCACATCACGTGGGACGGTGATGACAGCGACGTTTGGGTCGGGGGCAGCACCGTCACGTGCGTCACCGGCACCGTTGACCTGTAGTAGACGACAGGAGACAATGGCGCCGTGGCGGAGGTAGCCAACTTCCCGCATCGTGTCCTCATTGCCGACGTCCGCGACAACGGCACGTACATCCGAGTCACCTGGCACGCGGACCGCTCGACGTTCGTCCTCAGCCACTGGGATAACAACGGGTGTATCGCTGCCACGCGAGTCAGTGTCGACGACGTGCCTCAACTCATCGGCCTGCTTACGAACGGGCTGGCCGATGCGCTCGCCAGCGAGCGTGCAGTGCCGCCGCCCGCCCAAGGGGTCCGGCGCCTCGCCTGGGCAGCGTTGATGCGGTCGTTCAGACGACGACGCCGACACCAGCCGGTGGCAGACGTCGTTCCCCTTCGCATCAGTGATGTGCCGCAGATGACGTTCGACGAGCTCCCGTGGATGAAGTCTGAGAGCTGCTGAGATCTCGTTAGACACGCGCGAAGCGGGCTGTGTACTCCCAGCGCATGCCTCGGCGGTCGATGAACCGAAAGCCAAGCGGCTCGACGAGCGTCCGCAGCGCGGGTAGCGCGATGAAGTCGCTGTCTCGGCGGGTCTCCGCGATCGTGAGCACGCCGTCCTGACGCAGAACTCGTCGGATCTCCGAGAGGCACGCGCCTTGATCGGGAACCTCGCCGAGCATCAACACAACCAGCACGGCGTCGAACGACTCCGCACGAAACGGAAGGTGCGTGGCGTCCGCTTGCGTGTAGACCGCATTGGCCACATGCGCGAGTCGATTGTGAGCGATATGCAGCATCTCGAGTTGTAGATCAAGCAGGACGACGAGCCCACGGCGCACGGCGCGCGCCAGCTCGGGGCTGAAATAACCGGGCCCGCAACCGATCTCGAGAGCACGCGCGTCGTCGTCGAGGCCCATCCGATCCACCGCGCGCCTCGGCGACTGCACGATCCGGCGCAACGGACTGAGCAGCGACCTCGCCTTGGCGGCCGGAAAGACTTTGCCTCGCCCAAGACCGAACGTCCGCGCCATGGAGCCACTATGTCGAGAAATCGAACGCAGCTCCGACATCAAGGTGAGCGACGCACCAAAGCGCCGCATAACCAGGAAGGATGGAGCGATGCGATTCATGCTGCTGCAGAACTACGGAGGGGCCGAGTCCCACTGCCCGCCGATGACGGAGTGGAAACCCTGCCGACATCAAGGCCCATATCGAGTTTCAGCAGACGCTGAACGAGCAACTCACCGAGCGCGGTGAGCTCGTCGATGCGCAAGGGTTGTCGGGTCCCGATCGGGCCAAGTTCGTGGTCTCCGACGGCAAGAGCGCACCCGTCATCACCGACGGCCCTACCCGGAGTCCAAAGAGCTGCTCGCCGGTTACCGGATGATCGACGTCGAGACGCTCGAACGGGCCATCGAGATCGCGCGCAGGCGTCGTCGGCGCCGGGGCCGAACGGGGTGCCGATCCGTCAGGCCATCGAGGTGCGCCAAGTGTTGAGCGCGCCCGACCCCGAGGTGTGACCCCCACCGCGAGCACCGAGGGCCGTGCAGGAGGCTCTCGCCGCCGGCGCCACGACATGGCCCAGCGACGGGGAGCCCGACAATCCGCTCGCGTGGCTCATCCGGGTCGCGTCGCGACGAATGGCCGACGAGTTTCGACGAGACGACGCCCGTCGGAGGCGCGAGGACCTCGCCGCCTCTTGGTCGCTCTCTCACCCGGAACCGACGTCGGGGCACGACGACACGCTGATCCTCATGTTCATGTGCTGCCACCCGTCACTGACGCCGGCGTCGGCCATCGCCCTCACGCTGCGGGCCGTCGGCGGTCTCACCACCCGCGAGATCGCGACCGCGTTTCTGGTGCCCGAGGCGACAATGGCCCAGCGCATCAGCCGGGCTAAGGCCACGATCAAAGCATCGGACAAGCCGTTCACGCTCCCATCGCCCGACACGCGGGCCGAGCGCCTGCGATCGGTGCTTCATTCGCTGTATCTCCTCTTCAACGAGGGCTACGCCAGCAGCAGCGGCCCTGACCTCGCCCGCACCGACCTCTCCGGCGAGGCCATCCGTCTGACCCGACTCGTGCACACGGCCGCGGCGGACGACCCCGAGCTGACCGGCCTGCTCGCCGTCATGCTCCTCACCGATGCTCGGCGTCCCGCGCGCACACGTGCCGACGGCGAACTCGTCCCGCTTGCCGAGCAGGACCGCAGCCTCTGGGACCGTGTTCTCATCGCGGAGGGAGTGGCTCTGATCACCGACGCATTGCGGCGCGGGCAAATGGGCGAGTACCAGCCACAGGCGGCGATCGCGGCCGTCCACGACCAGGCGGCCCGCCATGAAGACACCAACTGGTCGGAGATCCTTTCGCTGTACGGCCTGCTCGAAGGGATGACGGGCAACCCCATGGTGACGCTCAACCGGGCCGTCGACACCGCCATGGCGCACGGGCCGAGCGCCGGACTCGCGCTCCTTGACGGTCTCAACGAGCGGCTCGGCGACCACCACCGCCTCCATTCCGTCCGCGCCCACCTCCTCGAAATGGATGGCGACAGCGCCACCGCCATCACTGAGTTCCGTGCCGCCGCGGCCCGCACAGCAAACTTGCGAGAGCAGCACTACCTCACCACGAGGGCCGCCCGCCTGTGACAAATCTGGCCCAACGTCGCTCGTGAGCGGACGCTACCGTCGCGCGGTGAGCGACGATTCGTTTTCCGGCGTAGTGGCGACCGAGACCGAGCTTCGGGAGCTGTACCGCCAGCCCAGCAACATCGTGACCCAGAAGGTGCTCGGCGGCCTCGATCAACACGCCCGCGCCTTTATCGACGCCGCGCCGTTCGTACTCGTCGGTACCGCGAGCAGCGACGGCACGAACGATGTATCACCAAAGGGCGGGCCGGCGGGGTTCGTGGTCGTGCTCGACGATCAACGCCTCGCGATTCCCGACCTCTCCGGAAACAACCTTCTCGACTCGATCACCAACATCGTGCGGGGGTCGGGGATCGGCCTGTTGTTCCTCGTGCCGGGCGTCGACGAAACGCTGCGCGTCAACGGGCACGCGTGCATCACGACCGACCCCGCCGTGCTCGACGCGTGCGCGGTGAAGGACCGCCGGCCCAAGGCCGCGATCGGCGTCACGATCACTCAGCAATACATGCACTGCGCCAAGGCGTTCCGCCGCAGCGAACTGTGGAGCCACCAGACGTGGCCCGACCGGGCATCGTTGCCCACGCTCGGTTGCATACTTCGCGATCAGATCGCGCTTCCTGCTGACCTCACCACGGCGTCGCTCGACGAGCTGCTCGAGGCCGACTACGCCAAGACGCTCTGGGAACCCGGCGGCAACCGTTAACTGGGGCGATACGCGCGCGCACGACCGAGGGTGAGCTCAAGCAAGTAGTTTCACGCGGAGATCCCGGCCGACTACCAGCCGGCTCACAACTACAGTCATGGCGGTGCGAGAGTACCGGGCTCGATGCGTCGCCCTGACGGGGGTCTGCTGTCTCATCTTCGTGACGCTCGGACTCGCCGGCTTTGGCTCACCACCTCATCCCAACGCTTCCAACCCAGATGGTGGTGCCGCGCTCGTAGCGGTGCAAATGGGCGTCGACGGTGTCGCGATGCGCTCCGAAGTCGACAAGTCGTCGGAGCAGATCGCGAAGGGACGCTCGGCCAAACAGAAGTGGCCATTCACTGGTGCGCTCATCAGCGCGCTGGCGTTCGCCGTTCTTGCACTCGCTCGTTTCACGACGCGCAAGGGCGCTACCGCGCCCTACCACAAGGCCGGCACTTGGCAGGCGCCGCAGCGGGCTCCTCCTTTCGCGTTGCTCACTCTTCCTAGCTGAACCCCCGCGTCCGCGCGCAAGGAGCGTGCGGGCGAGTACTCGTTCGAGCTTTCCAAGAGGAGACGCGTGATCCATGAGTCCGCCGACCGCCGTACGCCTATCGCGACCGCCGCAGGGGGCGCGCTGCTGCGCCGCATCCGACCACTCGACGCGCTCATCACTCTTCTGATTGTGGCGACGGTGCTTCCCCTGAGCCGCATCGCCTTCCAGCCCAGCTTCATCGAGAACATCGCGTTCGAGAATCCCAATGTCTATGACCTCAAGATCGAGGTCAGCGACGCCGGGCGAACAGGCTGGATGGCCGTCACTACAGCGCGCCGGAACGGCACCACCGTTGCCCAAGACGTCTACGACATCGGCGACGTCTGGGTGTTTCGCTTCACGACGCAGGGCCAGGAAGGCGGGGAGGTCCGTGTCACCCGCTCAGAACTGGCGGGCGATGAATGGCACCTTCGGATCCCCGAGCAGGTCGGCGTGCAACTGCACGCGAAGAGTGCTCCGGAGCCGCCCTAAGGTGCACCAGATGGGGCGCCGAAGGTGACGAAGCTCATCGTCGCGGTGCTCGGCGCCTCGCTCGGCCTGGCGGCAGTCTCGTGTGTTGCGTTTGACGTCGCCGCGGCACGAACACCGGTCGTCCGACGCGGTGTCGACCTCCACGGCACCATCGCGCCCGCGGGGGTCCCCGTCGCCGTGCGGGTCGTGATCACGGGGGTCACTCGAACCTGGTCACGCGTGGCGGGTTCGCGGTCGGCGGCCGCCGTCGCGGGCGCTCCCGGCTCGTGGCTGCGGTTGAGCCGGCGGAAGGCGCGCGGGCCCGCGCCGCAGATCATCTGGTGCGACGCCACGGGGCCACGGGGTCCACCGGTTAGAACTCTCGCCTAGTCGCTTTCAGGCGATTTCTTGCGCGCGCCTGGCGCGCCGAATCTGACCCCATTTGTACTTGGACCTGGCGGTGCTGCGCCCGCCTCTGATCGTGGAGGTTGCTCTCGTGCCGATCGACACGGGTGATACCGCCTGGGTGCTCGTCGCCTCGGCCCTCGTCTTGTTCATGACACCGGGCCTCGCCCTCTTCTACGGAGGCATGGTCCGCAGCAAGAACGTCCTCGCCATGCTCATGCAGAACTTCTTCGCCATGGGCATCGTGACCGTGTTGTGGGTGCTCATCGGCTACACCCTCGCGTTCGGCGACGCCGGCAATGGGGGCGTCATCGGCAACTTCGACTTCGCAGGACTCAAAGGCCTCACCAACGGGGTGTCGGGCACCATTCCCACACTCGCGTTCGTGGCGTTTCAACTGACCTTCGCGGTGATCACGCCCGCGCTGATCACCGGCGCGATCGCCGACCGGATGCGTTGGGTTGCCTGGGTCGGGTTCATCACGGCGTGGTCGCTGCTCGTGTACCTGCCAGTGGCGCACTGGGTGTTCGCCGGCGGCTGGCTCGCCAAGCGCGGTGCCCTCGACTTTGCCGGCGGCACGGTCGTACATGTGAATGCCGGTGCCGGTGCGCTTGCGCTCATCTTGCTCCTGGGTAAGCGCCGCGGCTGGCCGCAGGAACCGATGCCGCCTCACTCGCTGCCGTTGACCCTTCTCGGTACGGGGATCCTGTGGTTTGGGTGGTTCGGGTTCAACGCCGGCTCGGCTCTCGCCGCCAACGGCGTCGCCGCGCAGGCTTTCCTCAACACCTTCGTCGCCGCCGCCTCGGGCATGCTCGGCTGGCTCATCGTCGAACGCGGCAAGGCCGGTCACGCCACCACGCTGGGCGCCGCGTCGGGCGCCGTGGCCGGTCTGGTCGCGATCACGCCATGCGCAGGCTTCGTCGGTGGCCTCGCACCAGTTGCGATCGGACTGGCGGCGGGCGTGGTGTGCTTTCTCGCGATCAGTCTCAAGTTCCGGTTCGGCTACGACGACTCGCTCGACGTCGTCGCCGTGCACCTCGTCGGCGGAGTCCTCGGATCGCTTCTGCTCGGTTTCTTCGCGGATACGTCCGTGAACGAGGCCGGCACCGATGGCGTCTTCTTCGGCGGTGGTTGGGGTCTCTTCGGCGAACAACTGCTGGCGGTCGTCGTGGTCTTGGCGTTTTCCTTTGTCGTCTCCGGACTCATTGGAATCGTTTTGCGGGAGGCACTGCCGAGAGGGATTAGGGCGTCGGACGAGGAGGAGATCACGGGACTCGACCTGACCCAACATTCCGAGACGGGCTACTCGCTCGAACGCGCCTGAGAGGAAGTGAAGATGAAGCTGATCGTCGCAGTCGTCAAGCCGTTCAAGCTCGACGAAGTCAAGAGTGCGTTGATCGACATCGGTGTGCACGGGATGACGGTCTCGGAGGTACGCGGGTTCGGCCGGCAGCGCGGTCACTCCGAGGTGTACCGCGGCGCCGAATACAAGATCGACTTCGTGCCGAAGATGCGCCTGGAGATCCTCGTCGACGACTCGGAGGCCGACCGCGTGGCCCACGAGATCATCGAGCGCGCCCGCACCGGCCAGATCGGCGATGGGAAGGTGTGGATCCTCCCCATCGACGCCGCCTATCGAATCAGAACCGGGGAGGCCGGCCTCGACGCGCTGTGAACTCGCTCACCGTCCGCTGATCTCGCGCAGCGTGTCGTCGAGCGCGTCTAGCGCGACGGCGAGTTGATCGTCGGTGTGGGCGAGGCCGACGTTCACCATCCCGCGCGCCGCGGTGTACACGCCGTGCTCGAGCAAACCGAGATAGACGAGTTCCTGGAGGATCTGATCACGACCGGCCGTGTCGGCCACCGTCTTGGGCGAAGCGGCGCTGGCGTGTAGCGACATCATCGAGCCGTAGCCAGAGACGCTCATCGGAAGTGAATGCCGGGCGAGCACCGACGCGACCTGCTCGCGGAAGTCGTCTCCGCGCGCCGTATGCGCCTCGGCGACATCGGCCGTGAAGACGTCGCGCAGGACCACCACCCCTGCCGTGATCGTCGCCACGTTGTTGTTGAAGGTGCCGGCATGGGCGATGACCTCTTGCCGCCCGGCCTGCGGACTCGTGTCGTACTGATCGAGAAGCGGGGCCACACCACCGAACGCGCCGAACGAGAAGCCGCCCCCGATGTACTTCCCGAACGTGATGATGTCGGCCTGCGCACCAAGGAGACGCAGCAGGCCGTGGCGGCCGTGACGCGACGTCATGACCTCGTCGGCGATGCACACGGCACCGACGGCGCGAGCCGCGGTGAAGACACCCTGGACGAACTCCGGTGTGGCGGGTATGCAACCGCCCGATCCGAGCATGGGTTCCATCAGCACGGCAGCCAGATCGTCGGCGTGCTCCGCGATGAGGGTCCGGGTGCTCGCGAGATCGTTGTAAGGACCGATCACGAACTTGTACGGGGCGTTCCACTTCGCCGGGCCGGTGGAGAAATAGAGCACCCCGCCGTGGTAGCCGCCGTGGAACACGAGGATCTTCGACCGTCCTGTCGCCCGCATGGCAGTGGTGATGGCCATGAGGTTGGCCTCGGTTCCCGAGTTGGTGAAACGCACGCGGTCGAGGGCGAACCGTTCGCACATCAAACGGGCGAGTACCGCTTCGCCGGGATGGATTCCACCAACACTGACGTTTGTGTGGAGGGCCGTGGTGACGGCATCCAAGACGCGCGGCTCGCTGTGCCCCAGCAAGCCCGCGGTGTAGTCACCGAGTAGGTCGATATAGGTGTGGCCGTCGACATCGGTCAGCATCGCGCCCTGTCCGGAGACGAACGCCAACGGAAACGGGGGGTGGGTAAGCACTGTTCGGGTGTGACCGCCCGGCAAATACCGACTGGCCTCCTCGTAGTACTGCCTGCTGCCGGGGTTCCGGTCGGCGAACTGTTGGCGCGCGCGATCGAGTCCAGTGAACATGTCGCGGAGGGTAGCCAGTGCCGATAGCTTCGCCCCGATGGTGGCGAGGGGGTGCGGCCTGCGGTGTTAATCGCCTATGAATACCACGAGCTGACCGACGAGCGATCGTGGCCGGCCATGATCGATCTCTTCGGCGAAGTGTTTGGGTGATCTACCACATCGCGTTCAAGACTGATTGGGAGGACGCGCAGACGTCGGGCGAGTACCGCGTGTCGACTCGTGGAGCGCGCTTGGACGACGTCGGCTTCATCCACGCGTCCTTCGCTCATCAAGTCGAGCGCATCGGCGCGCTCCTCTACGGCGACTCGTCGGTGGCGGTCGTCGTGCTCGTGATCGATCCGAAACGGGTGAATAGCCCATTGAAGGTCGAGGGTCTGGACGGCGGTGCGGAGGAGTTTCCGCACCTCTACGGCCCGCTGCCGACGAGCGCCGTGGTCCAGATCCTGCCGGTGCGACTGGCGGCCGGACAGTTCATCGTCGAGGGCTTGGTCCCCGACCTCTGAGGAGAGATGTCTCCTATGCGGCAACGAGGCCCTCGGCGATGGCGCGCGTCTCGTCCAGCGTGGTGCCTGGGTGGGAGATGAGTGCCCACTGCGTGCACGTGTCGTTTGAGTCGTCGAGGTTGAACTCAACTGAGTACCCGTCGGAAATCGTGCCGATGCGGCCGGCGTGGCCCAGCACGACGATGGGTTGGGTCGGCTCGCGTATTTGGGGAAGGTCGGCTCCCCGCACGATCTCGATCTCGCCGCCGGGAAACACCCAGAACGAGAAGTTTCTCGCGCCAAATAGGAGGGGCTGGGCGGGAAGCGAAGCGTCGCCCGGTAGGTAGGTGAGTTTGAACGGCAGATACCGCATGAACGGACACGCACCGACGTTCGCCGTCGCGCTCGGGCCCGATCCGGACTGCTGATAGGCGATCGTGCCAACGGTCGCCGCGACGACGGCAAGCGAACCGCCGGCGATCCGCCTGCGTTGACGGCGAAGCTTTGCCCGACTGACCCGTGCGCGGAGGTCGGCGGGGTTCGGATGGCTGACCGTTCGATCGACCTGATGATGGAGCGCGCGGTGCACACGGGCTTCGAGATCAGTCATGGTCAACCACCTTGCGGAGCTGGGCGAGGGCTTGGCGGAGTGTGGCCTTGACGGTGCCCACCCGTATGCCAAGCAACTCGGCGATCTGGGACTCGGTGAGATCCTCATAGAAGCGAAGCACCACAACGGCGCGCCGACGCGGCGGCAGCGAACGCACCGCGGCGAGAACACTGAGATCGGACGCGTCAAGCGTGGCGGTTTCCTCGGCCCGCTCTGGCACACGGCGCGTGCGCTTCCTCCGTTGTAGCTCCTTGCGACAGGAGTTGACGACACATGTCCGCAGATAGGCGCCGGGTTTGTCGAGGCGGTCCCATCGGAGCACGACCTCGGCGAACGCGTCCTGAACGATCTCTTCACCAATCGTCACGAGGTCGACCATCGCCACCGCCAACCGCATCATCGCCAGGTACTCGCGTCGATAGAGGTCATCAGGGCCGCCCGCGACGGCATCCGCGAGCACGACGTCCTCAGTGGAGTCCTCGACTCCGGCCTGGTCTCCCACTACCAACCACCGATCCCATGACCCTTCGGAAGGTGTAGCACCAAGACATAGATTGCGGCGATGACGCGCGACCTTCGACGAAAACACGCTGAGATCAACGGGATCAAACTGGCCTACGTCGATGAAGGCGAGGGATCGCCGGTCGTTCTGCTGCACGGATTTCCTGATTCCGCTGACCTGTGGCGCAATCAGGTGTCGACGCTCGTCAATGCTGGCCGGCGGGTGATCGCACCCGATCTCCGCGGCTTCGGGGAGTCGGATGCACCCGCGGACGTCGACTCCTACCAGATCCTCAACAGCGCGGCCGACGTGCTGGGTCTCTGCGACCACCTCAAGATCGGTCGCATGGCGTTGGTCGGCCACGACTGGGGCTCTGCGCTCGGATGGGCCCTCGCGGCCTTTGCCGCCGACCGCGTCGAGCGGTATGTCGGCATCTCAGTCGGCCATCCCGCCACGTTTGTGGGTGAGGACTTCGAGCAGCGCGAAAAGTCTTGGTACATGCTGTTCTTCCAGTTCGAAGGCGTCGCCGAGGAGTGGCTCCGAGCCGACGACTGGGCCAACCTCCGGGCGTGGGTCACCAGCGGCGTACGGCGAGCGGACGACCTCGATCGGTGGATCGCCGATCTCTCAAGGCCCGGACGACTGGAAGCGAGCCTTGGCTGGTACCGCGCGAACGTGCCGCCGTCCAGTTGGGTAGGTGACAGCGCATTCGTGTTCCCGCCCGTGGCGTGCCCGGTGATGGGCGTGTGGAGCTCCGCCGACATGGCGTTGACGGAAGGACAGATGACCCGCTCAGCATCGAATGTTTCAGGGGACTTCCGCTACGAGCGGATTGACGGTGTCTCTCACTGGATACCCGTCGAGGCCCCCGACCAGCTGAACGCGCTCCTTCTCGACTTCCTGTGATCGGGACGACAGACGCGTGACTGTCGTTGGGCGGCCGTCAGGCACGGTCACCTTTCTGTTCACCGACATCGAGGGCTCGACCGAGCGCTGGCAGCTCGACGGTCGCGCGATGGCCGATGCGTTGGCCGCGCACGATCAGCTGCTCCGTTCGGTGGTCGAGCGGCACGGCGGCACGGTGTTCAAGCACACCGGCGACGGCATGTGCGTGGTCTTCGTTTCTGCACCGGCGGCGGT
>JBDUDK010000073.1:0-6010 GCA_040002995.1 Acidimicrobiales bacterium | reverse complement strand
CCCGACAGAGCTTGCATGATCGTGACTTCGTCGGTGCCGCCCACCGATGTCGTGAGATCGCGGGTGGCGTCCTGGTTCACGAACACCTTCATGTGTGTACGCAACTGCCCCTGCTCGTCGACCATGCGGAAGCGGATGCCCGGGAACTGCCGGTCGAGGTCGGCGAGCAACTCGGCCACCGTCGCCCCCTGCGCCTCCACTGTGGTTTGCTGCGCGGTGTACGAGCGCAGGGGAGTGGGGATCCTGACCCTCACGACCGGTCGATGGGGTCGCCGAACTCGAGCGAGTAAATCTCCGGGAGATGCTGGACGATCAACGTCCATGTACGACCCTCGTCGGTGCTGCCCCACACCTCACCGCTCGTCGTCCCGAAATAGACGCCAACGGGGTCGCCGGTGTCGACCGTCATGGCCTGGCGCTTCACCGTGAACCACGCGCGCGGAGGTAGTCCCGTGTCACAACGCGTCCACGACGAACCGGCATCGCGAGTGATGTAGACCGCCGGCCGCCCGTCGGGACTCGTGCGTGGCCACACGTCGGTGCCGTCCATCGGGAACACCCACGCGGTGTCGGGGTCACGCGGATGGAGCTCGATCGGGAAGCCGATGTCGCCAACCTCGGCGGGCATGTTGTCGCCTATGCGCACCCAACGCCCCTCCGACCTCTCCATCCTGTAGATGCCGCAGTGGTTCTGTTGGTAGAGCCGGTCGGGACGCAGGGGATGCAGTCGCACGCAGTGCGGATCGTGACCGAACTCTGGCTCCGGATCCGGCAGGAACGTGGCGACCGATCCTTCGTTCAGTGGCCTCCAGTCCTTGCCGCCGTCGACGCTTTCGAACACGCCCCCGCCGGAGAGGCCGATGAACAGATGCTCTCTGTCGCGCGGGTCGACGATCATCGAATGGAGTATCGACCCGTCGGGCGTCCCCTCGTCGGGCCATTCCGCCCAGGTTCCCCATAGCGGATGTTCGTTCCAACCCGACACGGGCGCCCATGTGTCGCCGCCGTCGTCGCTGCGGAACAGGCCCTGCGGCGAACCGCCCGCGTACCAGACACCGGGGTCGTCAGGGTGTCCGGGGGCGAGCCAGATCACACTGCGCAAGCTGCGCCCGAATGAGTCACCTGTGTCGAACGCGGGCGGTCGACTCGCCTCTTCCCAGGTCTGACCGAGGTCGCGCGAGCGAAAGACGGTAGGGCCGAGATGGCCGGTACGCGACCCCACCAACAACGTCTGGCGATCACGAGGATCGAGCACGACGTGCTGGATGATGTGGCCGAGGAACATGGGTCCGGCCACCGACCACGAGCGCCGCTCCGCGTCGGCCGCGAGCAGCCAGGCGCCTTTCCGAGTGCCGACCAACAAGACGGGGCCAGCCGGACATTGGGCGGCGGGCGGCTCCCACCGCGCGCCTGCGGTTTGCACGTCGGAGGTCTCGCTCATAACCCGCAACGCTAGTAAGCGCCCGTACACGAGGCCTATCGATAGAGCGCAGGCGCCTCGAGATGGTCGGCGACCGAGCAATCCGAGGCGAACTCCAAGAACCGTTCGAAGCGGCGGAGAAACCAGCGATCGTGGCTCACCGCGACGACCGTGCCCTCGAACTCGCCGAGCGCGTGTTCGAGCGCCTCGGCCGAGACAAGGTCGAGGTTGTCGGTGGGCTCGTCGAGCAGGAGGAGCGTGGCCCCACCTAATTCAAGGAGCAGGATCTGGAACCGAGCTTGCTGCCCGCCCGACAATGTCTCGAACGGTTGCTCCGCGCAGCCGTGGAGTTCGTAGCGCCGTAGGCGCGACATCGCCGGCCCGCGAACGAGGTCGTACCCCTCGAGGATCTCCAGGAGTGTGTGCCCGTGTAGCTCGGGCTGATCGTGGGTCTGATTGAAGTAGCCAGGCACCACGCGTGCGCCTAGCGTGAAGTTGCCTCGGTGGGCGATGGGTTCGCCGGCGAGCAGCCGGAGGAAGTGGCTCTTGCCGCTGCCGTTCGGCCCGATGACGGCCACGCGCTCACCGAACCAGATCTCCGCATCGAAGGGGTCGGTTAGGCCGTCGATCTCTAGCTGCTCCATCGTGAGCGCCTTCTTGCCGGTACGCCCGCCGGTGAGGCGCATGTCGACGCGTTGCTCGACCACCATCTCAGGCGGCGGGTTTCGTTGGTCGAAATGACGCAGACGACTCTCGGCGGCCCTCAGCCGCGAGGCGAACTTTTCGGAGATCTTGGCGCGCCGGCGCATTTCTCTGACATGCTCGACGAGACGCTCGCGCTCGCGTTCGTAGAGGCCCTCGTCCTTCTCGAGTTGTTCGAGACGCGCCACGCGCGCGTCGTGGTAGCCCGCGAACTGGCCGCCGTGCGTCCACGCCCCCTTCGCCTCGATCGTCACGACCCGTGTCGCTGTCGCCGCGAGGAGTCCGCGATCGTGGCTCACATAGAGCACTGTCTTACGGCAGCCGCGCAGCTCACTCTCCAGCCATCGCTTGCCCGCGATGTCGAGGAAGTTGTCGGGCTCGTCGAGGAGCAGGACGTCGGCGTCGCCGTGGAGGAGCGCGTGCAGGGCCAGCTTCTTCTGCTCACCTCCCGACAGGGTCGACAGCGGTCGGTCGGACACGCGCTCGAGGGGCTCGCCGAACGCCCTCGTCGTGCAAGAGTCCCAGAAGATCTCGGCCTCGTAACCGCCGACCTCGCCCCAGTCGGCCAAGGCCTGCGCATACCGCACCGACACCTCGACGTCGCCAGGATGGTCGACCATCGCCCGCTCGGCGGCGGCGAGGTGCTGGGCCCCGCGCCCGACCTGCACCGACGCGAGCGTGACGAGAAGGTCACGCACGGTCGTGTCGTCGCGGATCGATCCGACCAGCTGGCTCATCACGCCGAGGTGGCCGTCGACTCTGACCGTGCCGGTGTGACCGGTCGCCTCACCGGTGAGGAGCCGGAGAAGGGTCGTCTTGCCGACGCCGTTCGCGCCGACGAGGGCGGCGTGCTCCCCGTCGCCCACCCGAAAGGAAACGTCGGTGAGGAGTTGCGCGCCGCCGGGCCGGCTCCAGGAGAGGTGGCTTACCTCGATCACGCCCACGGGCGGTTCACGCTACGGGTCTCACCCTGCACCTGAGCCACCTTTTCGCGGCCGTGTACGATCCCGTTGTCGCTGGAGAGGTGCCAGAGAGGCCGAATGGGGCGCCCTGCTAAGGCGTTGTCCGGGGTAACTCGGACCGTGGGTTCAAATCCCACCCTCTCCGCTCGGACCTTCCCGCCGGGTCCGTTGTATTGCTTTCGCGTTACGTCACCGGCTAGACCTTCCAGGTCGGCCAGGGGCGTTCTTGGGCTGCCGACGCCGCGCTTTCCCGCGGCGCGCGTGCTTCCTGCCCCTCCCACGGCACCTCCCCGGTGCCGGCCAGGGCCTTCGGAGGGGAGTACGGGTGCGGCAACTGAGGGCGATGCGCAGGGTTCGGCGGTCACGCCGGACGGCGCTGCTGATCCGATTAACTCCCGTTGTCGTGGCCACGCTCGTCGCCATTCCGGTCCTCGTGAGCTCGTCAGGAGGAGGTCCGGTTCCCCTGGCTGTGGTCTCGCCGAGCCCGGTGCGGGTCGTCGCGGCCCCCCGAGCGGTAGCCAACTCTTCGGCGCTCTCGTTCTCGCTTCCCCGGTCGATTCCAGTTGCCCCTGTGGCGCGCGGGCTCGCGAACCCGAACGGGTTTGTGGCGGCTGCCCTCTCGAACGCTCGCACCGAGATGAACGCGCGAGCTCGAGTTGATGCTGAGGTCAAGGCCGACGCGGCTACCACCACGGTCCCGCGGCCAACAGTGACGGCAAAGCCGAAAGCCACGACAACTAAACCGCCGACACCAACGCCGACGACAAGAACGACGAAGCCGGCCACGAAGCCGAAGGTCACACCGGTCACGACCGTGCCGATTCCCGTCACGGCCGCCCCGCCGGCGGTGACACCGGGCGGCCCGTACACACCGGACGACATCATCGCCATCATCCGAAGCATCTTCCCGGCCGACATCGCGGACAAGGCGATCTCGGTTGCCCGCCGCGAGTCGAGTTTGAATCCAAACGCCCAGAACTGGTGCTGTACGGGCCTGTTCCAGATCTATGCGAAAGCCCACGACGCGACGATCACGGCGCTCGGCTACACCGCGTCGCAGCTCACAGATCCGACCGTTAACACGGTCGTGGCCTACGCCTTGTACCAACGCTCGGGCTGGGCCCCCTGGGGCCTCTAACCGCTTCCGAGCTGACTGAGTGCGCCCTAGACTCCTGCGCCGCTGCGCTCGTAGCTCAATGGATAGAGCATCTGACTACGGATCAGAAGGTTGGGCGTTCGAGTCGCCCCGAGCGCGCTGATATCGGTCCAGTTCACGGCCGATTTCCCTCACTCGGCTCGGGTTTTGCGCCGGAGCCGTTTGCTAACGGTTGCTAGCGCTTCTGCCGCAGTCGGTCGTCGCGTCGCGCCTTCGCAGTGCGCTCACCCGCACGGAGGAGCGACGTCGCGTGGGCCCTCATCGCGAGGAACCCGGTCTTGGTCGTGAAAGGGCCCGAGTCGGAGCGGCGGAGATGCGCACCTGGAGCACCGACGAAGCCCACCGGTCATCGAACAGACAGTCGGCGATCGCCTCCATGCAATGTGGGTGCTGGCGCTCACCACTGGTATGCGTCGCGGCGAGCTCGCCGGGCTCCGTGGATCGACGTCAACCTCGATGCCCGCCAGCCATGACCATATGGAATAGCATATGGTCATGGCTCGACGTGAAGTGCTTGTCCAACTCGACGACGACCTGGTGGATCATCTCGATCAGCTCGCCAAGACCCTCGGCACCAACCGCTCCGAGCTCCTGCGCCGTGGCGCCCAGGCGGTCATCGATGCCGAGGAGACTCTCAGCGCCGACCGAGAACTCGTCTCGGCCTACCGACGCCAGCCGCCCGATCCTGCGTTGGTCCGTTCCGCGGCGCGGCTCGCGGCACGTACCGCGCCGGCGTGGTAGCTCGAAACCAGATCTTCTGGGCCGACCTCGGGCCACCCGCCGGTCGCCGTCCGGTATGCGTGCTCACCAGAGACGCCGCAACGGCCGTGCTGACGACTGTCACGTGCGCGCCGATCACCCGCACGATGCGTGGGATCCGATCCGAGGTCGAGATCGGCCCCGAGCAAGGGCTGCCCGTGCCATGCGCGATCAGTTGCGACAACGTCATCACTGTTCCCGTCGATGATCTCGATCGAGAGCCCGTTGGTCGACTGGACGAGGTAAAACGCGCCGAACTCGACCGGGCGCTGCGCTACGCGCTCGACATCGTCTACTGACCCTCGGAATCGTCCTGCCCCGTCCCGGGCTAACGCACTTGCCTAACGGACCCGGTCGAATCCCGGGATACGCGAGTTCTCGGCGACCGCCGTCGGGGTATCGCGGCGACAGGTTCTACGGATGGGGGGCCGCCCCCGAATAGCCGACCTCGGCCCGGGCGGGAGAACCGTCAGTTCGGGCCAGGCTCGTGTTGGGTGTTGCGTGGAAAGGGTTCTGCGAGACTTTTGGTTGGGGTGAAGGGGGTTGGGTGTGGGGGTGCGGCCTTCGGGAACGGTGACGTTTCTGTTCACGGATATTGAGGCTTCGACACGACGGTGGGAAGCCGACGTGGGCGGGATGCGCTCTGATTTGACGCGTCATGACGAGTTGGTGCGCGGGGCAGTCGAGCGTCACGCGGGGGTCGTGTTCGCGACTGGTGGCGATGGGTTCGCGATCGCGTTTGGGCGTGCGGGGAACGCGTTGGCGTGTGCGACGGAGGTTCAGCGCGCGCTCGGAGAGGCTGGACTGCCGGCGGTGCGGATGGGTGTGCACACGGGTGACGCGGACGAGCGGGGTGGTGACTATTTCGGTCCCGCGGTCAATCGGGCCGCGCGGCTGATGGCGATCGGTCATGGCGGTCAGGTGTTGGTGTCTCACGTGACCGGTGCGCTCGTCACCGATGGTTTGCCCGATGGGTTCAGCCTTGTCGATTTGGGTGAGCAGCGTTTGCGG
>JBDUDK010000056.1:0-20325 GCA_040002995.1 Acidimicrobiales bacterium | reverse complement strand
CGTCGACGGGGCCGCGGAGGTTTCGAGACTTCGTGCCCTCACAGGGAGCCAAAGCTCGAAACGTCTGGGCGGCCGGGGCGACCATAGACCGAGGTCCGACGGGCTCCGCGTGCCGCGAGTGACAGCGCGAGCAGGGCCGACGAGACGAGCACCACTGACGCGCCCGCCGCGATGCGGGCTTGCGTCGCGACCCAAAGTCCGACGAAGCCAGAGAGGGCTCCGAGCGCCGCTCCGAGCACCATCATCGACCCGATTCGTTCGGTCCACAGCCGGGCCGTGAGGGCCGGCGTGACGAGCAGCGCCACCACCAAGATCGTGCCGACCGCGGGCACCGCGGTCACCACCGTGATCGCCACGAGCGTGAGCACGGCGAGATCGAGCCACAGCGGGCGGAACCCAAGCGCCTCTGCTCCCTCCCGGTCGAATGCACCGAGCACCAGCTCCTTGTGCAGCGCCGACATCACGGCGACAACCACTACGGCCACGACCGAAGTGACCGCCAGATCGCCGTTCGACACGGTGAGCAACGAGCCCACCAGGAATGAGGTGAGATCGGTCGTGGCTCTCGGTTGCGCCGACAACAGCAGGACGCCGAGTGCGAACGCGCCGGCGAGGACGACACCGGTAGCGGTCGACGAGTCGAGGCGACGCTGGGAGCCGACGATGCCAACGGCCACGACCACGGCCAGGGCCGTCACCGCGCCTCCGAGGAATAGCGAGGCGCCGAGTATCGAGGCGATCACGACCCCAGGGAACGTCGCGTGGGAGATCGTCACCGTGAAGAACGACAGCCGGCGCAGCACGACGTGCGCGCCAAGGGCGCCGCATATCGCCCCGACCCCCACGGCCTCCATCACCGCCCGCCTCAGTAGCGCCGATGTCGCCAGCTCGTGGAAATAGATCATGGCGTCGGCGCCAATCGAGCTCGACGCGTCGTGAACAGCGACGCGAGCGCGGCGCCGGCGAACGCGACCGTGAGCGCCACCACGACCGTCGCGCCCGAGGCGACGCCGACCCCGTGGTGAAGCGAGATGTCGTAGCTCGTCGCCAGTCCAACCCAACCGCACAACGCCGTGATCGCGCACGCGATGACGATCATGTGGGATAGGCGATCGGTAAGAAGGCGGGCCGTGGCGCCGGGCACGACGATGAGCGCGACGACCAACACGGTGCCGACGGCCTTCACTGCGGCCACCACCACCAGCGCGATGGCCAGATTCAAGACCACGTCGAGCGCGCCGACCCTGTAGCCAAGGGCTTCGGTAGCCACGGGGTCGAAGGCCCGGAACACGAGTTCCTTGTGCAGCGTCGCCAGCACGGCGAGGACCAGTGCCGCGACCACGGCCGACACGATGATCTCGCGGGTGTCGACCGCCAGGATGCGGCCGAACGCCAAAGCGCTGAGATCGCTCGCGTAGGAACGCTGGTGCGAGACAACCACAACGCCGATGGCGAACATCGTGGCCAGGACGACTCCGAGCGCGGCATCGTCATCTATCCGGCGCGAGCGAGTGACCGCCGCGACGAGAAGCGCAGCGACCACGCCCGCGACGAGCGCACCGAGAAACAGCGACTGGCCGAGAACGAACGCCACCACGACGCCGGGGAACACGCTGTGGGTGAGCGCGTCGCCGATGAACGCCAACCGCCGCAGAAGGACATACACGCTCACGGTGCCGGCGAGGACGGCGAGCACACCCATCTCGATGAGCGCCCTGCGCATGTACGGCGCATGCCACGGATCCAGGAGGAAGTGGAACATCAACCCGTGGTGATGATCGTGGACTCCGTGGTTAGTGCCACCGCCTGAGGTCCGTAGGCCTCGGCCAGCCGCGCCGGGGTGAGCGCCTCCAAAATCGGTCCTACTGCGACCTGGCGCCGGTTGAGCAGGCACGCATCGCCGCAGGCGAGATGAGCAACCGACAGGTCGTGCGTCGACATGACGACCGCCGTGCCTCCGGCGCGCAACCGATGGAGGACATCGAGCAGGACGTCGACGGTGACAGCGTCGACACCGTTGAACGGCTCGTCGAGCAGGAGGAGTCGCGCCTCCTGCGTGACGGCCCTCGCGAGCAGAACGCGTTGACGTTGACCTCCCGAAAGTGTGCCGAAGCGAACCTTCGCCAAATCGAGGAGACCAACCTCGTCGAGGGCATCGCGCGCGATCGCGTGATCGCGGCGTGCGGGACGGCGCACCCAGCCGATCGCACGCGTGCGACCCATGAGCACTACCTGCTCCACAGTGACGGGGAACTCGGTGTCGAGGGCGTCGGCTTGGGGTACGTACGCGACGAACCGACGAGCGTCGGCCGGCGCCCGCCCCAGCACTCGCACTGCTCCACTGGCGAGTGGCACCAGACCGAGTACGGCTCGCAGCAGCGTCGACTTGCCCGCGCCGTTTGGCCCGATCAGTGCGATCGACTGGCCCTCGTGTACTTCGAGGCTGACGTTTTCGAGCGCGACCCGCCGTCCATAGGAAACGTTGGCCCGATCGAGCTCAAGTGCCGTCGCTGCTGGCATGGACACAAATGATAATCGTTCTCGCTCCAGCTCGGCGAATCTCGCGTTCTGCCTGCACTAGGTCGCCATCACGTGCGCACCCCACGCAGGAAGCGCCACGAAGAGACCGTCGCGCTCAAGCTCGTCGCCCGTGCGCTCATACGACGTGCCGGTGAGCAGATCGACAAGCGTGACCGAGGTCTCCGTGTGCGTCGGCTTCCACTGCACTCGAGCGTGGGCGGGTCGGCCGGCGAGGTTGACCACGATGAGGTACTGCCTTTCCGACTTCCGCGATGACCACGCCAGCAGTTGGCCGAACGAGTGGTCGTCCGCCCAACCCGTCACCGCGCACGCCTGCCACGCACCACCGCGGATCTCTGCCGCCGCTTCGAGCACAAGGAGGGTGTCGGCCTTCCGAGCTTCATCGATCGGTTCCCCGGGCCGTCGGGCCAAATGCACGGGGACGCGAATGCGACGTCCGTCGAGTTGGCCCTCGTGGAGCATGAGCGCGCCCGGAGCAGTGGCCACCGTGACAAGCGCGGCCCGCTCTGCTTCGCGCCCGAACACCGCGGCGGCGCGCCGCTCATCGTGGTTCTCGATGAAACGCACGAGCCGATCGCCGGTGGCCACTCGCTGTCGCGCGGCCTCAGGATCCGGTTGCACGAGATGGTCGTACAAGCGCTTGTCGTAACAGAGATGAAAGCCCTGCGCGAGGAGATCGACCTCGCGGTCCCAGTACGCCTCGGCCATGAACACCAACTCTGGATGTGTGGAGCGCACCGCGGTGATCACCTCGACCCAGAACGGTTGCGGCAACGGGGCGCCGACGTGGCCGGTCCATGTCGCGGCGAAGACATCGTCGAGCGCCAGCATCGCCATGTCACAGCGCAGCCCATCGCATTGATCGCCGAGCGACCTGATCGTGTCCACCATCCGCCGTCGCAGGGCGGGTGAAAATGCGTTGAGCTGCACGACGTCGCTCCACGGGGGAAAGAACGGGTCACGCGCGCGAGCGACGACTTTGCCGCCGACGTCGAGCCACGCGGTCGGAATGGCGGTGAGATCGTCGGCAGTTCCCTCCACCACCACACGGTCCGGGTCGTGCACCCACGGGTGATCGGGACCGACGTGATTGGGCACGAGATC
Source organism: Acidimicrobiales bacterium (assembly GCA_040002995.1). GTDB lineage: Bacteria > Actinomycetota > Acidimicrobiia > Acidimicrobiales > Ilumatobacteraceae > JBDUDK01. The sequence continues at coordinate 16,680 of JBDUDK010000056.1, read as the reverse complement.
GAGCACGAGGCGCATACCGCGCGCTCGCAATGCGGCCCGCGCCGTGGCAAGACCATCGACGCCTCCCAGCCGCGCGTCGACCTCGTACGCGGCGAGCGAGTACGCCGAGCCGATGATGTCCGCGTCGGTGAGGTCGGGAAGCACCGCCTTCATCTCCTCGAGGAAAACCGGATGGGATACGGCGATCGCCCGACCCGCCGCGCTGCGCCTCCACACGCCCATCAACCACACGGCGTTGACACCGGGAAGCATCAGCGAGTCCCAGGCTTCGTCAGGCACGTCGAGAAGGTTGCACCGGCGGCCGTGCTCCAACGAGACGTCGTGCAGCCAGACCCACACGTTCACCTCGTAGATCACGGGGCGGGCGGGCCACGCCGCCTCCTGCTCCGCGTGCACCCGCCAATCCTACGGCCGTCGGGAACCAGCGACCGGTTGGCCGACGTCTGAACCCCACACGCAATCGCTTGGGGGTCGCCATGGTGAGAAGACTCACGCTCGCGTCAATGACCGTTGTTGGGGCCGTGACAATCGGAGTGGTCGCACTCGGAGCGGTTCCCGCGTGGGGCTGTGGATTTCTGGTCGCGCCAAACGGTGCCGTCGATCTCGAACGGACGACGACGTTGGCCGCCTATCACGACGGACTCGAGCACTACATCACGAGCTTTTCATTCTCCGGCACGCCGGTGGCGTTCGGCTCCATCGTGCCGCTGCCCGGCGAACCGACCAAGGTCGAGCGCGGCGGCGACTGGACGCTGCAGCGCCTCGAACGCGAAGTGAACCCTCCGTTCGCGGCGGAAGCCTCAGCCGCGGCCACTACCGCGGCAGCATCGACGGCCGCGTCTGTCTTGTTGCGGACGCGCATCGACTCGCTCGAGATCGCTGTGCTCAAAGGGGGTGGCCAGTCGGTGTTCGACTGGGCCAACAGCAACGGGTTCGACCTCCCCGGCGACACCGTCTCCGTTCTCACGTACTACTCGGACCAATCGCCATACTTCATGGTCGCCCGCTTTGACACCGAGGCCGCTCAGGCTTCGGGGCTCAACGGAGGCGACGGGATCCCGATCCACATCACGATCCCCGTCTCGCATCCGTGGGTGCCGCTGCGCATCCTCGCCGCAGCCAAACCTGCCGAAGAGATCGTGGCTGCCGACGTCTTCCTCCTCACCGACACGAAGCCCGCCATCAGCGCGACGTTTGGTCCCAGGCTGGAGCGCAGCGAACCTGCTGCGGATGCCCTCCTCACCGATCTTCGGTCGGACAAAGGCATGTCTTGGGTGCCGAACAACATGTGGCTGACCTACCTCGCCATCAACAGCTCCGCCGGCCAGCTCACGGGCGACTTGTCAATCAACGAGCCCGGCGCCCGGCCGCTCATCATGATGCACAAGAGTTCGAGTGTCGCGGCGTGGGCCGGGTGGTCGTTGGTGGCAGTCGCCACGGTCACCGCAGTCCTCTTGGTGGCCCCAACACGACGGCGCCGACCTCCCGCCGCCGCGTGATCTGACTCAGCTCGACGAGTTAGACCGCCTCATCGCGATCACGATTGCGGGCCGGACCAGCGCAGCGTCCTGAAGCGCGAGCAGAGTCTCGCGATCGCGCCTCCAATCTTCGAAGGCAGCCTCCCCGGCGTGACGGGTAGCCACGGCCGCCGTCGTGGCCTCATCAACGTCGGCCCATTTCGACGGTGTCGCCGGCGTCGGTTGGAGACACACCACGTCGGCTCCGGCGCGTTCGAAGAGACGCTCCAGGCTCCGCGAGGTCACAAAGTTGTTCGGGCCGCACCGAAAGTTACGCCGAGTGGCCACAAGATCGACGACGGCGATGTAGCCGGACGGACGCACCAGCTCGACCAGGCCGGCCACCGCGCGGGCTGGCACGGTGGCGAGCGAGATCACGCCAAGGGCCGTGACGACATCGATGAAGTCGTCTTGGCACGGCGACATCGTCTCGAGGCTCGCATCGGCCACGTTGAGAGACGGGAACAGGCGACGAGACGCCTTCCGGCAGGAACGCACTGGTTCGACGCCGGTGACATCGGCTCCCGACGCCTCGGCCAACCACACCGTCGCCCCGCCCAACCCACTCCCGATGTCGACGACTCGCTGCCCCGGCGCGACATGCGTCAGCGTCACGAGACGTTCGAGCGTCAGCGGAAAGCCGGGCCCCGGCGACGCCGCGATCATCCGAGCCTGGCCGGCCAGACCGGATCGCAGAATCTCGTCGGCCCGCCACACGCTGGGCCGGTCGAAAATGGCGGCGGGCGACGTCACCCTTGCCTCCTACCCCTTGGTGAGCGGGATTACTCAGTCATCTACTCGCCCCAATTAGACAGCAGCGATGAGCAGGCCGAGCGCAGCCGCGCCTGCACACCCAAACCCCGTAAGGAGAGCATTGCCAACCGCTTCTCGCGAGACGCCCTCCCCGGCGAGGCGGACCGTCTCGAACGTGAACGTGGAGAACGTCGTATAGGCGCCGCAGAACCCCGTGCCCAACACGATTCTCGAGGTGTTCGGAAAGCCGTGGTAGAGCGCGAGGCCCGTGAGCACCCCGAGAACCAACGACCCAGAGACGTTCACGACGAGCGTGCCCCATGGCGTCTTGCCCCTCACGCGGTCCGAGATTGCGAAATCGACGAGGTAACGCACGGGCGCGCCGATGGCACCGGCCGCGATAAACGCCAGCCACGCGAGCGGGCTCACGCCGTATGCCTTTCAGCGCGCGGAAGGACGCTCGCGGCGGAGATGCCGAGCCACACCGCGAGGAATCCGGTGAGCAGGCTGACGCCCGTATAGACGATGCCGATCACGGCGTGACCGTCTTTGATCAACAGGTCGGTCTCCACGGCGAACGTGGAGTACGTCGTGTACGCACCAAGGAAGCCGGTGGCGACGAACGGGCGCAGGTACCGAGTAGGTGGGAAGCGTTCGAGGAGGAGGGCGAGAACCAGGCCGAGCGCGAAGCTACCTGTGATGTTCGTCCAGAACGTCGCCCACGGAAACGTGCCGGGCGCGGCGTGAATCAGCTGGGCGACGCCGTAGCGGGCGGGCGCCCCCAACGCGCCGCCGAGCCCGATCGCGGCGAGTACTGATGGCTCAGTCCTTCGAAACGCGCGCGCGGGGGGCGCGAGATCGGGATCAATGGGGAGTCCGTGCGACATGCCGGCGTCAGCCCACCGCCTCCAACCGAGCCGGGATGCTCTTGTGCCACGGGGTCCCCACCCACGGATCACGATCCTCGCTGGCCGTGAGTTCGTTCGGCGCGACACCGGTGCGTATGCGTTCGTCTTCATTGGGGTGGTCAACGCCAAGTCCGTTCGGCAGCGCGACGTGGCCGGGTTGCATGGATTCGTCAACGGCCACGCTCACGACGGCACTCGCCCGCTTCGTGGTCACCCGTGCGTAGCCACCGGTGGTAATACCGAGCGCGGCCGCGTCGAGGGACGAAATGCGTAACGCGCCGTCGGCATCCTTCTTGCGCCATTCGGGGTCTCTGATGATCGTGTTCGCCGTGAACGATCGCCGCTCGCCTGCAGAAAGCAGGAACGGCCATTGAGGATCGTCGCCGGGTGGTGTGTCGTCGCGCAGGCTCGCGAGCTCGTCGAGCAACTCGGGGATCTCGAGGTGGACGAGTCCATCGTGCGTCTTGATCCGCCGCCAGGTCTGGTCCCATTCGTCGTCGGTGAAAACCACGCCAGAAGGGCTGGCCAGGATGGCGTCGAAGAGACGGTCACCGGCCTCGGGTCCTTCGCCGAAGCCTGCCCGTTGCACTCCCGCGGGATTCGCCATCGCGCAGCGGTGGGCGAGGCCCCACAACACCGCGGCCGACGCCGCGCCGTCAGGAAGGGTCGGGCCCAACGTGCGATAGAGGACCACTGGCGCGACCAGTCCGAGGCGCGGGTTGGCCGCCGTGGCCGCGGCGAACGCGGCCGCGAACTCCGAACGGCTCCGCGCCGCGGCCTCCCGTAGCGGCGCCAGCTCGGCGTCGGTGGCGAAGCCAGCCGCTTCGACCAGGCGCGCATGTATCTCAGGCTCCGCCAGTGGACCATCGGGCGGTTCGACAATGGGCCGGCGCAGATGGAAGACATTGCGCGGAAACTCGAAGTTGAAGAACGTCGCCTCGTACTTCTCGAACTGCGTCGCCGCCGGCAGAACATAGTCGGCCAGCCGCGCCGTCTCGGTCATGAAGACGTCGATGCAGACAACGAAGTCGAGCGCATCGATGGCCTCGCGCATGCGCTGGCTATCGGCGATCGAGTGCGCGGGATTGCCCGACTCGACGATCATCGCCCGATAGCGCTTCGGGTGGTCGGTCAAAATCTCCTCAGGGATCACGTTGCACGGAATCAGGCCACCAACGATCCGGGCGCCCGCGACAGGACTTACCGGTGCGGTGGCAGCATCGAGTTCCTTGCCGCTCGTCCGTCCGAGACCGGCGAGACCTGTGGGCGCGTATTGCGCGCCCGGACGACCGAGATTGCCGCTCAAGAGCCAGACGAGCTTCTCCAGGTAGCTGACGAGTGTCGAGTAGCGGTTCATCTGGACACCGAGGTCCTCGAACACCGCCACGCTCGATGCACGCGCGATTCGCCGCGCCGCGGCCCGCACGAGCTCCTCGTCGACCCCACTGATACGGCAGTACTCCGAGATCGGGATGGCGCGAAGCGCTTCGGTGACGACGTCGACGCCCGATGCCCGCTCGGCAAGCCACGCGCCATCGACGAGGTTTTCGTCAACGAGAACGGCGGCGAGAGCGGCAAGGAGCCACGCGTCGCGGCCCGGGCGTACTTGCAGATGGAAGTCGGCGAGCTCGGCGGTCTCGGTGCGGCGCGGATCGATCACGACCATTGATCGATCGGGGTCGTTCGAGATCGCCTTCAGGGTCGTGCGCGCACGAGGAATACCGTGGCTCATCCACGGGTTCTTCCCCACGAAGACCGCCACCTCACAGTGTTCGAACTCTCCCCGAACCGGCGTGCCGAGCATCAGCCCGTTGACCAAAATCTCGCCGGTCTTTTCCTGGGCGAGGGCGCTCGAGCGGAACTTCGCTCCAAACGCGTTCAGCGTGGCGCTCGAGTACGCCCCGCCGAGGTGGTTTCCTTGGCCGCCTCCTCCGTAGTAGACGATCGTCTCGCCTCCGTAGGCGTCGCGTACCGCGCCGAGTCGAGCCGCGACCTCAGCGATCGCCGTGTCCCAATCGATCTCTTCGAATGTGCCGTCGACGCGCCGGCGGAGCGGATGGAGGACTCGCTCGCCGCGGCCGTTTTGGTAGTAGTCGAGCCTGAGCGCTTTCTCGCAGGTGTAGCCCTTCGAGGCAGGATGCGCCTTGTCGCCCCGAATGCGCTCGAAGTGTCGTCCGTCGGGCGCAAGGCGAACCTCGACGCCGCAGTTGCACTCACACAGGATGCACGCCGTGGGCTTCCACTCGGAGTCGGTCATGGTTTTCTCCTGGTTGTGGATGCGAGCGGGGTTTCGGCGTTGAGTTCATCAACGAGTTCGATGAGTTCGGCCGCGGTCTCGACGCGGTTCTGACGGTCTCCGGCGAGCTTCGCCTGGATCGTCGTAATTCCCGCATCGCGGTAGAGCCTGAGGCGGTCCTTGATCATGGCGGCAGTACCGAGGAGGTTCGTATTGAGACCGAGCTCGACGGGCACGCGCGCGGCGGCCTCCTCGCGGTGTCCGCTGAGCCACAGGTCTTGAACGGCGCGGATGTCGTCACCGAAGCCTTGGCGGGTGAACGCGGCGTTGTAGAAGTTCTTGTCCTTTGAACCCATAGCGCCAATCGTGAAGGCGTAACCCCGCGCGTGTCGTTGGGCCGCCTCGTCGACGTCGTCGGTGAACTCGACAGCGGCGGGGATGACCAGGTCGAGGTCGGCGAGGGTTCGCCCGGCGCTGGCCGCTCCGACCGAGAGCGATTCAAGGAAGGCGTCCGCGTGCTCGGGAATGAACGCGTTACCGATCCACCCGTCGGCGAGCTCACCGGTGAGTTCGAGGTTTCTTGGTCCGAGGGCCGCGACGTAGATCGGCACTTCGACAGGAGCCATCATCGAGCGCAGCGCCTTACCGGGGCCCTCGGCTAGCGGTAGTTGATACGTGTCACCGACATGGCTGAGTCGATCACCACGGGCGACGGCGCGCACGATCTCGATCGTCTCGCGTGTGGCGGAGATCGGCGAACGGTGCCGGACTCCGTGCCAGCCCTCCATCACCTGCGGCCCACTCGTGCCCAGACCGAGTAGGAAGCGACCGCCCGACAGCAGCTGCATCGACATCGCCGACATGGCCAGCATCGCCGGGGTCCTGGCTCCGATCTGCGCGATGCCCGTCGCGAGCTTGATCTTCGTGGTCACCGCGGCGAGATAGGCCAGCGGTGTCAACGCGTCCTGTCCCCATGCCTCCGGAACCCAAACTGAGCTAACACCGACGCGCTCGGCTTCGACGACGTACTCCACGTCCTCCCGTGTGGCTACGACAGCGCCAATCGCCACCCGCATGCGCGAACCTCCCGAAGTTTTTTGGGACAGTAGCAGAGTGAGTTGCGCTAGTGAACCTACTGGCCCTAGTGTCGGGGCAGTCATGAGCGCGCCGGAGTTGCGCTACAGCGATTGCCCCAGCACGGAGGTCGATCTGCTCATCCACGCGTCTCCGGAGGCGGTGTGGACGATGGTGTCCGACATCCAGTTGCCCGCCCGCTTCAGCTCCGAGTTCAAAGGGGGCGAGTGGCTCGATGATGACGCCGTTCCTAGGGTTGGTGCGCGCTTCCGCGGTCGAAACCACCACCCGGCGATCGGCGAATGGGAAACGACCTGCACGATCTCCCACTTCGACTGCCCGCGTGAGTTCGGCTACGTGGTTGGAGACCCTGACGATCCCGCGGCGCGATGGCGATTCACGCTGACTGCCGAGGGGAGCGGAACTCGAGTCACGCAATGGATGCAGATGGGGCCCGCCCGAAGTGGGATCAACCTCGCCATCGACGCGATGCCCGACAAAGAGACCAAAATCCTGCAACGGCGCCTCGGCGAGCACCGCGCCAACATGGAGGCGAATCTTCGTGGCATCAAGGAGACGCTTGAGTCGTGAAGCGCACGCCTTTTGCCCGCTGGCCCTGCTCGATCGCGCGTACGGTCGACATCGTCGGTGACTGGTGGACACCGCTCGTGCTGAGGGAAGCCTTCTACGGCGTGCGGCGGTTCGACGACTTCCAGAGCGCGCTGAGCATCGGCCGCAATGTGCTCAGTCAGCGCCTTGTCCGCCTCGTCGATGAAGGCCTGCTCGAACGAGTGCAGTACTCGGAGCACCCGCCTCGCTTCGAGTACTTGCTCACCGAGAAGGGCCGCGCCTTCTGGCCGGTGCTCGCGGCGATGGTCACGTGGGGCGATCGCTGGCTCGACGGCGGAAAGGGGGCGCCGCTCGTCCTGCACCACGTCGCGTGTGACCACGACACCACGGCCACGGTGGTGTGTTCACACTGCGGTGAGCCGCTCGAGGTACACGAGGTCCGGAGTTCTCTCGGTCCCGGCTATCCCGACCGGCTCCGCGAGCGCGCCGTGGCTACCGGTCGATTCTCCCAATCCGCTCATCGGGCGTGACTGGATTGTTTCCTTCGTAGGATCGAACCCAGCACGGCGAGAAGTTCCTCTGGAGCCACCGGCTTGGTCAGGTACGCGGCGGCGCCGAGGTTGAGGCCGCGAATTCGATCTTCCACGGCGAAGGCGACCCCGGAGATGTAAAGAACCGGAACCTCTCCGTGGAACTGTTCCTCGAGACGGCGGAACATCTCGAAGCCGTCGATGTCGGGAAGGTGGATGTCCAAGATCACGGCGTCGAGTCGGGTGATGCCCGCCAGGCGGAGGCCCTCGAGGGCGGTGCGCGCTTCGATGGCGTGGATGCCTGCGCCACGGAGAAGTCGACCCGTTGAGCGCAGCAGGTCGTCGTCATCGTCGACGATCAGCACCACCCGAGGCGGCAGCGCCGGCAGAGCCGACATCCCGCCCTCGAGCAACAGGGCCTCGACCGATTGGGCGTCCATCGGCCTCCAGAGGTAGTAGCCCTGGCCCTTGCCGCAGGCCGAGCGGCGGAGTTCGATCAACTGGTCTTTGCGCTCGATTCCCTCGGCCACGACGTCGACGCGCAGGCTCCGAGCGAGAAGAATCACAGCGAGCGCGACGCCAGAGTCCGGCGAGTCCTCGCCGAGGCTGGCGACGAAGGACCGATCGATCTTTAGTTCGTCGATGGGGAACCGGTCGAGGTGACCAAGCGACGAATAGCCCGTTCCGAAGTCATCCACTGAGATGCGGACGCCGAGCTTCTTGAGCTCCAGCAGGCGCTCGTGCACTTCCTCTTCATCCGCCAGGATCATCGTCTCGGTGATCTCCAACGTCAGGCAAGCGGGATCGAGACCGCTGCTCCTCAGGGCGTGGGCGACGTCGTCGACTATGCCGGGATCGGCAAGTTGGCGCGCCGACACGTTGACGCTCATCGAGAACGCGTCGACCTTCGGGTAGCGATCGCGCCACTCACTTGCTTGGCGGCAGGCCTCTTCGACGACCCAGCGGCCGATCGGCACGATCGCGCCGATCGACTCGGCAATGGGAACGAAGTCCGCCGGCGACAACATGCCCCGCTGCGGATGGTTCCAGCGCAGCAAGGCCTCGAAGCCGGCGAGGTGACCGTCATCCAGATCGACGATCGGCTGGTAGTGCAACGTCATCTCAGTACCGAGCTTCGCCGAGCGGATGTCGCATTCAAGGGCGAGACGCGCCACCACCGCCGCGTGCATCGAAGTGTCGAACGCCTCGTAGCGGTTGCCGCCCTTTCCTTTCGCCACGAACATGGCGGCGTCGGCGTCGCGCACGAGATCATCGGCATTCTGCTCGTCGCCCGCTCCGACCGCGTAACCGATGCTGGCTTGGGCGCGAACCATTCGCCCGTTGAGCTCGATGGGAGCGGCGAGGGACAAGAGCAACCGTTCCGACGTCTGCCGAGCCTCCTCATCGCCGGCATCGTCGAGAAGAACCGTGAACTCGTCACCACCAAACCGGGCGACAGTGTCGATGGAACGAAGGGCGTTCGCCATTCGTTTGGCGACGGTGACGAGGAGCGCGTCGCCGGCCGCGTATCCAAGGCTGTCGTTGATGGCCTTGAAGCCGTCGAGGTCGAGAAGCAGCACCGAGACGGAGCCATTCCGTCGGATGAGTGCATGGCCCAGGCGATCATTGAAAAGGACCCGGTTGGGAAGGCCGGTGAGCTTGTCGTGCAGAGCGAGATGGGCGAGTTCGCCTTGCGCCGCCCTGCGCTCACTGATGTCCTGCACGATCCCCTGCATCTCCGTCACCCGGCCCGCCTCGTCTACGACTGGGGTGACGCTCAGCGAGAGCCACTTCTGCTGGCCGGCCGGCGTAATGATCCTGAGCTCGTCAGCGGTGGGGAGGGACTCACCGTTGACGTGGCGCAGGAAGGCCTCGCCGCGGGAGAGATCGTCGGGGTGCACGAGCAGCATGAAGCGCTCGAGACTGGCGACGCCGACCGCGGGGTCGACACCGAGCATCTCGAAGAGCTCGTCAGAGCAGGTGACATTGCCCGTCGTCCGGTCGATGCTCCAGTTGGCGAGTCGCGCCATCCGCTGTGCTTCGGTGAGGCGGCTCTGACTGCTGCGCAGCTCCATCTCGGCCGAGTGCCGCTCGGTGATGTCGGTCAGCATCGCGAGCGCCCCCGTGTACTGGCCGTGCGCATCGAGGATCGGCGCCGCGCTGATGAGTGTCCAGATCTCAGACCCGTCGGGACGCACAAACCGAAAGTCGAGACGATTTGAACGTCCCTCGCGCAGCACCGCGAAGCTCTCGGTTGAGAGCGTCGTGCCTTCCTCGTCGTGAAAGGCGGAGACCGGAGTGCCGACAAGCTCATCGATGGGTCGGCCGAGCAGGATCGCTAACCGCTCGTTGGCGAAGGTCGTGACACCGTTGGCGTCGACGACCCATATCGCGTCATTCGCCGTCTCGACGATCATCTTGTACCGCGCCTCGCTCTCGCGAAGGTTCGCGATGGAGGACTCTCGCTCGGTTACGTCGCTGAAGATGCCAACCAGACCCACCAGGACGCCATCGACGATCGAGGGAACAGCGATGGTCTCGACCCACCGGACTTCTCCGTTGGGACGGCGAATACGGCCGCGGAACTGGAACGGCTCACCCGTCTTCATGCTCGAGTTCGAACCTGCCTCGAGGCGTGGCAGATCTGCCTCGTGAAACAACGCAAAGACACGCTCGCGCGTCGGTGCGAAGGCGTCGGGCTCGAGACCGAAGATCCGATACGCCTCGCTCGACCACTCCACGGTGCCCGAGGCGACGTCCAGCTTCCAGCTGCCGAGCCCCGCCAATCTTTGGGCTTCGAGCAACAGGCGGATGTAGGCGCGTGCGGCGGCGAGTTCATCGACCGGCGGTGTCAGGGGCATGCGATCACGCCCTATCCGGAGGGTCTTCCTGTGGGTCGCCATCGAGCACGTCGCGCAGCATCCTGAGCAGACTCTCTGCCTGGAATGGCTTCTCGATGAGCTTCACGCCCTCTTCCAGCTCGCCCTGATGGACGATGACATCCTGGCTGTAGCCACTCATGAAGAGCACACGCGTGGTGGGTCGTGACTTGGCCAGCTCGAATGCGAGTTCCTTGCCAGAGCGCCGAGGCATGACGACATCGGTGAGAAGAACGTCGATCGACCCCCCATACCGATGTGCGGTCTCGAGCGCCTCGTCAGCGTCGGCGGCGGCCAACACCGCGTAGCCGTGACGAATGAGCATGCGGCGCGTCGGTTCGCGAACCATCTCCTCATCCTCGACCAAGAGAATCGTTTCGGACTTGGACTCGAGTGATCGGCCCTGCGCCGCCTTGCTTGGTGGGGTCAGGCCCTCATGAGTCGCGGGGAAAATTACGCGTATCGTGGTGCCGAGACCCGGCTCGGATGAGATGGCGACCGCGCCTCCAGCCTTGGTGGCGATGCCATACACCGTGCCGAGGCCCAGGCCATGCCCGGCACCCGTGCGTTTGGTAGTAAAGAAGGGCTCGAAGGCCCTCGAGGCGACCTCCGGACTCATCCCAATGCCCGTGTCGGAGACTGACAGGCGAACGTAGTTGCCGGGCGAAATGGAATGAACACGGGCGTAGTCATCGTCGACCGTGATAGCAGCGGTCGTAATTTCGATCGTGCCGCCCGTAGGCATTGCGTCGCGGGCGTTCACCACCACGTTCATCAGCACTTGTTCCATTTGCCCACGATCGACCTTCGTGCGCGGGAGATCTTCTCCGAGTGTGGTGCGCAGGTCGACGTCTTCACCGATGGTTCGCCGAAACAGCTTTTCCATGTCAGTGACGATCGAGTTCAGGTCGAGCACCTCGGGCTTGACCAGCTCCCGGTGGGAGAAGATGAGCAACTGCCGGGTGAGCGCGGCGGCGCGCTGGGCGACAGTGGTGATCTCCTGGACGTCGTGCTCGAGCGTTCGGAACGCCGCATTCTCGGTGAGGCCGCGTAGCTCCATTTGCTCACGGAGCCCGTCGGCCACCAGCGCGCTGTAGTTCATGATGCCGGCGAGCAGATTGTTGAAGTCGTGGGCGATACCCCCGGCCAGCTGACCCACGCTCTCCAGCCGGCGCGCTTGATGTAGCTGCGCCTCGAGTTGGGCCTGCTCTTCGTCGCGCTGCGCACGCTGGAGGCGGGCTTCGAGCTGCGAACGTTCTTCTTCGATCCGGCCGCGTTCGGTGACGTCGCGGATCGCGGCCGACACCAGGACGCCGTGAGAAGTCTCCAGCGACGACAACGAGATGTCGGCAGGAAACTCGGTGCCGTCCTTGCGGAGCGCCGACAGTTCGAGTCCCGCCCCCATCGGACGCGTCGTCGGGTTCGCGAAGTATGCGGACCAATGCAAGGCATGCAGCTCTCGAATATCCTCCGGCACCAACATCTCGATCGGCTGACCGATGAGTTCGGTCCGGTCGTAGCCGAACAACCGCTCGGCTTGACGGTTGACGAGGCAGATCGTGCCGCTTTGCGTGATGAGCATCACGCCGTCGGGGGCGGAGTCCAGCAGCTGTTCCGTAGTGGCGCCGATGTCAGCCGGATCGCGGGTGTCTTGGTCCATTGTTCAGGCCACCGGAGTCGACGGTTGATGACCAGCGGCCACGTGATCAATGGCCCATGCGGACATGGCCTCGGGGTCGAGAGGTCGGCTGAAGAGGAACCCTTGGAGAAAGTCGGCGCCCATCGCCTTTAGAAGGTCGAGCTGTTCGGCGGTCTCGACGCCTTCAGCGACGATCTTGAGGTCGATGGCGTGCCCAAGGTCGGTGATCATGCGCACCAGCGAGCGGCCTCGCCGGTCGTCGAGGTGATTGATGAAGGAGCGATCGATCTTGATGTTGTCGATCGGCAGTTGCTGGAGGTGGGCCAGCGACGTGTAGCCCGTTCCGAAGTCGTCTATGGCCACGCTCACGCCCAGCGCGCGCACGGCGTCGAGCTCCGCGGCGGCCTCGACGAGATCGTCGAGCAGCACCGTTTCGGTGATCTCGATGCCGAGGCGACCGGGATCTATCCCGGTATTTTCGAGCACGACTCGGATGTGGGAGGCGAGCTGACCGCTGAGCACGTGCCGGCCGGAGATGTTCACCGACACGCGCAGGCCGACGAGTTTCGCGATAGCCGACCACGCGACCATCTGCTGCGTTGCGCGCGCGAGAACCCAGCAGTCGAGATCGATGATCAGTGAGGTCGCTTCGGCGATCGGGATGAAAGAAATCGGCGCCAATCGACCGTGACCGGGCCGGTCCCAGCGAACGAGCGCTTCGACCCCGCACAGTTCATCTGTCACCGCGTTCAGAACCGGCTGGTACTGCAATATGAGCCCGCCGCCCGCTGGGTCCTCGAGCGCGGCAGTGAGTGCCGATTCGATGTCGTCGCGCTCGATCAATTCCTGCTGCATGCCGACGTCGAAGATCTCCATGGCAGACCGATCGTGACGCTTCGCTCGATACATCGCCGCGTCGGCTCGGGCCAGAAGCCGGAACGGCTCTTCGGGTCCGTCGAGCGACAACGCAATGCCGACTGCCGCGCCAATGCTGATTCGGAAGCCGTCGATCTCGAAGGGCTGGTTGACGGTTTCGATGATGCGCCGAGCGAGATCGGCGGCATCGGCGACCCCAACCACGGCCTCGGCAATGACGACGAACTCATCTCCGCCGAGACGGGCCACGAAATCTGAGTTGCGCAGGACGTCCGTCATCCGGGCCGCGACCTGGCGCAGCACCTCGTCACCCACTTCGTGACCGTGGCTGTCGTTCACCGCCTTGAAGTCATTGAGGTCGACGAACAACAAGGCGGTGGTGTCGCCGGTGCGGGCGGCGCGATTCAGAGCCGCCTGGATCTCCCTGATGGCCGCCGGCCGGTTGCCAATCCCGGTCAAGGAGTCATGCGTGGCGGCGTAGGCGAGGTGCGTCTGCAGTTGATCGCGTTCGACGATGGAACCTGAAAGCAGTGCGACGGAGCTCTCGAGCGAGCGTCCGAGACGACCAGGGAGCGGCTCGCGCAGAACGGGATCGTCGAAATCACAATGGGCGAGGGCGTTGGTCTTGGCGTCGAGCAACTGCAGGTTCGCGACAAGGTCCGTGATGAGCCCGAACGCCACCCGAGTCTCGCGGGGGCCGTGATTGCGGCTCAGGCTCGGCTCGACATCGAGTTGGCCCTCGTTGACGTCATGGGCGTAGCGGGCCAGGTCCTTTATCGGCTTCGAGATGGAACGAGCCAGCCAGAGCGCCACGCCGATGGAAATGAGCGCCAGGGCGGCGCCACCCACGGCCCACGCGACGAAACCCGACCGTTCAGAGGCCGCTACTAGTCGCGCTTCGTCGCGGACGGCCGCCGTCGATGTCGCGACGAGACCGTCGAGCAGCGCGCTGCGGGTAAGGAAGCCGCGGAAGGCGTCGGCGACTTTCACGAGATCGGGAGCGGCGCCGGCCTCCGTGAGGGGGTGGCCGAGCAGCGTGGCGGCGACCGCCTGGTCGAACGCCTGCACTTCGGTGTCTGCCTCGACGCGCGTGAGGTTGCCGACGACGCTCGTCACCCCGAGCGCGCGGAGCCGGGCGACCGCGGCGGTGTAGCTGGCGCTCGACGCCCCGAACCGCGCTAACCCGGCCGCAACCATCTGTGGCGTCTCGCCGGGCGCGGGGAACCAGATTGCGCTCAGGTCGATGGCTTGCGGCATCGACGCTTCGACGACGTCGCTCGATGCCCGCAGCGAGTCGAGCGCGGCCACGAGCGGCGGATGTTGAGCCTGCGCCTGCAGCTGTTGGAGCCCGGAGGCGACTGCGGTGGCGCTCACCTCGATGAGTGCACCAAATCGCTGCACTGCCTCCGTTGGGCTTATGCCGCCCCCGTCGATGTCCGCATAGAGCGATGCCAGCGCGCCGGCTTGTACCGGGCTGCCACTTCCGAGTGATGCAATCGCATGATCGGCGCGCGCTCGCGCCGGAACCACTTGCGACGACAAATCGACTCCGACAAAAAGCGACGCCGCGGCTCGAGTAGTGCCGAGTTGCGCGAAGCGGACGTCGAACTCCTCCACGGACTGCTGTGCGCTGAGAGCGTCGCGCAACGCCACGAGGTCGCTCAGCCCGGTAACCCCGTGCTCCACCGCCACCGCCTGGTTCGCCGCCGTTCGGTGGTCGGCCACCACTGCGCCCGCTCTGATGCAGACAACCGTCACCGGCAGCATCACCAAAGCAATCAGCCGTGTCGTCACGCCGGTTCCCCGTAAACGCGCCGACGTGACCGGGCCGTGCTCTGAGGATCTCGGTCGCCCCGCCATGCCCTATAAATCGACCGTTCAAGGTGGCCGATGTAGGCTAACTGGCAAGAGGTTTCCGGAATTCCATTACTATTATTTCCGTGCGTGACTGGAGCTTCCTCACCAATCACGCACGGGCCTTGCTCTTCGTGGCGAACCAGCCCGACGCGCGCCTGCGGGATCTTGCCTCCGCCCTTGCGGTCACGGAGCGCACCGCCTTCGGGATCGTCGCCGACCTCACCGCCGCGGGCTACGTCGTCAAGGAACGCGACGGCCGCCGTAACCGGTACCACATCCAGAAACACTTGCCGCTGCGAGATACCGTCGGGCGAGAACGCACCATCGGCGAGGTACTAGACCTGCTTGGTCACTCCAAGCGTCCCCGAAAGAGACAGGCCCGTCGCTGATCCGATGTCTCCGTCCGATGCGCCCGCGATTCGTTTTGGGACCGCGCAGGCGCGCTGGGTGCTCGCGGCGACGGTGCTGGGTTCGGGAGTGGCGTTCCTCGACGGCACCGTCGTCAACGTCGCGCTGCCGGCCATCAGTGCTGACCTAGGGACGTCGCTCACCGGGCTGCAGTGGACCGTCAACGCCTACCTCGTGACGCTCTCGGCGCTGCTCTTGCTCGGCGGCAGCCTCGGTGACCGCTTCGGCCGGCGACGGATGTTCGTTATGGGCCTCGTCGGGTTCACGGTGGCATCGCTTCTGTGCGGCATCGCGCCGTCGTCAGGGTTCTTGATCGCAGCCCGGGCGATCCAAGGCGTGGGCGGGGCAATGCTCGTGCCGGGCAGCCTGTCGATCATCGCCGCCACGTTTCATCACGACGACAGGGGCCGGGCCATCGGCGCCTGGTCGGGGCTCGCCGGAGTCGCCAGCTCAGTCGGACCGTTCTTAGGGGGCTGGCTCATCGACTCGTTGAGCTGGCGGTTGATCTTCCTCATAAATGTGCCAATTGCTGCGACCGCGATCGCCATCGCACTTCGGCACGTGCCTGAAACGCGAGCGTCCACAAAACGTCCGTTGGATTTAGTGGGCGCCGCCCTCATCACCGTCGCGCTCGCGTTCATCTCGTACGCCGCGATCAAACACAGCGGCATGGTGAGTGCTGTGAGCGCGGCCATCGGACTCGCCGCCATCATCAGTTTCGTGTTCGTCGAGCGGACGAGCTCTCATCCGATGCTCCCATTGCGGATCTTCCGATCGCGGCAGTTCAGCGGCACGAACCTCACGACGCTCGCCGTGTACGCGGGACTCGGCGGTGCTCTGTTCCTCCTCGTCTTGCGCCTCCAGATCTCTCTTGGCTATTCCGCACTCGAATCAGGCGCGGCCCTCGTTCCGTTCACCGTGCTCATGCTCCTCATATCGCCTGCGGCCGGCCAGCTCGGTCAGCGAATCGGCGCCCGGCTTCCCATGACCCTCGGTCCGATCCTGGCGGGCGCGGGGATGCTCTTGCTCAGCGGCGTGGCGCCGGGTGACACGTACCTGCCGGGGGTCCTACCCGGCATCGTCGTGTTTGGTCTTGGTATGGCGCTCACCGTCGCGCCCCTCACCGCCGCCGTGCTGGCCAGTGTCGGAGATGAGATGACCGGTGTCGCGTCCGGCGTGAACAATGCGGTGGCCCGCCTCGCCGGGCTTCTCGCCGTCGCCGCGCTGCCCGCGCTCGCTGGCATCTCGACCGGCGAATCGATGGCGATCGGACTCAACGAGGGATTCGCCAGGGCCCTGCGCATCTCCGCGGCGGTCACCGCAGCTGGCGGGGTGATCGCCGCGCTCGTCGTGCGCGCGACCTCAAAGGTGCGCCCCGCGCCGCAACCCTCGGTGTACTCCGCATGCCAGGACCCTGCCCTCGCCGCGCGGTA
>JBDUDK010000045.1:0-20374 GCA_040002995.1 Acidimicrobiales bacterium | reverse complement strand
GGGTGGCGCGGTCATCAATTACACCGTCCACTCCCTCGCGCCGACGATGGAGCCGTTGGTCAACATCTGCGCCTCGGGCGTCGCCGAGCGCCACCCCACGCTCCGGTTCGGTTCGGTCGAGGCGGGCATCGGCTGGGTGCCCTGGGCGCTGGTGGCGATGGACGAGGCGTACCGGAAGCACCACATGTGGGTGAAACCCAAGCTGGAGCTGCTCCCGAGCGAGTACTTCCACCGTCAAGGCTTCGCCACTTTCCAGGAGGACAAGCCGGGGCTCGACCTTGTTCGCGAGCACGGCCTCGTCGACAACTTCCTGTGGGCCAACGACTTCCCCCACCACGAAGGCAGCTGGCCGTACTCCGCGCAAGCCATCGAGCGCACGATGGGCGACCTCGACGATGGCGAGCGCGCTCGGATCCTTGGCCTCAACATGGCTCGGATATTCCGTCTGCCCATCCCCGACCGCTACCTAAACCACGCCGACGCGGCCGCCGTCCAAGCCGGCATCGAGGTTGGAACCTGAACGTGACCGACCGGACCCTGAGAGGAAAGGTCGCAGTCGTCGGCCTGGCGGAGACCGAGTACTACAAGTGGGGACAATCGCCGCATCCGGAGTTCCGGCTGGCGATCGACGCGGTGTTGAAGGCGTGCGCTGACGCAGGGATCGACCCTCGCGATGTCGACGGCTTCTCGTCGTACAGCAACGACCGCAGCGAGGCGTCGCGACTCTCCGCCGCGTTGGGATGCCGCCAGCTCAGCTTCGCGTCGATGCAGTGGGGCGGCGGCGGCGGCGGCGGCTCGGGCGCTGTCGCCAATGCCGCCGCCGCCATCGCCACCGGCCAGGCGGAGTGCGTGGTGGTGTTCCGCGCGCTCGCCCAAGGCCAGTACGGGCGCTTCGGCGAGGGGCCCCGCATGAAGACGGTGTCGGGGCCCAACGCCCACACGCTGCCGTTCGGTCTCATGTCGGCGGCACAGATGTTCGCCATGAAGGTCAACCGGTTCATGCACGACCACGGCGTCGAGCAGGACGCGTTGCGGGCCATCTCGCTCGCTTCCTACGCCCACGCCCAGAACAACCCTCGCGCCGTGATGTACGGCCGCCCGCTCGACGCCGCGGCATACGACGCATCCCGGTGGATCGTCGAACCGTTCCACCTCTTCGACTGTTGCCAGGAGAACGATGGCGCCGCCGCCATGGTGCTCGTGGCGGCCGAGCGCGCGAAGGACTTCCCCCACAAGCCGTGCTACGTGCTCGCGGCGGTGTCGGGCTCGCAGTACCGCAGTGGCGCGTCCGTACACAACACGCCGGAGTACGCGTCGTCGAGCTTCACGACCGTCGCCCCCCGGCTGTACGAGATGGCCAAGCTCGGTCCGAGCGACGTCGACGTGTTGCAGAGTTACGAGAACTTCACCGGTGGCGTCATGATGAGCATCGTCGAGCACGGCTTCTGCAAGCCCGACGAGGTCAACGACTTCCTCACTGTCGACAACCTGCTGGCGCCCACCGGCAAGCTGCCGCTGAACACGAGCGGCGGCAATCTGGCCGAGTGCTACATGCACGGCCTCGGGTTGAACATCGAAGCCGTGCGCCAGATCAGGGTCCAGTCCACCTCGCAGGTCACCGACGCGAACGTCGCCCTCGTCGCGTCGGGCCCGATGGTCACACCGGTGAGCTCTTCCATCTTCGGGACCGAGGCCACGCTGTGACGCCGTATCTCCGGTCGGGATTGCCCGCACCCACGCCGGCGTCCGATGGACTGGATGCGCCCTTCTGGGAGGGGCTCCGCGCCGAGCGCCTGCTGCTGCAGCGCTGCCAGGACTGCCACGGTTGGCAGTGGGGTCCGGAGTGGTGTTGCCATCGGTGTCATTCCTTCAATGTGGACTACGAGGAGACTCCAGCCGTTGGTGTCATCTACAGCCACGAGCGGGTGTGGCATCCGGTGCATCCCGCGCTGGCCGAACAGGGCCCGTACATCGTGGTGCTCGTCGAGCTGCCCCAGGCCGACAACGTGCGCCTCGTGGGCAACCTCATCGGCGATCCGCACCAACCGTTGACCATCGGTGCGCCGGTGACCGGCGTGTACGAACACCACGACGACGCCACGGCATACACGCTGCTGCAATGGGTCGTGGCCTAACAGGTTGTGGACCGGGCAGTTCGCGAAGTGACGTGTTTGTGCACCGAATAGGTCGCTTTCCACGTCACTTCCCGCAAGATGCTGGGCGTCACTCCGTCCGCGTGAACTTGAAGATGGTGACCGCCAGCATCGCCAGAACCCGCGCCAGCACCATCCCTTGACTAAAGGAAGATATGAGCTAATAATCCGTGGATGCGACGCAAGACAGGTCAGCTGCTCTCCATCGAGGTTCAGATCCTCCAGGTTGCGGCCGAGCAGCGCCGCGTGCGCGACGGCGAGTTCTACGGGTTCGAGCTGGCCAAGTTGCTCGCCGATCACGACGAATCGCGGGCTCTGACCGCGCACGGAACGCTGTACAAGGCATTGGGCCGCCTTCACGACGGCGGCCTGCTCGAGGCGAGATGGGAAGACGCCGAGACCGCGCTGGCCGAGGGTCGGCCGCGTCGGCGCCTGTACTCGATCACCGGGCGCGGCGCTCAGGCGCTCGCAACAGCAGTGGCTGATCGTCACCAAGAGCAACGCGCCAGTCGTCGCGTTGGGCTGGAGCCGTCGTGAGTCCGCGGCTGGTCGGCGAGCGACTGACCTCGCGTTGGGTCCGGCTGTACAGCACCGGAGTGACAACCGACGCGCGCGCGGAGCGCATCGACGAAGTGGCCAGCGACGTCTGGGAACACCAGCACGACCACGCCGTTCGCGGGATCGGAAAACATGTCACGAGCCTTCAGATCACGTCGCGGCTCGTATGCGGGATACCGGCCGACCTTTCGTGGAGGCACAGCCAAGTCCACACCAATCCAAACTCGGCGACAGGAGACTCCATGTTCGCTCAACGCCTCTGGTCCTTCACCCGACTGCTGATCATCTTCCAAGGTGCGACGCTGATAATCCTTGGCGGTGCTATGGCGATATACCAGCTCATCGTGATGGGCGTGGTCACACTCGGCGGACTCGCCATCCGCCACCGCTACAGCGCGGTCGGTATCGCGATGATCTGTGTCGCGTCATTGTTCGCCGCCAGCCTCTTCTGGTTCTCCTTCGTTCTCCTCACGGGAATGGCGACCCTCATCCTCACCGTGATCACTGCACCATGGGACCGCCTGATGTCCAAAGGCTGGAGCTCAGAAGATTTCCTCGAACGGCATCGCGCCGCTGCTGTGTCGGAGTCAAGCAGTTGAGCAACTACGCGGGGCAGCGGCGGCGCAGGTAACCATCGTGGCGCTCGCCGTTTGGAACTGTTCTGTCGTTTCCGTCACGGGCAGCGTCGTCAGCCAAATCGCGCTAGCGAGCTAGCGGTCCTTAGTGAGCTCGGAGTCGCACTTCGCGTAGAGCTTGGCGATCACAGACGGATGGAGACGTTGGCTGGTCAATCGGTCGTGGTCGCAGTGTCATACAGCCGTGAACGGTGGGGGGTTGATGCAGGACGAGACGTTCGATGTGATCGTTGTCGGTGGCGGCCTTGCCGGTTCCGCGGCGGCGTCGGTTCTGGCCCGTGCTGGGCTGGAGGTACTCGTGCTGGAACGCGAGACCGTCTTTCGAGACAGGGTGCGTGGCGAATGGTTGGCGCCATGGGGAATCCTCGAGCTCGACGCGCTCGGCTTGCGTGCTGTCGCGGAGACGGTGCCCTATGTCAACCTCATCACCCGCCACGTGGGGTACGACGAAATGATCTCGCCCGACGAAGCTGAACAGGCAGTTTTCGACGTCGCGGCGATGATTCCCGGTGGGGGTTGCCTTGCAGTCGGCCACCCGCAACTCCAAGAGGCACTCCTCGCGAACGCTGGCCGGGAAGGTGCAACGGTTCGGCGGGGGATCGGAACGGTCCGCGTTTTCCCGGGCGATGCGCCGTCGGTGACCTATGAACGCAACGGCGAGGCGGGCAATGCAACGTGTCGGCTCGTTGTCGCCGCCGATGGTCGCGAGTCCGCAATCCGCAAGTGCCTGGGCATCGAACTGAACTCCACCCCTGCGCAGGTCATCATGGCAGGCATGCTCGTCGATGACACTCGCGACTGGCCCGCAGACCAGCAAACGATCGGAGTCGAAGGGGACTTCAACTTCCTGATCTTCCCGCAAGCTGACGGACGGGTGCGTGTCTACGGCGCCTGGGACGCGACCGACGTCCACCGATTCTCCGGATCGGGCCGCGAACGCAGATTCCTGGAGTCGTTCAGAATGTCAGCCCTGCCCGTGCCTGGCGCGATCGCCGATGGAACGCCGGCCGGGCCTCTCGCCGGATACCCCATGACAGACACATGGACCGACGAGGTCGCCGTCGGCGGTGTGGTGCTCGTGGGTGACGCCGCCGGTTGGAGCGACCCGATCATCGGACAAGGGATGTCCGTCTGTTTCCGAGACGTCCACATGATCACCGACCTGATGACGGCCCAGCCCAGTTGGACGGCCGATGCATTTGAGCCATACCGGCTCGAGCGACAAGAACGGATGCGGCGACTGCGCTTCGCCAGTAACGGCAGCTACCTACTCAACGCCTTCGGCCCTGACGCCATGCCCAAGCGTCGCCGGCTCCGTGAGATGTTCATCGAGAACCCAGTGGCCTCACCCGTCGCTACTGCATTCCTCGGCCCGTGGGTCTTGCCGGAAGAGTCCTACTCCGACGCCGCGTGGAACGCGCTCGTTGGGGCATAGCCACTTCGCGATGGTCGCCAATAACCCGCGCCCTGCAGAGACGCGTTTCTAAAGCTGGTCGAGCCATGGGTGGCCGGGGTGAGCGAGGGCGAGCGATCGCGCGAGCCAGGAGGCCGCTTGGTCGTCGAGTCTTGGTCTCGTCACCGCGAGGTCGCGGGCGTTCTTGGGTTCGTTGGACTTGGCCATGTAGAGCAGTTGCACCTCGGGCCGAACGACCGGGATTCCCGCGCCGGTGATCGT
This sequence comes from Acidimicrobiales bacterium, assembly GCA_040002995.1. Classification (GTDB taxonomy): domain Bacteria; phylum Actinomycetota; class Acidimicrobiia; order Acidimicrobiales; family Ilumatobacteraceae; genus JBDUDK01. The sequence goes on along the minus strand of JBDUDK010000045.1, from coordinate 15,353 downwards.
CGTGACCTCCGACAGTGGTCGCTCGATGCATTCATCGCGCCGGAAGCACCAGAAGTCGTCACGTGTTGTCTCCAAGAAGATATCGAACTCGCTCGACGGCGAGCGCGCCTGCAGTTGGAACGAGGGCAGGTCGATTCCTTCTCCACCCCAAAGTCTCCAACCGCTGCCGGGCGGGTCCAGACACCGCAGCTCCCATTCGTTGACGAGCCCGGCGCGCATCGATTGCTGATCCTGGCGTTTCACGACGACCTCGACATCGTGATGCTCCCGGGTTTGTTCACCCAGCCAAAGGTCCAGCGCCCACCCGCCGGCCACCGCCCACCAGATACCAACACCGCGCATCGTTGACGCGGCAAACTCCCAATCGGCCCCACACAAATACTGCCCGGCACACCATCCCCTCGATGCAGCCGATCGAATGTCTCCCGGTCCAGCCATTCCACAGCGACTCATCGAAAGGCGCCAGTGGACGGCCACCCACGTCACGACCTCAGCCTGCTAACCCTCGCCGGGCGGACGCTCGGCACGACGGCAGCCGTCCCCGCGTCGCGCGTACTCCTCCGGTAGCGCCGAGCGACAGTTCTGGCATGCCGTTGGCTCAGTTTGAGTCTGGCGGGGGGTCGAACAATGCCAGCTCGACAGCGTCGGGAGCCTGGAAGAGGGGTAGCCATCCGTCGAGGTCGGCGCGAGCAATCGGGTAGCTGTTCCAAGGTGGCTCGGAGTTCCTGGCTTGGAGGCGGCTCCAGAGTTCTTCGGTAGGCACGTTGAGGTAGTGCAGCTCGACACCGACACCAAGGCCGCGAGCCACGGATCGCATCTCGTCACGTTCGATCCGCGCCCAGAGCCCGAAATCGAGCACCACGCTCAAGCCGAGACGCAGGATTTCCTGAGCAAAGCGCCAGAGTTCGTGTTCGACCTTCTCTCCGATCGGTCTGTCCCAGGGGCTGGAGCCGAGTGCCCAGAGCCATTCATCCTTCGTGAGGCGCAAGGCGCTCCGGCACGCAGCTAGCTGCCTTGCGAGTGTGGTCTTACCTGACCCGGGCAACCCGCACGTAAGAACCAGCCGGGCTTCGGGCATGTGATCCACATTCGCGCACTGCGCCTCGCTCACGTACGCATATTGGATTCGGCATGTGCTCGCTTCGTCGAGATGCGAGTGAACGTTTCGCCCAGTCGCCGCCCGCCGTCGCTCCGCCGGTCGATCGTCGAAGCGAATCCACGACCGATCATGATCATCGCAGGCGGATCGCAGCCCGCCGAGTGGGAGGCGCGTCTCTTGTGCTTTCCGACTACAGCCTCGGCTGAAGTGAGTCCCTTGGCGACCTGATCGGTGCTCCCGTGATGAACTGGAGTCATGGACATCGCGGAGCTTGAATGGATCGCGTGGACGAGCCCGATCACCACAGCGTTCGGCAGGGAGGTCGCGGCCTCGGACCTATCGGGCCGCACCGTGTCCTGTCATCAGCACATCACCCCTATCACCATCGCCACCGTCGGTCCGCTCGTCGAAGCCGGGGCCAGAGTCCGAATGGCGCCATGCAACCCGGACAGCACCGACGACCGCACCGCGACGCATCTCGCCTCGATGGGCGTGGAGATCCGTGGCCACGCTGCCATGTCTGCTGTTGAGCTCGCCGACGCGCTGGCGTGGCTGGTGAGCGAACCAGCCGACGCGCTGTGCGACATGGGCGGTGAGCTGATCGTGGCGACCGCAGCGGCGGGCTACCGGCCCGCCGGTGCCCTTGAGGCCACCACGACCGGGTTGCACCGCTTGGCCGGCGTCGATGTCCCATTCCCGGTCTTGGACTGGAACGGGATCGCGCTCAAGGATCTCATTCACAATCGTCATCACGTCGGCGCCGAGACGTGGCCGGCGTTCACGGCGATCACAAATCTGTCGCTGTACGGCCGCGAGATCGTCGTGGTCGGGTTCGGCCCTGTCGGTCAGGGCGTTGCGCAGCGCGCCCGCGATCTGGGCGCCAACGTCACGGTTGTCGACCTCGACCCGGTTCGGTTGGTCCAGGCGCAGCATCACGGCTGCCGCGTCGCCGACTTCGATGATGCCGTTCGGAGAGCGAGCGTGATTGTCACCGCGACCGGTTTCGATGGCGTGGTCGGAGCGGCACAGATCGAGCGCCTCGCCGACGGCGCGATCCTCATGAACGTCGGTCACAGCCATCGTGAGATCGACGTCGACTGGCTGAATCAGCACCCCCACACCGACCTGCGTCGACATCTCGAACGGTATGAGGTGAACGGCCGACGCGTGCATCTGCTCAACCGGGGCAGCCTCGTGAACCTGGCGGCCGGTCTGGGCAGTGGCGCTCCGCAGCTCTTCGATCCCTTCGCGGCGATCATGCTGCTCGGTCTTCACGCGATTCTCCAGGGCCGAATCGCTGGCCTGTCCGCCGGTGTGCAGCGGTACCCCACCGAACTCGAGACCAGAGTCGCTCGCGCTCTAATCGCCACCACCTCCGACTGAGGCGACGCGAGAACGAGGATTGGTCGCTCTGGAAGGTTCGACCCGACGGATGCGGCGACACGGATGATGGGCGCGAGTCACGGCGTGCCATCGGCGAGGGATCCGCCCGGCCCGGTACGCCAGGCGCCCACCCTCCACTGCGTGGCGCATCGCCGCAGCTATCCGTGACGAGTCCTGTCCACTCCCCTGACTGCGAACAGTGAGTATTGCGTTACAGAGAGTGGTAGACCACACTGATGGGTCGGCGGGGCTCTCCCGTTGATCGCTGAAGATAATGGGGTTCGGGCATGAATGGATCTTGGCGAGTGCGGGCGCTCATCGCAGTGGCGGCCGTCGCGGTGGTGATGGTCCCGTCGGCTGCCGGTGCGACCCATTCGTGGGGCGGCTACCACTGGGCCCGCACCGCGAATCCGTTCACGTTGAAGCTGGGCGACAACGTGTCGAGCGCCTGGGATCCCTACCTGGCGACGACAAGCTCGGACTGGACACTGTCGGACGTGTTGGACACCACGATCGTGGCGGGCGCGACGAATCCGAAACCGTGCAGGGCCAAGAGTGGACAGGTCGAGGTGTGCAACGCCCGGTACGGCAACACCGGTTGGCTGGGGGTGGCCCAGATCTGGGTGAGCGGACTCCACATAACCCAGGGCACGGTCAAGGTCAACGACACCTACTTCGCGACCGCGACCTACAACACGCCGGGATGGCGCAACCTCGTGATGTGCCAAGAGGTCGGACACACCTTCGGCTTGGACCATCAGGACGAGACCTTCGACAACCCGAACCTCGGCACCTGTATGGATTACACGTCGAACCCGTACGGTCCGCCGGACAACGAGCATCCCAACAAGCACGACTACGACGAGCTGGACATCATCTATGCGCATCTCGACAGCTTCACCACGCTCGACACAACATCGTCCGCGAGTGCTCCTGGTGGGTTCGACACGCCCGGCGAATGGGGACGCCGTGTCGCAGGGTCGGACGACCCGCACTCCGTCGCCGTCTACGAGCGTGATCTCGGTGCAGGCCAGCGGCTCGTCACCTTCGTGATCCGGGCGGGATAGTCACGCGACAACGCGAGTATGGCCACGCCGAATAAAAGAGGGATCGTTGGGCGTCGTGTTCCGCCTCCGCTGAGATGCCCTGGTCCGGATCGGCGGCCCGCACGATCGTGTCGGTCCAGGCGAAGACGTCGAGCCCGGTCGGCCTCGGGGATGCCGACGATGTCGCTGATCACGTGCATCGGGAGCGCGTACGCGACGTCGCGCACGAAGTTTACGTCCCTCTTCTCCGCGGCGGCGTCGAGCACCTGGCTGGCGCGCTGGGCGACGAGGTCGTCGAGTCGGGCGATCATCCGCGGTGTGACGCCGGCGCTCACGAGCCTGCGGATCCGAGCGTGGGCCGGCGGATCGGGCGTTAGCAGGGTGTGGCCTTGTTGTTCGAGCGCGGAGGGCGTCGGGCTGAAGCCCTCGACCGCCGTATAGGTCTGTCAATACCGGCTGACCGCCTGGACCTCGGGATGACCGAGCACCGCCAGAACGAGACGCCGTTCGGTGAGCGCCCTGTCGCCACGGTTGGGTGCAACCCTGGCAAGGCATCCGACGGCAAACGTCTCCACCGGCTCGAGCCCGACCCGATCACCGCACCGATCGTGCGACGCATCTTCACGGAGTTCATCCGCGGCAAAGGCCCTCACGCCGTCGCCGACATGTTCACCCTCGAAGGAATTCCCTCCCCCAGCGCCCCGACGCACGTGCGCCTAGGCCGGCGTACCGCGCCGCCTCATCCGATGAGTTCACTGGAGGCGACCTGCCCACAGAACGGGGCAAATACTGGTTCACGCGCTTGGCCGTCACGCCCGGAACTGAGCCGTTCGCGCTTGTTCTGGTCTGCCTCGATGCGATCGCCGCACTCCGCTTTGGTCAAGCCCGCGGACGCCAGCCGGTGTCAAGTGCCGCTGTCAACTGCCGGTAGAGGTTTAGCGTTTTGGTTTAGCGCTCTGCGGATCATTACCTGACAGAAGGCTAAAGCCCTTGTGACCTGGGGCTTATATGGAGCGGACGACGGGATTCGAACCCGCGACCCTCACCTTGGCAAGGTGATGCTCTACCAGCTGAGCCACGTCCGCGTGAGTCCGGCAGGTTAGCAAGGGCTTCGTGTGATGAACCACCCGCCTCGTCAGAGTGCCTCTGGCACCTCTTCGACGACGCCGGGTCGGTGGGACACCGATACCGCGCCCATCGCCACGAGCACGACCGCTCCCCCGAATATCTGCAGTCCGTTCAACTTCTGATGGTGGATCCACCAAGCCCCCAACGCTGACACCACGGGCGACACCAGCGTCAACAACGACGCGACCGTTACATCGACCGTCCGCTGGGCCCAGGTCATAAGGCCGTGCCCGGCCGCACCCGGCAGCAACACCATCAGCACCAGCAGCAACCAGTCCGAGCCGCCGACCGCATGCAGATCGCTGCTGACCAAGAGGGCGAACGGCGTGAGGACGACGGCACCGACGAGAAACACGCCCGCGAGGAAGCTGAACGCCGGGATCCCCCTCCGACGGCGCCGCTTGAGCTCGAGGAAGTAGACGGTCCACACAAACAAGTTGGCAACAGCGAACAGATCACCCGCGAGATGCCCCTGGCCGCTCGAGCCGCCGAGCACGACAACGCACACTCCCGCGATCGCGACGGCGCCGGCGAGGAAGTCGATCCGCTTAATTCGCTCCCCGAACAGCGGGCCGGCGACGAGAAAAACGAGTAGTGGCAACAGAGCTTGGATCAGCGTGGCATTGGCGATTGATGTCTTTTGAAATGACGTGAACCCCAACACGATGTCGAGCGCGAACAGGAATCCGCCGAAAGCACACTGTTTGATGAGCGCCCACGAAAAGCGACCGCCCGTCGCCAGCATGAGCAGCGTCATCACCGGGACCGCCATCCACATGCGGAAGAACGCAATCGTGAGACCGCTCGCGTCGATTGCGTGAACGATGATCGGGCCGAAACCCCAGAACGTCACCGACATAACCGCCGCAACAAGCGGCGCCGCGGGCAACGCCGACGCCGTACGGACCGCTGAGGTCCTAGACGCCACGCGCAGCCGGGGGCCGAAGATCAACGCGCAGTACGAGTACGCCGTCCTCGAGGGTTCCAACCGCGTCGCCGATGATGGCGAAATCCATGAAATCGGTCTGCGCCTGGTCGATGAACCGCTGCCTCTCGACGCCGGCCACCGGAGGTAGCGGACGCTTCTTCACCGCGACGGCCCGCTCTTTGAACCGGTTGATCATCGCATCGACGTCGAGCTCCTCGGCCATGCACGTCACGGTAGTGAACAAGTCACGAGTCGGCGGCCTCCGAGTGTGCTGCGGGCGGGGCCGGTTCGAGCAGCGGGTCGAGCGGCTGGTCGACGGGCCGATCATCCTGCTGCGGAGGAGGTAGCGGCGCAGCCAACGCGTGGACCTTCTCGAGCCGGGCCTCACGGCGAGCGGCAGGAGCCTTGCGCCACGTACGCGTGCTCATGGTCGCCAGCGGTTCGAGCTGGCGGGGCACAGGTTTTGTGACGCGCCAATACCAGAACGTGACGCCGAGCACCAGGACCGCGAGGACGAGCAACACCACGATGAGGGTGTCGACGGTGCGCCGGGCCGAACGCTGCTTGATGGTGACCGGCGCGGCCGTCGTTGCGCTCACCGGCGCGATCGTCGGTGCGGTAACCAGCGATGGCGGGGTGACGCTCGCAGGCGTGCTCACAGGCACCGTCGACGACGGCACCGCCTTCGTGGGGGTCGTGGTGGTGGTGTCGGCGGCCAGTGCGGGACCCGCGCCGGTCAGCGTCAACAGGCAAACGGCAATTGCGGCGGGCATGCGGCGCATCAAGGTCGGCATCTTTTCACGGTGTTGGTCGTCAGCGCTGGTGAAGCGGGCACGAATAGGTCGTACGTCCCCCGATCGTGCGCCGCAGAAGGGGGGCACCGTCACGCGGGCAATGGCCGTCACGCTCCCGCTCGGCCTGCAGGTCGCCGGTATGCGAGCCACCTCGCGCCATCAGCTCGACCAGCGTCTTGCTCACGTGACGGTGTAGGCGAGTGATCTCGCCTTTGTCGAGAGACGCGGCCGATCGCACGGGGTCGATACGGGCTCTCCAAAGAATCTCATCGACCAGGAGGTTGCCGAGGCCGGCAATCCGCGCCTGGTCCATGAGCCTCGCCTTCACCGGCGCCGCGCTGGCTGTCAGAGCCGCCTCGAGCTCCCTGCGGGAAAGCGTGAGGGCGTCAGGGCCGAGCGCGGTCTCGTCCGGATCGAGCATGACACCACCAAGCCGGCGTGGGTCGTTCACCCGCAACGTCCCGCCGTCGACGAAGTGGAGGGTGAAGCGATCCCACGAGGCCTCGGCGCGCCGCGGTCCGTACTCGAGGCCGTCGATGGCGGCCGTCTCGTCCACGACAAGCCGTCCCGTCATCCCGAAACGCAGACCGAGCACCAAACCTCGGTCGTTGTCGAGCAACAACATCTTGCCGGTGCGGCGGACCGCGTTCACCGCGGTGCCCGTCAAGGCCCGTCGCACGGCACTCGGCGACGTCGGCCCCTTCACGTACCAAGAATCGGGTGCGACAACGCGCGCTATCGACCGACCCACGACGCGATCGGCGGCGCGCCGATAGGCCTCAACCTCGAGGATTTCCGGCATCAGTGAGTCTGGAGGATGGCGTCGTCGGCGAAGTCGGCGAACACCCCGGGCGCATCAGCCGTCGGCACCACGAACGCACCACCCCCGATGACCGCACCCGTACCCGGCATCGTCATGCTCCGGACACTCGCGGGATCGATCGAAAGCGCCAGCCGGCCGAGCCGGTACAGATCGCGCGTCCCTATGCCGTTGAGGATGCTGTGCCGGGCCAGGACCGCGAGGTACTTCAACTGCTCGAGCGGTGCGGTGCCTGCGCCACGGAGTTTGGCCAGCACGGCAAGGATCAAACGGGTCTGGTTCGCCGACCGGGTGAAATCGCCTCCGCCCAGGTGCCGGTCACGTGAGAAGGCCAACGCCTGGTCGCCGTTCATCGCGACCAGGCCCTTGTTGAAGAACGCCCCGGAGTTCGGGTCACTCATCGATTCGGGCACGTCGACGGTGACGCCGCCGATCTCGTTGATCAACTTGGGGAAGTCGTTGAAACCGATCACGATCGTGTAGTCGATCGTGACCCCGACGAAGCCGCCGATGACCTGCGCAGCGAACTGCTCCTTGTTCTCTTTCGCTCGTCCCCACGCCTCGTTGATGCGGTGATTGCCGACGCCGGGAATGTTGACTCTCGTATCGCGCGGGATATTGAGGAACGTTGCCTGCCCGCCGCCGGCCGGGATGCCGACGATGTGGATCGAGTCGGTGCATCCGCATCCCGCGCCGGGGCGTATGTCGTGGCCGAGCAGCAGGACGAACAGCGGCTTGTCGGGCGTCCAATGATGATCGGCCGACGACGTCTTCACGATCTTGAGCACGGTGGCCCCGGCGTCGAGCCATTGGACGGCGGCCGCGCCAATGACCACGACGAAGATCACGAGCGCGCCGAGGAGGCGACGCATGCCGCGTTTCACGGCAGGTCCCTTTCGACGCTGAGATCAAAAGAGTCGATGCGCCACGCGTCGCCGTCGTCGACAAAAGTGAGGTTGCCGAACCGTTTGATGGTGAACGGGGCCCCCGCCGCGGTCGTGCCCGACAGGTTGAGGCTCAGGGCGGCGTTCACCACCGAGATGCCACCGTCGGCCGCGGTGTATCCGGTGAGCGCGATCGAGTTCGTGCCCGCGCTTACAGCACTCGCCCGCACGGTCGCCTCGTCGGTGAGGGTGGCCCGCTGTTCGGGCGTCAGTGTCTTGGCCGCCTCCGCGGTAAGCACGCCCACCAGATCGCCCGTGCTGCCGTTCAGTGCCGTGCCGATCGCAAGCCGCTCATATTCCGCCACCATGAACTGGACCTTGTCGGCGACGCTCAACGTGTCGGTGGTACCGGCAGGCCCGATCGTGCCGGCCGACGCGATCGTTGGAGTACCGATGGCAGTGGAGACGTCGGCGAGCGCCGTAGTTGTCGTCGTGGACGCGGCCGTTGTGGTCGTGGTGGTGGTGCGCGCTCCTGCGGTGGTCTCCGGGGTGGAGGTCGCCGACGTTGAGCTGTTTCCCGAACACGCGCCGAGTACTGCGGCGAGCACCAGGGCGGCGACTGAGCGAAGCTGTCGCGGCATGACGACGTTGGTCACGCTCTTGTTTGTGGTGCTCGCTGTTGCCGGGCTCGCCTGGGCGGCGCGCATGGGACCGCAGCGCATGGCCGACGACGGTACCTGGTTCGACTGCGAGTATCAGATCATCGAGGCCGATCCCGCGGCGCAGCGGTGGCGTTACCGCTGGTACAAGGCACGCGGCACGGTCGTCGACGGGTTGATTGATCTGCGGGCCGGACGGTTTCGGGGGTCGGCGTCCTTCGGTGGTCCGCTGAGCGTGGTTCAGCGGGCGCCCAAGGCGCGGTGGGGTCGCTCGGTATATCTGCTCACCGCGGCCGACACGATGGTGGCGATCGCGGTGCGTCAGCGCTCGCCCGCCGACAATCGATTGGCCTCGTTGCTCGCCTGACTACCCGCGCAGCGCGTGGCCGAAGTCGGCGATGAGGTCGTCGGGATGTTCGAGACCGACAGAGATGCGCAACAAACCCGGCGTGATGCCGGCCGCATCGAGTTCGTCGGGGGTGAGCGCGACGTGCGTGGAGCTCGCGGGATGCACGACAAGGGTCTCCGGCCCACCGAGCGTCGCCGCGAGACGCGCCAACGTCATCGCGTCCACAAAACGGCGGCCCGCGTCGACCCCACCGGCGAGTTCCACCGCAAGCACCGAGCCGCCCATCGACATCTGCCGCTTCGCGAGCTCGTGTTGCGGGTGGGACTCAAGGTGGGGATAGAGCACCGAAGCGACCGCGGGATGACCCTCGAAGAAGCGCGCGAGCTTGAGCGCCGTCTCGCTTTGCCGGGCAACGCGCACCGCAAGCGTACGGATGCCCCGCAACCCGTTCATCGCGTCCCACGGCGATGCCACCGCGCCGTGAAGCACCGAGTAGCTCCAGATCGCGTCGAGGAGCTCCGCGGATCCCGACACCACACCGAGCGTCGCGTCGTTGTGTCCCGCGATCCCCTTCGTAGCCGAGTGGAGTACGAGGTCGACACCGTGCGCGATCGGACGCTGTACGACGGGTGGCGCGAACGTCGAGTCAACGAGGGTGATCGGACCCTGAATCGCGCCGAGCTCGTCGAGATCGGTGAGCGCGAGTTGAGGGTTGGCGGGCGTCTCTGCGATCACGAGCATCGTGCGGCCGGGGCGGACAGCGGCCCGCAGTGCACCGGGTTCGCGCGAGTCGGCGAAGTCGACCTCGATGCCAAAGCGCGGACACACGCCCTGAAGTAACAACTGCGTGCCCGCGTAGATATGGCGTTGAGCGACGATGTGGTCACCGCGGGAGCACAGGGCCATCATCACGCTCGCGACGGCTCCCATGCCGGACGCGAACGCCAGCGCCGCCTCGGCCCCCTCGAGCTCGGCCACCGCCGCCTCGAACGCGCCCACCGTCGGGTTCGCGTAGCGGGAGTAGAAGCGTTCCGCCCTCATCCCGGTGGCCATGCGGCGCAGTTCGTCGGCGCTCGTCACCTCGTACGCACTCGATGACCACAAGGTCGGGGCGAGCGCGCCACCACTGTCGGTACGACCCGCGGTGACTGCGATCGACTCGACGTCGAGGGGTGGTCGGTCTGGGTCGGTCATGGGCCCTTCTCCACCCGTTCGAAGAAGGTTGCGAGCGCGGCGCCCACCTGTTCGGTGTCGATGAGGAACGCGTCGTGCCCGTCGGGGCTGTCGATCTCCACGTATTCCGCCGGCGTTCCCTGCGTACTCAGCAGGTCGACGATGTGTCTTTGTTGGTACGCCGGATAGAGAACGTCGCTCCAGATACCGACGACGAGGGTGGGCACAGCACCGATGCGGGCGACCGCGCGCTCGGGTCCGCCGCGGCCGCGGCCCACGTCGTGCAAGTCCATCGCCTTGCTGATCCAGAGGTAGCTGTTGGCGTCGAAACGGCGGACCAGCTTTTCGCCGTGGTACTCGAGGTAGCGCTCGACCTCGAAGCGTTGCCAGAGCTCGAACGTGTCATCGCGGTCGGCCATCTGTCGACCGAATCGATCGGTGAAGACGCCGTCGGATCGAAACGTGATCTGGGCGATTTGGCGGGCGACGGCCAAGCCAGCGTGTGGGCCCTCGCCCGGCTCGGCGTCGTAGTAGTCGCCGCCCCTCCATTTCGGATCGAGCGTGACGGCGCGCCGTCCGATCGCCCCCCACGCGATCTGCTGGGCACTGTGCGCAAGGCCAGACGCGATAGGCACGAGCGAGCGCACGCGGCCGGGATAGGTGATCGCCCACTCGAGCGCCTGCATGCCCCCCATTGAGCCGCCCGTGACCGAGAACCACGACCGGATCCCCAGATGGTCGGCAAGAGCCGCCTGCACGCGCACCATGTCGCGGACCGTGACGACGGGAAACCGCGAGCCGTACGGACGGCCGGTTGCGGGGTCGAGAGACGACGGTCCCGTTGAGCCCTGGCACCCGCCAAGCACGTTCGCGCACACGACGAAGAAATGCTCCGTGTCGATGCCACGGCCCGGCCCGACGACGCCTTCCCACCAACCCGATGTCGGATGACCACGTCCGCTCTGGCCCGTGGCATGACTGTCGCCGGTCCACGCGTGGCAGACCAAGATGGCGTTGCCGGCATCGGCGTCGAGGTCGCCCCACGTCTCGTAAGCGATCGTGACGTCGCGCAACTGGCCACCGCCTTCGAGGGCGATAGGGCGCTGCGTGGCGATGGTGAGAAACTGGCGACGCCCGGGCGGGTCACCGGGTCGCCAGGCACCCGTGACCGGGAGCGGGTCTCTCATCTCACCTCCTTGCGTGCGCTGGCCTCGATCTCGTCGGCGCCAGGAGAGACATTTCGTTGCCGCCACCCGGTATGCCCGGCCGGCGACCACATCCCCGACGGCATCGCCGTCGAGCGGGCACCTTGGGTTGTCCGTCCCAGGTTGCCGGACCGCGTCGCCGAAGCGGGCGGCCTCTCCTGATGCACTTCCGAGGAGGTTAGCAAGCACGCAGGCGCACGCGCCCACGATTGTTCGTCACGAGCCGAGGCGCTGCTTCGCGAGTTCCTTGAGTGCCTTGTAGTCGACCTTGCCGTTTGGAGCGCGTCCGATGCTGTCGACGACGACGAGGCGCCGAGGGGCTTTGTACGCGGCGAGGCTCGACTTCACATGGCTAGACAGCGCTTCGAGGGTGGGCGACATCCCTTCGGCGGGTTCGACGACCGCGGTGATCACTTCGCCGAACCGGGCGTCGGGGATCCCGACGGCCACCGCGTCGCGCACAGTCGGGTGGGTCTTGAGGACCTCCTCGACCTCTTCGGGGAAGACCTTCTCGCCGCCGGTGTTGATGCACACGGAGCCGCGGCCGAGCAGATGCAACGAGCCGTCGGCGGCGACTTCCGCCCAGTCACCGGGCACCGACCATCGGCGTCCCTCGAACATTCGAAACGTCTGGGCCGACTTGACCTCGTCTTTGTAGTAGCCGACCGGGATGTATCCCGTGATCGCGACCATCCCCTGCTGGCCGGCGCCGGGCTCGATGCGACGACCGTCTTCGGTGAAGACTGCGCAGCTCGGACCGAGTACGAACTTGGCCGTTTCGCTCGTCACCCCTTTGGTGCTCACCGACCCTCCCAGGCCGACCGCCTCCGACGATCCGAAGCTGTCGAAGAGGATGGCGCCGGGCAGGTGGTGGAGCAGACCCTCTTTGTTGTCGTGGCTCCACATGACTCCCGACGAGCTGACCAGGATGACGCTCGACAGGTCGTAGCGCCCGGGGTGCTCGTCGAGCTCCTCGAGCATCGGCCCGGCGAACGCCTGGCCCACGATGACCACCGCGTTGGTGCGCGTGCGGGCGACCTCGGTCCACAACTCGGTCACGTCGAACTTGCGCGACGGCAACGTGACGACACAACCGCCGAGGTTCATGGCGATGAGCGAGCTGAACTGGCCGGTGCCGTGCATCAGCGGGCACGCGCTGAGCAGCACGAAGCCCGGCTTGTCCGCGTCGATGCCCGCCACCAACTCTTCGAGGCTGAGGACCGGTAGCGCCCCCAACAAGGCGTTCCCTCCGGATCCCAACACGTTGAAGAGATCGTCCTGACGCCACATGACGCCCTTGGGCATGCCGGTGGTGCCGCCCGTGTAGAGGAGGAGAAGGTCGTCACCACTGCGGCCCCACGGTGGGCGAACCTGATCGGCTCCTCCGCCGACGACGTCTTCATAGGGAGTCGCCCATAGCGGACCCGGGCCGGCCTCGTCGGCCACGACGTACCAGCGACGGACACCGGGCAGCCGGTCACGGACCTTGTCGAGCAACTCGGTGAACGACGCGTGAAACACGACGGCTTCGGCATCGGCGTTGTCGAACAGGTAGACGATTTCTTCGGGCCCGTAGCGGTAGTTCGTGTTCACGGGGGCAAAGCCACCCTTGAAGGCCGCCACGTAGGTCTCGAGATATTCGGGACCGTTGTACAGGTACGCGGCCACCTTCGATTGCCTCGTGAGCCCTGCGGCGATCATGTCGGCGGTGAGGGCGTTGGCCCGGCGATCGAAGTCCCGCCAAGTGACGGTGCGGCTGCCCTGGATGTGACACGGTCGATCGGGAACCTTGGCCGCGACCGCCTCGTACACATCAGCGAAATTCCATCCGCTCATCCCCGAACCCTAGCCTTCTGACGCGTTTTTTTGGTCTGTGGTGTCGGTTTCGCGCGTCAGAACGCGAGGATGGGTGGGTGAAGGCGGGCGATCCGATCATCGTCACGAACGGGCTCACGAAGGTGTACCCCAGTCCGAGCGGTCCGCTCAGTGCGGTCGACCACCTCGACATGACGATCAACGCCGGCGAGATCTACGGCCTGCTCGGTCCGAACGGTGCGGGCAAGACCACCACGATCGGCATGCTCACGACCCGCGTGATGCCCACGACCGGCACGGCGACAGTCGGCGGCGTCGACGTGATCGCGCACCCCGCGCTGGCCAAGCAGGTGATCGGCGTCGTTCCCCAGACAAACACCCTCGATCGCGCGATGACCGTCGCCGAGAACCTCGAGTTTCACGGGCGGTACTTCGGGATGAGCGCGAAGGCGGCGCGCGCGGCCACCGCCTCGATGCTCGAGCGCATACGACTCGCCGAACGCGCGGCCGCTCCCGTGATGGCGCTGTCGGGAGGCATGGCACAGCGACTAATGGTCGCCCGCGCGATCCTGCACCGCCCCCAGGTCTTGTTCCTCGACGAACCCACCGCCGGTCTCGACCCCCAGAGCCGCCTGGCCTTGTGGGACCTTCTCGGCGAGTTGCACCGAGAGGGCCAGACGATCTTGCTCACGACGCATTACATGGAAGAGGCCGACAAGCTCTGCAATCGGGTCGCGATCATGGATCACGGTCGGATCCTCGCGCTCGATACGCCGGCGGGGCTCAAGCGGTCGGTCGGTGCCGGGAGCGAGGTGCGAATCTCGGTGGAGGATGGCGATCTGGCCGCGCTGGCCGCCGCGTTGCCGGCATTGGTTACCGGCGCCACCGGGGCCCGCGTACTCGACGGCAAGGTGCGCCTCGACGCGGTCGACGCCAAGGGCCTTCTGCCCCGCGTCATCACCGCGTGCGATCAGCTCGGATTCACCGTGGTCGACCTGTCGGTCACCGAGCCGACCCTCGAGACCGTGTTCATCAGCCTGACAGGGAAGGATCTACGCGAATGACCGCGCCCATTGCCGCAGCGGCCCCGGAGACCTCGACGCTGGCGCAGCTGCGGCCTCCGGCGCTCGCGTATCGCGATGCGTTCGTCGCGCTCGTGGCCCGCGATCTCCACGCGCTGCGCAAGACGCTCAAGATCTTCATTCCCCGCACGATCATCCAGCCCCTGCTGCTCATGTTCGTCTTTACGTACGTCTTCCCCAAGATCGGTCAGGGCGTCGGCGGCGCGGCGGGTGCCGACCACTTCAGCACACGCCTCGCCGCGGGCGTGGTCGGGTTGGCGATCGTCTTCCAGGGCATCCAGGCCGTCGCGCTTCCTCTCGTGACGGAGTTCGGCTACTCGAAGGAGATCGAGGATCGCGTGCTCGCTCCCCTACCGGTCGGCCTGGTAGCGGTGCAGAAAATCGTCACCGGTGTCATCCAGGGACTCATCGCCGCGGCGATCGTGTTTCCCATTGCGGCCGTCGTGCCGGCGACACCGGTACATCTGCACATCAACTGGCTCGAGCTCATCACCTTGGCTCCGCTGGCGGGATGGGCCGCGGCCTCGCTCGGACTGATGCTCGGCACGAAAGTCTCGCCGCAACAGGTACCCGCGCTCTTCGCCTTGATCGTTTTGCCGATCACGTTCCTCGGCGCCACGTACTACTCGTGGCAGACCCTCTCGGCCATCCGCTGGCTTCAGATCCTGGTGCTCATCAATCCGCTCGTCTACATGAGTGAGGGCTTTCGGTCCGCGCTCACGACCGAGCCGCATATGGGAATCGGCTGGGTCTATCTCGCGCTCGCCGGGTTCTCCGTGCTGTTCACCTGGATCAGCGTGCGCGGGTTTACGCAGCGCGTCGTGAGTTGATCGATCAGGCGGGCAGATTGGCTTCGATGTCGGACACGAGCGTCGCGTCGTCGGGCGTGACCATCGGGCTGTAGCGGCCGACAACGTCGCCCGACGGCGACACGAGGAACTTCTCGAAGTTCCAGCGAATGTCACCGGCGTGGCCCTCGCCGTCGGCC
>JBDUDK010000122.1:0-6094 GCA_040002995.1 Acidimicrobiales bacterium | reverse complement strand
AGGGGAACGGTCCAACCCACATCGCGCCCGAGCAGGACCGCCCGAGTGACGGAGGCAGTCCCGAAACGCTCGCGGACTGCATCGAGGGTGACGTCGAGCGCCGTTCCACTGTGACGGTCGAAGGGCAACGGGAGCTGGACGAACTTGTCGTCATCGAGATTGGTGATGGCCACACCGACGAGAGTCAGCCCCTGACTCTCGATCATCGGCATCGCCGCGACCAGCAATCCACGCACGGCGTCGAGGATGGTCTCGGTGTGGGAAGTGGCCCGCGACAAGGTGTGTGACCTCGTCGCGCGCCTGAAGTCGTCGAACCGCAGTCGCAGGATCACGGTGCGCCCCACCCGCCGGGCCATGCGCATCCGCCGGGTAATGCGATCCACGAGCCCGACCGCCACCGCATCGATGTCCTCCGGCGTCTTCGGCCGCCGGCCGAGGGCGCACTGCGAGCCGATTGAGCGTCGGCGCCGGCCGACCTGCACGGGTCGCGGGTCACGGTTATGCGCGAGCGCGTGGAGATGGCGTCCCGACGCGAGCCCGAGCATCGAGATGAGCCCCTGCTCCGCGAGTTGCGCGACCTCGCCGACTGTGTTGATCCCGAGGCTGTGCAACTTCGTGGCCGTGACGGGTCCGACTCCCCAAAGGCGCTCGACGGGGAGAGGATGAAGGAAGCCCAACTCGTTGTCCGGTGGCACAACGAGTAGGCCATCGGGCTTGGCTACGCCGCTCGCCACCTTGGCGAGGAATTTGGTCCGAGCGACGCCCACCGTGATCGGCAGACCCACCCGCTCGCGAACCGCGCATCGCAACCGCTGAGCGATCTCAACGGGGGCACCCGCGATGCGGCGCAACCCACCCACGTCAAGGAAGGCCTCGTCGATCGACAGCCCTTCGACGAGTGGACTGGTGTCGTCGAACACGGCGAACACCGCCTTGCTCGCCTCGGAGTACGCGCGCATGCGCGGCGGTACAACGATCGCGTGCGGGCACAGCCGCAGAGCCTGCGCGCCACCCATCGGCGCGTGTACTCCGAACGCCTTGGCCTCGTAGCTCGCGGCGAGCACAACTCCCATCCCGACGATCACCGGGCGGTTACGCAGGCTGGGGTCGTCTCGCTGCTCGACGGACGCGTAGAACGAATCGAGATCGGCGTGAAGGATCGTCGCCTCGGTCCGCACGAACATATGTTCGCATCGGAGCCTCCCGACGTCTAGGGCCGCCGCCGTGATTTCGTGGCCATCGGAAGCAGCTCAGGGTCGTCGAGTCCGGGCCCGGCCACGATCCGCACGTCACGGCGGTGCAGCGTCTCGCCGCAGTGCTCGCACGCCAGAGCGGCGGTGGTGTGCGCCCCGCAGTTGGTATGCACCATGCGCACCGCCTCGTTGCCCCTGCCCACTACCCACTTGTCGCCCCATTGGCGAATCGTGGTGAGCACAGGCCAGAGAGCCTTGCCTTTTTCGGTGAGCATGTAGTCGTTGCGCCCGCGTGCCTCGTCGTAGCAACGGCGCTCGAGCACCCCGTGCTCGACGAGGGTGTCGAGGCGCGTCGCGAGCACATTGCGAGCAATCCCCAGACGCTCTTGAAACTCCTCGAAGCGGGTGATCCCGAAGAACGCGTCACGGAGGATGAGCAGCGTCCACCACTCGCCAATCACCTCGAGTGAGCGAGCGATCGAACAGCTCATGTCTTCGAACGAGGATCTACGCATGTCGGCGATCTTAGCATCCTGGGTTGCATCATAAAACCCTTTGTGCCATCATGCATTTCATGAAGCAACGCTCGACGTCCGAAATCCCCTGGCCCGTCTTCGCGGTCACAGTCGCCGCCGCGTTCATGGTTGCCCTCGACCTCTCGATCGTGAACGTGGCCTTCCCCTCCATCCGGCGTTCCTTTCCGGACGTGTCGACGGCGTCGCTGTCGTGGGTACTCGCGGCGTACAGCGTGGTATTCGGCGCGCTCCTCCTCGGGGCGGGGAGAATCGCCGACCGGTCCGGGCGCCGGCGCATTTTCCTGCTCGGTCTTCTGGTCTTCACGGTCGGTTCACTCCTGTGCGGTGTCGCGCCGTCGGCATGGCTCCTGATCGGCGGACGCGTTGTACAGGCGGTCGGCGCCGCGCTGCTCATGCCCGCATCGCTCGCGCTGCTGCTGACGGCGACCCCGTCTGCAGCCCGAGCGCAAGCCGTCGCCATGTGGGGTGGGATCTCGGCACTGGCCGTGGCCACCGGACCATCGCTTGGCTCGCTGTTGATCGACGCTGGCGGCTGGCGCTGGGCGTTCTTCCTCAATCTCCCCATCGCGCTCGCCGCTGGATTGTCGGCTCGCCGCCTGGTGCCCGAGTCGATCATCGGTGGACCCATCCCTGACCTGGTCGGCGTGGCGATTCTCTCCGCGGCCGTCGCCTCGCTGGCCCTCGCCATCACACAGGGAGGGGAGTGGGGTTGGTCGAGTGCGCGCATCGTCGGTCTGTTCCTGCTCGCCGCGGTGCTCGCCCCGCTCGCCGTCCGGCGCTCGGCACGGCACAACGCTCCCGCCATCGACCTCGAGCTGTTCAAGTCGCGAACGGTTGTGCTCGCCAACGCCGCGACCTTCCTATACGCCGTTGGTTTCTTCGGGATGTTGCTGGCGAACGTTCTCTTCCTCACAACGGTGTGGCACTACTCGACGCTGGCGGCCGGCATGGCCATCACGCCGGGTCCGCTGCTGGTCGCCGCGTTGAGCGGCCCGAGTGGACGGCTTGCGGCACGCGTCGGCTACGCACCCGTACTCGTCGCGGGTGGACTCACCTTCGCCGCCGGGTTGCTCTTCTACGTATGGGTCGTTGGGGTTGAGCCGCACTACGTCACCAACTGGCTGCCCGGTGCGCTGCTCGTCGGCATCGGCGTCGCGCTTTCGTTCCCAGTCCTCAGCGCGGCGGCCGTCGCGGGACTTCCGCAGGAACGCTTCGGCGTCGGTGGGGCCGTGAACCAGACGGCCCGCCAGATCGGCGCCGTACTCGGAGTCGCCATCCTCATCGCGATAATCGGAACGCCGTCCTCCGTCAGCGTGGCGCTCGACCGGTTCCATGTGGCGTGGATACTCGGTGCCGCTGCGGTGCTCGGCTCGGCAGCGATCTCGTCATTTCACCGGCGACCCGCTCGTGTCGATGGCTACGGCGTAGATACATACTCGCGGTTGAGCTCGGCGATCGAAGTGACCCCGAGAAGCGCCATGGTGCGCCGCACGTCGGACCTGAGCATTCGCAGCACATGGTCGACGCCGCGTTCGCCGGCGGCACCGAGGCCATAGAGATAGGCCCGGCCCGCCATGGAAGCGCGCGCGCCGAGCGCGACGGCTTTGACGATGTCGCTACCTCGCCGCACACCGCCGTCGCAGATGATCTCGATCCGATCTCCGACGGCGTCCGCAACCGGCGCGACGAGCTCGATCGGCGCCGGCGCCGTGTCGAGCTGGCGGCCCCCATGGTTCGATAGCGCGATGGCCTCGACGCCGGCCTCGACCGCGAGCAACGCGTCGGCAACGGTCTGAATGCCCTTGATGATGATCGGGCCGTTCCAGATCGAGCGCATCCACTCCACATCGCGCCACGAAAGGCTCGCGTCGAACTGTGTGCTGACGTGCTCAGCCAGCGACACGGCGTCATCTGCGCCGTCTCCGACGCCGCTGCCGACGAGGTTCGCAAACAGGATCGGCTCCGATCGCACGAACTCCCACGTCCAGCCGGGATGGATCGCGCCGTCGACGAGTGTGCCGGGACCAATCTTCGGCGGTAACGAGAACCCGCGCCGCGCATCGCGATCGCGGCGACCAAGCACCGCTGTGTCAACGGTGAGAACAAGTGCTTCGTAACCGGCCGCGGCGGCGCGGCTGATCATGTCTTTGACGAGGCCGCGGTCGCGCCACACGTAGACCTGAAACCACTTCGGGCCGTCGCTGACGGCGGCTACGTCTTCAATGGAGCGCGTCGCCATCGTCGAGAGCGTGTACGGGAGTCCGAGGCGCGCGGCCGCCCGTGCCACCGCGAGCTCGCCGGGCGGAGCCGCAATGCGCGTGAAGCCGGTGGGGGCCAGCACCAACGGGAAAGGAAGGGGCCGACCGAGGAGCGTCGTGGTCGTATCGACGCCGCTGACGTCGCGCAGGACCCGTGGCCGAAACTCGATACGGCCGTAGGCGTCGGAGTTCGAAGCCAGCGAGCGTTCATCTTCGGCCGCGCCGTCGATGTAGTCGAAGACGCCGCGCGGCAATCGCCGACGGGCCATCTTTCGAAGATCGGCGACCGATGCCGCTCGGGCGATACGGCGGACCACCGGATCCTTCTCGATCGGCCTGAACTTCAGCACCGATTTGAGCGTCGCTAGCATCTCGGAAAGGCGGTTCACGTGGGCCACCTTAGGTGCGCACGACGAGGAGGCCACGATGGCTGACGAAGAGATCCTTCATCGGATCCGGACTCTGGTCGAGGAGGAGCACGCCGTCCGCAGCGCAGCCGCGGCTGTCGACGACGAGCGGCTCACGCATCTCGAGGAAACGCTCGACCAATGCTGGGACCTACTACGCCAGCGCAGAGCCCGGCGCGAGTTCGGCGACGACCCGTCAGAGGCCCAGGTTCGCGATGCCGGCACCGTGGAGCGCTACCAGCAGTAGGTACGTTCAGGCGACGTTCTCGACGACCAGGATCGCGACGTCGTCCTCCGCATCCCCGTCTGGCACGAGCGCCGCGAGCAAGGCATCGGTCACCTCACGTGGGGTCAGATGGGCTGGAAGCGCGGCGAGCGAGGCTGCCACCTCGCGGACGCCGACATCGAACGCTCGGTCGCGTCGCTCGACGAGCCCGTCGGTGAACATCACCAGGGTGGATCCAGGTGGAAATGGAATGGCCTCAGCGACGCTGCGGGTCCATAAGTGACCGATGATCGGCGCATTGGCGTTGTCGAGAATTTGGATCCGACCGTCGGCAAGTTTGAGGACCGGCGGGGGATGCCCCGCCGTGGCATACGTGAGTGTTGCCGCGCCAACGTCGACAACGGCGAGCGCTGCGGTCGCGAGGAGAAGCCCCGGGCGTTGACGAAGTACGCCAGACACCTCGCTGAAGACACTGGCAACCGATACTCCCGAATGGAGGAGGGCCGTGACCATGCCCCGAATCAACGCCATGTCGGCCGCGGCGGCGACGCCGTGTCCGGTCACGTCGCCCACGACGAGAGCGATCCTCTGGCGGTCGAGGAGGAGGCCTTCGTACCAATCGCCGCCGACCGAGTGCGTACGACTGGCGGGAAGATACCGAGCCGATGTTGCGATCCCTGAAAGCACGGGAAGGTCACCGAGGAGGCTCCGATGCAACTCCACGATGAGCTGATGCTCGGCGTCGTAGCGCTCGGCACGCTCGATTGTGGCCGTGCACAGGTCGGCGATCGCGTCCAATGCGCATCGGAGTTTCGCGTCGAACGATGTCGGCTTCGTCCACGCGAAGCCGATCACACCAACGAGCGTGCCGTCGTCCCTGTGCAGCGGTATCGATGCGGTCGCCTGCACGCCGGCGGCGACGGTGTCCTCGAGTATCTCGGGGAACTCCACGCGGTAGGCCTCGAGGTCGGGGAGGACGATCGCCTTGTTCGAGCGCGCGGCCGCAGCGATCGGGAACGGAGCATCTATGGGAACGTCCGTGTAGCGATCCGCGAGTTCAGGAGGGAGAAACGGGCCGTGGAATATTCGCAGCGACCGTCCACCCCCGGCGAGCAGCGCCAGGTTGGAGTAATCGGCGCCGACGCACGCGGCGGCCCTCACAGCGACGAACTGGGCAACTTCGCGGCCGGTGGCGGGCAGCAGGGGCGCGCCCGGTAAGCGAGCAGGTACCGCGCTGCCCGCTACTGGCAGCTTCGCGTCCAGTATCTGAGGTTCTTCGGGCATGGCTCCCGCGCCTGGTCGAAGGCGGTGAGGCAACCTAGTGCGCAGCGCGGGTTAGCCCGCGATGAGGTCGGCGTAGATCATCCAACGCCAATTGTTCCCATCGCACGTCTGCAGCAGGAGGCGGGGTTCCCCCGAACCGCCGTGGTCGGGCCGGAACACGGAATCCTGTGTCGCGGCGTCGGTGGCTTCT
>JBDUDK010000119.1:0-20919 GCA_040002995.1 Acidimicrobiales bacterium | reverse complement strand
GTTTCGTCAGGCATGGACTACAGCCTGCACCCTTTTCTGCGGCCCGCCCGCACCGAATTTCTGCGGCCCGCCCGCACCGGGTTTCTGCGGCCCGCCCGCACCGGGTTTGCGCGGTGGGCCATCACGGCGTCAGCTGGCGACGTGGCGGTCGGTGACCTCGAGCGCCTCGTCGAGGATGGCGAGCCCGGCCCGCAGGTCGTCGTCGGAGATCGTGAGGGGCGGCACCACGTGCACCCGGTTGAAGTGCATGAACGGCCATAGCCCCTTGGCCTTGCATGCCGACGCGAACTCGGCCATGGGTTTGGCCGCGGGACCAGATGCGTTGTAGGGCACGAGCATCTCTCGCGTCTCACGGTTGCGTACCAGCTCGATGGCCCAGAACACGCCGAGTCCGCGAACCTCGCCGACGCTGGGGTGTTTCGCGGCGATGCGGGTCAGCTCCGGGCCGATGATCTCGCGGCCAAGACGCCGGGCCTGCTCGATGATGCCTTCCTCTTTGAAGATGGTGATGGACGCGACGGCCGACGCACATCCGAGGACATGGCCCGAATACGTGAGGCCGCCGGGGTACGGGCGCTCCTTGAAGTGATCGGCGATCTCTTCGCTGATGATCACCCCGCCGAGCGGCACGTAGCCGGAGTTGACGCCCTTGGCGAAACAGATCAGGTCGGGAGTGACGCCCCAGTGATCGACGGCGAACCATTCGCCGCAGCGTCCGAAGCCCGACATCACCTCGTCGGCGATGAAGACGATGCCGTAGTGGTCGCACAACGCGCGCACCCCAGCCAGATAGCCGTCGGGCGGAACAAGGATGCCGTTCGTGCCCACCACCGTCTCGAGGATCACGGCCGCGATCGTCTGAGGCCCTTCGAAGATGATGGTTTCCTCGAGGTGCGTGAGCGCCCGCGCCCGTTCTTCGGCAGCAGTTGTCGCGTGAAACGGCGACCGGTACGGGTAGGGGCCCCAGAAGTGCACCGTGCCCGGCATCCCCGGCTCCGATGCCCACCGGCGGGGATCACCGGTAAGCGTGATCGCACCGTTCGTGGCGCCGTGGTAGCTCCGGTACATGG
Source organism: Acidimicrobiales bacterium (assembly GCA_040002995.1). Lineage (GTDB taxonomy): Bacteria > Actinomycetota > Acidimicrobiia > Acidimicrobiales > Ilumatobacteraceae > JBDUDK01. Next base: position 19,849 of record JBDUDK010000119.1, on the reverse strand, counting down.
ACATCACCTTGTGGCGTCCCGTGTACAGCCGGGCCATGCGGACGGCGTTCTCGGTGGCCTCGGCTCCGCCGTTGGTGAAGAACACCATGTCGAGGTCGCCGGGCGCGAGTTCAGCGATGAGACGAGCCGCCTCACTGCGGGCCTCGTTTGCGTGGAACGGGGCGATCGTGCACAACTTGGCCGCTTGCTCTTGGATTGCGGCGACGAGTTTCGGATGCTGGTGGCCGATGTTGACGTTGACGAGCTGCGACGAGAAGTCGAGGTACCGGTGACCGGCCTCGTCCCAGAACCAGCTCCCGTCGGCGCCGGCGATCACGATCGGGTCGAGCGCACCCTGTGCCGACCAGGAGTGGAACACGTGGGCCCGGTCGTTCGCGTAGGTCCGGCTTCGCTTCGTTTCAAGCGTCGTCATGGTTGCGAGCGTAACCGGCTACCCGCGTTGACGCTCCGGGCGCCATCGCGACCTTGCCCTCGCCCGCATTAGCATCAGGGCGTCGAGTGGGCTGCCGAAATGGGGCTCGAGCGAGCGCCGGGCTCGCCGTGGGTGCGACACAAAGGATGCCGAAATGGCCAACATCATCCGTGCGGCGGTGCTGCAGACGGAGTGGACCGGTGACAAGGCGTCGATGATCGACCGCCACGAGGAACAGGCGCGCGATGCGGCCGCCCAGGGCGCACAGGTCATCTGCTTCCAAGAGCTGTTCTACGGCCCGTACTTCTGCCAGGTGCAGGACCCTGCGTACTACGAGTACACCGAGCAGATCCCGAACGGTCCCACTACCGAGCGTTTTCGGTCGGTGGCCCGCGAGCTGTCGATGGTGATGGTGCTCCCGATGTATGAGGTGGAGCAGGCGGGTGTCTATTACAACACTGCGGCGGTGATCGACGCCGACGGCACCTATCTCGGCAAGTACCGCAAGCACCACATCCCGCAGGTGAAGGGATTCTGGGAGAAGTTCTACTTCCGGCCCGGCAACCTCGGCTATCCCGTCTTCGACACGGCGGTGGGCCGCGTCGGCGTCTACATCTGCTACGACCGGCATTTCCCGGAGGGCTGGCGGGCGCTCGGCTTGAACGGTGCCCAGATCGTATTCAATCCGTCGGCGACGAGCCGCGGCCTGTCGGGCTATCTGTGGAAGCTGGAGCAGCCGGCGGCGGCGGTGGCCAACGAGTACTTCATCGGCGCGATCAACCGGGTCGGCATCGAACCGCTCGGCGACGACGACTTCTACGGCACGAGCTACTTCGTCGACCCCGAGGGCAAGTTCGTCGGTGAGCCCGGCGATGCAAACAAGCCAGAACTCATAGTGCGCGATCTCGATCTCGATCTCGTGCAGGTGGTCCGCGACCGGTGGCAGTTCTACCGCGATCGTCGGCCGGAGAGCTACGACGACCTGACCAAACGCTGAACCGAGGATGCGATGGCCAAGACCCTGATCACGAACGGAACCGTCGTGAGCGCGAGCGGCGCATCGGCCGCCGATGTCCTCGTCGAGGGCGAGGTCATCACCGCGCTTCTCGCGCCACAGACAACGGCGGCAATGGGTGTCACGGCTGATCGCGTCATCGACGCCTCCGGCAAGTACGTGATCCCCGGCGGGATCGACGTCCACACCCATATGGAGCTGCCGTTCGGCGGCACGTTCGCCTCCGACACGTTCGAGACCGGGACGCGCGCCGCCGCGTGGGGCGGTGTCACGACCATCGTCGACATGGCGGTGCAGCGCTACGGCGAGAACGTGCTCGACGGGCTGGCCGAGTGGCACCGCAAGGCCGACGGCAACTGCGCCGTCGACTACGGCTTTCACCAGATCATCGGCGGCGTCGACGAGGACGCGCTGAAGGCCATGACCTACCTCGTCGACAATGAGGGCGTCACCAGCTTCAAGCTCTTCATGGCCTATCCCGGCGTGTTCTACTCCGACGACGGTCAGATTCTGAGGGCTCTACAGACCGCGTCCGAGAACGGCGCAATGATCATGATGCACGCGGAGAACGGCATTGCGATCGACGTATTGGTGGGTCAGGCGCTCGCACGGGGGGAGACCGACCCCGTGTATCACGGGCTGACCCGTCCCTCGATCCTCGAGGGAGAGGCCACGCATCGAGCGATCGTCTTGGCGCAGGCGGCCGGCAACGTGCCCTTGTACATCGTGCACATGTCGGCGTCGGAAGCGCTCGATGCCGTGGCCGCGGCGCGACACGAGGGCGCGAACGTCTTTGCGGAGACGTGCCCGCAATACCTCTACATGACGCTCGAGGATCATCTCGCCCGGCCGGGGTTCGAGGGCGCCAAGTTCGTGTGCTCGCCGCCCATTCGTTCCAAGCACGACCACCGTCACCACCATGCCGACCTCTGGAAGGGGTTGCGCATGAACGAGCTGGCCATCGTGTCCACCGACCATTGCCCGTTCTGCATGAAGGATCAGAAGGAGTTGGGGCTCGGCAACTTCGCCAAGATCCCGAACGGCATGGGGGGCGTCGAGCATCGGATGAATCTCATCTATCAAGGCGTGGTCAACGGTGAGTTGAGTGTCACGCGCTGGGTCGAGACGTGCTGCACGACTCCGGCGCGCATGTTTGGCATGTACCCCAAGAAGGGTGCCCTCCTTCCGGGGTCCGACGCCGACATCGTTCTCTACGACCCGAACGGCACCACCAAGATCGGCATCAACGACACGCACCACATGAACATGGACCACTCGTCGTGGGAGGGCACGACCATCGACGGCAAGGTCAGCCTCGTCATGTCGCGCGGCACGGTGGTCATCGAAAACGATGCGTATGTCGGACGTAAGGGTCACGGGCAATTCGTCAAGCGCGGCCTCTCCCAGTACTTGTTGTGAGCGGGCCGCGACGGGAAGCAAGGAGGCTGCGATGAAGCAGATCGATCACTGGGTTGGTGGCACCTATGTTCCGGGCGCGTCCGGTCGGACGGGTTCCGTATTTGATCCCGCCACGGGTGCGCAGACGGGAGCCGTCGCCTTTGCATCCGCCGCTGAGGTCGACGCCGCGGTCGCCGCGGCCAAGGCGGCTTTCCCGGCGTGGCGGTCAACATCGTTGTCGCGCAGAGCAGAAATCCTGTTCCGCGTGCGCGAGCTGATCGACCGCCACCGGTCCGACATCGCCAAGCTCCTCACCGCCGAGCACGGCAAGGTGCACAGCGACGCGCTCGGAGAAGTGGCGCGAGGGCTCGAGAACATCGAGTTCGCGTGCGGCGTGCCTCACCTTCTGAAGGGGGGCTACTCAGAGCAGGCTTCGGGCGGGATCGACGTGTACTCCATCCGCCAGCCGCTCGGAGTGGTGGCCGGCATCACGCCGTTCAACTTCCCCGCCATGGTGCCCATGTGGATGTTCGCCAACGCGATCGCGTGCGGCAACACGTTCGTGCTCAAGCCGTCCGAGAAGGATCCGTCGGTCACGAACTACGTGGCCGAATTGCTGCACGAAGCGGGTGTGCCCGCAGGGGTCTACAACGTCGTCCACGGCGACAAGGTCGCCGTCGACCGCTTGCTCGAACACGAAGACATCGCCGCGGTCAGCTTCGTGGGGTCGACCCCGATCGCCCGCTACATCTACGAGACCGCTACTCGGCACGGCAAGCGCGTGCAGGCGCTCGGCGGGGCCAAGAACCACATGGTCGTGCTGCCCGACGCCGACATCGAGATGGCGGCCGATGCTGCGGTCAGCGCCGGCTACGGGTCGGCCGGTGAGCGCTGCATGGCGATCTCTGTCGTCGTCGCTGTGGGCGGCATCGGCGATCAGCTCGTCGACGCCATCCAGGCGCGGATCCCCAAGATCGCCGTCGGGCCCGGTAGCGACCCCGGCAGCGAGATGGGCCCGCTCATCACCCGCGAGCATCGCGATCGCGTGGCCGGCTACGTCGGGGCGGGCGCCAAGGAGGGCGCCGACGTCGTCGTCGACGGCCGCGAGCAGCACTTCGACAGCGAAGGCTTCTTCCTCGGCCTAAGCCTGCTCGACCACGTGACCACCGACATGAGCTGCTACCGAGACGAGATCTTCGGACCCGTGCTCTCTGTGATGCGCGTCGATACCTACGCCGAGGCCCTCCACGTCGTCAACACGAACCCGTATGGCAACGGCACCGCGATCTTCACGCGTGATGGCGGCGCGGCCCGCCAGTTCAACTTCGACGTGAACGTCGGCATGGTGGGCGTCAACGTGCCGGTGCCCGTGCCCGTGAGCTACTACAGCTTCGGCGGCTGGAAGGCGTCGTTGTTCGGCGACCACCACATGTACGGCCCTGAGGGGATCGAGTTCTACACACGATCGAAGGTCGTGACGTCGCGCTGGCCCGATCCCTCCACGTCGTCGGTCGACCTCGGGTTCCCACAGGTGCGCTGATGGATGTAGGGGTCGTGCTGCAGACGAATCCGCCCGCGGCGCGCGTCGTCGAGCTCGCTCGCCAGGCCGAGCTCGCCGGCTTCAGCCACGTGTGGACGTTCGACTCGCACATCTTGTGGCAGGAACCGTTTGTCATCTACAGCCAAATTCTGGCCGCCACGCGCACCGTGATGGTCGGGCCCATGGTTACCAACCCAGCGACGCGCGACTGGACCGTCACCGCGTCGCTGTTCGCGACGTTGAACGACATGTTCGGCAACCGCACGATCTGCGGCATAGGGCGGGGCGATTCTGCCGTTCGTGTCACCAACGGCAAGCCCACGACGCTCGCCACCCTGCGGGAAGCGGTCGAGGTGATCCGTGAACTCGCGAACGGTGGTGGCGTCGAGTACAAGGGCTCGACCATCCGTTTCCCGTGGGCGCGCAAAAGCAGGCTCGAGATGTGGATCGCCGCCTACGGGCCCAAGGCTCTACAGCTCACGGGCGAAATCGGCGACGGTTTCATCTTGCAGCTGGCCGATCCCGACATCGCCGCCTGGACGATCAAGGCGGTGAAGGACGCGGCGCGCTCCGCCGGACGAGACCCCGATGCGGTGAAGATCTGCGTGGCCGCGCCCGCCTATGTCGGCACCGATATCGAGCACGCACGTGATCAGGTCCGGTGGTTCGGTGGCATGGTCGGTAACCATGTGGCCGACATCGTGGCGCGTTACGGAAGCGATGCCGCGGTGCCCACCGCCCTCACCGATTACATCAAAGGACGAGAGGGTTACGACTACAACGAACACGGCCGCGCCGGCAACACCCACGCGCAATTCGTGCCCGACGACATCGTCGACCGCTTCTGCATCCTGGGGCCGGTGTCAGAGCACATCCGCCGGCTGGGCGAGTTACGGGCCATGGGCGTCGACCAGTTCGCGGTGTACCTGCAACACGACTCAAACGACGCGACGTTGCGGTCCTATGGCGACCATGTGATCCCCGCGGTCGCCGAGCACGTCACGGCGAAGTCGTAGCGGGCGCCGTGACCGTGGGGGGGACGAAAGCGGGCGCCCGGCTGCGACGCGCGCTGATGTTTGTTGCCTCGCTCGTCCTCGTGGCGTCGGCCTGGGAGCTCTACAAGCTCGTCGGTCCTGAGCACGGAGGTCGCGTGCTGGGCGCCCGGATCCTCCCCCGAACCGAAAACTCTTCGATGCCGCACGTATGGGACATGCTGGCTCGCTTCCGTCGGCCCGAGGTGCGGGGCAGCTCCCGAACAGTGGGGGCGGCCGTGGCGGCCGGGGCGTGGTACACGATGCGGTTGGCCTTGGCGGGGTTCGCCCTCGGCTGCGTCATCGGTCTGGTCCTCGCGATTGTGATGGTGCGCTTTCGCCTCGCCGCGGCCGCGCTCTTGCCCTACGTTGTTTTGTCGCAGACCGTGCCGCTCATCGCGCTGGCTCCGCAGGTCGTTTCGTGGAGCCAGCACCTCACGTTGTTGGGCGCGAAGTGGCAGCCGTGGATGTCAGTGTCAACCATCGCCGCGTACCTGGCCTTCTTCCCGGTCGCGGTCGGAGCGTTGCGCGGGCTGCAGTCGCCCGACGAGAACGCCGTCGAGCTGATGGACTCCTATGCCGCGTCGTGGCGCCAGACCCTTTGGAAGGTCCGGTTCCCGGCGGCGATATCCCACCTCATCCCGGCGCTGAAGCTGGCGGGCGTGGCGTCGGTGGTGGGCGCCATCGTGGCCGAGATCTCTACTGGCAGGCGGGGCGGCATCGGGCGACTCATCCTCGAGTACTCACGCGAAGCGACGTCGGACCCCGCCAAGGTGTTCACCGCGGTGATCGCCGCCGCTGTCATCGGTCTCGTCATGACGGGCCTTGTCGTTGCGTTCGACGTCTCGCTGTCTCGGCACCGGCCTCGAGAGGCGGCGCTGTGACTACCGCTGCCGTACAGATCGCCGGGTTGAGCAAGGTCTTCAACAGGGGCAAGCCCAACGCAGTGTCGGCGCTCGTCGATATCGACCTCACGATTGCTCCGGGCGAATTCGTGTCGCTGATCGGCCCCTCAGGGTGCGGGAAGAGCACTCTGCTGCGTTTGATCGCGAACCTCACCGAACCGACGACCGGAACGGTGACCGTGAACGGGAAGCCTGCCCGGCAGGCGCGTCTCGACCAGGACTACGGCATGGCGTTTCAACAGGCGGGCCTGTTCGAGTGGCGCACTGTGGCCAAGAACATCGAGTTACCCCTTGAGCTCCGAGGCTGGGACAAGACGCGCCGCCGCCAGCAGGCGCTCGCCATGCTCGATCTCGTGAAGCTGCGAGAGTTCGCCGACCACAACCCCTGGGAACTCTCCGGTGGGATGCAACAGCGCGTCGCGATCGCGCGCGCGCTGGCGTTCGAGCCGGGTCTGTTGCTGATGGACGAACCCTTTGGCGCGCTCGACGAGATGACGCGCGAACACATGCAGGGCGAGTTGAACCGCATCCGATCGGTGATGGGAACGACCGTGGTGTTCGTCACTCACTCCATTCCCGAGGCCGTGTTCCTGTCCGATCGTGTCGTGGTGATGTCGCCCCGGCCCGGACGCGCCACCGCAATCGTTGTAGTAGAGCTCGGACCGCGCACGTATGACACACGCGAGGCCGTCGAGTTCTTCAAGAAGATCACCGAGGTCCGAGAAGCTCTCCGCGGCAACGAGTTCGGCGAACGAGGCCGGCCGGCGGAGGAAATATGAGTCGCCAGCGCCGTGTGCTCCTCGTGGTGGCACCGCTCGTGTTCGGAGTGGCGTTCCTCAGCGCGTGGGAACTCTTCGTTGTCGTTCAGCACGTCAAGCCGTTCATTCTTCCGAAGCCTTCGGCGATCTGGCACCAGATCGTCTCCAACCGATCGCTGATCGTCGAGGCGGCGCGTGTATCGGGCGCCAACGCGCTCGTAGGGCTCGTGGCGGGCACCGCTATTGGTCTGGTTGGCGCGTTCGTCGCCAGTCGCTTCCGCCCGGTGCAAGAGCTGCTGAGCCCGCTTGCCGTCGCCGTGAACGCCGTTCCCATCATCGTGCTCGTCTCGGTGTTCAACAACATGTTCGCTACGACAAGCTCGATCCCCCGCCGCCTGATGGTCACGATCGTGGTGTTCTTTGTCGTGTTCGTCAACGTCACCAAAGGCCTCACGAACACCGATCAGACACAGCTCGAGTTGATGTCGTCGTACGCCGCGTCCGACTGGACGATTCTGCGCAAGGTGAGGTTGCCCAACGCACTGCCATTTTTCTTCACCGCCCTAAAGGTGGCATCGTCGCTGAGCGTGATCACCGCGTTCGTCGCTGAATACTTCGGTGGTCGCCAGAACGGCCTCGGCTACAAGATCACGTCGTCGTTTACGAGCAGCAAGCAGGCGCAAGGCTGGGCGTACGTGGCCGCGGCGTGTGCGCTGGGCCTGGTGTTTTATCTCGCGGCCGCCACCGCGGAACGGGTCGCCATACCCTGGGAGACGAAAAAGTCGAGCTGACATTCGCAATCGATCAACTACCAGTAGGGGGATGCATGATTAGAAACAAGCGCAGGAGTGTGGTTGGGGCGATCTTGGCCCTGACCCTGATCGGGGCCGCGTGCGGCAGCTCCGCCAAGATCAGCACGAACACCACCGGCGGAGCGGGTACAACCTCAGCAGGAGCGGTCACGACCGCGGGTGGGGCCACGACGAGCGCAGTGCCGACCGAAATGACGAAGGTGACACTGCAGTTGCAGTGGTACATCCAGGCGCAGTTCGCCGGTTACTTCGCTGCGGTCGAGCAGGGCTACTACAAGGACGCTGGCATCGATCTGACGATCAAAGAAGGCAGCGTCGACATTGTGCCCCAGCAGGTGCTCGCAGACGGTCAGGCTGACTTCGCCCTGGCATGGGTGCCGAAGGCCCTGCAAACCAGAGAAGCGGGCGCAAACATCGTCGATGTGGGTCAGATCTTCCAGCGCTCAGGGACGCTCCAGGTGTCGTTCAAGGACAAGAACATCAAGACGCCCTCGGACTTCAAGAGCAAGAAGATCGGCAACTGGGGCTTCGGCAACGAGTTCGAGGTGTTTGCAGGGCTCACCCAGGCTGGCCTTGATCCCGCCAAGGACGTGACGCTCGTGCAGCAGGACTTCAACATGAAAGCACTCCTGTCGGGCGACATCGACGCGGCCGAGGCCATGACCTACAACGAGTACGCACAGGTGCTCGAGGCGAAGAACCCGGCCACCGGTGCCCTGTATGCGCCCGCCGACTTCAACGTCGTTAACTACGACGCCACGGGTGTCGGCATGCTGCAAGACGCAGTGTGGGCCGACGGGAAACGTCTGGCCTCCGACCCGGCGTATCAAGACGTCACGACGCGCTTCCTGACGGCGTCGATGAAGGGTTGGATCTACTGCCGTGACAACGCCCAGGCGTGCGCCGACCTTGTGGTGGCGAAAGGTTCCAAGCTGGGCAAGAGCCACCAGCTGTGGCAGATGAACGAGATCAACAAGCTCATCTGGCCGTCACCGTCGGGCATCGGAATCCTCGACACCGCGGCGTGGGATCGCACTGTGCAAATCGCCCAAAGCGCAAAGAACCTCGACGGTAAGACCGTCCTGACGAAGGCGCCCGACAAGGCCTACGACATGACCTATGCGCAGAAGGCCGTCGACGCGTTGAAAGCGGACTCGGTGGAGACCACCGGAGCCAGCTTCAAGCCGGTGACGGTGACGCTGAATGCGGACGGCGCCTAACCCGTCCAGCCGGGGGCCGGGCGGGTGATCCCGTCCCGGCCCCCGGTGCAGTTTCAGGCGTCGTGGATCAGCGCTTCTTCCCCGCCGCTTTTTTCGCGGGGGCGGCCTTCTTCGCGGGTGCCGCCTTCCTAGCCGCGGGGGCCGGCCGCGCCAGTCGCGGCGCTGGGCTGTTTCCGGCGACGACGTCCTTGAAACCCTTCAACGGCGTTATGCGGGCCTTCACGGACGCCTTGATTTTGATCGCCTCGCCGGTGGCGGGGTTGCGGCCCATACGTGCGGCGCGCTTGACCTTGGCGAACTTTGCGAAGCCGGGCATCTGCACGGTCTCGCCCTTGGCCACGCTGGCGAGCGTGACGTCGACGAACCCGCGCATCGACGTATCGACGGTCTTGGTGTCCTGGCCGGTATGGGCGGCGATGGCCGCCACCAGCTCTTTACGGTTCATGCTCGGTCCTCCACGTTGATTTGGAACCGGGTCATCCTGCCCAAAACCCCCACGTCGGGTAGGGATGCTCGGCCCCCGCGTTGATCTCAGCCGAAGGTTTGGCGATCGAGGTCGCGGATGCGACCGGCGAGGGCGGCGAGGAGCTTGTGCGCGATCGCCGGGACGGTGTCGATGATGCCGGAGAAGTGGCGCTGGTCGAGCACCAGCACCCGCATGTCGTTGTCGGCCATCACCGTCGCCGTGCGCGGTCCGCGATCGAGCAACGACAGCTCGCCGATGACCGCACCGGGCCCGAGGGTCGCGACCTTCTTGCCGTTTCGTTTCACCGTCGCGGTGCCCTCCAAGACGATGAACGCCTCACGACCGGCCTGACCCTGGTCGATGAGCGTCGTGCCCTCCTTGATTTGGAGTTCATCGGCGGCCTTCGCGATCTCCTTCAGGTCCTTCTTCGAGCACCCGCTGAAGAACGAGACGCGTGCCAGATGGTCGAGGTAATCCCACTTTGATGCCATGGGACGGGATCGTAACCACCCGCCGGGAGGGCACGCGCCGAGGAGTTCACATCGGGGAAACATGGAGGCAATCCGGTGCTTCTACCGTCGGCGCATGGACGTGGTCATGGTCCCGTGGCCGACGCAGGAAGTGCATCGATCCACACTCTCGAGTGTCCGCCGTCCGCGTCTTCTGCTCGTCGACCCGGACGTGCCGGCACCGCGTGTGACCGACGTGCTCGAGGACTGGGTGCGACTCCCGGCCAACGACGAAGACGTGCAGGCCCGCGTGGCCACGCTGGCCGCGCGGAGCGAATCGTCGACCAACGGACGGCCCGGGCTCGACGCCGATGGGGTGCTCCGCTACGACGGCGAGCTCGTGGCGCTGCCGCCGCTCGAGGCTCGGCTCGCGTCCCTCTTGCTCGAGCGCTTTGCCGCGGTCGTAAGCCGCGATGGCTTAGGGCGTGCGGGCTGGCCGGAAGGGCCTCCCGGCCGCAACGCCCTCGATGTGCACATGGTGCGTCTGCGCCGCCGCGTCCAGCCGCTGGGTCTCTCGATCAAGACCGTCCGCGGGCGTGGATATCTCCTCGCCGGCTCGAGTTCCGGTGCAAAGGGTGTTACGTAGCCGCGACACTCTGCTTAACCTCGTGACGAGGTGACCAACCGCTCGCCGCATCCGGAGGCCACTTTGCTCAATCTCGTGACGGCAGTCATCAAGCCCCACAAACTCGACGACGTGAAAGACGCCCTCAAGGCGATCGGCGTGACGGGCCTTACGGTCACCGAGGTCAAAGGATTCGGTCGCCAAGGCGGCAAGACCGAGATCTATCGCGGTGCCGAGTACACCGTCGACTTCCTTCCGAAAGTGAAAGTCGAAGTTCTCGTCGACACGTTCGACACTGAGAAAGTGATCGACACCATCACGGCCGCGGCCCGCACCGGCAAGATCGGCGACGGAAAGATCTGGTCGTCCACCGTCGACCGTATCGTTCGCATTCGCACCGGCGAGAAGGGCAGCGACGCCCTCTGAGCCTTCGCTCCCTTTGAGTGAGGCGTTCTCGCACACGCCCACGGTTATGAATCCCAACCTCCCCGTGGCGAGGTATTGCTTGGCGAACGGTGGCGGCTCGGTCCGACCGTGTGGCTGGTTCATATCCCGGAAACGTGACGGAAACCTGTAGTCCCTACCGTCGGCTCGTGGTGTTCCTAGTCGGCTCGATGGGGCACTGAGCCGGGATGGACGTCAGCGAGTTCTTACTCCACATCCTGGTCGTGCTGCTCGCCGCGAAGGTCGCGGCCGAGGTGGCCGAGCGCGTCTCGATCCCTCCGGTGATGGGTGAGATCGTGGCCGGGATCATCGTCGGGCCGTCCGTGCTCGGACTCGTCGGTAACGATGACGTCCTGCGCGTTCTCGCGGAAGTTGGCGTCATCCTGCTGCTCCTCCAGGTGGGCCTTGAGATGGATTTGGGCGAGCTCGGGTCAGTGGGCCGCGCCTCGTTGAGCGTCGCGACGGTCGGCGTGATCGTTCCCTTCGGGGCCGGCATCGGGACAGGGCTCGCGTTCGGACTGGGGGCCAACGAGGCGCTCTTCGTCGGCGCCGCGCTGACCGCCACGAGTGTCGGCATCACCGCCCGAGTCTTCGGTGACCTGCGCGCACTCGCGTCGGTAGAGGCGCGGACCGTACTCGGGGCGGCCGTGGCCGATGACGTCATTGGCCTCGTGATTCTGACGGTCGTCACGAGGGTGGTTTCGGAAGGATCCGTTTCCCTGCTCGACGTGCTCTGGATCGTGACGGTGGCGCTTGGATTCCTCGTGGTGACGACGGCCGTCGGCCTCCGGATCGCGCCACCGCTGTTCGCCGCCGTCACCCGGCACAGCCGCTCGAGCGGCACGCTCGTCGCAATAGCGCTCGCGTTCACGCTCGGGATCGCCGAGCTCGCGAACACTGCGAAGCTCGCACCGATTGTCGGCGCGTTCGTGGCCGGCCTCGTTCTCGCCCGTTGCGCTCCTGCCGAACGCATCCGCCGCGAGTTGACGCCGGTTGGGCACCTGCTGATCCCCGTGTTCTTCCTTCAGATCGGCATTGACGCCGACATCGGGCAGTTCGCCCACCCCAAGGTGCTCGGTCTCGCCGGAGCGTTGCTGGTCGTCGCCATCCTCGGGAAGCTGGCATCGACCGCGGGCATGTGGGGCGCATCCGGCGACCGGCTCCTCGTGGGGATCGGGATGATCCCCCGTGGCGAGGTCGGACTCATCTTTGCCACGCTTGGTTTCCGCCAAGGAGTCTTCGGCAAGGACGTCTACGCCGCGCTGCTCCTCGTCGTGCTCGTCACGACGATCGCCACCCCACCCGCGCTGCGACAACGACTGCTCCACCTGCGCAGACGCCGCCAACCGAAGCTGACGGGCGCGACGGCCCGGCCGGAAGAAGGCTGGCTCGTGGAACGAGACGACCATGTCGAACTCGTGGCCGAACCTGCGGCCGCCTTGACCCTGGAGGTGGCACTCGATGCAGCCGTTCGCTGCGCAACGCTGTCGCCGGGCGAGTCCCTGCTGGCGTGGCTCGCCGAATTGCCGGTCGGCCCATTGCGCTGGACGACTCCAGCGCGCGTGCGGTTCTTCGAGTTGCTCGAGCGCGGCAGCGCGCGCTCGTGGCGCTTGCTAATCGTCACGGGTGTGCTCGAACGGTCGTTGCCGGAGTTCGGCGCGGCGATCGAGCGCCGCGGCCACCAGGCCGAGCTCGATCCCCTGGCTTCATTGCACTGGAGCACGTTGGCTCGTCTACGCGAGCGCGCCCCCGAGGGCGTGCTGGAACACCGCGACCGCCTCCTACTCGCCGCGCTCGTGCTCGACGCGACCGGCGACAGCGACGGCGTATCGCCGGTGATGGTGGCCCGCAAGACCTGCCAGCGGCTCGATGTGGGACCCGCGGCCGAGCAGGCCGTCGCCACGCTCGTAGATGACGCCGCGCTGCTCGCTGGAGCGTCGAGACGATTTGACGGCCTCGCCGAGGAAGCGGTGCTCCAAGTGGCCGCGTACCTCGAGACGCCCGAGCAGGCGAGAGCGCTTTTCCTCCTGACGCAGGCCCGCATGGACCTGGAGCCGGACGAGCGGGCCCGTCTGACCGCGCTGCACGACCTCATCCAAGCGGTACTCGGGCACCCAGAACTCGTCTCGCGCGAAGCCACGAACGCGGTCGAGCAGCGGCGCGCCCAGGCCGAGCGTTTGGTGGAGAACGATGCCGACGCCCAGGAGCGCATCCACCATGCGCCCCGCGCCTATCTATTGCGCGCCGCGCCCGCCGATATCGCCCGACAGGTTCGCCTCTGCGATCCGACCCCGCCGCCGGGCACGGTGCGGGTCGGCGTCGCTGCCGCGGAAGGGCGCCCGGGTTCTTGGTGGGTCGACGTCACGACCCGCGACCGGCCCGGATTGCTCTCGCGCGAGACGGCCGTTCTCGCCGCGCACGGAGCCGACATTGAAGATGCCGTCGCGGCGACCTGGGGGGACGGATGCGCGTTGGCCTCCTTCCTGGTCCGCACGGCGTCGCTGCCCCACTCCGATGTGCTCAGGGCGGCGATCGACGACGCCCTCGCCCGCCCGCTGGCGTCGAAGCCGACCTCGGACGTGACGCTCTCGTTCGACGACGACGTGTCGCCGTGGCACACGGTTTGCACAGCCCGAGCGGTGGATCGCATCGGACTTCTCCACGCCCTCACCACGGCATTCGCGGCGTCGGGTGCCTCGGTCCACGCCGCCAGGGTTCATCGTGACGACGGCGTGGTGATCGGCGTGTTCGAACTCACCGATGCGAAGGGCCGCAAGTTCGCGCCAGGTGCGCAGGACGGCATCCGCGAAGTCTTGCGATCTGGTGTGAGCGAGCGCCGGTCGCGTTGGCGCCGCGGCCGCTGGGCGCGCATCAGCGCGCGGCAACGAGCGGCCCTCGCCGAGGTCGACAGATAGCCATCAGGAACCTGTCACAACCGCGAAGCATTCGCCGCACATTGGGTTAACAAGCCGTCCCTAAGGTCATCGGGATTCGGTCAGTCAAAGAGAGGGAGACAACGCATGCCCAAATCCCGATCGCTGCTTCGCACCGCGAAGCGTGCGACCGTCGTGGGGGGAGTGGTCACGACCGTGTTGCTCGCGACGAGTCGGTTCGCGTGGGCGTCGGACTTCGACCCGAAGGCCGCCACCGACGCGCTCGGCGTCGACATGAACCTGCTCTTCGTGTTCATCGGAGCGGTGCTGGTGATCTTCATGCAGGCCGGTTTCGCGCTTGTGGAGACCGGCTTCTGTCGTGCGAAGCATTCGGCCCATGTCGTGAGCACCAACTTCGCGATCTTCGGCCTCGGCTTCGTCGCGTTCTTCATCATCGGCTACCCACTGATGTTTGGCGGTTTCTCGACCCCGTTGCTGGGCATGTCCGGCCCGATCGGCGACAAGTTCATCGGGTCCGGCAACTGGGTGTTCCTTTGGAAGGGTCCGCTCTTCCTCGGCGGTAGCGGCGGTGCCTACTCAGCCGGTGTCATGGCGTTCTTCCTGTACATGGTGGCGTTCATGGACACCACGGCCACGATTCCGACCGGTGGTATGGCCGAGCGCTGGAAGTGGAAGGCGTTCATCGGATGGGGTCTCTTCTGCGGAGCGTTGTATTACCCAATCTTCGGCGCGTGGACGTGGGGTGGAGGCTGGCTCGCCAGTCTCGGCAAGAGCATCCATGCCGGCTTTGGCTACACCGACTTCGCCGGGTCCGGTGTCGTGCACGCCATGGGAGGAATCGCGGCCCTCGCCGGCGCTTATGTCCTCGGTCCCCGCAAGGGGAAGTACGGCAAGGACGGCAAGCCCCGCACCCTGCCTGGCCATCACATCCCGATGGCCATGCTCGGCACGTTCATCCTGCTGTTCGGCTGGTTCGGATTCAACGCGGCTTCGACGTTGGCAGCGACCGACATCAGGTTCGCTGTCATCGCCACGAACACGGCCATCGCCGCGGCGTTCGGGGCCACGATCGCCATGGCGTGGGTGATGATGCGCACCGGGAAGCCCGACCCAGGGATGATGGCCAACGGCATGCTCGCAGGCCTCGTCGCGATCACGGCTCCCTGCGCGTTCGTCCAGCCGTGGGCGGCAGCAGCGATTGGATCAATAGCGGGTGTGTTGGTCATCGAGTCCGTTTGGTTCACCGAGCGCAAGCTCAAGATCGACGATCCGGTCGGAGCGTGGTCGGTGCATGGCGTCAACGGCGTGTGGGGCGTGCTGGCGGTGGGCATCTTCAGCGATGGCCAGTACGGGGCGGGGTGGAATGGCACCCCGATCGACTCGGCCAAAGGCGTCACGGGGTTCCTCTACGGCGGTACGGGATGGGGGCAGTTCGCCGCGCAGGCGATCGGCGCCGCGACGATTCTGTTCGTGATGGGCGGCTTCGTGTTCGTCTTCTTCAAGATCCAAAACGCCCTGATGAAGGGCGGCATCCGCGTCTCCGACGAAGTGGAGGACGAGGGCGTCGACATTCCCGAGATGGGCGTGCACGGCTACCCAGAGTTCACGGGCTACCTGTCAGAGAGCTACCCCGGCACGGGACTCGCCTCCAACGGCGAATCGACGGCTCCGAGCGAATCGGTGTCCACCTAGGTCCTCGCTTCGCATGGCCGGGAGAAAGTGGCGGCCTCTCCCGGCCGCAGGACCACCCAGAAACCCCGTGAGCTCCCGCACTGCTGCCGCCAGCGCATTCCAACCTTTCGACTGCGGTGCCTGCCCGCAGCTGGCAGTGATCCGGCTTTCGGCGAATGGACCGAGCGGGTTCCTAATGGGCGGTGGGAGGGGCGGCTTGCCGGCCGATGCACCCGCGTGGAGGAGACCGTAAAGCCAGTAGTTGTTGAAGGGGCCGGGGGAAGCGCGGGGTCGGGGTGGCCCGTGCATGTCGATGCCCGCCGATCACCCCGGAAGTCGAGGAGCAGACGATCTTGCTCGACGCACGAGCGCAGGTCTGATTCCATAGAACGCGGTTGAGGGCCGGTGCAGCGGGCACCGGTCCTCGCCGCGAACGGGGGTCTACGTGCCGGCCGCTTGTCGGGAGACCGCGTCGGCTGCGGCGGCGACAGCCGCCGGATCGCCGAGATAACCGGCAAACGTTGGCCGCAGATCGTCGTCGAGCTCGTACCGCCGGGGAACGCCCGTGGGTATGTTCAGCTCCGCGATTGCATCGTCGGCGATGCCTTCGAGATGTTTGACCAGAGCTCGCAGCGAGTTTCCGTGGGCGACGATGAGCACACTGAGGTCAGCCCGCAGTTGGGGCACGACGATGTCGTGCCAGTAGGGGAGCACGCGCAAGACGACATCGGCGAGACATTCCGAGCCGGGCAGGACGTCGGGGGGCAGGAGGCGGTAGCGCGGATCTTGGCTTGGGTGCTCGACGTCGTCGGGGGTCACCGCGGGCGGGCGAACGTCATAGGAGCGCCGCCACAGCTTCACTTGAGCCTCGCCGAATTCGGCGGTGGTCTGCTTCTTGTCCTTGCCCTGCAGCGCGCCGTAGTGCCGCTCATTCAAACGCCAGGAGCGGTTCACCGGTAGCCAAAGCTGCCCGAGCTCGTCAAGCGCAAGGTCGGCGGTACGAACCGCACGAACCAAAAGTGATGTGTGCACGACGTCGAAACGCAAGCCGGCCGCGCGCATCGTGATACCGGCGTCGCGCGCCTCATCGGCCCCCTTGGCCGTGAGATCGACATCGCGCCAACCCGTGAAGAGGTTCAGCTGGTTCCACGTGCTCTCGCCGTGGCGCAGGATCACGAGGTCGGACATGGACGACGACAGTACGGGGCAGCGGTACGTTCCGGCCATGGCCTCGTTCGTGTTCGATCGGTTCCTGCGGTTCGACGACCTCACGACTCTGCTCCACGAGGTGGCCGTCGAGTACGCCGATCTCTGCCACCTCAGCGAGATCGGTCGCTCCCATGAGGGGCGCCCGATCTGGTTGGTCACGATCACCGATTCCTCCGCTGGAGCACATGATGCGAAACCGGCCCTCTGGGTCGACGCGAGCATCCACGCGACCGAGTTGTCGGCAACGGTGGCCGCCCTCCATCTGGTGCATCGACTCGTAACCGGCCATGACGAGGTCGTGGAGCGCGCCCGCCGCACCCGCACGATCTACGTCGTGCCCCGCGTCAACCCAGACGGCGCGGAAGCCGCGCTGGCCGAGCGGCCCCGCCGGCTTCGTTCGAGCACTCGGCCGTGGCCGTGGAACGACCCGCGGCCGCGGCCCGGCTTCTACGAAGACGACCTCGACGGCGACGGGCGCGTGTTGCAGATGCGAGTGGTCGACCCCGACGGCGCGTGGAAGCAACATCCCGACGAGGGTCGGCTGCTCGTGGCTCGTGGCCCGGCTGACGATCCCGCCGCCCCGTACTACCGACTGTTGCCCGAAGGCACGATCGTGGATTTCGACGGCGTCACGATCGCGCTGCCGGGCCCGCCCGAAGGTCTCGATCTCAACCGCAACTTCCCGGCCGGATGGAAGCCGCAAGGCGAACAGAAGGGCTCCGGTGACCATCCCGGATCGGAGCCGGAGGTGCGGGCGCTCATCGACGCGGTCACTGCTCGCCCGAACATCTGTGCCTACGTGGCCCTGCACACCTGCGGCGGGGTCCTGCTCCGACCATCTTCGATGAAACCCGACGACCAGCTCCCCCGCAGCGACCTCCTCACGTTCAACGCCATCGGGCGCATCGGTGCCGACATCACCGGCTACCCGACGTATTCCACGTTTCACGACTTCACCCACTCGCCAACGGCCACGATGACGGGAGCGGCCGACGACTGGGCGTACGACCACCTCGGGCTCGCCGCGTGGACCGTCGAGATCTGGGACCCGGTGAAGGCGGGCGTCGGCGAGCACAAGCACCCGATTCGTTGGAATGAGCAGCACCCTGTCGCCGACGATCTCGCGATGCTGGCGTGGGCCGACCGATACCCCGGCGCATTCGTCGACTGGTATCCGTTTGACCATTCGCAGCTCGGCGCCGTGGAGCTCGGCGGGTGGGACTACCTCCACGCGTGGGGCAATCCGCCGTCGGCGCTCCTGGAGGACGAGGTCAGCAAGGTGAGCCTCTTCCTTGTGCACCACGCGCTCCTCACGCCCGAGCTGCGCGTGCACTCTGCCGACGCGGTCGCCGTGGGCGACGGGACATGGCGCGTACGCGTCGTGGTGGCGAACGTCGGGTGGTTGCCCACCAACGTGACGGAGCGGGCGACACAGGCGGGCGTCGTGCGCCCCCTCGTGGCCGAGCTGCTCGTCGCCGATGGGGTCGAGGTGGTTAGCGGGCAAAGGAGACTGGAACTCGGCCAGCTCGCGGGGCGTCCGATCGGTGGCCCGGCGTTCGCGCCGTGGTCGTCTGACGGCACCGCCGATCGGGCCAAGGCGGAATGGGTCGTCACCGGATCGGTAGGGACGGAGATCATCGTAGAGATCGCCCATCAGCGGGCCGGGCGGGCGAGGGTCTCGTTGACGCTGCCTTAGGTACCCTCACCCCATGACCGTCCTCGTCACTGGCGGTGCGGGCTACATCGGCTCGCATACCGTCCGCCTACTGCGCGAGCGCGGCCGCGAGGTTGTGGTGCTCGACTCGCTCGAACTGGGTCATCGTGCGGCGGTGCTCGATGCGCCCCTCGTGGTCGGTCGGGTTGACGACGAACCTCTTGTCGAGAAATTGGTCGAAGAGTTCGGCGTCGACGCGGTCATCCACTTCGCCGCGTACAAGAGCGCCGGCGAGTCGATGCACGAGCCCGAGAAGTACTTCCGCAACAACGTCGGTGGCTCGCTCGGCCTGCTCGAGGCCTTGCGACGGTCGGGTGTGCGTCGCTTCGTCTTCTCATCGACAGCGGCTACCTACGGCACGCCCGAAACCTTGCCGGTACCGGAGGGTCACGCCCTTGCCCCGGAGAGCCCGTACGGCGAGAGCAAGTTGATGGTGGAGCGCATCCTTCATTGGTACGACACGGCCCACGACCTGCGCTCCGTGAGCCTGCGTTACTTCAACGCGGCCGGCGCCTCACGCGACGCGCGGATCGGCGAGGACTCATCGACCACCACCAACCTCATCCCTCTCGTGATGAAGGCTGCCCTCGGCCGGTTGCCCGCGCTGTCGGTCTTCGGCACCGACTACCCCACGTCCGACGGCACCGCGATTCGTGACTACATCCATGTCGACGATCTGGCCGACGCCCACCTGAAGGCACTCGAGTACCTCGAACACGACGGGGCGACCACCGTCATCAACGTGGGCACCGGCACCGGCTCGTCGGTTCAGGATGTCATCGACATGGTCCGCAAGGTGTCCGGTGTCGAGATCCCGGTGTCGTATGTCGGCCGCCGCGCCGGAGACCCCGTCGCGGTGTACGCCGACAACCGCAAGGCCCGCGAGCTGCTTGGTTGGTTGCCCGACCACAGCTTCGAAAACGTCGTGGCCAGTGCGTGGGCCTGGCATTCGACCCACCCCGACGGGTACGTGGAGTGACGGAGGTCACGTAGCTCCAAGGTTGTTACGACGGGACTCAACTTTTATCATGCGAGCGTACCCAAGTAGTCATCCGCCCCGTAATCGTCGGAGGAACCCCTATGTCCAAGGCCGTTGGCATCGATCTCGGCACCACCAACTCCGTTGTCGCCTACCTCGAGGCGGGCGATCCCGTCGTCATCCCCAATTCGGAGGGCGGGCGCACCACCCCCTCGGTCGTGGCCATCTCGAAGGCCGGAGAGGTCCTCGTCGGCGAGGTCGCCAAGCGCCAGGCCATCACGAACCCGGATCGCACGATCCGTTCCGT
>JBDUDK010000066.1:0-6409 GCA_040002995.1 Acidimicrobiales bacterium | reverse complement strand
ATCACGAGCATCACGAGCATCACGAGCATGACCATGATCACGCCCATGACCATGATCACGAACACCACGACCACGAACACCACGACCACGACCATGACCATGGTGCCGCGACTGCGCACTCCCACGGCGGAAGGGTTCACTCACACGAGCCGATCGATCCGAGCAATCCCATCGGTTGGAAGGCCCTCGTGGCGATGGGCTTTGCGGGCGGCCTCGTCCCGAGCCCCTCGGCTCTCGTCGTACTACTCGGCGCTATCGCCTTGGGGCGGGCCTGGTTCGGGCTCGTTCTCGTCGTTGCCTACGGTCTCGGCATGGCGGGAATGCTCACGGGCGCCGGCCTCCTACTCGTGCGTGCCCGTCGCCTCCTCGAGCGTCGGGCGCGACACCGTCCCGGCCGACTCGTCACCATCGCCCATCTGCTACCCACGGCGACGGCTGTACTCATCGTTATCGTCGGGGTCGTCCTCGCTTCGCGCGGCGTGGCCAAGATCTGAGCCGCGCGACGAAACCCCGCTCAGCGGGCAAGCCGGTTGAGCCGTGTTCGGTGGAGTTCCAATCGCGGAAGGCGTCGAGAAGAGCCACCCGGGTGGGCGCCGACAAGTCATCCTCCGTCACCGAACCGACCGCCCGGATGGTTTCGCGGATCTGCTTCAGGTAGGCCGTGCATCCCGGGCAGGCCGCGAGGTGCTCCTCAAAGCGTCGCCGATCCTTCGCCGACAGGGTGCCCTCGAGGTACTCCGTAACGAGCTCGACGAAGTCAAAACACGTGAGCGGTGCCACGGTCATGGTGTCACCTGCGTCTGTGCAGGGTCGGCGAAGTAGATCTCGAGCTCACGCCGGACCGCCGCGCGGGCACGATGCAACAAGATGCGTTGATTGCCGGGACTGAGGTCGAGAAGGGTGCACACCTCTTCCGATTCGTAGCCGTCGACGTCGCGCAGTTCGATCACGACTCGTTGACGTTCAGGAAGGCGCTCGAGACTCGAATCAATCACGGCTCGCGTCTCGTTTGAAAGAAGCTCGCCTTCCGGTGTCGGCCACGGCACCGGGAACTGCCGCCATCCGCCTGGGCTGGTCTCACTCGCACTCTGGAAACGTTCCGGATCGACCGTGCGTCCTCCACTGTCTCCGAACGCCGACGAGAATGGCACGACACGATGTTCTTTCACGCCTCTCGTCTTTGCAATATTGAGCACGATCTGAAAGACCCACGTCCGCAGGCTCGATCGACCCTCGAAGCGATCAACGCCCCGGAGCGCGGCCATCCATCCCTCTTGGACGACATCCTCCGCTGACTCGCGAGTCGACACGTGCATGCGCGCCAGGCGCAGCATCGCAGGCGACCATTCGTCGACTAGTCGAGCGAAGACGCTCTCGTCTCCGGACCGCAATGCCGCGACGACATCGGTGTCATGTCTCGCCGCCACGGTCGAGCACCGTAGCAACGCCACCGGCGAGGAAATCGTCGCGCGAATTGTTGACGCTCCGACGTAACAGAAGCGAATTCGCGATGACACACCGTGCAAAACCACAACTCAAAAGGAGCTGCCCTATGAGACGCCTCACCCGTCTCGTCTCTGTCGGCGCCATCACGGCGACGGCTCTCGGTCTCGTCGCACAACCTGCGTTCGCTAACGGTGATGACGATGACCACGAGCGTGGCGCCAAGCCCGCCGTGTTTGTCCCTACCAACGACTCCGCCGGCAATCAGGTCGTCGCGTACGCCCGCGGGGCTGACGGCAACCTCACGTTCGCCGCCTCCTACAGCACGGGCGGTCAAGGTGGCGCTCTGAACGGCGCGGCGGTCGACAAGCTCGCATCGCAGGGTGCCCTGACCTACGACGCCCGTCACCACCTGCTCTTTACCGTAAATGCGGGCAGTAACACCGTCTCGGTGTTCAAGACCAACGGGACTCACCTGTCCCTGCGGCAGGTGATCAGCTCCGGCGGTTCGTTCCCGGTCAGCGTGGCCGTCCACGGGAACGTCGTGTACGTCCTCAACGCGAGAACCGGCGGGTCGATTCAGGGTTTCCGTCTCGACGATGGACGCCTGCACCCATCAGGAACTCGAACCGTCCGTTGGGTCTCGCTGTCATCACCGACGGCACAGAGTTCCTGAATACGCCCGGCCAGGTCGGCTTCACTCCTGACGGGGCGCATCTCATCGTGACGACGAAGGCCAACGGCAGTGACCTCGACGTATTCGGCGTGGGCCGCAACGGCCGCGTGTCCGACACGTTCGTGGCCAATGCCTCTACGACACCGGTGCCATTCGGCTTCAGCTTCGACGCGACTGGTCACCTTGCGGTGGCTCAAGCCGGTGGTAGCACGGCCGCGACGTACGTCGTGAACGTCGATTCCACTCTGACGCCGATCACGACGGTGCCCGATGGCCAGGCCGCGCTGTGCTGGATCGTCGGTACGAACGGCTTCTTCTATGTCGCGAATGCGGGAGGCGACGGAACGGGCACCAATGGCAGCATCAGCGGATACCGCGTCGACGCGAACGGGCAGCTCGTTCTCTTCACAGTCTCCTTCACGGACAGGGGAACGACAGATCTCGCGGTGAGCTCGAACGGGGCGTACCTGTACGCGGACACGGGAGCCACTGGGGTCGTTGATTCGTTTGCCATAAACGCTGACGGCACACTCAGTGCCCTCACACCCGTGGTCGTTCCCGGCGGCGCCAACCTCGAAGGCATCGTCGCCACCTAAGACGAGGCATCAGCGGCATTGGAGCGGCGCCGGCAACCGGCGCCGCGCGACGGTTGCTCCCGCGAGATTCGATTCGATACGGACGCTCTACCCGTCGCCCCGGCATCGACCGAGATCGTCGTAGCAGAAGGCAAATGTGGCGCGGTTGTGCTCGGCGGGTCGCTTCACTCAACAGGGCGGCCGTTGGAATCGGCCCCATAGCCGCCGTCCATGGGAATGATGCGGAAGTCCTGACACAAGCCTCCAGGCGCGGTCACCGTGATGGGACGGCGCCAAAAGGGCAACTCTCGCGACGCGGTGCGAAGGCTCGTGGCTAGCGGGTACATATCGTGCATCGCCGCGGAAGCGGCCGCCTTGCCCGTGCGACCAACCCAAGGGGAAAGACGCTGCCCCGGCGCCCATGTTGCGGTGGTCGCCGTGGCGCAAGCGGCGCAAGTCGCGCAGCGAGTTCATACGCGACGCACTCGTAACGCAGCGGACGACCATGACCGTCAGCGCCGTATAGCCGAAACCGCACGAACGAGTCGTTGTACTGCATCCGTCAACCCCGTCACCGTCGCGCCGTTAGCTCCCAGTGTTGATGAACTTCGCGATCGTGGTCATCGCGCTGCGTCCGCACTTGCCGAGCTTGACATAGCGGACGCGCCGCACCAGAACGCACCGCTCACGACGCGCACCGACACCGGGGCGCCGCGGCCGCCTCGGCTTTCGTGAACAAGCCGCCATGGACGCCGACCCACCTTTACATACGCCACGACCTGACTTGGTCCATGAGAGTGCATCGCCTATGCATGCTGTGCTACAACTATTGTTGAGATGCAGTCTCAGCGAAGCGACCTGGCTATCGATGCTCTCTTGAAGGCGTCGCGTGTTTTGGTCGCCGTCGCGGCTCGCTCCCTCGCCGACGTTGCCAACGTGACGCTCCCGCAATTTCGGGCCCTGGTCGTGCTCAACCGGCCCAGCCCGGTGACGGTGAAACATCTTGCCCACGTTCTCGATGTCCATCCGTCGACCGCAACGCGTCTGTGTGATCGGTTGGTGCGCAAGGGGTTGATTCGACGACTGCCTGCGGTGGCGCCGGATCGTCGGGAGACAACGCTGATCCTCACGGCGCGGGGCCGGCGACTGGTCGAAGGAGTGACGGAGCGGCGCCGCCGGGATCTGGGCAGGATCGCCGCTCGGATGACCGTGGCTGACCGCCGACATGTCGTTCTTGGCCTACGAGCTTTCGCGGCGGCCGCTGGCGCCATCCCAGGGTTAGACCCGTTTGCCTGGTTCGACGATCGCGACGGTGCCATCGCGAGTCCGAAGAGGGTCGGCTATGCGTCGGCTCGTTGATCATCTCAAAAGCTGGGATTACCTGCGGAAGTGGCTGATTCTTGGCGCGCTCATCGGGATAGTCGCAGGTTTCGCCGCCGTGGCGTTCATCGCCGCTCTCGAAGCATCGACAAAGTTTCTGCTGCAAACGATCGGCGGCTACCGGCCTCCCCTCCCCATCGGCGAAGGCAACCGTCTGCCGCATTATGGATTCAGTCGCCCGTGGGCCGTCCCGCTCGTCGTTGGCCTTGGTGGGCTTATCTCGGGAATTCTCGTTTTTCGTTTCGCTCCGGAGGCCGAGGGCCACGGAACCGACGCCGCCATTGCGGCGGTGCACCACAATCCCAGAGGAATCCGGCCTCGGGTAACAGTGATCAAGATGGTGGCGTCGGCAGCGATGATCGGGGCGGGTGGTTCGGCGGGACGGGAAGGTCCCACGGCGCAGATAAGCGCTGGGTTCGGCTCGCTGCTGGCGCGGCGGCTGCAGCTCAGTCCGCAGGACGCGCGGATCGCCGTGACCGTGGGCATCGGCTCCGGCATCGGTGCGATCTTCCGCGCTCCTCTTGGCGGCGCCGTCTTAGGCACTGAGATTCTCTACCGCGACGATCTCGAGCCCGAGGCGCTGTTCCCGTCGCTGGTGGCCTCGATCGTGGGTTTTTCGATCTTCGGCGCATTCGAGGGCTTCACACCGATCTTCGGCTCGCTGTCCACCCCGCAGTTCGATCATCCTCTCCAGCTCGTCTACTACGCCCTGCTCGGCATCGTGGCTGGTGTCGTCGGCCGGCTCTACGCACGCGGGTTTTATTTCACGGTGGGCGCGGCGCGCCGCTTTCCCGGCCCCGCGATGTTGAAGCCCGCACTAGCCGGCCTCCTCGTGGGGCTGATCGGCCTGGCCCTACCCGAGACGCTGGGCACGGGTTATGGGTGGATACAACAAGGCATGCGCGACGGCCTCCCAAACGTCGCCCTCTGGGTCATCCTCGCCTTGCCCCTCGTCAAAATCGTCTCGACCTCGCTGTCGATCGGCTCGGGCGGATCCGGTGGCATCTTCGGGCCCGGCATGGTCATCGGCGGTTTCGTTGGACTGGGCGTATGGCGGCTGCTCGAAGGTGTGGCACCCGGGATGCCGCACCTGCCGGCACCCTTCATGGTCGTCGGCATGATCGCCTGCTTCGGCAGCGTCGCCCACGCGCCGCTCGGGCTGATGCTCATGGTCGCCGAGATGACAGGGAGTCTCGCCCTGCTGCCACCCGCGATGATCGCGCTCGGTCTCGCCGCGCTCGTCGTAGGCCAGGACTCCATCTACGAAAGCCAACTGCGCAGCCGTACCGACGCCCCCGCGCATCGGGCCGCGTTCGGGCTACCGATGCTTTCCGGCATCACAGTGTCCGAGGTCATGAGCCCGCCGAGGCTCGTCATCTCGTCCGACACGGAAATCGAAAGTGCCCGCCAACAGCTTGAGGGTGCCAACCTGACGGGCGCTCCGGTGGTTCACCCTGACGGTCGACTCGTAGGGGTCATATCCTTCGAGGCCGCCACGACCACGACGGCGAAGAGCGCCGGTGCTGCCGCCGACCCCACCTACCCGAACGTGTCCGCCGATGCACCCCTCGATTCCGCCTTAGACGCCCTCGTTTCGGGCGGCTTGAACTGGCTACCCGCGCTGGATGGCGAGCGCGTCGTGGGGATCGTCGCGATGAACGAAATCATCGCGGGTTACCAGCGAGCACTGCGAAGGTCGCTGCGGCTGCTGCCGGGGCCCATGGAGGGCTCCGCGCTGGTCGAAGCCACCATCCGCGCCGGCTCCCCGTTCGCGGGGGTCGCCGTCGGCCACGCTCCCTGGCCACGAGGAGGCGTAGCGCTGAGTATCGACCGTCACAGTCAGCTCATCGCCCCGAGATCAACCACGGTTCTGGAAGCGGGAGATGTCGTCGTCGCGGTGGTACCCGGTGGGCAGGAAGACGAGCTTCGTCGCCTCATGGACGGCTCTAGGTGACGGCATCTCACGGCGTGGCGTGCAATACTTCGCCGCGATCTAGAAGCGGAATGGGTAACTCCGCTCGGAGCAGCTGGTGTGAGGCATCGGGCTCTTCTCATCGAACACGATTCGGTCGACGGCGGCTTTCTCCGCCTGGCCGATGCGGAGCGTGTTGATCTCATCGTCCTCGGAACCCACCGTCGCAATAATCTGGCTGATCGGCTCTTGGGCGTAGTCACCGACAAGGTGTCGCAGCGCACGCGCCGCCCGATGGCGATCGTCCCCGCCGATTGGGGCGGATCGGTATAGCTCTCAGAAGTGTCAGCCGCTCTGGTGAGGTCACCGCGGAGTGCGAGACTCGGCGGCGGTGTCGGAAGGACCATCGGATGCCCACGCTTG
>JBDUDK010000027.1:0-21549 GCA_040002995.1 Acidimicrobiales bacterium | reverse complement strand
GGCACCGAGAAATCAGCCGGTGGCACCGAGAAATCAGCCGGCGGCACCGACAAATCAGTAGGCAGCGGCCAGGATTGCGCGAACATCGTCCTCGCTCACCGGACGCGGGTTGTGACGCACGCTGTGGTTGTTCTGCGACAGCCGAGCCACGGCATCGAGGTCGTCGAGCCGGACCCCCGCGGCTTGCAGAGTCACGGGTAAGCCACAGCGTTCGAGCAAACGCTCGACCGCGGCCGCAGGATCGGACGGATCGCCGATCGCTTGTCCGATGGCCGCCATCGCCTCGGGCACGACCTCGGCATTGAACCGCATCGCGTGCGGAAGGATGATCGCGTTCGCCAATCCGTGCGCGATCCGCGTGCGACCGCCGACGAGTTGCGCCAGACCGTGGTGCACGCCCATCCATGCGTTCTGCAGCGCGCGACCCGCCAGTGCGGCCCCGGTGAGCAGATCGGTGCGGGCCTCGATGTCGTCGGGCGCGTCGACCACCGACGGCAGGGCATCGACGATCTGTGCCGCGCCCGCGAGCGCGATCGCTTGGGCCTCGGCGGTGCGGTTGATCGCGTACGCCGCCTCGACGCAATGGGCCAGCGCGTTGAACGCGGTCTCGGCACTCACCGACGTAGGTGTCGAGAGCGTGAGCAGCGGGTCGTAGACGATGGCGATCGGCGCGCTCGTAGGCCCGCCGCCGCCTGTCTTGGCCCGGGTGCGCTCGTCGGTCATACCGAAGAACGGCGTGCACTCGGCACCCGAGTACGTAGTCGGAATCGCGATGTGCATGAGCGCGGGACGATCGGCGTAGGTGGTGCCCGGCGTGCCTGCTTCCTGCTCTGTGAAGAAATTGAGGGCCTTGCCGAGATCCATGCAGGAGCCCCCGCCGAGGCTGACGACCCCATCGATTCCTTCCCGCCGGGCGCTCAGCATCGCCGCCTGCACGATCGTGGCGGGAAGGTGGGAGCGCACGCTGTCGAACTTCGTGACCATGGCGCGGCCGAGGCGCTTCATGATCGCCGCGCCATCGTCTGACGCGGCGCGACCCGCCGTGGTCACCAGCATGAGCCGCCGCGCGCCCAATTCCTTCGCGATGTCGCCCAGCCGGTCGACAGTGTTCACGCCGAAGTACAAACGCTGTGTGTAGCCGGTGTGCGTCCACTGCGGCGGGGCCATGACGCCGCACGCTACGCCCCCTAGCGAATAAGTGTGTCGGCCTCGCGTCCGATCTCCACGAGTCGCAGCGCGCCGTCGACGATGTCGATCACGGTGACCGAGCAATTGTCGAGGCGAGCAACGACCACGCGGTCGTCGTCGACGGCGGCGCCGATGGCCGCGTTGATCGCGACGAAGTGGCTCACGATCACGGTGTCAGCGGTGAGCGCCAGCAGCCGGTCGACGACGTTCGACCGCCAGCTCTCGTGGCGCTGACCAAGGTCTGACCACGATCCCTCGACCGCGCGCCGCAGCCACACAACCCGCTCCCCCATCTCGACGCCGGCCGGTGCGGGGATCTCGCCGACCGCGGCATCGACAACCGGCTCGACGCGCCATGCTGTCGCTAAGGGCTCCGCGGTCTCGCGGGTGCGCCGCATCGGAGAGCACACGATCGGGAGCGGACCGAGCGGGGCGAGTTCCAACGTCACCGCCTCGGCCTGGGCCTGGCCCACGTCGTCGAGGCCTGGATCGCGGTGGTTATCCCATCCGGCGGCGGCCCTTCCGTGGCGGACGAGACGAAGCCTCGCGCTCATTCCGGGAACAGCGACGACGCGTACGCCTTGTCGGGACCGCCCGTGAGGATGAACCACTCCGTACCAAACGCCATCTGGAAGACGTCGGGGGGCATCTCGAGAAAGAACGAGGTATCGGTGACCTGGCTGGCGTGCGCGGCGATCGACGCGCGCTTCTTGTCGACGACATCACCCACGTCGACCACGGTGGTGATCTCCGACTCCGCCATGCCGAACGGGTTGCCGTCGTCGGTGTCGTTGGGGTCGAACTCGGGTGGTTGCTCGCCGTCGGGGCCGCGCGAGATCGTCACGCCCATCTCGCGAGCCATCGCGACCATGCGCATCACATGATCGCGATTCATCGTCGCCTCGAACACCCTCGGCACGCCCGCGAGCTCTGCGGCGCGGTGCCCAACCCTGTGCACCTGAACGTGATCGGGATGACCGTAGTTGCCGTGCCAGTCGTACACGGTCATCACGTCGGCGCCTTCCTCGCGCAGGATCGCCGCCAGTCGCTCGGCGGCCTCGTCGACGGGGGCGGCCATGAACGATTCAGGGGACTTGTTCTGTTCCCATCCCGTCATGCCCGAATCGCGATAGCCGAGCCACGCTACGCGGTCCACGCCCAAGATGGCGGCCGAACGCTCGGTCTCGCGCCGGCGACGATCGACGAGCATCTCATCGGGCGCCAGATCCTCCGGCGCCTCGCCGTATTCCCCGCCGGTCGCCACGACGAGCACCACGCGGTGCCCGGCCGCCGCGGCCTTCACCATGACACCACCCGTCGTGATGGACTCATCATCGGGATGAGCGTGAAAGAAGACAGCCGTCGCCACTAGCGGACGGCTCCTACCCCAAAGAGCTTTTCGATCTCGGTGGGCTCGAAACCCCATGACGTCAAGACACTCGCCGTGTCGTGACCCGGTTGCGCGGGAGGGCGGCCGAGCTCGGGCGATGACCTACTGAAACGCGGGGCCGGGGCCGGCTGCATCGTGCCGGCCACCTCAACGAACGTCTGGCGAGCCACATTGTGCGGATGGCGGTACGCCTCGCTCATCGTGAGAACCGGGGCGAAGCACACGTCGGTGTGCTCCATGAGTGCACACCATTCGGCGCGGCTCTTCGTGCGCACGAGCGCGGCCAGGCGCTCCTTCAGATGCGGCCACCCGGTCCTGTCCATCTGCTTCGAGAACTCCGGATCGTCGGTGAGCCCGGTTAGGCGGAGCAACTCGGCATAGAACTGCGGCTCGATCGAGCCGAAGGACACGTATTGACCGTCGGCGCACTCGTACACGTCGTAGAAGGGCGCACCCGTGTCGAGAAGTCCGGTGCCTCGATGCTGCTCGTCGAACAACGGCGTGGCCCGGAAGGAGTGGAACATCGTCATCAGCAACGCGGCACCGTCGACCATCGCGGCGTCGACGATCTGACCCACGCCGCTGCGCTGCGATTCGAGCAGCGCGCACACCACGCCGAATGCGAGAAACATTCCGCCGCCCCCGAAGTCACCCACCAGGTTCAATGGCGGCACGGGCCCTTGACCGGCGCGCCCGATGTGGGCCAAGACGCCGGCGAGCGCGATGTAGTTGATGTCGTGGCCGGCCGCTTGCGCGTACGGACCCTCCTGGCCCCAGCCCGTCATGCGCCCGAAGACGAGTTTCGAGTTGCGGGCGAAGCAGTCGTCGGGCCCGATGCCGAGCCTCTCCATCACGCCGGGTCGAAACCCCTCGATCAGCGCGTCGGCCTTCTCGACCAGCTTCAGCAGCGTCTCGATGCCATCGGGGTTCTTCAAATCGATGCCGATCGAGGAACGCCCCCGAGTCAGGAGGTCGCCACTCGGGGTGGAGTCGCCGGCCGCCCCGTCCCTAACCGCCTGCGCGCGGTCGACTCTGATCACCTCCGCCCCCATGTCGGCGAGCAGCATGGCGGCGAACGGTCCCGGGCCGATGCCCGCGATCTCGATGATGCGATACCCAGTTAGCGGTCCGGCCACGATGGTTCCCTTCAGGCGCGATCGGTGTGAGCGGTGACCGCCGAGATGATGAGCGGCCAGCAGGGCTCGGGAAGGTCGTGGCCCATGTCGTGGACGAGAAGAAGGTCGGCGTTGGGTATGACCTCGGCGGTGTGGACACCACCCGACACTGTGATGAGCGTGTCGGCCTTCCCGTGGATGACGAGCGTGGGCACCGTCACCGAACCCAATCTCTCGCCGCGTGGACCCGATGCGAAGATGGCCGCGAGTTGACGGGCGACCCCGTCGGGGCAGTACGACCGGTCGTAGTCGGCCGTCGACCTCAGGCGGGTCTGCTCCGGGTCGAAGTGCTGAGGGCTCGCGATGATCTTCCAGGTGCGCACCGAGTTCTCGATGATCGCCTCGCGTCCGGTGGGCGGAGGGGCGAAGAGGGCCGCTGCTGCCTCAGGCGTCGGCGCGCCGTACTCGGGATCGCCGGTCATCGACATCACGGACGTCATCGAGCGCAAGCGCGACGGATGCTCGAGCGCCATGGTCTGCACGATCATGCCGCCCATCGAGACGCCGAGAACATGGGCGCGGTCGATGCCGAGATGGTCGAGCAACCCGATGCCGTCGGCCGCCATCTCGGACAGCGTGTACGGCACGGGCGGTAGGGGCTCACCTCCGACGGCGGCGGCCATGACCGCGATGACGTCGACGAGGATCCCTTCGTGCTTGGTCGATAGTCCGGAGTCACGGTTGTCGTAGCGGATCACGAACCGACCACAGTCGGCGAGGGCGCGGCAGAACTTCTCGTCCCACGATGTCAGTTGCCCACCCAGTCCCATCACCAGCAACAGGGCCGGATCGCTCGAGTCACCAATCGTGTCGTAGCAGAGGTCGACACCGTTGACGGAGGCGTTGGGCATGGCAGGAGTGTAGGTAACCACGCGCCGGGTTTTTCAGGCCGCGCTGCGTTCGGCGTTGGCCACGATTGCGTCGATGATCGCCGGCCAGAGCGGCGCGGGCAGGTCGTGGCCCATGCCGTCAAGCATGAGCAGGCGAGAGCCCGGAACCAATTCGGCCGTGCGTTCACCGCCAGACGGTTGGATCAGCGTGTCCTGCCGGCCATGGATCACGACCGTCGGCATCTCCAGCGCGCTTAATCCCTTGCTCCGCTCGCCGCTCGCGATGATGGCCCCAAGCTGACGGGTCGCGCCCTCCGGATAGAACATGCGGTCGTACTGGCGGCCGAGCCGCTCCGTCAGGGCCTCGGCACCCCCGTGATAGCGAGACGCCCAAATCTTCCAATGCTCCAGCGACTGGGCGATGTAGGCCTCGCGTTCCGCGGCCGGAGCCGACAGGATGGCCGCGTTGGCTTCGTCGGTGGCCCGGCCGTAGGCCAACTCCCCTGTGGTCGACATGATCGATGCCAGCGAGCGCGTCCTGTCGGGGTGCTCGATAGCGATGGTCTGGGCGATCATGCCCCCCATCGACACACCCGCGACGTGAGCGCGCTCGGCACCGACCACATCCAGAAGGGCGACACCGTCGGCCCCCATGTCGGACAGCGTGTACGGCACCAGCGCGCCGGCGTCTTCACCGGCGCGCACCGCCGCCGCGACCGATCGGAGATTGACGTGCACGCCGTCGAAATGCGTCGAGTGACCGACATCGCGGTTGTCGTACGTCACGACGTGAAACCCGCGATCGGCGAGCGCCCGCACGAAGCCTTCCTCCCAACTGACTATTTGGGCGGTAAACCCGTGCACGAGGAGCAATGTCGGATCGTTGACGTCGCCCACTGTCTCGTAGAAGAGGTCGATGCCGTTGGCTTTGGTGATGGGCATAGGACGGGAGCATACGAACTGGCACAGTAGGTTGCGGTCCGTGACCGTCTTCGGTGTGCACGCCGGTCTGCAGAACACGTCGATGGCCGCCCTGCGCTCGTTCTGGCATCGAGTCGAGGCCCTCGGATTCGGTTGGATATCCGTGTGGGATCACTTCTACTCCGCCACGCTCACCGACGACGCGGAGTGTTTCGAGGCGGTCGCCACCCACGCCGCCCTCGCCTGCGACACGACGCGCGTGCGGTGCGGGTCGCTCGTCTACTCGATCGGCTACCGCCATCCGGCGGTGCTCGCCAACGCCATCGCCACCATCGACCACCTCTCCGCCGGACGGGCCGATCTCGGCATCGGCGCAGGTTGGAGCGAGATCGAGTACCGCGCCTACGGCATCCCGTTCCCGCCGGTGAAAGTGCGCATGGACCAACTCGAGGAAGCGGCGAAGTGCATCCGCAGCTTGTTGCGCAACGAGGTCACCACGTTCAAGGGCGAGTGGTACACGATGGACGAAGCCCGCTGCGAACCTCGGCCCATACAGGCGGCACTGCCTATCTGGATCGGCGGCGGCGGAGAGAAGCGGACGCTCGCCATCGCGGCGCGCTACGCCGACGCATGGAACGTGCCCTTCGTGGCGCCCGATGTCTTCGCTCACAAACGCGCGGTTCTGCTCGAGCACTGCGAACGAGCCAAGCGTGATCCGGCCGAGGTGCGCTGCACCGTCAACGTGGGCCTCGCATGGTCGGAGGAGAGTCTCCAGGCGCAGTTCGGCGGACTTGCGAACTACGTGCGACCCGGTGTGCTCAGCGGCACGGAGCAGGAGGTGATCGACCGCATCGGTGCATACGTAGACGCGGGAGCCGAACAGGTGAACCTCGCCTTGCGTGCTCCGTTCGACGCCGACGAGCTCGAACGCTTCGCTGTCACGCTCAAGCTCACGTGACTCAGCCGGGACGGCCGACGAGCAACATGCTCTTTGCCAGCTTGTTGTCGCCCTGAGGCACCTGCAGGTGCACGTAGGCCGCGTTCGCGTCAACGCTGTACGAGTCGATCCACGGCGCGTACTGACCGATGAGTTGTTCGAGGGGCACGGTGCTGAACGTGACGCCGTCGCGGCTGGCAACGAGGAACTGCCGGGGCGGGCCGACGTTTTCTCTCACCGACTTCGGAGGAAGTGTCGTCACGGGTGAGGTATCGCTCGGGGAAACGGTCGCGGGCACATTCGCCTCGAGGGTCTTATTCGTCGGTGAGGAGACCATCACGGTGGCGACGACGCCGGCGGGACCGACGGCGCCGTTCACCGACACCTCGTCGGTCGGGCTGGCTCCGACCAGGCCCGCGAGGCTCTGGTGCGTCCACGACGAGCCATCGGAAGAGCGGTACACACCGGAGTTACCCAGCAACACCACCTGCCCGTTCAGGACGTCGGCACCCGACGCCCATTGGAGGCCTTCAAGACCGGTCGTGGCGACCGTCGTCCAGTGGGCGCCATCGGCCGAGCGCAGGAGCGTGGCCGGCGGGGGGCTGACCTTGTCCGTCCAGGCGTGGCCCTCGAGGTAGAACGCGCCGCCGAGGTTGAACGCGGCCTCGATGTTCAAGCCCGCGACGTCGACGTCGAGAGAACCCTTTTCGAAGGTCTGACCATCGGTCGAGAAGAACAGCTGCGGCATGCCACGGATGATCGCCGCGTCGGTGAGCGAAACCCCGAGCTCGGCCCAGGTCTTGGTCATAGCGGTGCCGTTCTTGGATTGCGCGACGAGCCCTTCGACGGACGGTGTCAGGAACTCATCGGAGGGGAGCCCACTTGGCCACAGCCGCTCGATGCCGGCGGCGTAGGGCGCGGCGATCACGAGGGTGCCTGCCGCTCCTGTCAGCATTTTCATGGGCCCGACACTCACGTCTATCCCTCGCGCGTCGAGTGTGCCGCGATCGACGGGAAGTGTGACGGTCGACCATGACGCGCCTTGATCGGTGCTCTTGGCCACGACCGCATCGAATCCGACCGTGGCCGGCGCGGTGCCGACGGCGTAGAGGCTGTCACCGACAGCGGATAGTGCGGAGAGGTGGAGGCCGGCGGTCATCGCGTGTTGCGTCCAGGTATGTCCGTCAGCGGACGCGTAAAGCACTTGCGTCTGGGTGTTCAAGTTGGTCTCTCCCGGAGCACTCGACAACGCGTACAGCTGACCGGCGGCTGTCGTGGCGAAGCTCTGCGTCACGCCAACCGCGGAATCGCCGTCGAGGAGCGACCACGCGAACGGGTTCGTGGCACTGGCGACGTCACCGGCGGGTGTGGCGACATGTGTCGCCGTTTCGGTGCTCACGCGTCGATAGAGCATGGTGCCGGCGAGGACCGCAAAGGCCGTGATCACTGACGTCTCGGCCACGAAGCGGCGTCGCCGGCGCCTCCGGCCGCGAGCGACAGCGGCGTTGAGGCCGTTGCCCGGCGGAGCATGCCGGCTCTGCTCGTCTTGGTAGTAGGTGAGGAGACGATCTTCGAGAGTCATGACGGTTGCTCCGGTTGTGAGAGATCAGATTGGAGGGCAGCGAGCGCGCGATGAAGACGGCTCTTCACGGTGCCGGGACGTAGATGCAACGCCTTCGCTGTTTGTTCGACCGGCCAGTCGAACAAGAAGCGGCACACGATCACGGCGCGTTGATCGACCGGCAAACGACCGAGCGCGCGGCGCAGAGCCGGATCGCCCATCTCGGTCACAGAGCCCTCGAGATCGTCAGTCAGCGCGACCACCTGGAAACGCCGGCGGCGGCGCACCACCGACCGGGCCCAGTTCAGCCCGACCCGATAGGTCCAGCCTTCGGGACTTTCGAAGCAGCTGATGCGGTCCCAGCGTTGGTAGGCCCGCGCCATGGCCTCATCGGTGGCCTCGGTGGCGAGATCAACGTCGACCAGCGTCAGCGTGAGCGCCCGCGCAACCGATCCGTACGAGGAGCGGTAGAAGGTCGGGTAATCCCGAAGCACGTGGTTGTTTGCCGCCGCTATCGGGGCTCGGGCCGTGGCCGCGGCGAGATCGTCCCCCAGGAGCAGCGGATCCATTGCTACGTACACTCCCAGCGGGTCGGATTGGTTCCCAATCATGCGTCGCCGTTGGCGAGAGCCTCGGCCGCAGTAAGGCCCTGCAGCACGGCCGGATTGCGGGGATCGGTGCGGGCAACCGACCGCCAGGTCTCTAGGGCGCTGGCGACGTCGGCCGGTTTCCCGGTGAGCTCCGCCCGACCGGACAGCCATTGTGCGCGCCGGAGGCGTAGGAGCGGATCGCGCGGCGACAGCACAAGCGCGCGGTCGATGCGGAGCAGTCCGGCGTCGAGCGCGGGGAGCGTCGCGGGCTGCGCCGCCACCACAGCGGCCACGAGGTCATAACGCATCGAGTCCGGGCGGAGCGCGTGCGCTCTGTCCGCTAGCTCGAGGGCGCGGGGCAACCGCCCGACCAAGACCGCGTGCAAAGCCTGCTTCGTGTCGTGGTCGGCCACGAGATCAAGCACACCAACCACAGCAAACCCGACCGCGGCGGTGCTCAACGCGAACGAGCGAGCGCGCCCGCGCGTCACGACTATTGAGCGCGATGACGTTGCCACCACCGCGCCCGCCATCAACCACATGACCGGGTCGATCTCCACAACAGGGAACAAAAGCTGTTGCTGGACGCCATACGCCAAGACGCCAACGGCAAGCGCGGCAAGGACTGCTTCGCCGTGGCGGACCGAGGCCCAAAGCCGGCGCGCCACGAGCGCGAGCAGGCCGACGTAGATCGCGACTCCGGGAAACCCGGAGGCCACGCCCATGTCGAGCAACCCGTTGTGGGCTCGATCGGTAACGACCGATCGGCCGTAACGGCGCACGTAGTCGTCGTCGACCACCGTCGGGAACGCAATGCGGTACCCCTCGGGTCCGTTCCCGAAGAGCGGCGCGTCGACCAGAGCACGCGCGCCGACGCGCCACTCGTCAACACGGCTGCCTCCACCGTCGGCCAGGCGTTCACGAACTCCTGGCGCGAGCAGGGCCACACCGACCACGACAACCAGGCCCGCGCCTACGGCGGCCCACCGACGGGGCGGGAGGCGCGCGAGGGCGAATCCGACGGCCGCGACACCGCCTACCCACGCCGCGCGCGTGAGCGAGCCGATGAAGGGAATCGCTCCAAGCACGGCCGCAACCGCGGCGGCTGTGCGCCACCCGCGAGGCTGACCGCGCGCGACGGCGATACCGATGGCCGGCGGCAGCAACATCACGCACGCCGCGCCGAGATAGGCCGCCGACCCGAACGGACCACCGAGACGGCTGCCGAGCGCGACGGACACGGGCGCGTGATCGAACGCCTCGGCCAGGCTGTACGCGTCGACCCCGAGCAGAGCGACAACGAGCGAACGGGCGACGGCCACGGCGTCGGTTCGTTGGCCGAGGACGAAACAGGCGGCGAACAAGATCCACGCGATCACTCCGAGGTGACGTTCCGGAGTACCGAGCCAACCGTGGAACGGGTCGACTCCGATCGACGCGACGAGCGCCAACCACACGAGGAGCGCACCCCATGCTGCCAACGTTGTGCGCTCAACTTCGATGTCGAGCATCGAGAGCGCGGCCAGTCCGGCGAGTGTCGCCACGGTGACAATTGCCCATTTGAGCGGCCCAAAAGGCGTCCACCCCCACGGATCGAAAGCGAGAAGTACGAAGGGCACGGCCACCACCGCGCCCCACGGGAGGGGGCGGGCGACCGGGCGCGACGACACAGGGCGGGCAGCGTACGGCGGCTGCTCGTTTCGTTTGGAGCGGCGATCCCGCCACAGCAGTTGGAAGGATGTACCGGTGGCAGGTGAGCGCGGCGTGTTCGCTCGGGCGCCCGGACGGGTGAACCTCATCGGCGACCACACCGACTACACGGGCGGTCTCGTGCTCCCGATGGCGATCGACTTCGACACCGCGGTTCGCGGCCGCACGATCCGCGAGCCGGTCGTCCGGTTGCGCTCGAAGCATTTCGATGGCGAGGCGGTCATACGTCTCGATGAAGCCGATCCGAGTGGCGTCGATCCGCCGTGGGCCCGATACGTGGCCGGTGTCGTGCACGAACTTCGTCCCGCGGACGGGTTCGAGGGCGAAATCACGTCGACGGTACCAATCGGCGCGGGTCTGTCGTCGAGCGCCGCACTCCAGGTCGCGCTGACGTTCGCGCTGGGTGTCACCGATCCGCTCGCCGTCGCGCGTCTCTGTCAGCGCGCGGAGTTCATCGCAACCGGAGTGCCCTGCGGGATCATGGACCAACTCACCTCGACTTCCGGGATCGCCGGCTACGCGCTGCTCATCGATTGCCATTCGCTCGACGTCGTACCCGTGCCGATGCCCGATGACCTCGACGTGGTCGTGGTCCACTCGGGCGAACAACGCACCCTCGCCGACACTGCGTACAGCCAACGCGTGGCTGAGTGCGCCGCCGCGGAGGAGCTCATCGGGGCACTGCGGCAAAGTTCGGCCGCCGACCTCGCGCGCATCGACGATCCGGTCGTGCGGGCGCGAGCCCGCCATGTCATCAGCGAAACGCTTCGCGTCCGTGACTTCGCCGCCGCCTTGACGGCGGGCGATCTCCGGACGGCCGGAGAGCTAATGACGGCGTCCCACGCGTCATTGCGTTATGACTATGAGGTCTCGACCCCGGCGCTCGACGCCCTCGTCGACCGGCTCACCGCGAAACCGGGAGTGCACGGTGCCCGCGTCACCGGCGCGGGCTTCGGCGGTTGTGTGGTGGCCTTGTGCGAACGCGGCGTGCTCCGGGAAGGCAGGCGAGTGCGGCCTTCCGGTGGAGCGTCGGTGGCGTTCGACGGTTAGCGCGGGCGGCGACGACTCGAGCGCCCGAGCGACGCCGACCAGATCGATTCGGTGGGCGACACGTTGGTGCCGGGCTCAACGAGTTTATCGATGGCGTCGAGGATCTCGCTCGGGAGCCGGTGCTCGTCGGCGCCCAGCTGCGACTCAAGGTGTTCCATCGTGCGCGGCCCGATGATTGTCGACGTCACCGCAGGGTGTTCGAGGGAGAACGCCAATGCGAGATGCACCAGGCTGATGCCGCACTCGTCGGCCAAACGGATGAGCTCCTCGACGAGGTCGAGCTTGCGCTGGTTGTAGGGATCGTTGAAGTCGAAGCGGCCAGCCATACGCGCGGCGCGACCCTCAGTACGGGGACCGGTCTCCTTGCGGTACATACCCGACAGCCATCCGCCATTGAGCGGACTCCAGACAATCGCGCCCATGCCGAATTGAGCGACGGTGGGGAGCACGTCGCGCTCGATCCATCGCACGAAGATCGAATACGGCGGCTGTTCGCACTGGAAACGTTCACGGCCTCGGCGCTCGGCCACCCACTGCGCCTCCACGATCAGCTCCGCGGGAAACGTCGAAGAGCCGAACGAACGGATCTTGCCCTGATGGACAAGATCACTCAGCACACCGAGCGTTTCGTCAGTATCGGTAGCGGGGTCGGGCCGGTGAATCTGGTAGAGGTCGATCCAGTCGGTGCCGAGCCGGCGCAAGCTGTCGTCGCATGCCTTCGTGATCCAGCGGCGGCTGTTGCCGTGCTTGTTGGGCGGCGGGTTGGGGTCGAACGGACCCTGCTCCACCGGGAAATGACATTTCGTCGCGAGGATCACGTTGTCGCGCCGTCCGCCGGTGAGAGCCTTGGCGACGATCTCCTCGCTCTCACCCGCGGAATACACGTCGGCGGTGTCAATGAAGTTGATGCCGGCATCGAGAGCCCGATGGATGACGCGCACGCTGTCGTCGTGGTCGCGGTTGCCGAACCGCCCGAACATCATGGCGCCCAGACAGAACGGGCTGACCTGCATACCAGTACGGCCGAGTGTTCGATAGCGCATCGCGGGACGCTACCCCAGCGCTTCGCGCAGGCGCTCAACGGCCTCGGCCGAGCGTGTCCCCCACCAGAACAGATCGCGCCCGTCAACGAGCCGGACGTCGGCGGCCACCGTCTCTAGCTCACGCACGTGACGCTCGCCGAACGGGTAGGGCTCGCTCGGCGCGACGACAAGATCGGGTAAGCGGTCACGTGCGTCGAGCACCGTGGTGGTGGGATAGCGCTCCGGCTCATCGGCGTACACGTTCGTAACGCCGACGGTTGCGAGGACCGACGACCCGTACGTGTCGGCGTTCATCGTCATCCACGGCCGCCGCCAGATCGGCACGAACGCGCGGGCACGCGTCGTCGCCGCGCTGGCCACCAACGGATCGGCGCGATAGCGCACCCCTACCGCGTCAGCGAGCGCCTCGAGACACGGCCCAACGTCAGCGAGCGTTCGAACGCGCGTCACGTGCAGCACCATTCCTTCGCTTTCGAGCTGCACGGCATCCTCGCTGCGGTTCTCCTCGTCGTTCACCACGACCAAATCGGGATGGAGGGCAACGATCGCGGCGATGTCGGGGTCTTTCGTGCCGCCAATAGCGCGCAATGACGGTTGCTCGCAGAATCGCGTGACCGCGATCGGTACC
The DNA here is from genome assembly GCA_040002995.1 of Acidimicrobiales bacterium. Lineage (GTDB taxonomy): Bacteria > Actinomycetota > Acidimicrobiia > Acidimicrobiales > Ilumatobacteraceae > JBDUDK01. The sequence continues at coordinate 8,526 of JBDUDK010000027.1, read as the reverse complement.
ACTCCCCACGTCAGCAGAGACTCGGTAACCGAAGGGACAAGGCTGACGACTCGTATGGCGCGCCTGTTCACATCTTGTCGAGAAGCTTGGCCTTCTGCGCCGTGAACTCGGCGTCGGTGATCACGCCCCGCTTGCGGAGGTCGTCGAGTTTGTCGAGCTGCGCGGGGACATCGGCTACGGGGGGCGGCATCGGAGTGGCCGCCTGCACCACGCGTCCGGAGCGCGATTCTTCCCACGCGTGCATTTGCGCATGAATCATGTTTTGCACCATCTCGGGCTTGCGAATGTCGGCGAAGCGCGATTGACCGTCTTTGCCCCCGGACTCGATCACGAGATCGCCGGCGCCCACGATGCGCTCCCAGAACGACTGGTCGAAGTTCACGTTCATGACGCGTTCGAGTGGGATCTCTATGCCCATCTTGCCGAACACGCCGTGCCGGTAGATCACCCGGCTCGTCGTGACCACGAAGTGGGTGGTGGCCCACTTGATATAGCGAATGCCGAACCATCCGGCCGCGACAAGCAGCACCACGACGCCAACGAGCGGCCAGTCGCCGCTGGTGCCGATGAGCAGCACGATCGTGAGGACCAGGGAGCCAAGAAGGGCCAGCGCCGGCTCGGCGAAGAAGATCACGTGCGGGTGGAGATCGAGCGCTATTTGCTCACCGGTGTTCAGCAGCTTGCGGGGATACGGCATGGCGGGAGCGTAGCCATGGCGTCGATCGCCGCCGATCGATGCGATGCTCCCCAGCGATCCACAGTCGCGATCGCCGCGCCCACAGGTTGTCCCCACGCTGTGCACAGGGTTGTGCACAACTTATCCAGAGATGTCGAAAAGTGCCGAGAACTCCTTGACGAAACCAAAACAAAAGCGCATATTGCGCAACACCAAAGGCACGGTCTGCAAGGCGGCGCCGGAAGGAAGCAGTCGAAGAAGCCAGCGTCCGCAAGGGCATGGGGGAAGCGGTTGCGGAGAACCGGTGTGCGCGGTGGATACGGCCGGAGGGCGCCCCTCGTCGGGGCACGGCGTGCCGGTACCCGCCCGGGCCCGGAGCGTCAGAGGCGCCGCAAGGCGACTCGCTCGGCGAGATCGGCGACCGGGACGGCCCCGAGGAGTCCGGAAGGTGAGCGTCGCAAGGCGAGCACCGGATGGCTACTCGGGGCCGCACCATTTTTCACCCCTGGTCTCCCCGACTGGTTCGCCTTGAGTCCGCTGCGGTCACACCCGCGCTCTACTTAGTTTCGTATGGATTTGCTCGACGGGCTCGACCCCTCCCAGCGCCACGCCGTCACCGTCGCGGGCGGCCCGCTTGGCATCCTCGCGCCCGCGGGGTCAGGCAAGACCTCCGTCCTCACGCGGCGGATCGCCTCTCGCATCGTCGACGGCAGCGCGGATCCCGCGCACGTCCTTGCGCTCACGTTCACCCGGAAGGCGGCCAACGAACTCAACCACCGTTTGAACCGCCTCGGAGTCCGCGAGCGCCTCACCGCGGGCACCTTCCACGCGGTCGCCTATTCCGTACTGCGTCAGCGGTGGGCCGATGAGCGACGCGATCCACCCGCGCTGCTCGAGAAGAAGGGCCGGCTCCTCGGGCCGCTTCTCGGAGGTCTCCGTACGGGGCGGGGGGCTCCGGTGACTATCGCCGACGTCGCCAACGAGATCGACTGGGCCAAGGCGCGGCTCATCGCGCCGGATCGCTACGAGGGCGAGGCCCTCTCGGCCGGCCGCCGCCCGCCGATCCCCGCGGGCCAGGTGGCCGAGCTCTACCGCCGATACGAAGAACGAAAGCGCAAGGAGCGCCTCGTCGACTTCGACGACCTGCTCGATCTGTGCGCCACCGCGATCGAGCGCGACGCCGAATTCGCGGCGGCCCAACGTTGGCGATTCCAAAGTTTGTTCGTCGACGAATTCCAAGACGTAAACCCAGCGCAACACCGCGTGCTGGAGGCGTGGCGCGGCGACCGCCTCGACCTGTGTGTCGTCGGCGATCCGAACCAGGCGATCTACGGATGGAACGGAGCCGACGCGAGTTACCTCCGCGATTTTCCGCGCTGGTACCCGGGCGCCACTGTCGTGCGGCTCAGCCATTCGTACCGGAGCTCACCGCAGGTCTTGGCGGCCGCGCACGCTGTACTCGTGACGGCGTCCCCCGCGACTCCCCCGCCCGTTCCCACTCGGGGCGACGGCCCGCCACCGGCGATTCACGCGTTCGTCGACGAGCTCGCAGAGGCGAGAGGCATCGCCGGCCTCCTCCGCGATGCGCGCGCCGGTGGGCGCGCGTGGTCACAGCTCGCCGTGCTCACCCGCACCAACGCCCAGCTCGTCGCCATCGAGCGCGCCCTCCGGTCGGCGAGCATCCCGTGCCGGCTCCGGGGCAGCGCCTCACTTCTCGAGCAGCCCGCGGTCATCGCCTGGAGACGCGAACGCGAGCGACGACCCGGCGAGACACTGCGCGTCGCTATAGCCGATCTCGACGAGCAACTGGCCGAGGCCATCGACACCGGTGCGCTGGTCGATGATCGGGTAAACGCGTTCCAGGCCCTTACGGCACTCGCACATGAGCATCTCGTCGACGAACCCACGGCCAGCGTGGCCGGATTTCTCGCGTGGCTCACCGCCACGTTGGCCGATTCCGATCTCGATAGGGCCCAACCCGCGGTAGAGCTCGCCACGTTTCACGCCGCCAAAGGCCTTGAATGGCCGCTCGTGGTCATCGCCGGCGCCGAACAGGGTTATGTGCCGATTGCCGCCGCTAAGGGGGAAGCCCGCGACGAGGAAGTGCGCCTCCTCTATGTGGCGATCACCCGGGCCGCCCGCGAACTCCACATCACTTGGGCCGCCCGACGCACCATCGGCTCGCGCACCCTCGACCGTCAGCGCTCGCCGCTCGTCGAGCCCATCGAGCGCTCCGTGCGCGGCTCCGAACCCGTCGCGGCCCCACCGAAGAGCGTAAGCAAGCGGGCGACCGCACCCGTTGACCCAGTTCTTCTCACCCGCCTTAAGGCCTGGAGATCAGTGACGGCCAAAGCGGCGAGGGTTCCCGCCTACGTCGTATTTGCCGACGCCACGCTCGAGGCCGTCGCGCACACCCGCCCCCGAACGCTGTCGGAGCTGCGGGGGCTGCCCGGCATCGGCCCCGTGAAGGTGACGCGCTACGGAGAGAACCTGCTCGCGCTCGTCGCCGGCGACGACACGTCACCCGCCTGACGAACGCCCACCCGCGAGATCCGCGAATCGGGTGAAGTCGATCGAGATGAAGAGCCCCTCGGACTCCGCGCAAAGGGTTTCACCGTGATGCAACGTGGCCCTCGTGAAGATCTTGCGGCCCTCCACCTTGACCACCTCACCGCTGAACGTAAGCACCTCGTGCAACGGCGTTGGGCTGCGGTAACGAACCGACAGCAGACCGGTCATGCCGGGCTTCTTCGTGGTGGATTGCACCATCCCGAGCACCTCGTCGAAGGCGGCGGCGATGTGGCCTCCGTGCACGTGGCCCGGCGGGCCCTCATAAGCGCTCCCGAATACGGCCGTGCCCACGATGCGACCGTCGACGAGCGCGAGTTCGAGCGGCGGCGCGATGGGATTCGACTTCCCGATGAGCGGGCTGAACTCGAGGAAGCTGCCCGGGTCTCCGGCGACGGCGGACTCACTCACGTGATCCTCGGGACGGTCGTGAGGATGGCCGGCGAGTAGTTCGACGGCCCCCTCGACGAGCTCAGCCGCTTCGGCCACCGCGTCGATCGAGGCCGATGTCGACATGAGCTCTTCGATCATGCGGCGCGTCGCCGACGAGAGGCGGCGAATCTCGGTCACCCGCGGCCCAATCTCGACCTCCTCGCCCGGGAAGACCATGTCCCATCCCATCGGCGGCGGTTCAGGTTCAGATGTCGACATCGATCACCACCGGCGCGTGGTCGGACGGCAGCTTGCCCTTGCGGGCGTTGCGATCGATGATCGCCCACCGCACCCGATCGGCGAGCGGAGACGAGAGCAGCATGAGATCGATGCGCATGCCCCGCCCCTCGTGGAAGTCGCCGGCCCGGTAGTCCCACCACGAGAACAACTTCGGGTCGGTGTGGAGCTCGCGAAACACGTCGCGCAGCCCCCACGCGGTGATCGACGCGAGTGCTTCGCGCTCGGGTGGGCTCACATGCGTCGCCGCCTCGAACGCCTTTGGATCCCACACATCGATGTCGGCGGGCGCGATGTTGAAGTCGCCCGCCACGATCAGGGGCTGGCTCGGATCGCCCGTCGCGGTGATGTGGTCGCGCAGGCGACGGAGCCAATCGAGCTTGTAGCGGTAGTGGTCATGGTCGAGCGCGCGACCGTTGGGTACGTAGACGCTCGTCACTCGAATTCCCCCGCACGTCACCGTCAGGAGCCGCGCTTCCGCGTCGGCCTCGGCCCCGTCGGCGAACTCGTCGACCACATCGGAGACACCGAGCTTCGACAGCACGGCGACACCGTTCCACTGCCCCTGGCCCCGATGCGCCGTCTCGTAACCGAGGCCGGCAAACGTCAGCGCGGGGAACGCGTCGTCGGCCAACTTGGTTTCCTGCAGGCACACGATGTCGGGCGAAACCTCGGCCAGCCACTGCTCGACTCTCGGCATCCTGACCTTGAGCGAGTTCACGTTCCAGGTGGCGACGCGCATCGACGGGCACGCTACGCGACGGCTCCCCCGGCGCCTCCCCCCGCGGCGGCGGCGGCCTTCTTACGGGTCCTTTTTGCAGGCGCGACGGCTGAGGATGGGGCGGGAGCGGGCAAAGGTGTGACCTGCTTCTTGGTGGCCCTCGTCCTGGCCTTCGCCGGCGCCGGCTCGACTTTGGCCGCCTTGGTGGCGCGGGCGGGCTTGGCGGGCTTCGGCTCCTCGGTCAACGGCAGCGGCGGGGCCGCCGCCTGCTTCGTGGCTCTTGTCCTTCGGCCCTTGCGGGTCGCGCCCGGCTCGAGCACTTTGATGCCGGCTGGCACAAAGGCCGGGAACGCCACGTCGATACCGCGTCGCTCCGGATTGAACCCCACGACGACGAACGAGTGCTTGTCGCCGACAGAGACCACCTCACGAGCGCTCCGGGGAGCGGGCATACCAAGGTTGCGCAGCGGCGCGTAGCCGCGCACAGGCCCGATCGTGACGTAGACGCCGTGCGAAGAGAAATTCTCGACCTCGCCTTCAACGACCGCGCCAATCGGATTCGAAGCGACGAATTCGAGGAACGCTGCCAGTGCGTTGATCGGCATCTGCTTGGGCCGGGGCGCCTCCGATGCCGGCGCGGCGGCCAGGGCGGCTTTCGCCGGTTTCTTCGTCGGGGGCGGCGTCTTCGGCGCAGGCAACGGCTCGCTCGCGGCCTTCGATGTGCGAGAGGTGGTGGTCGGTTTTTTCTCTGGCTTCTTGGCGTCACGCTGCGAGCGTCGCGACAGCGGGCCCCGTACAGGGGACCTCAGAACAAAGACCCATCCGACGTGCGGCACGGGCTTGCCGCCGATGAGACGACCCTCGTCGAAAAGCCATGGGTAGGTGCCGTGGAACTCCTGGAACGAGTCGTTCGACAGCACCACCGCCTTGGCCTTGTTAGCGATGGTCAACACGAACGCGTCGCCTCTGCCGATCGCCCCCGCAGGCGGTGTCACGATCTGACCCGTTTCGACCATCCGGTCGAATTCGGCGACCTCGCTGGTTTCGATCCGGTGGCCGAAAGTCGCGTCCGCCACGATAATCATCGAGGCGTTCGGTTGTTCCTCGCTCAGCGCGGCGACCGCATCCTTCAGCTGGCGAAGGCTCGGTCGGGCTCTTCCTTCCGTGGCGATGTTCGATCCGTCGATAACGACATGGGCGGCCATGACAGTCGCCAGTCAACCATGCCGCGCACCTCTGGCTCCGCATCGGCGCCGCCTACGATGCCTCCGGTGCAGGCAAAGGTCGCCGCGGTGCTGTTCGACTTCGGAGGGGTGATCTCGGCCAGCCCGTTCGACGCGTTCAACCTCTACGAACGCGAACTCGGGCTCCCAGAGGGGGCGATCCGGAATCTGAACGCCACCGACCCTCACACGAACGCCTGGGCCCAACTCGAACGCAACGAGGTCGGCGTTGCCGAGTTCTGCCGTCGCTTCGAGGCCGAGGCACGCGCCGCCGGCCACGAGCTCTCGGGCCAGCGCGTGCTCGACGCGCTCAACGGCGAGATCCGACCCGACATGGTCGAGGCGGTGCGGCGTTGCCGCGAGCGGCTAAAGACGGCCTGCCTCACGAACAACATCGCGCGCGAGGAGGGGCCGGCACCGGGCCACGGGGACATCATGGCGATGTTCGATGTCGTCATCGAATCGAGCAAGATCGGGGTACGCAAGCCCGATCCCCGCTTCTATGAAATGGCCTGCGCACAGCTCGAGGTCGAGCCCCACGAGTGCGTGTTCCTCGACGACCTCGGCATGAACCTGAAGCCGGCGCGCGCCCTCGGCATGCACACGATCAAGGTCGACAGCTCAACGCAGGCATTGGCCGAACTCGAGCAGTTGGTGGGCTTCCCGCTCCGCGACTAAAGAGCGGCGAACGTTTCGTCGAGCAATTCAGCCAACTCCTGGCGGTGGATCTCGGCCGAACCGGTGGCCGGACTTCCCGACTCGACGCGAGCGACATGACGAATCGAGTAGCCGCGGTCTTTGATGCGGAACGTGCGGTGCTCGATGAACGTCCATGGCCCCATGTTCTCGGGTTCCTCCTGCAGCCAGAGGAGGTCCTTCGCGTTGGGGTAGCGCTCTAGGACGGCAAGCATCTGCTCGGCCGGGAACGGGAACAGCTGCTCGATGCGGACGATGGCCACGGGCGCCCCGAGCTTGTCGCGCTGCGCGAAGGCGTCCCAGCACACCTTGCCGGAGCAGAACACGATGCGCCGGATCGCGGAAGGGTCGGCGACAGTCGGGTCGTCGAGCACCTCCTCGAAGGAACCCGTCGTGAGCTCATCGATCGTCGACCGCGATTGCGCCATGCGCAACGGGCTCTTCGGCGTGAAAAGCACCAGCGGCTTGCGTACTTCGCGCCGCATCTGACGGCGCAGCACATGGAAGTACTGGGCGGCCGTTGTCGCGTTCACCACCTGGATGTTGTCTTCGGCGCACATCAAGAGGAAACGTTCGATGCGAGCCGATGAGTGCTCGGGCCCCTGACCCTCGTAGCCGTGAGGCAGGAGCATTGTCAGTCCCGAGTTCTGACCCCATTTGTCTTCGGCCGCCACGATGTACTGGTCGATGATGGTCTGAGCGCCGTTGACGAAATCGCCGAACTGTGCCTCCCACAGCGTGAGGGCATCGCGGTGCACCGCCGAGTAGCCGTACTCGAATCCGAGGGCCGCGTATTCCGACAGCAGAGAGTCATACACCCAAAAACGCGCCTGGTGGACCGCGTCGATATGGGCGAGCGGGACGTCTTTCGCCCCTGTTTGATAGTCGTGCAGCACGGAATGACGTTGGCTGAACGTTCCGCGACCGGTGTCTTCACCGGCGAGACGCACGTCGTTGCCCTCGAGAACGAGCGAGCCGAACGCGAGCGCTTCGGCTGTGGCCCAGTCGACCTCACCCTTCGCGTAATGCTCGGCACGGGTTTCGAACTGACGCACGAGCTTGGGATGGATCGTGAAGCCCTCGGGCACGGTGGTGAGCGCGTTGAATATCTTGTCGAGCTCGCCGCGATCGACACCGGTGTTCACGTGGGGCAGGACCCCGAGCGGCCGCGGCGGCTTCGCCGCCTTCACGACGGCCGGCGCGTGTGACTTGGTCTCGTCGAGGGCCACCTGCAAACGCCGCTGGTAGTCGTCGAGGGCGGCCTCGGCTTCTTCGAGGGTGATGTCGCCCCGCTTGACCAGCGCCTCGGTGAAGATCTTGCGCACCGAACGATGCGCTTCGATGGCGCGGTACATGAGCGGCTGGGTGTAGCTCGGGTCGTCGCCCTCGTTGTGGCCATGGCGGCGATAACACATCATGTCGATGACAACGTCTTTGTGGAACGTGCGGCGGTACTCGTAGGCCATTCTCGCCACCCGCACGCACGCCTCGGGATCATCACCGTTGACGTGCAGGATCGGCACCTGGATCATCTTGGCCACGTCGGTGGCGTAGAGCGACGACCGGCTGTCCTCGGGCGACGTGGTGAAGCCGAGCTGATTGTTGATGACGAGGTGGATCGTGCCGCCGACTCGGTATCCGGAGATGTCGCTCATGTTGAGGCATTCGGCCACCACGCCCTGGCCCGCGAACGCCGCATCACCGTGGATCAACACCGGCAGCACGCTGTAGGAGCCAGGCCGGTCGATCAGGTCCTGCTGCGCGCGGGCCATGCCCAATACCACCGGGTCGACCGCCTCGAGGTGGCTCGGGTTGGCGGCGAGTTCGACCGCGATGTCCTTGCCGCTGCTGCTCACGTACTTGCCCGACGCGCCGAGGTGATACTTCACGTCGCCCGAACCCTGGACGGAGTCGGGGTCGACGTGACCCTCGAACTCCTTGAAGATCTGGTCGTAGCTCTTGCCGACGATGTT
>JBDUDK010000147.1:0-21695 GCA_040002995.1 Acidimicrobiales bacterium | reverse complement strand
TCGGCTCGTTCCAGGCGATCAAGCACAAGTGCGCCGACATGCTGCTCGAGGTCGAATCGGCCAAGTCGGCGGCCTACTACGCGATGTGGTGCGCGTCCGAGCTGAACGAGGAGCTCCCGTCGGTGGCGTCGCTCGCCAAGGCCTATTGCTCCGAGGCGTATTTCCACGCCACCGCCGAGAACATTCAGATTCACGGAGGCATCGGCTTCACGTGGGAGCACCCGGCCCATCTGTATTTCAAGCGGGCCAAGAGCTCAGAGCTGCTGTTCGGCGACCCGAGCTATCACCGCGAGTTGCTCGCCCAGCGCATCGGCATCTAAGCGTCGCAGCGCGAGGCGATGATGGCTGTAGCGCTGCTCGTCGTGGCCGCGGTTGCGGTGTTCGCCATCGCCGCGATCGTCGTCGGACGTGAGGCACACCGGCTCGACGCGGTCGCGCCTCGCGTCGTTTACGACATCGACGACGCGGTCGAGTTCGTGGCCAACAGTGTCCCCGCAGAAACCGCGGCGCGCATCAGCCACGACGATGTCCGCGATCTGCTGCGGGCGCACATGCGCCGGCTCCACGCCAAGGGCCTCCATCCGACGATCGCGGAGGACCAGATTCAAGACATCGACGAACTGGTTGTGATGGACGAACTTGACGAAGTTGCCTACGTGATTGGCGAGGCCGAGCGGGCCGGCCTCGACGTGGATGACAGCGACGTGGCCTCCGTGATCGATTGCCACCTCGAATATCTCGACGTCATTGGCGCGGTGGGCCCCCGGGCCGACCAGCCCTGACGGCTCCGGCGCCTACGCTCCGGCCGTGACCGCCCCCTGCCTCTCGGTCGTCATGCCGTGTTACAACGAGAGCGCCACGGTCGCCGGCTGCGTCAAGCGCGTGCTGGAGTCGCCGTTCGTCGCGGAGCTCGTCGTCGTCGATGACGGTTCCACCGACGGAAGCACCGAACTACTGGCCGGTCTCGACGACGAGCGTCTGCGCCTTCTCGTCCAGCCCTACAACCAAGGCAAGGGCGCGGCGCTGCGCAGAGGATTCGCCGAGGCCCGCGCCGAGTTCGTCATCGTGCAGGACGCCGACCTTGAGTACGACCCTGCGGAGTACGCCACAGTCCTGCAGCCGCTGATCGACGGCCGAGCCGACGTCGTCTACGGGTCACGCTTCGTCGGCAGTGGCGCCCACCGGGTCCTCTACTTCTGGCACTCGGTTGGAAACCGCCTGCTCACGCTGGCGTCGAACATGTTCACCGACCTGAACCTCACGGACATGGAGACCTGCTACAAGGCTTTCCGCCGCGAGGTCATTCAGTCGATCGAACTCGAAGAGGACCGTTTCGGCTTCGAGCCCGAGATCACGGCCAAAGTGGCCAGGGCGGGGTGGCGGGTCTACGAGGTGGGCATCTCCTACGACGGTCGCGACTACGCCCAAGGCAAGAAGATCGGCTGGCGCGACGGCATCCGGGCCTTTTACTGCATCATCCGCTACTCGGCCCTTTGCGCCCGTCTCCGGAAAAAGTCCTAAAACTGTGCGCGCGTCGCGCCCCTCGCTGTGGTTCACTTTGGCCACCAGAGAAAGGAGGTGGTCCAACTGAGTTATCACAGTCTTCTTGGGACCCTGGAGGTGGCTGGCCGCTAGCGCGGCTTGCCGGACCACCTGGCGAATCCTTGCCATCCACCGTCGGCACACCGGCCGGGAGCTGGTCCCACTCGGTAGCTAAACGGCGTGTCGATCCAAACCGGTTCATCTCTCGCGAGGGGACGTCCTTCTGGGACGTCCCCTCGTGCGTTTGAATGTCCACTGATGGCCCACCATGGCGACCTGCCGCGGGGCTTCGCGTCTGCCGATGCCGAGCTCGTCGAAGTCCTCGACAACCTCGACGGGGCCACCAATTACCTGAGCTGGATCATCGATCTGGCCCGGCCGTACTTGCGGCCGCCGATCCTGGATTTCGGGGCCGGCCACGGCACGGTCACTGAGCGCCTCGTTGCGTTCGGACCGGTGACCGCCCTCGACGTATCGCCGCGTTGTCTCGCGGTGCTGCTCGACCGCTTCGCCGGCCGCGACGGGGTCGACATCGTGGGCGGTGTCGACGCGCTCGACGACCGCCGCTACGGCTCGATCGTTCTCATCAACGTGCTCGAGCACATCGACGACGACGTGGCCATCCTGCATGAGCTGCGCGATCTGCTCGCCCCTGATGGCAAGGTCGTGCTCTTCGTCCCCGCGCACCGGCTCCTCTACAGCCGTTTCGATCGCATGATCGGCCACTTCCGCCGCTACGAACGATCCACTCTGCGCGCCACGATCGGAGCCGCGGGTCTCGAACCCGAGGTGCTTCGTTTCGTGAACCCGGTCGGCGCGGTGGGCTGGCTTGTGATCGCGAAACTCCTGGGCAGAGTGCCCACTTCGCCGGGCGCGATCCGTTTCTTTGACCGCCGAGCCGTGCCTATCCTCCGCCGTCTCGACCGCTGGGTGCGCCTGCCGTTCGGTCAGTCGATCGTGTGCGTTGCCCGGGTGGCGGAGGCGGCACCGCGGTAGCTTGACTGCTATGCACCGGCCGTCTCGCTTCGAGAGTCACCGGTATCTCGGTGACAAACGCAACCAGGTCGTACACGATCTAGACCTCTGCGACGCGCCCGATGTGATCGCCGAGCTGATGGCGGCCGAGACGTTTACGTGTTTCGCTCCCGACACGTTGCCCGAAGCCCGAAACCGGGGCTATCACCTCTGCAAGCAGTGCCCGGGCGTGCGTTCGGCGCGGTCGTGAACGGCTGGTTCGAGTCCGAGGGGCTGAAGCTACGTCGCTATTTCGCCCGATCAGCAGGCCGGGCGACGGGTTTGCCGGGACTCGTTCTGTGTCACGGTTTTCCCGTCGGTCCGCTCGACGCGCGGCAATCGGCGCGGACCTTCCCTGAGCTGATCGACCGCATCGCGAATGAGATGGGGTTCGCCGCGCTCACGTTCACGTTTCGTGGATGTGGGGAGAGCGAGGGCGACTTCAGCCTCGCGGGCTGGCAGCTCGACCTGAAGGCCGCGGTCGACCACCTCGTTGAGCTCGCCTCGCCCGCCGGGGTCTGGATCGCCGGCACGTCGACGGGCGGTTCGCTAGCGATCTCGCTCGCCGCCGACGACGACCGCGTTCGGGGCGTGGCCGCGCTATCCGCTCGTGCCGACTTTGACGACTGGGCGAGTCAACCGCGACGTTTCCTCGAGCACGCACGCGAGATTGGCGCGATTCGCGACGCGTCGTTCCCGAAGGCGTTCGACGCGTGGTCCCGGGAGCTGAGCTCGGTGCGACCTCTCGACGCCGCGCGGCGGCTCGCGCCGCGGGCGCTGCTACTCCTCCAGGGCGACGACGACGAGGCCGTGCCGGCAACCGACGCGCGTCTGCTCGCGGAGGCCCACGGGTCGGCCGAGCTACGGATCGTCACCGGCGCTGGCCACCGCCTCCGCCACGATCCCCGCGCCGTAGCGGTGCTGCTCGGCTGGCTCGACCGGCAACGTAACCAGGCCGTCGCCTGACCTGTGCATGGGCGCTGTTCGCGCTCGGCCGCAATCCTGATCCGCCCCTTACGAACGGCCCCCCACCTGCCGATTGAAGGTTTGTGGAGTCTGCCGTCGCGTCTGGAGGCCGAGCGTGATCATCACCCGTACCCCTCTGCGCGTCTCCATTGGCGGCGGCGGCACCGACCTTCCCTCGTACTACGCGCAACGCGGGGGCTTCGTCGTCGCCGCGGCGATCGACCGCTACATGTACGTCTCCGCCAACCGAACGTTCACCGACGACTACTTCCTGAAGTACTCGGCGATCGAGCGGGTGTCGTCGGTCGACGAGATCAACCACCCGCTCATCCGTGAGGCGCTGCGGCGCCACGACACCGGTCCCGCGCTCGAACTCGTGAGCGTCGCCGATATCCCCGCGGGCACGGGCCTCGGCTCATCGGGCACATTCACCGTCGGCCTCCTCCGGGCGCTCTACGCGATGAAGCGCGAACCGGTCACGACGCAGGCCCTCGCCGAAGAGGCGTGCCACATCGAGATGGAGATTCTCGGCCAGCCGGTCGGCAAGCAAGACCAATACATCGCCGCGTACGGCGGGTTGACGGTGTTCGACATCAGCCGTGACGGCTCCGTTGAAGTCACTCCGCTCGCCGTTGGCTCCGACACGATCGCCGATCTCGAGACGCACCTCGTCCTGTTCTTCACCGGCTACTCCCGCGAAGCCTCGACGATCCTCGCTGAGCAGAAGACCCGATCAGAGGCCAACGATCCCAACATGCTGGCCGCGCTCGACCGGGTGAAGGAGCTAGGTCACGAGATCAAGCGCACGCTCGAGGACGGCGACACCGTCGGCTACGCCAAGCTGATGCACGAGCACTGGGAAGCGAAGCGCATGCGTTCCCAGGGGATGTCGAATCCCAAGATCGACCGCTGGTACGAGATGGCCCGCGCCAACGGCGCGATCGGGGGGAAGCTCGTCGGGGCCGGAGCGGGCGGCTTTCTTCTCCTTTACGCCGACGACCCGGCGCGGATCCGTCGGGTGCTCAACGCCGAGGGATTGACCGAGGTGCGCATCCGCTTCGATCACGACGGTTCCGTCGTGCTCGCGAGAGGCTGAGCCGTGCAGTGCGTCATCCTCGCCGGAGGACTAGGTACCCGGCTTGGTGAGCTTGCCCGAGCGCGGCCCAAGACTCTCGCGTTCGTAGGCGGGCGTCCGTTCGCGGATCATCAGCTCGGCTGGCTCGCGGCCCAGGGTGTCGACGACGTCGTGTACTGCATAGGGCACCTCGGCGACCAGATCCGCGACTTTGTCGGCGACGGCTCACGTTGGGGAATCGCCGTCCGCTATGTCGACGAAGGCGACCGGTGCCTCGGTACCGGCGGAGCCCTTCGCCTCGCTCATGACGAGGGTGTGCTCGCCGATCACTTCTTCGTGTTGTACGGGGATTCGTGGCTGTCGGTCGACCTCGGCCTGGTCGCGCAACGGTTCGGTGGGATTCGGGCGCCGGCGTTGATGACTGTGTTCCGCAACGACGACCGATTCGACACGAGCAACGTCTGGTTTGCCGCGGGGCGGATCGTCGCGTACGACAAGGCGCCCTCGGACCAGATCCGCTCGAGGATGCACCACATCGACTACGGCCTGTCGGTCCTCCGGCGGGGCGTCGTCGCGTCGATTCCCGCCGGCCCGCCCGCCGACCTGGCCGCAGTTCTGTCCGGTTTGGCGACCCGCGGCGAGCTGGCTGCATACGAGGCCACCGACCGCTTCTTCGAAATCGGTACCCGGGCGTCGCTGGCGGAGCTGGACTCCGTGCTTGGTGCGCGGGAGACGGCGCGCCCGTGACACTCGCGCTCAGCCACCCGGTCGACCCCGACGTGACGCTCCTCGTGCCCGACGACGACGTCGTCAATCCGGTCGTATCGATCGTCGTGCCCGCGCTCAACGAAGAGCTCACGATCGGAGAGTTCCTCCACTGGTGTCACGAGGGTCTTCGCGAGGCGGGCGTCGTCGGCGAGATCATCATCATCGACAGCTCGACGGACCGCACACCACAACTTGCACTCGCGGGTGGTGCACGAGTGTTGCGTACGCCGCGTCGAGGACTCGGTCGGGCGTACATCGACGCCGTACCGATGATCCGCGGTCAGTTCGTGATCATGGGCGACGCCGATTGCACCTACGACTTTCGTCTCCTGAGGCCGTTCGTCGAAAGGTTCCGTGAAGGCAACGACTTCGTGATGGGCTCGCGCTGGAAGGGCACTATCGAAGACGGGTCGATGCCGTTCCTCCATAGGTATCTCGGCACGCCGGTCACTACCGGAATCCTCAACGTTTTGTACTCGAGCCGTTTCAGCGACATCCACTGCGGCATGAGGGGCATCACCAAGGACGCGCTGGAGCGCATGAGCCTGGCATCGCAATCGTGGGAGTACGCGTCGGAGATGGTGCTCAAGTCGGTGCACATGAAGCTGCGCACCGCCGAGGTACCCGTGCGCTTCCTGAAGGACAAGGAAGGACGCCTCAGCCACCACAAACGGGCGGGATGGTTCTCCCCGTTCCAGGCGGCGTGGATCAACCTGAAGGCGATGTTCATCTACGGCGCCGACTTCTTCCTCGTGAAGCCGGGGCTCGCCCTCGCGATGCTCGGACTCGTGTTGACCGTCCCTCTGTCGCTCGGGCCCGTGACGATCGGACCCATCACGTTCTCGCTCTACTGGATGCTCTTCGGTCTCGCGCTCTGCGTCCTCGGCATCCAAAGCTTCTACCTCGGGTGCATAGCCCGGCTCTTCTACGACTACACCGGCGAGGTCAAGGCGAGATGGCTTCGGCGCTTTCGCTACAACCGCGCGATTGGCGTCAGCTTGGGTCTGATGGCGCTCGGTGCCGCGCTCGCCATCCCGCTGGCCGCGCGCTACCTGACGAATGGCCTCGCCCTCGCAGGCGACATCGAGCCGTACAATTATCTCGCCGTCACCGGCGTGCTGGCCGCGATCGCGGGCTTCGCCACGTTCACGTTCACGCTCGTGCTCCACGCCGCCGCCCTTCCGAGGTGGGGCCGTGGCCGCTGACCTATCGACGCGAACGAAATCGTTCGGCCAGGACTACGCGTTGTCCCCCGTCGACAAGTTCGGCACGTGGCTGTCGGCGCGGAGCCTGCGTCGCCACGTCGGCGACTGGCACGGAAAGCGCGTTGCCGACATCGGCTGCGGGCACGACGCACGCATCACCACCCCGCTGCTCGACGAGATTTCGCACTTGACCGTCGCCGACGTGGCGCTGTCAGAACGCCTCAAGGGCCATCCACTGGTGACGGCTATCGAAGGCGGTTTGCCGGCCGTGCTCGCGTCCATCGCCGACTATTCGGTCGACATCACGCTGTGCATGTCGGTGCTCGAGCATCTCTGGGACGACCGGGCCACCCTCGGCGAGCTGCGGCGGATCACCGCTGCGGACGGGATCGTGGTCATCAACGTCCCCACCTGGCTGGGTAAGCGGGCTCTGGAGCTCTCCGCGTTCCGACTAGGTCTGTCGCCTCGGGCCGAGATCGACGACCACAAGCGCTACTACGACCCCCGAGACCTCTGGCCCTTGCTCGTGGAAGCGGGTTTCCTGCCGTCGCTCATCTCCTGCCGCCGGCACAAATTCGGCCTGAACACCCTCGCCGTGTGCCGGGTCCGGCCGATATGAGGTCATCGTGAGCTTCACTTCCACCTTTCTCGACGAGACGGCGCAGGTGCTGGGTCGCATCGACCGCACCGCGATCGAAGCGCTGGCCGAGGGCCTTGCCGCGGCGCGCGCCCGCGGCGGTCGTTTGTTCATTCTCGGCGTGGGTGGCTCGGCCGGTCACGCCGGACACGCCGTAAACGACTTCCGGAAAATCTGCGGGTTTGAGGCCTACGCGCCCACCGACAACGTGTCGGAGTTGACGGCTCGCACCAACGACGAGGGTTGGGAGACGGTGTTTTCGGCGTGGCTCGAAGGCTCACGCCTCCGGGCGGACGACGCGGTGCTGGTGTTCTCGGTCGGTGGAGGGAACGCCGAAAAGAACGTGTCGGCCAACATCGTCCGGGCGCTTGAGTTCGCGAAGGAGCGCCGGGCGAGTGTCTTCGGGATCGTCGGACGTGATGGCGGATTCACGGCCAAGGTGGCCGATGCCTGTGTCGTCATACCTCCGCTGTTTGCGGATCGAGTGACGCCCCACACCGAGGGTATCTGCGCGGTGGTTTGGCATTTGTTGGTGAGCCACCCGGCGCTCGCGATTACCGCAACCAAGTGGGAGTCGGTGCAGTGACGCCGGAATTTGGGACCGGCCGCTGGTGCATCGTGGGCGGCGCCGGGTTCATCGGCAGCCACTTCGCTACTCGACTGCTCGCGGACCCCTCAGTTGGAGCGGTCACGATCTACGACAACTTCAGCTCCGGCCGCGACTGGCACTTGGCCGGAATCGTCGACGATCCGCGTTTGACGGTCGTGCGGGCCGACGTGAAGGACCTTCCAACGCTCACGGAAGCGATGCGCGGGACCGGCACCGTCATCCATCTCGCCTCCAACCCCGACATTGCCCGCGCCGCAACGGAACCCGACATCGACTTTTGGGAGGGGACGTTCCTCACCAATCAGGTCGTGGAGGCGATGCGTTTGTCCGGTACCCGGAACCTGCTCTACGCCTCGGGCAGCGGCGTTTACGGCGAGCTCGGCGCCCACGAGTTCCGCGAGAATCATGGGCCGCTCCTGCCGGTTTCGACCTACGGAGCTTCGAAGCTGGCCTGCGAGGCGTTGATCGCGTCGTACTGCCACATGTTCGATCTCCGCGCGTGCGCCTTCCGGTTCGGCAATGTCGTCGGTCCGCGTCAAACCCACGGAGTCGGCTTCGACTTCCTCCGCAAACTCCGCAACGACCCCAACCGTCTAACTATTCTCGGCGACGGCCTGCAGAGCAAGTCGTACATCCATGTCGAGGACGTGATGGCGGCGGTCTTGCTCGCCCACGAGAGCGCCGCGCGTTTCAAGGTCTTCAACGTCGCGACCGGTGACTACATCACAGTGAGCGAGATCGCCGACATCGCCGTCAGCGTGCTCGAGCTGGATCCCGCGACGGTGACCTACGAATTCACCGGAGGTGACCGCGGTTGGAAGGGCGACGTGCCGACCGTGCGCCTCAACACCGATCGGATCAAGGCGCTCGGATGGAAGTGCCGCCGGTCGTCGGCGGAGGCGTTGCGGGCCTCGATGTGCGCCATGGCAGACGATTACGTGGCGGGACGGATCTAGCGATGGGCCGCTCGGCAGTCTTTCTCGACCGCGACGGCGTGCTCAACGCCGCGGTGGTGGTCGGTGGCCTGCCGCACCCGCCGCGCACCGCGAACGACGTCGTCGCGATGCCGGACGCACGGGACGCGTGCCGATCACTTCGCCTCGCCGGGTTCATGCTCGTCGTGGTCACGAACCAGCCGGATCTCGCGCGGGGCACGGCCACCGCCGTCGA
The DNA here is from genome assembly GCA_040002995.1 of Acidimicrobiales bacterium. Lineage (GTDB taxonomy): Bacteria > Actinomycetota > Acidimicrobiia > Acidimicrobiales > Ilumatobacteraceae > JBDUDK01. The sequence goes on along the minus strand of JBDUDK010000147.1, from coordinate 12,708 downwards.
CGTCGAGGCCATCAACCGCTCCGTGCGCAAGATGGTCACCGTCGACGACCTGCGGATGTGCCCGCACGACGACGTCGACGACTGCCACTGTCGCAAGCCGCGGCCGGGGCTGCTCTTCGACGCGGCCGCCGAGCACGGGATCGACCTGTCTCACAGCTGGATGATCGGCGACCGCTGGCGCGATGTCGACGCCGGCCGGGCCGCCGGCTGTCGCACGATCTTCATCGACCGTGGTTACGCCGAGCCGCCGCCCGCCACTCCCACCCGTGTCGCCCGTTCGTTGGCGGACGCTGCCTGTTTCATCATCGCCCAACGCCTCAAGGAGGCATCGTGACGTCGCCCGATCTACGCGTGAAGTTGTTTGCCGATGGCGCCGACCTGAGCACTGTCAGAAAGCTCGCGGCCGACCCGTCGATCGCGGGTTTCACCACCAATCCCACGCTGATGCGCAAGGCGGGCATCGTCGACTACGAGGAGTTCGCGCACGAGTTCATCGACATCGTGCCCGATCGCCCGATCTCGTTCGAAGTGTTCGCCGACGAGCCCGTCGAGATGGAGCGCCAAGCCCGGCGGATCGCCAACTGGGGTGACAACGTCTACGTGAAGATTCCCATCACGACCACTGACGGCGCCACGACCTCAGCGTTGGTGCGCCGCCTGGCCGACCATGGCGTGCAGCAGAACGTCACCGCGCTCCTGACCCTCGCGCAAGTAGCGAACGTCGTGCCGTCACTGGCCGGAGGACCCCGCTGTTTCGTATCGGTGTTTGCCGGTCGTATCGCCGACGCCGGCCGCGACCCGGTGCCGATCATGGAGGGTGCCCTCGCGTTCCTCGAACCGCATCCGAGCATGGAACTGATCTGGGCCAGCCCACGCGAGATCTACAACCTGGTCGAGGCGAACCGCATCGGCTGTCACATCATCACCATGACGAGTGACCTTCTGGCCAAGGTGGCCACGATCGGCAAGGACCTCACCCAGTACTCGCTCGAGACGGTGCAGATGTTCTTCAACGATGCGGCGGCGTCGGGATTTCGGCTATGAGCACGATCGCGCGCGCCTCGGGCGACGACTGGGACGGCCTGTGGGCCGACTACGGCGACTCCTCACAAATCAATCCCGCCCAGGAATACCGTCGTCGCCTGCTGGTGCGCCGGCTTCGGGTCGGGGGCATGAGCCGAGTCGTCGATATCGGGAGCGGCCAGGGCGACCTCGCGCTGATGTTGCGGCGGGCCCTCCCCTCGGTCGAGATCGTCGGGCTCGAGTTGGGCGCCTCCGGTATCGAGCAGGCGCGCGCCAAGGTGCCCAACGCGCGCTTCGTGCAGACCGATCTGTTGAGGCGACAGACCCCCGGAGAGCTCGCCGGTTGGGGCACGCACGCCACCTGTTCTGAGGTACTCGAGCACGTCGATCGCCCAGAGTGGCTCCTCCACAACGCCGCCGCGTATCTCGCACGCGGTGCTCGGCTGGTGGTCACCGTTCCGGGAGGGCCAAGGACCGCGTTCGATCGCCACATCGGCCACCGCCGCCACTTCACCGCAACGTCGCTGCGCACCGTTCTCGAGCGGGCGGGGTTCGCGGTCGAGCGGGTCGAGGCGGCGGGCTTCCCCTTCTTCAACCTCTACCGACTCGTAGTTTGGGCCCGGGGACGGCGGTTGATCGACGACGTGCGCGGGGGCGCCGCCGGCGCTGGCGCGTCGGCCGCAACAGCGGTACAGGCGGTGTTCCGTCCGCTATTCCGCTTCAACCTGCCCAACACGCCGTTCGGTTGGCAACTCGTGGCGGTGGCCCGCAAACGGTGACGGCAGGCGTTGGCGCCTAGACGCCGCCGTCGTCAGCACGACGCGCGATGGCGATGAGGTTCTTGCCCATGGGCGGGCTCTTGACGACGAACTGAACGAATCGACTCAGCGGGACGAGCACTCGATCAAACGCGGCGGACGATGCTCCTCCGAAACGCTGGATGTTGAGCAGGCGATACGCGAGCCAATACGGTGGCAGACCCGCGACGTCGAAATAACGCAGATCCTCGACGACGTAGCCGGCATCGCTGATAACCGAACGCAGCGACTCCTTGCGATACCTCCGGTAGTGCCCCGATATGAAGTCCATCGAACCGTACGCCCGCGGTGACGCCGGCACGAAGATGCACAACGCGCCGCCCGGCCGAAGCAGGGGGCGCACACGCGCCAGCTCAGCCACGTCGTCCTCAATGTGTTCGAGCACATTTACGTACACGATTGCGTCGAACTGCCGTCCTCCCTCGGCGGCCAACTGGGCCGAAGTTGTTTGCCGTGCCTCGATTCTCGGGTGCTCACCAGCGAGTTCCTTCAACCGCGCGAACGGTTCAGACGCCGGTTCGATGGCTAAGACCCTGGCGGTTTCTGAATGGTCGGCGAGGCGCTGAGCCACGGTGCCGATGCCGGCCCCGACCTCGAGGATGTCCTGTCCGAGGGCCGGCTTCAGTTCGTCGATGATCCAATCGAAGAATCGTTTTGCGCTGGCGAGCGCCTGCAACTCGGGCATCGCCGCGTAAGCGGTGTGGTCGCTGGCGGACTGGTGTTGGAAACGGGCCGATCTCTGCGCCCAGGTCGTCTGATCGTCGAAGTTGCTCTGGCGGATCTGCCTCGCCTGTTTTCTCAGTGTGAACAAGTTGGCGAACGACTCGACCACCTGGCGCATGGTGAGCTTCGACACGCCCGAGTAGCGCGGGCGAAACGTGATTGGCACCTCGTCGATGGTGAATCCGTTGGCCTGGGTGAGCACGGCAAACGAGCTGAAAAAGCCGTAGCCATCGGTGCTCAGATGTTCCGGCTTGAAGAGCGTCACCACCTCCGGCCGAATGACGCGAAACGATGTCGTGGCGTCGCGAACGCCGCGCAGTCCGGTGACCCGTCGAATCAGAAAATTGCCGACCAAGCTCAGAGCCGCGCGCTGAATGGGCGTCCCCGGGGATCGGCCGCCCCGTGTCCAACGCGAGCCGATCGTCATCCCTGAATTCCTTGCGAGGAAGGCACGAATCAGGTCGGGAATTTGGCGAGCATCATGCTGTCCGTCGGAGTCCAGCGTCACGAAGAAATCGGGCGCGCCGGCGGCGAAGGCGTGCTCGAAGCCTCGCATGAACGCGTTGCCCGGCCCTTGCGGTTGTCCGGTCACTACCTCGAGCTTCAGTCCGAGCCGACTCGCCTGCTCGAGGGCCCTCGTCGCGGTGTCGTCGGGGGACCGGTCATCGACCAGGAGGACCTCGAGGGCGATGCCACTTCGCGACAAGACGCTGGCCGCTTCCTCGATCTCTGCCAACACGGGCCCAATGGCCGACGCTTCGTTGTAGCTCACCATCACGATGCAACCCCGCATGGCGAGCGGATCAGAATTCATTGGACACCTGCTCGGCAGTTCGACACGCCTCGTGATACCGGATACAAGCCGCGCCACAGTACACAGTCGGGGGTGCGAACCGACGACTGGCTCACGGCCCGATGAGCCCTACCGTGAGCACCCGGTGTCGGTTGCCCCGCAGGATGCGACCGATTTAGGTGACGATCGATGCTAGACAAGTCGGGTGTCGAGCTCCGGTGCTCTTGACCCTCGTCGCTTGATCTCCAAAGCTATTGGAACGAGTGCAGAGATTGAGAGGCTTGAGAACAGGTGCGACGAGCTGCAGCGACTCTGCGACAAATTGCTGGCCGAGTCGACACACCGTTCAGAGCTCGGTGATCGGCTGACGACTCTCGTGGAGCGCCTCGACTGGGCGCACGCGCGGCTCGACCTGCACGACCGTCAGCTTGCGGAGATCGTTGAACGCCTCAATGCGGACCACGATCGCGGAAGTCTTCACGAGCAGCGGCTCGGGGAGATCGTCGCCCGGCTCAACACCGACCATGAGCTCGGAAGTCTCCACGGCAAACAGATCGAGGATCTAGCCGGCCAACTCAACGCCGTGAAAGCGGGATTCCAGGCACTTTCTGAAGAGCTGCGCGCTGTGCCGTATATCGCCCGCCCTGAGCTCCTTCTGCAAGGTTCGGGCTCAAACACGCGACTCGCCTACGACGAGCCGGTCCGCGGTGAAGAACCGTACCTGCTCTTTGAGTCGGTCTTCCGTGGTGATGAAACCCTCGTGCTGGAGCGGCAACGGCCATATCTCGGCTACGTCGAGCCCGCCGACGTTGTCGTCGACGTCGGCTGCGGACGAGGTGAGATGCTTGATCTGCTGGCCGGCAGGGGGATACGCGCGCTGGGGATCGACCTCGACGCGGGCATGGCCGCACATTGCCGGTCGAAGGGTCACGACGTCGCTCTCGTCGACGCGCTCGAGTGGCTGCGGCAGCAGGGTGAGCACTCGGTCGATGTCATCTTCAGCGCTCAGGTGATCGAGCACATTCCCTATGCCGGGCTCCTGGAGTTCATCCGCGAATCGCGCAGGGTGCTTAGGCCCGGGGGTCGGTGGATCGCCGAGACGGTCAACCCGCACTCAATCGCGGCGTGGAAGACCTTTTGGACCGACCTCTCGCACGAGCGTCCGATTTTTCCGGAGTCACTGCTGATGCTCTGCATGGGCGCCGGTTTCGACCGCGCGTCGTGCTTTTTCCCACTCGGGACCGGACGCCTTGACGAAGATCGTCGGACGTGTGGCGAGTATGCCGTGATCGCCTACCGGGAGAGCTGACTCACTCATGATTTCGGACGACGAAGCACACGGACTCATCGCTGAGCACGATTTCGTCTGGCATCAACGTTTTCAGTTATCGACCAACGTCTGGTCGCCGGGTCAACACGACATCGAGCATTTGTTGCAACGAGTTGGCCTACCCGCTGACCTCACTGGTGCGAGGGTTCTCGACATCGGTACGACCAATGGAGGCGCGGCTTTCATTGCAGAGCGGCGGGGAGCGACGGTGACCGCGGTCGACATCTTTCCACCCACCTGGTTCGGTTTTGATCGCATCGCAGCCGCGCTTGGGTCGCGTGCCCGATTCGTCGAGGCGTCTGTGTACGAGCTCGCCGACATTCTCGGTGAGAAGTTCGATGTCGTCTTGTTTCTCGGCGTTCTGTACCACCTTCGACATCCGTTGCTGGCCATCGACGCCCTCCACCGACTAGCGAAAGCGGAGGTCTACGTCGATACCGAGGTCGCGACCGGTTCCGCGCCGTCGTTTGCTCGGTTTTTTCCCGGAGCCGAGCATGCCGGAGACGGATCCAACTGGTTCGTACCGACCCTGCAGTGCCTCATCGACTGGTTCGCGTCAAGCGGCTTCGACGTCGACCGGGCTGATCAATGGCCGCTCGAGAGTCCATCGCGAGGGATGGTGGTCGCCCGGCCGCACGCAGATCCGCGCTACCAGAGCATCAGCTACGAGCGCCCGATACGTGTGCACGTGGACTAGACGGCCCGACACAATGCCGCGGGTGTTCGGAAGGCGTCACCGTGGTCTAGCGCGTTCCCTCGAGTCCGATCAGTTGAGCGTTCTCGCCATGGTGGCTCGCTCGACGGAGCCCAATCGGCGCGCGGTCCTCGGGCAGCGACACGGCCTCGGCCGATCCTCGGGGCGCCAAGCGAAGCCACCACTGGTGGCCGCGAACCTCCGGCGGCGTCACGGCCGCCACGACCAGGTCCGCTTCTTCGAGGCGTTCAAAACACCAGGCTCGGTCGTAGATGACCGCGTTCGTCGGATTGACGGGATTGATGTAGAGGGCGTTCTGCTCCTCCTGCATCATCGGGAACTGATTCTTGTCAAACAGGAACCACGTCGTCACCGCCGTGCCGTTTGTTCTGAGCACCCTGCGTACCTCCGACAGATAGCTCGGAATTTCATCCGGCAGGATGTGAGTGAATACCGAAACGGCTATGACCAATGTGAAATCCGCAGACGGAACCGGAAACGGAGCCGCCCGCGTCGCGCCGTCGGGGTTGAAGGCGAGCTCGAAAACGTCGTGGTGATAAAACTCAAATTGCGGGGCCGACGGCGTGAGATTCGCCTTGCACCAGCGGATCATTCCCCGATGAAGGTCGATGCCCACGTATCTCTGCGGTTGGTTGGCTTGCTGGATCAGCTGCCGCGCAAAGCGGCCGCAACCACAGCCGAAGTCGAAGACGCGCTCGAACGCCGTGCTGGGAAGCTCGGGGAAGATCGGTGACCCGCTGGGATTGTCGAACGCAGTTACGTCGGTGGGTCCGACGAGCACCCGCATTTCCAGGGGCGGTATGGGCAAAGTCATTGGTGTCTAGGGCTGTGGGTCACGCCAGAGCCGCTGAACGCGTCCGGCGAGGCTGCGGACCTTGCTGTACATACGGCGAAGGGGAGCCGTGTACACGAAGGTCCTTGTCGAGCGGAGCGCGGAGACTTCGTTGAGGCGCTGAGTCGCGAGGCTCGCCTGCTCGGCACCGAAGCGACGAGCCGCGTCGAGGGCAGCCTCCAGGCGGCCGAGCTCGGAGCGCGCGAGTTCGAGTTCGTCGGTCAGTTCGCGGACGCGACGGTCGGGGTCGTAGGGGGCATCCGGCTGCTTGCTCATCGGTGGGTACCGGCTTCGATGTCGGAAAAGCGCTCTCGGACAAAGTCAGCCGCAGCTCCCAGGGATCGAGTCGCGGCGATGTGATTGGCTGCCGCCCGCCCGACCTCGGCCGCTTCGTCCGGATGATCAAACACGTACCGCATCTTCCTGGCCGCGGCGCTTAGATCGGGCTCAGCCCACAGAGCTCCGGCAGGATACGGCGGCGATCCAGACCCAATCTCGACGAGCTTGTAGGGAACGAGGTATGACGTGGCTTGGGTCATGAACGACATATTGCCCGAGTACGCGGTGGCGATCGTGGGCTTGCTCCACGCCATCGCGTGGGCGAGCGTCAGGCCGAAGCCTTCGGAGCGGTGCAGCGACACGTAGCAGTCGCTCAGCTGCGTCATGGCGTCCACGTGTGTTCGGGTGACGTAGTCGGACAACACGTGAACGTCGGGACGATCCTCGAGCGCGTAGAGCAGCTTCTCGTGGTCCCACATCCGTTGGCTCGAATTGATGGTCTTGATGACGAGGTGAGCGCCGTCGCTTGGCTTGAACGCTGCCTGATAAGCGTCGATGAGTCCGAGTGGGTTCTTCCGGTTCATGACACTGAGGTAGTCGAACATGAACAGGAAGACGAAGCCCTCCGGGAGCGAGACATCCGATCGACGGAGTGCGGTTGGCTTCCCGGGCGTCGTTACGGGGAGTGGAAAGACCCTGAGTGGCTTGTTGGTCGCGGGCGCGAGCGCCTCGTAGACATATTCGCTGGGCGCCCAAAGTTCGTCGACGAGATCGAGGCTGTGATGCAGCTCGACCGGGAGAGTCGGTGCTTCCCAGAACCAGATCCCGATGTTGTAACGGTTCTGCATGAACTGAGATCCGAGCGATTGCGCCAAGCGCGGAGTCTGATCCGCGTTGACGCAGAGAACGTTTATCGAGAACGGGCAGCCAGAAGGTCCCTTGCTGCCAAAGTCGTGTTGTTGGCGCGAGGTCGTCGCTCGGAACGTGAACGTCGACATCGGGATGCCGCTGGCCTCGATCGATGAGGCGATGCTTCTGCCGGCCTCTCCGACGCCCAACTCAGCATCGAAGTAACCGACGACGTTGATGCCGGGCGCCGACGGCGATGGCGCGAGTCGAAGGGATGCGGCCACGTCGGGGATCAGATCCCGCGGTGTCCGCGCGCCGAAGTTGGGATCGGCGCGCGCCCACGCAAGAAAGTTTGCTGCGGAGTCACCGTTCAGGTCGGGAAACGCGTGCATGAGGTCGGGTCGGGTCGAGTAGTAGTAGTGCAGGTACCGCGAGACCTTGGCGTCGATCGGACCGATGACGGGTTCGTTCAGCCAATCGAAGAAGCCGCCGTCGGAGTCAAATGCATGTGCCGGCGGCGGTCGTCGGTTCTTTTCACTTTCGAGCACCGCGTCCCGGTACATCCGCCTGATGTGACGGTTCAGCTCAAGGCCCCCCGCGGAGATGCCGAGTCGGTACGGCTCCTTCGAGTGGAGTTCGTGGCCGGCCGCAATCAATCTTGTGCGGGCGTCGTCGAGAAGCCAGCGAAGCGGGCCTGAGGAGCTGAGTAGCGCGCGGGGCCGCGGCCCCTGATGTTTTGAGAGCAGGTGCGGCGCGGCGAGGTCGTAGCCGCTGTAGTGGAAGAACCGAATCGGGGCACCGCGCGCCGTGAAGCCATTGCCATCGAAACCGATGGGCCGTTCATAGAGGTTCCAGTACGCGACGTTGTAGGACGGATCGCGAACCACTACGTGCTCAAAAAGCGACGGGACGAAGTCGATCCAGCGCTGGTCGGTGAAGAGGCCGGCAGCGGGCTCGACGATGGCCCATCGTGTGAGGTGTTCGCTCCACCAGTCGAGAAAGTCGGCCGCCTTCTTCCCGACCGTTACGAACCCCAAGTTGTAGGTGCCCGACAACATGATTATCTCTTCGTCAGGCAGCAGACCGTCGCGGGGCATCGGCTGTGTGATGTGCGGCGTGAGGACGATGCCGTGCTCACGCGCCAGGCAGTTGGCCTCCTCGAGCGAACCCAGGACGACGATGTCTGGATCGAGGTAGGTCGCAGTCTCAGCACCTCGGTCGAGGAGCGTGCGGAGAATCCACGGCTTGATGGCGGTGGCGAGTTCCATGACCTCGTACATGGTGGCCATTCGCAGGTACTCGTCGGCCTCGATGCCGATGTCGAGCGGCGAAATGAACTCGAACGGCTCGTGCGCAAAATCGTCCTTGTCGTCGATTGAATCGATGACGACGACCGCGAGACGTGCGTCAGGATTGCTCGCGACGAGGCTTTGGGCGAGCACCCGGGCTGGCGCGAGGTAGTTACGCGCAACGATCGTGCAGACCTGCATAGCGTGCTATCCGACCTTCGATTTCTTCAGGTGGCGGGTTCGGTAACGCTAGCTAAATGGGCCGGAACGAATCGAGTCTGCGGTGGGCAAGAATTGTCAAAGTCCCAGGCTGTCGCGCTTCGGGATCGACCCGAACGGCGAGGAGGGGAACCTACGATGCGGCATCGCACACACAGAGCCGGGGCTGCTTAGACCGACGAGTCCGATTGAAAACATGCAATTGCCCGTGCGGCGGCTCGTATCGGCAACCCGCTCGAATCCGCGATGGCGCTGGACCGCGACGTTCCTCCTCGTCGCGATAGTCGGCACGGTATGGGCTTTCTCGGATCCGCTATTTGCTCCTGCCGACGAGGCGTCACACACCATCCGCGCCGCGGCGGTGTCGCGTGGGCAGCTGACCGGCGACCCGCTTACCCCCGAGCAGGCCGCCGACCTCACGTGGGGGATCGGAGGGCGGCAGGGGCCACCACCGAGTGCGTACCTCGCCGTCGACGTGCCCGGGATCTATGACACACCCGCGTACAACTGCTTCGTGTTCCAACCGGCAGTCACGCCCGACTGCGTCCACTTCAGCGGCTCGACGGCGACCAAGAGCATCGTCACGGCAGTTCCCAGATATCCACCTGCGTACTACGCGTGGGTAGGAATCCTGTCGCGACCATTCGAGCCAGGTTCTGTCCAAATGTACGCGATGCGAATTGCGTCGGTGCTGCTCATGGCGGCATTGCTCGCGTCTGCATTCGAGACCGTCTTCACTTTCGCGAGGTCACGTGTCGCGGCGCTTGGCCTTTTGGTTGCCGTCACCCCGCAGGTGCTGTTCATCAACGCCGCGGTGAATCCGAGTGCGATGGAGATCGCGGCTGGAATCGCACTTTGGACATCAGGTGTGACACTCGCTCGCGCCACACCCGAACAGATTTCGAACCGGCTAATTGCCCGCACCGGCTCGGCGGCGATCCTGCTCGTGCTTGCACGCCATGCGTCTCCTCTGTGGCTCGGTCTGATCCTCGTCGCCCTCGTCCTGTTCACGAACCGAGAAACCCTCAAAGCACTGGTGCGCAGAAGGGCCGCTTGGCTTTGGGGAATCGGCGTGGCGATTGCAGCCGTCTCAACGGTCGCGTGGATCGCAGTGGAGGATCCACTCTCGACGCAACACAGCATTTTCCCCGCAGGGGGGTACACGAACCAGCAGGTGCTTCGCTTCGCGTTCGGGGGAATCTGGGGTCACTACCGGGCGATGATCGGACTCTTCGGCTGGTCTGACACACCGGTGCCATCTCTCACGATCTTCCTCTGGACTGGGCTTGTCGGGATCCTGGCTGTGGTCGCCCTTGCGTTTTGCCGAGGGCGGCGCCCACTCCTCGTCTTTGCTGGCATATGCGCGGGGAGCGCCCTAGTTCCCGTCGCCGTCGATTCCTATTCGGCAATTTCCAACGATGTCGGTATGACGTGGCAGGGCCGCTACGGGCTTCCGTTCGCCGTAGGGGTACCTATCGTCGCCGGTCTGCTGGCGAGTACGACCGAGAGTCAAGTCTTCTTCAAACGACGAGTGCTCGTCGTCCTATGGGCCACGGTTGTCGTTGCTCAGACGGCGGCGTTTTGGCAGATGTTGCGCAAGTACACGTCTGGCGCCGACGGCGCCCTCCGGTTCTGGGTACACCCGAAGTGGACACCGCCGATTCCCGTTGTGACGGTGGCCATCGCCTTTCCGCTCGCGATGGCGGCGTTTGGCTGGTGGTGTCTTTCCACGGCGAGGTGGACTGAGGAGAGCGGCTTCAGCGAGGCAGCGTCGCAGCTCCCACGCCTGGCACATAGCGCGCCTTGATCGGAAGGGCCACCGATCCGGTGATCTGACCCGAGCTAACCACTCGGAACGAGTACTTCTCGGGGTCGGTCCAGTCGAGCCGCTGCTCGCTCGAGCGGGAGGAGAGGCTGATGGCGAACGGGTAAAGGCCATCGAGTAGCGGTACGTAGTCGAGTTCGAACACGATGTCACCGCGTCCGGCGAGCAGCGGTAGTTGGAGCCCGAGTGCGTCGGTGTCGACGCCGTGGATGACGTTGCCCATCGGGTCGTAGACAGCGATCGACATCACGACGTCGGGAACCGGTTCGAGCGCCTCGTATCCGACCGTGATCTTCAGAGGCTCGCCCGCCAACAAGTAGTGCCGGTGCTCGGACTCAGGAAAATCGAGCACAACATGCGTGATCGACAGTGGCGAGTCGTTCAGCAGTCGTTCTTCGGTGCCCGACATCTGGCCGTGCAGGTGTTCGCGATAGATCCGTATGGCCTCCGCCGGGTCGCCGTCCGCGACGCATTCCCCGTGGTGGAGGACGATGGCGCGTCCACAGATGCGGCGCACGAGGTCGGAGCTGTGGCTCACGAAGAGGATGGTGCGCCCCTCGTCCTGGAACTCCTTCACTCTGTCGAGGCACTTCTGTTGAAACAGCTCGTCACCGACCGAAAGCACTTCATCGATCAGCAAGATGTCGGGATCGACGTTCACCGCCACGGCGAAACCGAGCCGGACGAACATGCCCGACGAGTAGTACTTCACCTGGCGGTCGATGGCGTCTTCGAGCTCGGCAAACGCAACGATGTCGTCAAAGCGGCGGGCGATTTCGCGCTTGGCGATGCCGAGGAACGACGCGTTGATGAAGACGTTCTCGCGCCCGGAGAGATCGGGGTGAAACCCCGCACCGAGCTCGAGGAGCGACGCGATGCGGCCGCGCACTCTCACCTCGCCGGTCGTCGGCAAGAGGATTCCCGCAATGCATTTGAGCAACGTCGACTTGCCCGAACCGTTGTGACCCAGCATCCCCAACGTCTCGCCCTGCTCGACAGTGAGGTCGAGCTCTTTCACGGCCCACAGGTCGCGGTAACGCTGACCTCGAAGATGGACAAAGCGGTCCTTCAGCGTGCGGACCGGATCCTTCACGATGCGGAACCGTTTGGAGATTCCCTTCGCCTCGATCGCGTGCATCAAATCGCCTCGGCGAAGTTGCCCTCGGCGCGGTCGAAGATCCACAGACTCAGGAGGGCGAGGAACGCCGAAATGGCGAGCACGATGAGCACGTTGCGGGCATACCAACCGGGCCCATCAAGCGGCAAAAGCACCTGGCGGGTCTTGCCGACAACCACGGCCTTTCCGTAGAACACCCGCTGGAACGTGAGCGTGATCGACGTGACGGGGTTCAAGAGGGCGAGATTCACCGGCAGCCCGCGCCTCTTCAGCTCCGTCGTCACGATCGAGAACTGATAGATGATCGGAGTCAACCAGAACCAGGCGAGCAGCGTGAGCTCGAGCAGGTGCTGGGTGTCTCGTGCGTAGACGTTGATCGAACCGAGCATGATCGCGAGCGCGCACGCCAGGAGGACGATCGCGAGTAATGCGAGCGGCACGATCGGCAGGTAGCTCCACGCGACGCCGGTCTGAAAGGCTGCGATCACGACGAGCAGAACCGAATACTGCAGGCAGAGATGCACGAAGGCAGCGCCCACCGAGGCGAGCGGCAGCACCTCGCGAGGAAAGCGCACCTTGCCGATGAGGTAGCTGTTGGAGGTGATGGAGTTCGTGCCGGCAGCAAGAGAGCTCGAGAAGAAGTTCCACACGAGCATGGCCGACAAAAGCCAGACCGGAAACCGAGGGATCCCGACCTTCAGGAAAATCTGGAACACCACGTAGTAGATCGCCATCAGGAATGCCGGGTTGAGAAGCGACCAGGCAAAGCCAAGCGTGGAGTCGCGGTACTTGACCTTGAGTTCCTTGCGAATCAGCTGGCCGAGAAGTTCGCGGTACTCCCAGACCTCACCGATGTGCGCACGTACTGACCGACGGGGCGCGACCAGGCGCATCTC
>JBDUDK010000019.1:0-22059 GCA_040002995.1 Acidimicrobiales bacterium | reverse complement strand
CATTCGTTGGCGTCGCGACGGGGGCGGCGCTCGTCGCCGGTCTCATCACGGCGAAGGCAGCGGACGCGCACGACCGATCGGCGAAGGCGACGCTCACGACCGCGGAGGGTGTCAAGATCGGTACCGTCTCGTTCAAGACCGAGCACGACCACACCGAGGTCCGGGTGCGCTTGACCGGGGCGCCGGGCCTCGACGCCTTTCACGGCTTCCATATCCACGCGAACGACGTACCGGCGAACGGCGAAGGCTGCCTCGCGGATCCGGCCGAAGCGCCGTCGACGTGGTTCGTGTCCGCCGACGGCCAGTACAACCCCACCCTGCTGACGCACTCGCATCACGTCGGCGATATGCCCGTTTTGTACGTCAACGCCGACGGCACTGTCGAGACCCGGTTCCATATCGATCGGATCGCGCCGCGTGACCTGAACGGCAGGGTCGTCATCCTGCACGCAGGTGCCGACAACTTCGCCAAAATTCCTACGGGCGACCTCTCGACGCAGTACATGCCGAATTCCGCGGACGCGACCACAGCCACCGCGAAGACCGGCAACGTGGGCGACCGTCTCGCATGCGGCGTCATCTCGTCACGTTGATCAGCCCGAACGCCTAACGTCTTCCGATTGGGGGGAGGTCAATGATGCAACGTCAACGACTCGAACGCATCGCGCTGGGGCTCATCGCGGTGTTCATGGCGCCCGCAGGACTACAAGCCGCCTTCGCGCCCCGGTCGTTCTTCGATGACTTCCCACTCGGACGCGGTTGGATCGCACATCCCGGTGACGCGTACAACGAGCACCTGGTGCGCGATGTCGGCGCGCTTTTCCTTGCCCTGATCATCGTCACGGTGTGGGCGGCGTGGCGCGCACAGGCGACTCGTCCGGTCGCGGTCGCCTGGCTCTTCCAAGGCGTCCTCCACGTCGTGTTCCACGCGCGGCACCTCGACGGCTACAAGACCGTCGATAAGGTGGGACTGATCGCCTCGTTGGTTTCCGTTCCCTTGCTGGCGCTCATTGCCCTGTGGGCGGCCTATCCCCCTCGAACGCAACCGCGTTCTTGACGCTCTGCCGGCGCTGGACTCAGCGCTTAGGTTCCTGCGGATCTACACCCGTGGTGTCGCGGGCGGTCGATGTCCCGGTCGGTCGCTGCGCGGGCGTGTTGTCGGTACCCGTGTCCTTGCGGCCCGCTTCCTTACCGTCCCTGTCGACCATCTTCTCGCCATGTGTCGTCGTGCTCGTGCCAACGTCGTCGGGCGGCATCTCACCTGGCGGGCCTGAGGTGTCTCCGGTCGGCTGCACGACCTCTTTGGGCGCATCGGCACCGCTCAGCTGGCGGCTCACGCTTTCGGCGCGCTCATCCTTTGAGGCGTCCTCCGTGGACTTGGACTGGTTTGGCTTCGTTGACATTTTAATGCCCTCCCTTCTCAACCGACCTATTGCCCCATCTCAACGCCGTTCATGCGTGTTACGTCAGCCTGACCGAGTCCGGCATCTCTGACTAGAGTCAGAGAATGGACAACGCTGGGGTTCAGGAAGTGCGGCGGTTCAACCGCACCGTTACGCAGCGAATCGGGATCTTGAGCAATGGGTACCTGGCCCGGAGGCGACCGATCGGCGCCTCGCGATTGCTGTGGGAGATCGGCCCCGAGGGGAGCGACGTCCGCTCGTTGCGAGCGCGCCTCGAGCTGGATTCCGGCTACGTCAGCCGGCTGTTGCGGTCGCTTGAAGACGATCGCCTTGTGAAAGTGGTGCCTGAAGTCTCCGACCGGCGGGTGCGAACGGTTCTCCTCACGAAGGCCGGCAGGGCCGAACGCGAACTTCTCGTGCGGCTGAGCGACGACCTCGCGTGGTCGCTCCTCGAACCACTCACCTCTGATCAACGCTCGCGACTAATCGAAGCAATGGGAACCGTGGAGCGATTGCTCACCGCAGGGATGGTGCACCTCAAGATCGAGGACCCGACCAGCGAGGATGCGCAGTTCTGCATCCGTTCGTACTTCGCCGAACTCGATTCCCGTTTCGAATCAGGGTTCGACCCCCAGCAGAGCGTCTCGGCCGATGCCGCTGAGCTCACGGAGCCCGCCGGGCTGTTACTGATCGCGCGCCTACGTGGCGAGCCGGTCGGGTGCGGCGCGCTGAAGATGCACGGTCGCAAACCGGCCGAGGTCAAACGCATGTGGATCGCAGCAGAGGTTCGCGGACTCGGACTGGGGCGCCGAATCCTGGAAGAACTGGAGCGCCACGCACGTCAGCGCGGCATCCGAACCGTCCGTCTCGAGACCAACCGATCGCTCAACGAGGCCGTCGGGCTGTACAAATCGGCGGGCTACCGCGAGGCGGAGCCATTCAGCGACGAGCCCTACGCCGACCACTGGTTCGAGAAGGTCATTTCTGCATGAAGTAACGCACCAATTCGGTGCGAGACCGAATACCCAGCTTGCGATACACGTTGCTGAGGTGAAACTCAACCGTCTTGGTGCTCACGAACAGGTTGGTCGCCACCTCCTTGTTTGTTGCTCCGCGGGCGACGAGGCCTGCCACCTCTTGCTCCTGTGCGGTCAGTTGTGCGGTCGACTTAACGTCGGTTCGACGCGTCTCGCCCGAGGCACGCAACTCACCACGTGCCCGCTCAGCCCACGGTCTCGCTCCGAGAGCCTCGAAGGTGTCGAGCGCGGCACGCAGGTGTTCGCGCGCATCGTTGCGGAGACGAGCGCGCCGAAGCCTCTCCCCGAAACACAGTTCGGTCCGCGCTCGTTCGAATGGCGTGGGTGCGCGGTCATGAATCGCGAGCGCGCAACGGAAGAAGTCCACGAACGAATCAGCCGGCGCCAGCAGACCTCTGCACCGGGCCACTGCGGCGAGCACCGACGTGCGATCACGGCGCTGCGCCGTCTCCTCAAGATGGTCGAGCACGCTGAAGGCCTCTTCGGAAAGCTCAGCGTGGAGAAGAGCCTCAACCAGGTCGGCACCGACGGGCAGTTGCCACGGCTCGGCGACGCCACCTTCGACAGCAATGTCGCGTGCTCTCCGCAAATGGCCGACGGCGCGCTGGTGCTGCCGCCGCGCCAGCGCGAGGTGGCCGAGCGCGGCCTCCGCATAGGCTGTGGCGGCGCGAAGTCCAGAGGAGCGGTCACTGTTGATCGCTTCCATCGCGTTCGTCGCGCAGCGCTCGTCGTCGCCGCACGACGCGGCGATCCGCGCAATCGTGCTCGCGGCAATCGCCGCCTCCGTGGGTTGGCGGGTCTCCATGAACAGCTGCCGGGCTTCGGTCGCGGCCTCGAGCGCCTCGACCCAACGGCCGGTACGAAAGTCGAGCTCAGCCTCTGGGAGGAGCGACTGCGGCAGAAACGAGTGATGTCCGCCTTCTCGTTGCGCTTGCACCGCCCACGTCACGAAGCGTCTCGCGAGGTCGTATTCCTCGAGCCAGACCAGCGGCCAGCCGATTCCGAGGGTGTGGAGATGGCCGCGCTTGGTCGCCAAGCCGGCCTCGGCAGCGGCACGCGTCGTGGTCCGCGCGTGAGGGTCACCGGCCATCGTTTGCGTCATGGCGAGCGACGAGACCTGAAGCAGGTTGAGCGGGGCGTCGCCCACCAACTCGAGCGCGCGTTGAACAGTCCGTAGCGCGGTCTCTGCCTCCATTTTGTAAACGTGCGGTCTCGCCGCGACGAGCAGGATCGCCGTCGCCCGTCTTGGGTCGAGAGAACCGATCGCCTCGGCGCGACGAGCCAGCTCGAGATAGGCACCCTCGAAGTCTCCCCCGCGCATCCTCAGGTCGGCCTCGAGCACCGCGAGATCGGCCTGCGCGATGAGGTCGCCCACGATCAGCGGACGGGCCGAGGCGAAAAGGTGCGCGGCCATCGGGATGTCACCGGCCCGGCTGGCGGCGCGCGCCGCCTTACCGTAGAGCGTGCCCCGTTCGAGGGCATCGGCGGTGAGTTCGGCGGCGCGCGTCAGCGCACGCGCCGCTGTGGCATCGGCACCTCGACCCAACGCTCGGTCGGCCATCGCGCGTAGCTCGTCGCGACCGACGTCGTCAGGGCCGGCAACCGACGAACCGAGATGCCATGCACGGCGGTCGGGATCGTCGTCGATCGCGGCCAGCATGCCGTGGGCTGCTCTTCGCTCGGCGGGCGATGCCATCTGGTACACGACCGACCGAACCAACGGGTGACGAAACTGCACCACGTCCCCGGGGAACGAAATCAGTGCGTGTCGCTCCGCCGGCTCGAAGGCGGTGGCATCGAGCGACGCAGTCCTGAGGGCAGCCAGGACGCGATCGACGTGGCCGCGGCCTTCGGCGACTGTGACCAGCAGCGCGGTACGTGTCGGCGCCGGCAGCGCGTCGATCCGGCGCCGGAAGGCCAGGACAGCCTCGGTCGATACCGCGATCGGGTCGGCGACGGGCACGTGTCCAAGGAGCTCCGCGGGCGAGAGACCTCGAACCAGCTCGTGCAGCGCCAACGGGTTGCCACCTGCGGCTTCGACCAACGAACGAACGACCGCCGGCACGACGTTGGTGCTAGCCCTCGAGCGCAAGAGCTCTTCGGCATGGCCCGCCGCCAGCGGGCCGAGCGACAGCGAGGCCAGCGACGCAACCGCGAGTGGCATCTCCTCCACACGCGCGGCGCCCACGACGGCCACCGGAAGCTGCGCGGCTCGCCGCGCGACGTACACGACCGCGTTGAGCGACCCCGTGTCGAGCCACTGCATGTCGTCGACGACCAGCAGAAGTGGTTCGGCCGCCGCGGCCGCTCGGAGCAGGCTGGCCGTGGCCACCTCGACCGAGACAGGGTCGACTGCCGTCGTGCTGCCCAGGCCCAGTGCCCCGCGCAAGGCGTCGGCCTGCAGGGGCGGAACGTCGTCGAGTGAGTTGAGGATTGGACGGAGCAGATCGCCCAACGCGGCGAACGGAAGGTCGGCCTCGGACTCGAAGCCCGTTGCCCGCAGCGTCCGGACTCCGGCGCTGGCGACGACCTCGTCGAGCAACGCCGTCTTGCCGATACCCGGGTCGCCGCGCACGATCACTGTCCCACCGTGTCCCCGGCGCGTCCTAGCAATCAGGTTCCCGAGCACCGATTGCTCGAGATCGCGGCCGATGATCACCGATACATCGTGTCAAAACCTGGGGATCTCCCTGGTGCGAGGGTCGGCGTGGCGTCCGTACGTTCGACACAGCGGACAAAAGGAGGGCCCATGGCCCGAACCAGACACGGAGTTGTTGCCGTATTCATCGCGACGATGCTTCTGGCGGCATGCGGCGGCAGCAAGAAGGCCGCGTCCACGGATGCAACAACCGGCGACGCGGGCGCCTCGACGAACTCGAGCCTGGATTCCGCAGAAACGTCGGCCGCGTCTCCCTCCAGCAGCGCCAGCTCGTCCGGCGGCAACTCATCGGGCAACGCCGCCGGCCTGCCGTCGAACTTTCCGAGCGACCGCATCCCGGTACCGAGCGACGTCACGGTGACGAACTCGAGTTCGGTCGACGGCGGCGACACGCTGACCTACTTCGTGTCGTTCACCACCGGCAAAAGTGTCGGCGACATCTCCGACTACTACGCCGGCGCCCTAAAGGACCGCGGTTGGTTCAAGATCATTGAGCAGGACGTGAACGGGAGCCACCTCGCGAGCTACTCCAGCAAGAAGGACGGTTCCGGCGACATCCTCAACGTCACGGCGACGCCGAGCGCGGCATCGTCGGGCAAGACCGACGTGGGCCTGCAGGTAGGCATCACCAAGACGTAGGCCGCGAGGCGACACGAGTCCGCGACCTTCGAGGTTGTTCGGAGGCCGGGCGGCCTGACCTTCGGCGTTCGAGTGAATCTGAGTGGCCCGCCGACCCTTCAACGTGCTGGCAGGACGGTACGATCAGGTGAGAAGTTCTTGGTAGGACGCCCTGTTCGTCGGGATTGACACTCCTGACCTTTGGCCCGACGCCTCTTCCGAGCCGAGCGAAGAGGTGTCTATGAGCGCCACCGATCAAGTGTCCGCCACTCGCCGTTGCTGGCGCTGCCTGCAGACGTTCGCGTGTGCACCCGAGGAGGTATCCACCACCGCACCAGAGTGGTGGCTGTGCGACCCCTGCCAGCTGGCGCTGCTCGGCCCCCGCGATGACAGCGAGAAATGAGCGTTCTCGAGCGCCCCACACCATTCCTCGAGGACTTCGCCCCGGAGGACTTGGCCCTCGAGGACTTGGGCGCCCTCACCGTTGAAGACGTCGCATCGTTTCGACCAAGCGGGGTGGAGCTTCGTCGAGCGACCCGGCGGCTGCGCGGCAAAGCCGTCGTCATCGCTGCGCTCGTCCTCGGCAGCTACGTCGGTTTGGTGTTCGTGGCCAGCGGACCGCTGCTGGCACTGCCGCTCGCGGCCATCCTCGTCGTCGCGCTGATCGCGACAGCGACGAGCGTGATGCACGATGCTAACCACGGAGCGTTCGGCCGCTCGCGATCCCTCAATCAGACCCTCGCCTACAGCGCCGATGTCCTCGGCGCAAGCTCATGGCTGTGGCGGCACAAGCACAACCTTCTGCATCACGGCAACACGAATGTCGTCGGCATCGACACCGACATCGAGCAGATGCCGTTCGCCCGGCTCGCCCCCGGTCAGCCGTGGAGACCGTGGTACCGCTACCAATACATCTACATCTGGGCGCTCTACGGTTTCCTCACGATTCAGTGGATGCTGCTTTCCGACGTCGCGTGCCTCATCACGCGCCGCATCGGGAGCCAACCGATGCGGCGCCAGCCACGTCGCCGAGATGTCGCCTTGCTGTTCGCCGGCAAGGTGCTCCACGTCGGCTGGGCCATCGCACTCCCATTCGCGTTCCACCGTTGGTGGACGGTGCTCGCGTTCTACTTCGCCTGCTCGTGGCTCGTCGGCTTCGTCCTCGCCGTCTTCTTCCAGCTCGCGCACGCCGTCGACACGACCGAATTCGCGCTGCCGTCGACACCGCGCCGC
Source organism: Acidimicrobiales bacterium (assembly GCA_040002995.1). Taxonomy (GTDB): domain Bacteria; phylum Actinomycetota; class Acidimicrobiia; order Acidimicrobiales; family Ilumatobacteraceae; genus JBDUDK01. The sequence continues at coordinate 15,109 of JBDUDK010000019.1, read as the reverse complement.
GGCGACGACTTCGCCGCCCACCAACTGCACACCACGGCCAACGTCAGCTGCCGGACACCGGTGATCGGTCGGCCCACGGCGTGGCTCATGGGTGGCCTCCAGCACCAGATCGAGCACCACCTCGCGCCCGGACTCCCCCATACCTCGTATCCGGCTATGGCCGACCGAGTCCACCGCGTCTGCAGCGACCGCGCCGTGGAGTACCACGTTCACCCAAATATCTGGGCGGCGCTGCGCTCGCACACCCGCTGGCTGCGGGCCATGGGCCGCCCCGCCAACAGCGAAGAGCACCGACGGGCCCGAATCGGCGGGTAGTTCCGGGGGCCCGGCAGGGTAGGCTGAGCGTCCCCCCTGGAAGAGTCGCCTCGCCTGGGCAGGACAGCCCGAAGCGCTGTCGACCCGTGCCGGCTCGACGCCTCAACCTGCCGTCACGTTCACGTTTTGGAGACACATGCCCAACAGTCAATTGCTGCGCGTATCGAGGACAACCCCGACTCGGCGTATCGGGCTGCTGAGCACCTATCCGCCCAAACTGTGCGGGCTGGCTACCTTCGCCGCCGCCCTCGAACGCGAACTGGCGCGAGCAGGCCACCGTGTCGACATCGTACGCATCGACGATGGCCACGACGTCCCGGCGATTCAGCGACCCGTGGCGGGCGAACTCGTCAACGGGGTTCCCGCATCGGTCCGCGACGCCGCCGGGGTGTTGTCTCGGTGCGATGTCGCGATCATCCAGCATGAGTACGGCATTTACGGCGGGGCCGACGGCGACGAGGTCATCGACCTTCTGAACCTGTTGGAAGTGCCGACGATCGTGATCCTCCATACGGTCCTTCTCGAGCCGTCGCCGCACCAGCGCGCGGTGCTGGAGGAAATCGGTGAGCTCACGGACCGTGTGGTCGTGATGACCGAAGCGGCACGCGACCGGTTGATCGCCCTGTACGCGATCGAGGAATCCAAGGTGGTGACGATCCCCCATGGCGCGTCGCTACCCGCGCTCGAGCGCTGGAAGGAAGTCGACGACCGCGCCGTCGAACGCCCGCAGTTGCTCACCTGGGGCCTTCTTGGTCCCGGTAAGGGCATCGAGCACGCGATCGACGCTCTGGCGCTGCTGGGAAACGTCGGTCGCCGTCCGCGTTACACGGTTGCGGGGGTCACCCATCCGAAGGTGTTCGCCCGAGACGGCGACCAGTACCGCAACTCACTGATCCAACGCTCGTGGGCCATCGGGGTTGCCGGGTCGGTCACATTCGACGACGCCTACCGCGATGTCGCGCAACTGACCCGCTTCATCGCTTCGGCCTCGATCGTGGTTCTGCCGTATGACTCGCGCGATCAGGTGACGTCTGGCGTCTTGGTCGACGCCATCGCAGCCGGGAGGCCCGTGGTCGCGACCGCGTTCCCGCACGCCGTCGAACTACTGAGCAGTGGAGCCGGCATCGTCGTACCGCACGCCGATCCTGTCGCGCTGGCCGACGCGATCAGATCGATCGTGTCGTCCGACGGCGAAGTTCTCGCGTCGATGAGCGCGGAAGCCCGGCGCCTCGCACCGTCGTTGAGCTGGTCTGTTGTGGCCGAGCAATACGCACGTCTCTCCACCGAGATCGTGCGCGCCGGCGAACCTGTCGCCTTCTGAACCAGCCCTGCTGAAAGACTCACCGCGCGTCAGACGTCTACCGTGAGATGCGGACACGGACTGCGCGCAGCTGGGGTACTGGCCCTCTTGTCTTGGACGCAATTTTACCCGAATTTGTGGGTTACTTGTTACTTGGCGGAGGGCGGAGATCAATGTCTATTTTCGGGCGTAGGCGCGGTCGTGTTGCCGGACTGGGGATATCGACAGCCTTATTGGTTGGAGGGCTACCGGCGCTCCACTCGGCGAGCGCTGCTGCGGGCAGCTCCGCCGTCGGGATGGTGGCCACGTACGACACGGTGGCCAAGAAGACCAACGGGTACATGATCGCCAAGGCCGACGGCACCGTCGAGCCTCACGGCAAGGCCCTGTGGCTCGGCGACATGAGGGACACGGCGCTCGTTCAGCCGATCGTCGCCATCGCCGAGACGCCGAGCCAAGCCGGCTATTGGCTCGCCGCATCCGACGGCGGCATCTTCAACTTCGGTGACGCCGCCTTCCTCGGCTCGATGGGTGGCCAGAAGCTGAACTCGCCGATCGTGGCGATGGCGTCCACGAAGTCGGGCAAGGGCTACTGGCTCTTCGCTGCTGACGGTGGCGTCTTCGCGTTCGGCGATGCCGCGTTCTACGGCTCCATGGGCGGCCGGGCGATGAACGCTCCGATCGTCGACGCCGCGGCTGCACCGGGTGGCGGTTACTACCTCCTCGGCGCCGACGGTGGCGTCTTCCGCTTCGGCAACGCTTTCGTCAACTTCAGCATGGCCGATGTCGACACGGGCGCCCCGTACGCGGCGCTCGCGGTCACGAGCGACGGCAGCGGCGTACGCATCGTCGACTCCAAGGGCAACAAGGGACATTCGGCTGGGGCGTTCGACCTCATCCGCGACGAGCCCCTACCGCCCGCCTCACCGGTGGTCGACATGGTGACGAACCCCGTGCCCGGCATCAACGCCGGCTTCTACTTCGTGCAAGCCGACGGCGGCGTCTACACGTTCGACGGCGTGCCGTTCCTCCCGACTCAAAACGACGAGGAGCGCCTGCTCAAGTCCAACCGGCAGCCGATCGAGCAGATCATCGCGGCCGCTGGCGCCGGCGACCTCGCCCAGGCCCGCAACGCGTCACAGACGTGGGACGTCATCTGGCACGGCGTCGAGGTGTACCTCAACTTCCGGTCCACGGCTCACTACGCCAAGCTGGAAGGCGACATCCAGGGCCGGATGAACACCGAACTGGCTAAGCCGGCACCCGATCTGGCCCTCGTGAAGTCGATCGCCCAGGAGCTCCTGGTGGAGTACGACGTGGTCATCGACCTCTGCAGCCCCGGTGGGCTCAGCCCGATCTTCGTCGATCTGGCAGCGGCTCGGTTCGACCGGGCGCTCATCGCCCAGGGCGTCACCCAGGACCTCAACGCCAATCAGCTCGGTGAGGCCAAGGCGTGGTGGACGCAGTTCAAGCTGCATTTCGCCGCCGCCAACGCCCTCATTGCCGGTCGTTCGGCCAACGCCGCCGCCGAGACTGCAGCTGCGGTCGCCGCGGTCGACGCTGTGATCAACACGGCAACCGTGGACGCGCTGAAGCCCCTCGTGGCTACCGCGAACACGAAGTTCGGCGTCGGGGTCAGCCTCCTCAACGCTGCGGCTCGCAACGCCGTGCCGGGCAAGACGGCGATCACGTTCGACGACCAGATCATGGTGATCGGGTTGAACAACATCAAGATCAGCCTGAGCAAGGCCAACGCCGCTTGGAAGGCTGGGAACTACACAACGGCACTGGCTTGGGCCAACACCGCAGCGGGTCCCCAGTTCGACCTGGTGCAGCCGACGCTTGCTTCGAAGCTGGCCAACGACAATCCCCTCCGGACCGCCCTGAACAGCTTCAAGGCACTCACCGGAGCCGCTGGACCGGCCACGGCATTCGATACGGCCTACACGGCAGCAGTCAACGCTACGAACAACGCACAGCAGGTGATCGCCGGCCAGTTCTGGCTCGTGCCCGCAGTGCAGAAGTTCGTCGCCAGCCTGCCCACCAGCTGACCCAGGGAATACACGCAAACAGTTAGCCAAACCACATCAGACAGAGAGGCACCCGGATGAGCAAGAAGAGGGTCGGAGGAGCGCTTTTCGGCGCACTCTGTCTGATGAGTTTGGCCGCCTGTGGAACATCAAAGTCCGGGGCGTCAGGCACCACGGCTCCTGCCCAGGAGACGTCGGCCGCCACCTCGGCAAAGAGCACAACGACTTCGGCTGTCAAAACAACAACGGCAACTGGGGGGAGCACGACCGTCACCGCCGCACAGGTCACTGAGACAACCGGTGCGACGGTGGCGACGGTGGCCACCACCGCTTCGACCGGCGCGACGACGGCCAAGCCGACCACAACGGTCAAGGGCGCGACCACCTCTAGTACAGCCGCCACCACAACTACTTCGAGGCCGGTAGCGACGACGACCGCCACCACAGTTGCGACCACCGTTGCCACCACCACCCCCACCACCGCTCCGACGACGACGACGGCTACGACGGTGCCGAGTGCGGGGAAGGTCAACGCCAATACGGCGACAATCTCCGAACTGTCGGCGGCGTTTGCCGCACACGGCGTGCCGGATCCGGACAACTGGGCGGCTGAGGTCGACGAGTACCGGCCCTACGACAACGACGGCTGGGCGAAGATGTTCGACCAGTGCTGCTTGGGCAAGTACAACCCGTCAGCCCAGGTTCGTAACGGCATCATCGCTTCCCTGTACGTCTAGCCGACAATGTCTCGAAGGGCAGCCCGATGAACACGATGCCTCCTCCCGTATCGACGTCGGACCACGCGAGACTGCTGCGGAACTGCTTCGTCGGCCTCGCCGTCATGTCGATCACGGGGACGATCCTCGAGCTGGCGTTCGAACGCCACTGGCAGGATTCCGAGCAGCTCATCCCCTGGTACGCGATCGGTGGCTTCCTCATTGCTCTGTTCGTGCTCCTGATCCGCCCCACCGTCGCCGGTGTACGAACCACACGGGCGATCCTCGTTCCGGTCGCGATGACCTCGGCTGTCGGGATCTACTACCACGTCCATGAAAACTTCAAGGCGGGCTTCCTCGACTTCCGGTACTCCAAGAGGTGGAAGACGATGGGGTTCGTCGACCACTACTGGACGGCCTTTACGAAGACCGTCGGGCCGGCGCCGACACTTGCTCCCGGCGTTCTCGCGTTTGCGTGCCTCTGCTTGTTCCTGGCCACGCTCCGCCATCCGGCATTTGCGAGCCGCGTGCGGTTCGCTCTGAACGGCGACAAGGCGGCCGCCATCGATCTGACCGACGACTCCTATCTCGATGACGTCTCGGTAGACGCCGCGCGCGCCAACTGACGGACTCGTTAGCGGGCTTTCTTACCCTTCGCTTTCGACGGCGGCTTGGCCTTCTTCGCGGGGGCTGACTTCTTCGCCGCTTTCGCCTTGGGTTTCTTCGCGGCGGCCTGCTTCTTCGCCGAAGGGACGACACTCAGCGTGCCGGGGCCGGGAATGACGTTCGTTTCCGCTCCGCTCTCCCACCGCACTCTGATAAGGCTGCCGCTCAGAGCCACGACGACGCCTGAGCGCGTCGCGGCGTTCGATGCGAGCGCAATGTGATCGCCAACCTTTACCACCGCTGCCTCCTCTGACCCCTTGGCACAGTAGTGGCCGCCACTAGTGGCGTGACAAGGCGGGCTCCTGGGTCAGGTGAGGGTGAAGCTCGGGTACTCGTCGCGGAGCAGGAGGATGTAGACCTCGACTCTCAGCGCGTAGCGGAGGAACTTCACAATAAACGCCCGGTGCTGAGGGTTCCACTTACCCGTGAACAGCACGATGAAGACGTTCACGATCCACAGCACAAACGCGGCGATGCCGTAGATCACGATCATCACGTAGTGCGGGATAGCGAGGAACCACTTCACGAGCGGCAGCCAGCGATTGAGGTTGTCCGGCGGTTGGACCGAGATGCGGACCGGGTCGCCACCGGGCTCCGCGGCCGACGGCGTGAAATCGAACTTCGGATACTGCTCGTGCATGAAGCCGGCGTAGGCGGCGACACGCGTCCGATACCGCAAGTACATGACTTGGAAGTTGAATATGCCAGCCGGGATCTTCTGCGTGAACAAGATCGCGAAGAAGGACACGAGGGTCAGAACCCCCGAGACCCCCTGGAGGACGTACACCACGACATGATGCGGAATCGCGAGAAACCATTGCACGAGTGGTCGCCAGTTCGTTACCTGCTCAGGCGCATCGACCTCGAGCACCACGGGCGCGGGTACGGCCATCGACATGTCACAACCCCCCTATGAACGAAATCGCAACGCTAGCGCTTGCGAGCCACAATGAAGACGATGACGAGCGTCGGTGCACAACGGATTAGAGAAGCGTTCGCGGCGGCGACGAACATGTTCGAAGACACCGCCCGTGCCATCGGGGAGAACCAGCTCGGCCAGCCAGGTTTGGGCGAATGGACAGTGTTGGAACTGCTCGCCCACACGTGTCGCGCGTTTCTGACGATCGAACAGACACTCAACGCGGTTGATGAGCAAGCGCCCGTACTCCCCGACACGGTGACCTACTTCCGTGTTGCGCTCGACCAGAATCCCGCGATTCATGCGCAGATCGCGGTGCGGGCCGCCGAGACGGTGCCTGCCCTTGGTGCTCAGCCGCTCACGGGCGCGTTGGATATTGCCGGCCGGGGTCGGGCGGTGGTCGATACGACGCCCGACGACGCTCCGGTCGCGCATTTCACGGGAAGGATGCGTTTCATCGACTACTTACCGAGCCGCATCGTCGAGTTGGTGTTGCACACGCTCGATCTACAACAGGCAACGCGCCAGCCTCTTCGGGCGGCTCCCGATGCCCTCGCCATCACGCTGAGCATCGTCACGGCGCTCGCCGACCGCGCCGACCCCATCGCCTTGGCGCTCGCAATGACCGGCCGAGCCGACCTGCCCCACGGCTTCAACGTTCTCCGTTAGAGGCAAGATATCGACATGCTGAAGGTCACTGATCTCGACCACATCGTCGTGAACGTTGCCGATGTCGAGCGCGCCATTGCGTTTTACTGCGACGAACTGGGCCTCGCCCCCGTGCGGGTCGACGAGTGGCGCCGCCAGGAGGTGCCGTTTCCATCGGCTCGCGTCAACACCACCACGATCATCGACCTGCTGCCGCTCGCTCGGCCGGGAGAGAACATCGACCACTTCTGTCTTGTGGTCGAGCCGACAGATCTCGCGGAGATCGCGGCGAGCGGGCGATTCGAGGTTGTCTCGGGTCCGGTCCGACGGTACGGGGCAAGAGGCGACGGAATGTCGCTCTATGTGCGCGACCCCGACGGGAATCTGGTGGAGCTCCGGTACTACGAACCGGTGTGACGCCGCGCGTACGAAACGCCGTACGCGTAGGACCGGATCGCGAGAATTGGATCGCCCGATGGCTCGACTCCGTCGACCAGGTTGCCCGGGTCGAAGATACGAGCCTCGCAATCGCCGTGTTGGTCGTCGACGAGTGAGGTGAGTTCGAGATGTCCGGCGCTGATCGTCGGCCGATCGGCCGGCCACGCAGCAGTGGGGTCGTCGAGCGGGTCATCGGGTTCGGCCAGTTGAAGTGTCAGACGAAACTGCACAGGCTCTCGCGCCAGCCGGTCGGAGAGCTCGGCGTGCAGGTAGTCACGTGGGCGCTCGGCCGCCTCGGCGTCCGTGAGCGCGGCGGTACCGGCGTGAGGTTCCCACTGGTACCGGAACGGGGTGCGGCGGGCGTCACCGTCGACCAAAACGAACGTGTGGATGCCGTGATATTGAACCGTCGCGTAGCTAACCGGCGGAAGCGCAGCCATCGAGGACTGCACGGCCGGCACCGACTCGGGGTGCGACGCGAGAAACTCCATCACGCGGGCGATGTCGGGCTGGCCCGTGGCGGGATCGGGTCGTCGAGCGCGCACGAACTCGAGGAAGTCCTCCGGCGTACGTGCGAAGAAGACCGGCAGGCTGACCGCGACGAGGTCGTGCCCGCGGTTTTCATCGAGATACAGACGCGCTGCCATCCCTCGGCCGTCGCGGGTGCCGTCGGCCGCGCTTCGGTTCGCTCCGCCGTTGGAGAACCGCACCACGGCGGGCACCGAGCCCCCGCGGAGGTGGGCCGCGCGGGTGAGTTCGGCCGCGACTCCCGAGGCCGTGAACGTTCCCCTCGCGCAAATGCCCTTGGCGTGGGCGATCCTTCCCGCAGGGTGCGGTCCGGCGTTGGCCTGTAACTCGTCGACGATCGTGACCGCCAGCTGCTCGATCGACATGAGCGCAGGTTAATGGGGTCGCTGGCCTACGGATCCGTGACCAGGTCTTGAGGGTTCACCCTCTGTCGGCGCGAGCTACCTCCGTACACAATGAGGGGGTGCACCGGAAGGCGGAGCCTGCCCCGACGCGTGCGTGGTTCGTTGCGTGCTGCATCGTGCTCATGTGCGTCGCCCTCGCCCTGCCCACGCGCGCGCCCCAGATCGTTGGGGGCCGGGCCGCGCCGCTTCTCCTGGAACACGAGCCCGGTGAGAAGCATCACGGCCACTACCTGCTTTTGACGGCGTCGGTGCGCCGGCTCACGTTCGCCGAGTTGATCTGGCGTCAGGTCTCCCACGTGGCCGCCACGCCCACGCCCGGCTCGATGGACGAGTCGCGGGAGATGGCATGGTCGGCCGTGCGCGACATCGTCGGCTCGGTCCTACATGTCGACGCGGTGGCGCTCGGCTCCCCTGCCGAGCGCGCGGGTATCGAAGCCGGCGACCAAGTGATCAGCGTCAACGGCCACGACGCCACCGAAGCAGAGATCGACACCGCCCTTGCCGGAGCCAGGCCTCTACGTCTGCGAATTCAGCGCCACACCGACGTCGTCGACCTCGAGCTGGTCGCGCTGCCCCCATGGCCACAACCACGCGCGGGTGGAATGACCCTGCGGCGCGGCCCCATCAGCGGCCCGGCCCCTGCTGTCGACACCGGCAGCGCGAGCGGTTCTTCGGGAGGACTCGTGTTGGCTCTCGCCGAGCTCGATCTCCTCACCCCAGGCGATCTCACCGGAGGCACGACCGTTGCCGCCACGGGCGAGCTCGGTCCCGGCGGATTCGTGGGACCGGTGCTCGGCTACGACGTGAAGGTGCGTGCCGCGCTCGACGCCGGCGCGACCGCCGTACTCGTACCTCCCGAGGCCGCGGACCACGTTCGCTCGCTCGTGCCGCCGGGCGTCCGCGTGTTCGGCGTGCAGCGGGTGAGCGAGGCGATGTGGGATCTGTGCGGATTCGGAGGCACCAGCTCGGTATGCGGCAACGCCACCTCACCCGCCGAAGGGTCGGGCCCCTGAGCTATTTCTTCTTGCGCGGCGGCGGTGGTGCCTTGAGAACTCCCTTGGCGAGCGCATCGTCGAGGAAAGCCTCGGCGTCTTCGGCAGAGACCTTCAACGCCGGCGCGATCTCGGACACAAGGTTGATGCGCGCCCGCTCGTACATCGTGCGTTCGGCCGCCGACAGCGCGCCCTCGTGGTTGCGCGCGGCGAGATTCCGCACGACCTCGGCCACCTGATACACGTCGCCGGACTTGAGCTTCTCCTGGTGGTTTTTGAACCGCCGGCTCCAGTTCGACGGCACCCGCGGATCGGGCTTCGAGAGCACGGCAACGAGGTCTTCGATCTCGTCGGCACCCACCGGGGGCCGTACGCCTACCTCCTCCGCCTTGTCGACCGGCACCGAGAGCGTCATCTCCCCAATGACCGCCTTGAGTATCAAGTACTCCTTGGTCTCGCCGAACGCAGACTTCTTCTGCGTCCCGAGCACGATGCATGCACCGTGCTGGGGATAGATGATGGTTTCACCCTTCTTGAACTTCACGACACTCCCGAGCAGCCACGTTTTTGGGGGAACGACAAAGGCTAGAGGAATGGCCTCCCGGGTTCCTACTGTGGGCCGCCAACGACAGGGGGAAACGTGCGACTTGACGCGATGGAACTACGCCGGGTGGAGCTCCCGCTCGTCACACCGTTCCGCACCAGTTTTGGCACGCAGACCGTCCGTACCGCCTTGATCGTGCGGGCCATCACCGATGTCGGCGACGGATGGGGTGAATGCGTGGCCGAAGTCGAGCCCTTGTATTCGTCTGAGTTTCTCGATGCCGCGGAGCTTGTGATCTGCGACCACCTCGTGCCTCGGTTGTTCAACGCCGGCGATGCCCTCACTGCGGCAACCGTCGCCGGTCTGCTCGCAGCTGTGAAGGGACACCCGATGGCCAAGGCCGCGCTCGAGATGGCCGCGCTCGATGCGGAACTCCGGGCCGAAGGTGTTTCCTTCGCCACGCGCCTCGGTGCCGTCCGTTCCGAGGTCGACTGCGGCGTATCGGTTGGGATCACGTCCACGATCAGTGCACTCGTCGACCTCGTCGGGCGCTACATCGACGAGGGTTACCGACGCATCAAGCTCAAGATCGAGCCCGGTTGGGACATAGAACCGGTGGCCGCCGTGCGGGCACGGATCGGCTCGCTGCCACTGCAAGTCGACGCCAACACTGCGTACACGGTCGCCGACGCCGATCACTTGGCGCGTCTAGACGACTTTGACCTTCTGCTCATCGAACAGCCGCTACCCGAGGACGACCTCCGCGGCCACGCCGAAGTCGCGAAGCGGGTGCGGACACCAATATGTCTCGACGAGTCGATCATCTCGGCGCGGTCCGCCATCGAGGCCATCGAGCTCGGTGCCTGTTCGATCGTCAACATCAAAGCGGGGCGGGTGGGCGGCTACCTCGAGGCGGTGCGCGTGCACGACGTCTGCGCGGCGCGCGGTGTACGCGTGTGGTGCGGGGGCATGTTGGAGACGGGGCTGGGCCGGGCCGCGAACCTCGCGCTCGCCGCCCTCCCGAACTTTGCACTGCCCGGCGACACGTCCGCGTCGGCGCGGTACTGGGTTCACGACCTGACCGACGACTTCGTACTGATCGACGGGCGCCTGCGGGTACCCGACGGACCGGGACTCGGGGTGGCGCCCCTTCCTGATCGCCTTTCGGAGATGACCACAAACGTGTCGACGCTGCGCCGCGACGCCAGGGAATGATCAGATTCGCCTTGCTACGCTCGGCCGCGCGCCTCAGGGGCGTCACACCAGGGGGTCATGATGGCCAAGATCGTGGTGACGGGCGCTGGAATCGCGGGACTGACCACGGCGATGCTGCTCGCCCGCGACGGTCACGAGGTCACGGTGCTCGAGCGTGACCCCGAGTCGCCGCCCGACCCGACGACGTCGTGGGAGAGCTGGATCCGACGGGGCGTCAACCAGTTCCGGATGCTCCATTTCTTCCAGCCCCGTTTTCGCGAAATCGCCGATGCCGAGTTGCCCGCGCTGACCAAAGCAATGGATGTGGCGGGGGCCCTGCGCTTCAACCCGATGAGTGGTATTCCCGTGGACATCACCGGCGGGCACCAAGACGGTGACGAACGATTCGAGGCTCTAACCGGTCGGCGCCCCGTGATCGAATCGGTGCTGGCACGGTTGGCCGAGTCGACGCCGGGCATCGAGATACGCCGGGGTGTGGCCGTGGCCGGACTGCTCACCGGGACACCCACCGCGCCCGGAGTTCCGCATGTCACCGGCGTGCGCACCGATTCCGGCGAAAACATCGACGCCGATCTCGTTGTCGACACCACCGGCCGACGATCATCGCTCCCCGCTTGGCTCGAAGGCGTTGGGGCCACGAAGCCCGTCGAGGAACTCGAGGACTCTGGCTTCGTGTACTACGGCCGTCACTTCCGCTCGCAGGACGGCAGTACCCCGCCTCCCATCGGCGGGCTGCTTCAGGACTACGGCACCGTCTCGATGCTGACGCTGCCCGCCGACAACGGCACATGGGGCATCGGGGTCATCGCGAGCGGCAAGGACTCCGCGGTGCGTGGTCTGCGAGATGTCGACCGGTGGACCGCCGCGGTGCAGAGTTGCCCGCTCGTCGCGCACTGGCTCGACGGCGAACCCCTCGACGACGAGGTCGCGATCATGGCCAAGATCGAGGACCGCCACCGGACCTTTACCGTCGACGGCCGGCCCGTGGCCACAGGAGTGGTCGCGGTGGCCGATTCGTGGGCGTGCACGAATCCGTCACTAGGCCGCGGCGCCACGATCGGGTTGATGCACGCGCTCGCGCTGCGCGACCTGTTGAAGACCGCGGCCCTCGACGATCCGAGCAAGTTCGCGGTCGCGTGGGACGAGGTCACGCAAGCGACGGTCGAGCCGTGGTACCGCTCGACCCTCAGTTATGACCGCAGCCGGCTCGCCGACATCGAAGCCGGCATTCGCGGTGAGACCTACGTCGGTGACGCCGAGTGGAACAGGACGCGGGCGCTGATGCACGCGATCATGGAAAGCCCGGAGTGCCTACGCGGCTTTATCAGCGTCGTAACGGTGTTGCGGCTGCCAGAAGAGATTTTCGCCGATCCCGCGGTGGCGGCCAAGGTGGCGAGCGTCGGTGACAGTTGGCGTGACGTCCCCAGCATGGGCCCGACGCGCGAACAGCTCCTGGCCCTCGTCGGCTGAACAAAACCTCGAAACGTGTGTCTCCAGGACACTCAACCTTCGGAACGTCCCCAGCGAAACGTCCCCTAAAACGACGAAACCACCGTGCCGAGCTCGCGCCCGACACGGTGGTTCTTACAGCAGGATTAGTCGTCGTCGCCGCTGTCGTGTGTGTCGTCCTTCGTGGCCGGACCAGGCGCCGAGGTGCTCGAGGAGCTGTGCTCGTTCTCGGTGGCGTCGTCGTCGTCGGCTTCGTTCTCCGTGGCGTCGTCATCGGCTTCGTCGTCGTCGTCGAGCGTGGTCGATGTCGACGGGGCCGCAGTGGTGGTTGTGCCGCCCGCGGTGGTCGTGGTCGTTGCCGCCGTCGTGGTCGTGTCCTCGTTCTCATTGGCGTCGTCGGAAACCTTGACGGTCGTCGTCGATCCAGGAGCGGCGGTGGTCGTGGTGGTTGCACCAGCGATCGTGGTCGTGCCTTCAAGCTTGGGATGATCGCTCGAGCTACCGGCGACGGCGCTCGCCGCGGCGACGCCGCCGAGGAGTGCGCCGACGGCGGCACCAGCGGCGACCATGCGTCGGAGGGAGGTGTTGGTGTTGGTCATGGCTGCACTGTGCCCCGGTCGCGTTCATTTCGCACGTCATAAGGGGTTTTCTTGTCTTTGGGTTAGCCGAATCCGAACTGAAGGCCCCTTTATTACGGCGGTTGTCGGAACCGTATCGAGAGAGCGACACCTAAGTCCGTCGTGCCAACATTGCTTGAGTGGCACGGAGGGCGGGGCTCGGAGGTCGGGCCGCCACCGCTGCCGCGGCAGGTCTGCTCGCGGTGTGCCTTGCAGGAGGGCCGCTCTACGTCTCGGCCGCCGCGCAGAGTCTGTTCAGATCGATCTCCACCACCTGTGCCTTGCCGACGCAGGCATCTCCCTGGTCTTGGTACCGCGACACGAGAGCGCCCTTGCCGCGCTGGATGCCGCCGCTGGCAAAATCCACGGAGTCACGCCTCCGGTCTTAACCGCTCTGACTGGAGTTTTCCCCGTCACCGTCGTCGGCGATGAGAGCGACACGGCACAACGTTTCGTTCTGTTGCTCAGCCGCGAGGGTCAAGAGAAGGAGCTGGGTGGGCCAGTACCGGTTCTCGGCCAGAACGAGACGCTCCTACCGGATTGGTTCCGGACACCAGTCGGCATCGCACGCGGCGACCACATAGCCATCTTCGAGCCCCCAATCGGGTACAGCGGAGAGCTCGGGGCGGAGGGGCCGGTGCCCTCCACTGTTCTGGACTTGACGGTGGACGGGACGTATCCGGAGATCCCGGTCCGACCGGAGCCCGCTTTCTGGTGCGGCTACCGGACGCTTTTCCGTCCGACCGGACTCGGCGATCGGCCGACGCCGGTGGCCATCGTCTCGTCCGCGACGCTCGACGCTCAGGCGCCCGCTCGCGTCTACAACTTTTGGGAGATGCGGCCGAACCCGGCCGGGATGTCGCGCCATGATGCCGCGCTCCTCGCCGACGACTTCGATCACCTGCTCGACGTCTACACGCGCGCGGTCGGCGTGTCGAACGACGTGTACCTCGACGTGCCCCGGCGCGAGCAATTTCATAACGGCCTCCACGATGTCGTGCGCCGCGCAGGGGTGGTCGCCGATGTCGTGGGGCGCACAATGGCGCCCGTGCGGCTGGCCGGACTCGCCGCCGCCTTGGCACTGTTGATTGCGTCCGGTGTGCTGGTGACCAGAGAACGGTCACGCGAAATGCGCCTTCGCCTCCTGCGCGGTGTAGGTCCCGCGGCTTTGGGCGCGCGGGTGGCCTGGGGCATCGCGGCTGCCGCCGCTATCGGAACGGTGATCGGAGGGTTGGTCGCGTTCGGAGCCGTTCGGTCCTTCGGACCGACGTCTCTGCTCGAACCGGGACCGGTGCGAGAAGCCATCGTCAGCACCGCGATCGGCCTCGTATGTGCCCTCGTCGTCGTTTGTATCGCGGCGGCCGTGGTCGCCCGGCGCCTGGTCGACGCGCGTCGAAAAGCCCGCGCGAGGCGGTGGCCGGTGCCGTGGGAGTTGGCAATCGTGGGTCTGGCCGTGGCGTCATACCTTCGCCTGGAGCGCGTCGGGGGTGTGCGCCTCGTCGGCGCCGAGGCTCAAGGCGGTGACGTGCTCGCGCAGGCGTTCCCATTGCTCGCTTTGGCCGCGCCACTCGCGTTGGTCGTACGACCGGCGCGCTTCGTGCTTCGACGCGCTCGACTCGCGGGGCGCAACGTGAGGCCCGCGGTATTGCTGGGGATTCGGCGGGCGATCGCCGAGCCGGGCGTGACGCTGAGTCTCGTGCTCGGGTCGGCGCTCGCGGCCGGATCTTTCGCGGTTTCCACGATCCTTACCGACAGCGCAAGAAGTCTTCTCGCCGACAAGGCCGGCACCTACTTGGGCAGCGACCTCATCGTCACGACCAGTGAAGTGGGTCCCCTACCGGCGGGTTTGGCAGATGCCGGGACGGTGGTGGTGCGCACACAGGCTCGCTCGGGTGATCGCTCCGTCGATGTGCTAGGAGTCGACCCCACCACCTTTGCCCGCGCGGTGCGATGGCGCGCCGACGCCGCTGACCACTCGCTCGACGATCTCCTCGCTGGGATACGACATCCTTCGGCTGGTCCACTTCCCGCCATCATCGCCGGCGGTGAGATTACCGATGGCGAAATGCGCACGCTCAACTTGAAACGCCTCTCGATCAAACCGGTCTCCTCGGCCCGATGGTTCCCCGGCTACAACAACGGCGCCGTCCTCGCGGTTGTCGATCGCGACGCGCTCGTGGCGACAGGGCTCGACCTGAGCGAGGAGGTGTGGCTGCTGAACCCTTCCGCCGACGCCGCGCAACAGCTCAAGGCGGCAGGTTTCCCGGTGCGCAGCCCGCGGGAGGCGAGCGAGATCCTCGACGTGACGAGCTTTCTCACCGTGCGGTG
>JBDUDK010000098.1:0-6594 GCA_040002995.1 Acidimicrobiales bacterium | reverse complement strand
CGCCGCCATCCCCACCACCGGACGGTTCAACCGCATGCCACCCGTCGATCCCGCAAACGCCGCGTCACCGAACGCGAATACACCGCCGTCGCTCGCGTACACCCAGTAGCCCTGGCCCGACGGTGTCGGCGTGATGCCGACGAGGCGACCCGAAAAACGCACTCCGGTCAGGTCGCCGTGGGTCGTGACGGCACCCATCGCCGTCACACTTCCGTCGTCGCGCAGCGTGAACGCCCCGCCCCCCGCCGCGAGAGGAGCGACCCCGACCACGCGAGGCGAACGCAGCAGACCGGGATCGCCGCCCCCGAGCGCGTGCAGCACCGGCGTCGTCGCGTTGAACGTCAGCTCGAGAATGTGCAGACGACGCACGGCACCCGACCAGTAACCGACCCGGTCCGGTGGCCACGCGTGGAACGCCAGGTACAGCGCACCGCTGCGACCATGCACCACCTCGGCCCCGCCCGGACCGGCCCAGCCGGGTGTCTGGCCCAGAAACGGAAGCGGCGCGCTGGTGCACGGCCCCATCGGACCCGCACACGTGGCGGTGGACTCGGTGTAGGCCTCCGACGCGAACGGGCCGCCCGAATAGAACAGCACGTAGCTCGCGCCCGCGCGCACCATCGACGGCGCCTCCACGATGCCCTTCTCCCAGCGCTCCTCGGCGGCGAGCAGCCGCGACGGGCCGGCCCCCTCGAGGCTCAAGCCGTCAGCCGCAAGTCGCTGCGACCACAACGCGGGCGTCATCCCGCAACAGTTCCCGTCGCTCTTCCAGAGGAGGTAGGCCTGTCCGTCGGAGTCGACGAAGGGGCTCGGATCGATCGAGCCGCCAAGGTCGGCCTGGCAGACGAGCGGCCGGGCCGCGTCGTCGACGAACGGGCCGTCGGCCACGGCACTCACGGCGCGACCGACGCACTGGCGATGCGACTGCGCGTCGTTGGCGGTGTAATAGAGGACGAAGCCCGACATCAACGGCAGCACACTCGGCGCCCACACCCAGGGGTTCGAGCGGTCGACCCACGCGCCCACGGCCGGGAGCGCGTCACCCGCCGCCTCCCACGTCAACAGGTCACGCGAGTGCAGGATCGGGACGTGGTCTGGGGTGTGACTGGTGGTGTAGGCCACGTAGCCATCGCCGGTATCGAGCACGAACGGGTCCGCGGCGTCACCGGTGAAAACCGGATCTACCCACGCGCCCGCGGGCGACGCAACCGCTGTCGCCGCGCCCAAAACGAGCACAGTTAGGAGTAGCCGCGCCCGCCTGGTCGCCATCACCCCATTGTCTCCGCTAGACCAACCGAATGCGCATCGCCGAAATGCCCACCCCCGCGCTCGTTGCCGACGTCGGCGCGATGCGGTTCAACCTCGGGCACATGGCCGCCACGCTCCCCGGCCCGCGCTGTCGTCCTCATATCAAGGCGCACAAGTCGACGGGCCTGGCCCGGCTACAAGCCGAGGCCGGTCACCATTCGTTCACCTGCGCCACTCCTCTCGAGATGATCGGCATGGCGAAAGCTGGGCTCGGCGACGACCTTCTGCTCGCGAACGAGGTGGTCGATCCCCATCGACTCCGTGAGCTGGCCGCGGTTCAAGACCAGGCGCGCATCACCGTGGCCGTCGATTCCGACGCCACCATCAACGCGGCGGCCACTGCCGGGATCCGCGACGTGCTCGTAGACGTCAACGTGGGTCTCCCCCGGTGTGGCTGCGCGCCCGACGCCGCCGGCCGTGTCGCCGATCAGGCGCGGGCACGCGGACTCCATGTGCGCGGCGTAATGGGTTACGAGGGCCACGTCATGCCGATCGTTGACCGAGCCGAGCGCACGAAGATGGTCGAAGAGTGCATGGAGCGCCTTCGCATCGCGCACGACCTCGTCGGCGGCGACGTGTTCTCCGCGGGCGGCACCGGCACGTACGATCTCCACGCCGCCGGCACCGAGGTGCAGGCCGGCTCGTACCTTCTGATGGACTCCTACTACGGGCGGCTGGGCCTGCCGTTCCGCCAGGCCCTGACCGTGGTGGCCACGGTGGTGTCGGTGAGCCCGAACTGGGCGGTGTGCGACGCCGGCCTGAAGTCGCTCGGGATGGACCACGGCAACCCGTCGATCGACGGCGCCGAAGTGTGGTTCTGCTCCGACGAGCACATCACGTTTGCGACGGGCGAGCACCGTCGTCGGCCCGCGATCGGCGAGCGCGTCCACGTGATCCCCGCCCATGTCGATCCGACGATGGCCTTGCACGAACGCATCCAGCTCGTGGAGGGCGACGACGTGATCGACTCGCTGGCTATCGACCTTCGCGGTTGGTGAGCAGCTGATCCAGCGCCGCCTCGACGGCCCGGCCGCGATGGCTGACGGCGTGCTTCTCGCCGGCGCTCATTTCGGCAAACGTGCGACCATCGCCCTCGAGCGGAATGAAGACAGGGTCGTAGCCGAATCCGCGCGCGCCCCGCGGCACCTCGGCGATGACGCCGTCGGTGGCACCCTCGGCCAACAACTCTCGACCGTCAGGGAACGCCACCGCGATCACGGTGCGAAAACGCGCCGAGCGATCGGCAACGCCCCCGAGTTCGCGAAGGAGCTTCTCGACGTTGTCGGCATAGGTCGCGTGCTCCCCCGCGTAGCGCGCCGCGTACACGCCCGGCGCACCACCCAATGCCGCGACCTCGAGCCCGGTGTCGTCGGCCAGCGCCGCAATGCCCGTCGCGTTCGCGAGAGCCACGGCCTTCAGACGGGCGTTGCCCTCGAGGGTGGACTCTGTCTCGGCCACCTCCGCGACATCGGCGGGACGGGGCAGGAGCTCGCACCGCCCGCCCACCAGCGCGGCGATCTCGGCCGCCTTGTCGACGTTGGCGGTGGCCAGGACGAGACGCATCAACGACGCGGCGACGGTGCTTCGGCGAGCATCTCGTCCTGCAGGGCGACAATCTCCAAGATGCCAAGCTCCGCGAGGCCCAACAGCGAGTCGAGCTCACCTCTCGTGAACGCCAGGCCCTCCGCCGTGCCCTGCACCTCGACATAGCGCCCGTCGTCACCGCCCGGCGCCGACGTCATCACGACGTTCATATCGACCTCAGCTCGGGAGTCTTCGATGTACGGCAGGTCGAGAACCGGAGTTCCGTCGACGATGCCGACCGAAATCGCCGCGCAGCGGCGCATGATCGGATGGGCGGCGATGGCCTTCTGCTGAACGAGCCGGCTCAACGCATCGTGCAGCGCGACGTAACCACCGCAGATGGACGCCGTCCGCGTGCCTCCATCGGCCTGCAGCACATCGCAGTCGACAATCACCTGGCGTTCGCCGAGCACGACCATGTTGGTGACCGCGCGCAGCGAACGGCCGATGAGCCGCTGTATCTCTTGCGTGCGCCCACTCTGCTTGCCCTTGGCGGCCTCGCGGTCGACGCGCTCGGGCGACGAGCCCGGCAACATCGAGTACTCCGCCGTGACCCAGCCCTTGCCCTTGCCCTTCATCCAACGAGGAACGTCTTCGTCGATAGACGCCGTGCACAGCACTCTCGTGCGACCGAACGTCACCAACACCGATCCCGCGGCCATCTCCGTGTAGTCGCGCTCGAAGCTGATAGGACGGAGCTCGTCGGCATCGCGGCCGTCGGGACGTGAGGTCATCGGGCGAGTCTGGCATCCCCTCCGGGTCTCCACGCTTCCGCGGCTCCCAGCTCCGGACCAAAGAGCCGCCGGCCGAGGTCCACGAACGTCGAGACGTCGCCGGACGACAAGAAGCGATGGCGGGCGGGCGTTCCCGCCTCACGAAGAAGGCCTTCCAGTTGGAGCACCTGGCGCACCGAAAACGCGGTCTCGTCGGCGGACGACACCAGCACGACGTCGCGACCCATCACATCGCCGATCACGCGGGCGAGGAAGGGATAGTGCGTGCAGCCGAGGAGCAACGTGTCGATCTTCGCATCGGTCATCGGCGCGAGCAGTCGCTCGGCGAGAATGGTCACCTGCTCGCCGGTGGTCTCCCCGCGCTCCACGAACTCGACGAAGCCGGGGCACGCGGCGCAGGTGAGTTCAACCGGCGCTTCCGTCGCCGCCACCGACCGCTGATAGGCGCCCGACCCGATCGTGCCGACCGTGCCGATCACACCGACTCGATGATTCCGCGTCGACGCGACGAGGGCACGGGCACCCGGATCGATGACGCCCACCACCGGCACCGGCATCTCACGAACGAGCTCGTCGAGCGCGGCGGCCGCGGCGGTGTTACACGCCACCACGATCATCTTGGCCTCGTGATCCTCCACGAGGCTCCACGCGATCTCGAGCGCGAAGCCGCGTACATCGTCAAGGGGCCGAGGCCCGTAGGGGTAGCGACCGGTGTCACCGATATAGACGACGTGCTCGTCGGGGAGAACGTCGAAAACGGCGCGGGCCACCGTTAGGCCGCCAAAACCGCTGTCGAACATCCCAATGGGGCGCTCTCGCACGCCGTGCAGGCTACGCGCTGACCCGAGACGCCCCCAGGATGGGCCACCTGCCCTATAAATCCGTCTCACCCCACGCCGATAGGAGTGCAAGGGGTAATCGCGCCTCAAAACCCGCCCCCCGTACCAATCGAAACGGGAGCAAAGAACATGGACCTCAAGGCTCAATGGGATGTCCTGGCAACGTGGGTTCGTGCGACGGTCACGAACCAGCGCGGCGCGAGTTTGGTTGAGTATGCGCTTCTCGTGGCTCTCATCGCCATCGTCTGCATCGCCGCCGTAAGCCTTCTCGGCAGCTCCGCGTCGACCAAGTTCAGCAGAATCGGAAGCGCTATCAGCGGCGCCGGTTCCTGATCTCCCGGCTGCCATCATGAGGAGATGGGCCCGCCTCTGGCGTTGAGCATCGGGGCGCACCGCGTGTGGCCCCCGGTCGAGCTGGCCCCGATGGCAGGCGTGACAAACGCCCCGTACCGGATGATCTGCCGTGGCTTCGGTGCCGGCTTGTTCGTGAGCGAAATGGTGATGGCCCGTCCGATCGCGGAGAGCCGTAACGAGCGCACCTGGAAGCTGGCGGAGTTCGCGCCCGGTGAGTCACCGCGCAGCCTGCAGATCTACGCAACGGACGCGGCCATCATGGGACGCGCTGTGGCGCGTCTCGTCGAGGAGCGCCACGTCGACCACATCGACATCAACTTCGGTTGTCCGGTACGCAAGGTCACGCGTCACGGTGGCGGCGCGGCGGTTCCCGCGCGGCGCGGTTTGCTCCGCGCGATCGTGAAAGCTGCGGTCGGCGCGGCACAACACGTGCCCGTGACGGTGAAGTTCCGCAAAGGTCTCGACGATCAACTCGTGACGTACCTCGATGCCGGACGCATTGCGGAGGATGAAGGATGCGCCGCAGTTGCGCTGCACGCGCGAACTGCAGAGCAGCTGTACTCCGGCGTCGCCGATTGGGATGCCATCGCCACCCTCAAAGCGTGTGTCACTTCCATCCCTGTCCTCGGCAACGGCGACGTCTGGGAAGCTCACGACGCGCTCGCGATGGTGCGCCACACCCGTTGCGACGGCGTGGTGATCGGTCGTGGCTGTCTCGGCCGGCCGTGGTTGTTCCGCGATCTCGCCGCCGCGTTCCAGGGCGAACCCGTCCCCGCCCCGCCTCTCCTCGGGGAGATCTCCGCCACGATGT
This sequence comes from Acidimicrobiales bacterium, assembly GCA_040002995.1. Classification (GTDB taxonomy): domain Bacteria; phylum Actinomycetota; class Acidimicrobiia; order Acidimicrobiales; family Ilumatobacteraceae; genus JBDUDK01. Next base: position 964 of record JBDUDK010000098.1, on the reverse strand, counting down.
CGACCCACGCCCGCGCCCTCGTGGAGTGGTTTGGTCCTGTCATCGGCATTCGAGAATTCCGCAAGCACACCTCGTGGTATCTGTCGGGCTATCCGGTCGGTCACGCGCCCAGAGTTCAGCTGAACACGCTGGGGTCGCTCGACGAGCTCGACGATGTGCTCGCCACGCTCGATCCCACACTCTCCATGTCGCCCGGGGGCATGCAGCTGCGCCGCGGTCCCCAGGCCGGGCCGAAGCGCGTGAACCTTCCGGAGGGTTGGCTCGACGACCGCGATTCGGCGGAGTCACCTGGCCGTGAGGCCGAGCTCGTGGTGTCGGGAGGATGACGCGCCTGATCCTTGCGTCGGGCTCACCTCGCCGGCGCGAACTTTTGGCCTATCTCGGCGTGCCGTTCGACGTTCGCGCTCCGGACGTCGACGAGACCCCCCTCGCGGGTGAGCAACCCGCCGACTATGTCGAACGGGTGGCGCGGGCCAAGGCCGACGCCGTCGACGGTGACATCGTCATCGCCGCCGACACCACCGTCGTCCTCGACGGAACGATCATGGGCAAGCCCGCCAATCCGAGCGACGCCGTGCGCATGCTCGGCGCTCTCGCGGGCCGCGACCACGAGGTGCTCACCGCCGTGGCGGTCAAGGCCGCCGGAGGTGTCACCACAACCGTCGTGCACACGACCGTGACGATGACGCCGATGACCGCTGACGACATCCACTGGTACGTCGCCACCGAAGAACCGCTCGACAAGGCAGGCGCGTATGCGCTCCAGGGCACGGGGGGCATGTTTGTCTCCCGCCTTGAGGGCAGCGCATCGAACGTGGTCGGCCTCCCTCTCGCTGAGCTCATGGCGCTACTTCGCGCCTCCGGATTCGACCTCATACCAGCGCTCCCTGGCGCGCCTTAGGCGAACGGGGTGAAGCCCGCGCGGGCATGTTGTCGGGTGGGTGGATTTTGAGGGTGTTGGCGG
>JBDUDK010000127.1:0-6606 GCA_040002995.1 Acidimicrobiales bacterium | reverse complement strand
TTCGACACGATGTGGCTCACCGAGCACCACTTCCAGCACGAGGGCTACGAGGTCCTGCCCAACTTGCTCATGTTCGGTTTGTACTGCGCCACCCGCACCTCACGGCTTCGGTTCGGCCAGATGTTCAACGTCGTGCCCCAGTGGCACCCGCTGCGCCTCGCCGAGGACTTCGCCCTCGCCGACATCCTCACCGGCGGGCGCATGCAGTTCGGGGTCGGGCGGGGCACGGTGCCGCGCGAGGCCGAGAGCCTCGGCACCGTGGTCGCTTCGGGCGACAACGAGATGGCCGCCGAACTCGATCGCATCAACCGGGAGACGTTCGAGGAAGGGATGGAGATCATCCTGTCCGCGTGGCGTAACGAACGCTTCAGCTTCCGCGGCAAGCATTTCGTGCTACCCCCTGATGGCATCCCCGACCGCGGCGGCTTTGTGCGCGACCTCACGCTCGTCCCGAAGCCGACCCGCCCGATCGACGTCTTCCAGCCGGTGACATCTCCCGACACCATGGAGTACGTGCCGCGGATGGGTTTCAAGGCTGTGTACTGGCTCCAGCATCCTGAGAGCCAAAAGATCAAGTGGGAGCACTACGCGACCAAGCGGGCCGAGTTCGGAAACCCAGTCGAGCGCGCCGGACAGGATCGAGTCCTCGTGCTGAATACGCATGTCGCCGGCACCACCGAGGAAGCTCGGCGCCGGGCCCGCCCCGGTCACGACGAGTTCTGCAAATTCCTCGCCCCCTACGGACGCTTCTCGAGCTTCAGGCTCCCCGACGGTTCAAAGGTGCCGTTCGGCTTCCAGCCCACGCTCGAGGATTCCGTAAGTCAGAAGATCATGGCCATCGGATCCGTCGACGACGTGGTGGATGTCATCGGCATGTATCGCGAGTTGCTCGGCCTCGAACACATCTGCTTCTTCTTCGATCTGCCCGGCCTGACCCGCGAAGAGATCGACGAGCAGTTCCACCTCGTTTCCGAAGAGGTTTTCCCGCGGTTGGGTGAGCCCCTCACACGCGGCGCATGACGCTGCTGCTGCGCAAGGTCACACTCGGAGACACCACCACCGCCGACGTCCGCATAGACGGCGACCGGATTGCAGCGGTCGCGGCATCGATCACGCCCGAGCCCGGAGAAGAGGTGCTCGATCTCGCCGGCTACGTCTTGTTGCCGGCCGCCGTCGAGCCGCACGCCCACCTCGACAAGGCATTCCTCGCCGACCGCGTTCCGAATCCGAAGGGCGATCTCGTCAGGGCCATCGAGGCCATCCACGCCGCCTACGAGAGCATCACGATCGACGACATCGCCGAACGAGCCGAGCGCGCGGCGCGGATCAGCCTCACGAACGGCATCACCGCGATCCGCACGCATGTCGACGTGAACATGGGCAACGGGCTCCGATCGGTGGAGGCTTTGCTGCGAGTGCGCGCCACGCTGAAAGATCTCGTCGACATCCAGATCGTTGCGCTCATAGGGCCGCCTCTCGTCGGGCGCGACGGAGCCGACAACCGCGCACTGCTGCGCGACGCGCTCGACGCCGGGGTCGATGTGGTCGGAGGTTGCCCGCAGTTTGATCCCGATCACGACGGCTCCCTCGACTATCTGCTCGAGACGGCCGGACACCTGGGTCGTCCTCTGGACTTGCACACCGACGAGACGCTCGACCCGACCCTGCTCGGACTGCGGCTGCTCGCTCGCCGAGTCATGGAGTCCGAGTTTCGCGCCGGCACCGTGGCGAGCCATTGCGTCTCGCTCGGGATGCAATCGATCGACGTTCAGCGCGCCGTGGCCGAACAGGTGGCGGCGGCCGGCGTGGCGGTGGTCGCGCTGCCCCAGACGAACCTCTTCCTGCAGGCGCGCGGCGTCGTGGTCGGAGCACCCCGCGGGCTCACGGCGGTGCGGCCTCTGCTCGACGCAGGCGTGATGGTGGCCGCCGGCGCCGACAATCTCCAGGATCCGTTCAACACGATGGGGCGGGCCGACCCGTTCGAGACCGCCGCGCTCATGGTGATGGCCGGGCACGCGACCCCCGACGAGGCCTACACAATGGTGAGCACCGCGAGCCGCGCCGCGCTCGGACTCGAGGCTGTGGAAGTCGTGCCCGGGGCACCTGCGGAACTGCTCGCCGTTGAGGCACCTACGCTGCGCGGTGCGATCGCTTTCGCGCCGGCCGCTCGGGTGGTGATCCACCGGGGCCGAGTGGTCTCGCGAACGGTTCTGACCAGCACGACGTCGTGCATGGGTTAGGAAACAGAAGGTTCACAGAACGGTCACGGTGACTCGAACACTGATGTCCTAGGGTCCGGGGGGTCCATGAGTAGTACCGCCACCTCTGCAGCGCCTCGCGGCGAGATCGTCATCGGCCACCTGTCCTTCGACGGGGTGTCGATGACCTACGCGGACGGTACCGAGGCGCTGCGGAACATCTCCTTCACGGTGGGACCCGGCGAGTTCGTGACCGTGGTCGGTCCTTCCGGTTGCGGTAAATCGACGTTGCTCAAGAACGCGTCGGGACTCATCCCCTACAGCAGGGGCTCGATCATCGTCGACCGAACGAGCCTCGGTTACGTGTTCCAGGACGCGACGCTCCTGCCGTGGCGCACCGTGACCGGCAACGTCGCGTTACTCGCCGAGTTGCACGACATCCCCAAGGCGAAACGCGATCAGCTGACCGCCGACGCCATCGCACTCGTCGGGCTCACCGGATTTGAGGACAAGTATCCAAAGGCGCTCTCGGGCGGTATGCGGATGCGTTGCTCGTTGGCCCGCTCGCTCGTCATGAAGCCCAAAGTGTTCCTGTTCGACGAGCCTTTCGGCGCGGTCGACGAGATCACACGCGAGCGACTGAATGACGAGCTGCTCAGCCTCTTCCAGCGAGAACGCTTCGCGGGCCTGTTCATCACCCACTCGATCTACGAGGCGGTTTACCTGTCGACACGCGTGCTTGTGATGTCGTCGCGACCGGGGCGGATCGTCGGCGACTTCGCCGTTCCCTTCGACTATCCGAGGGCGCCTGAGCTTCGCTTCCAACCAGAGTTCGCCGCCCTCACAGGTGAGGTATCGCTCGCGCTTCGAGGGGCACACCAGTGACGACCTTGCAAGTCGGAACCCCGGGCAGTGTTGTCACCGGCAAGCCGCCCGACGACGCGCCCGTTGAGGCGATCAGGGGGCGTCGTTCGTTCCTCGACTACGTCGGGCCGGTCGCGGTGTTCGGACTCTTCATCGCGTTCTGGTACTTCATGTCCTACGTCGGCATTCACGGAATCATGGGCAAACCAAAGTTCTTGGTTCCGCCCCCGCATCGCGTCGTGCACGACTCCTTCTTCATCTGGCACAACTTCCACCCGATACTCAACGCGCTGTGGCTGTCAACGAAGGTGGCCCTGATCGGCCTCGGGATCTCGATCGTGCTCGGTATGGCCCTCGCCATTGTGATGAGCCAAGCGCGTTGGATCGAGCGCGCGTTCTGGCCGTACCTGATCGCGCTACAGGCGGTACCGATCCTGGCCATCGTCCCGATCATCGGCGTGATCCTTGGCTACGACTTCCGTTCCCGGGTGCTCGTGTGCGTCATCATCTCTCTGTTCCCGATCATCACCAACACGCTCTTCGGTCTGTTGTCGGCCGAACGCAGCCAGCACGAGCTGTTCACACTCCACGGCGCCGGCCGCATTACGCGCCTGCGCAAGCTGCAATTGCCCGCGGCCCTTCCGGCAATATTCACCGGCTTTCGCATCTCGGCAGGTCTCGCCGTCATCGGCTCCGTCGTCGGCGACATCTTCTTCCAACGTGGTGAGCAGGGCATCGGTCAGCTGATCAAGGTCTACGGTGCGCGCCTGAACTACACCACGATGTTCGGCGCTCTCATCGTCACCGTTGCCCTGGGCGTCACCGTGTTCGGCTTCTTCGGCTGGCTCTCGCAACGCTTTATCGGCAAATGGCACGAGAGCACCCGCCAGTCCGCCTGAAAAAAGGTCCTACTCATCTCAACAAGACACAAGGAGCAATGCATGCGTATCCACCGGAGGTTGTCCTTGCTGGCGGTGCCGCTGGCCTGGACAGTTGCGCTCGCCGCGTGCGGCAGCAGCAAGAGCAACACCACGGCCACAACCACGGGCAGCCCGGGCACAACGGGCGCCGCGACGGCCACGACGGTGGCCGGTCCAGGCACCACCGCGGGTGCGGGCACCACGGCTGCGGCTACGAAAGATGTGAACCTCAAGGGACTATGCCCTGACACCGTCGTGGTACAGAAGGACTGGTGGCCCGAGGCCGAGCACGGCGGGCTCTATCAACTCGTCGGACCGAACCCGACCATCGACACCAGCAAGAAAGCTGTGATCGGTGACCTCGTCGCCCACGGTGGCGCGCCCACCGGTGTGAAGATCGAGATCCGGGCGGGGGGTGGGGCAGTCGGCTTCAAGCAGGACACCGCGCTGCTCTACGAGGATCCCAGCATCTTGCTCGCGTACGTCACGACGGACGAGTCGATTCAACATTCCGCCGACTTCCCAACCGTGGCCATCGTCGCCCCCCTAGAGAAGAACCCCCAGATCATCTTCTGGGATCCCGCCACCTACCCCGACGTGAAGACGATCGAAGATCTCGGCAAGACCAACGCCAAGGTCCAGTACTTCGGTGGCGGCACGTACATGGATTACCTCATCGCCAAGGGCATCCTGAAGAAGGAGAACACCGACGGTTCCTACGACGGTTCGCCCGGCAACTTCGTTGCCGCGCAAGGCAAGATCGCCTCGCAAGGTTTCGGCTCGGCCGAGCCCTACATCTACCAGTACGAGGTCAAGGATTGGGCGAAGCCGGTGGCCTACGCGTACATCGACGACACGGGCTGGAAGCCCTACGCCCAGCCGCTCGCGACGAAGCCGGAAAACATCACGAAGTACGCCGACTGCTTCAAGAAACTCGTGCCCATCGTGCAGCAGGCGCAGGTCGACTACGTCGCCGATCCCGCGAACACCAACGCCCTCATCCTCGAGGCGGTCACGAAGTACAACGCTGACTGGGTATACAGCCAGGGGGTGGCCGACTACGCCGCGAAGACGATGCTCAAGGACGGTCTCGTGTCGAACGGGCCGGACAAGACGCTCGGCAACTTCGACGAAACTCGAGTCGACGCGTTGATCGCGGTCGAGACGCCGATCTTCGCCAGCGCCCCGCAGCCGGTGAAGGCCGGTCTCAAGGCGAGCGATGTCGTGACGAACCAATTCATAGACATGAGCATCGGCCTGCCCAGCTGACCTTTCTCGCGTGAGAGGGCGCCGGTTCAGGCGCCGGCGCCCTCAACGATGACGTTCAGCCACCGCCGTCACGGTGATGCCGCCGCGCGCCCGTTGGGTCAGCTCGACGCGCACCATCCGCGGTGTCGCGGTCATGAAGATCTCGGCCGCGATCTCCGCGGCGAACGCCTCCGCGAACACCTGTCGATCTCGAAACGACCAGAGGTAGAGCTTGAGCGACTTCGACTCGACGCACCAGCCGCCGGGGACGTACTCGATCACCACTGTCGACAGGTCGGGCTGAGCGGTCACTGGGCAGAGCGACGCCACCTCCTCGGTCACCGCCCTGACACGTGTCACGTTGGCGGGTGCCGGAAAGCACTCGACATGGTCGATGGGGTGGCGAACGTCGTGGCCAAGGACAGTGAGTTCGTGCATGGGTTCCATCATGGGCCAGAGGCAAGCTGGAGGAGCACCTGCAGCAACACGTTCGCCCCTGCCTCGAGGTCGGCGTCGGCGGTGAGCTCGGCCGGATTGTGGCTGATGCCTCCGATGCTCGGCGTGAAGACCATCGCGGTGGGACACACGCGCGCCAGCATCTGCGCGTCGTGACCGGCACCACTCGGGAGACGAAGGACGGAGTGGCCTAAACCTCGCGCCGTGGCCTCGACCCGGTCGACGAGCTCTGGCGTAAAGGCGACGGGAGCGAAGCGGGCGAGCGACCGCGACGTGATTGTGACGTGCTCACGGTCGGCGATCTCGTTGCTGAAGAGAGCGACGCGCCGCTCGGCCTCGGTGAGCACGGTGTCGTCGGTGTTGCGCAGATCGACGGTGAGTCTGGCCTGGGCGGCCACGACGTTGACGAGGTTGGGCTGAAGCTCGAGCACACCGACGGTGCCGACTTGGGGCGGACCCAGTTCGAGCGCGAGCCGGCGGACGAAGACAGCGATCTCAGCGGCCACTTCCCCGGCATCGTGCCGCAGGTGCATCGGGGTCGTGCCGGCGTGGTTCGACTGCCCGACCACCGTGAGCTCGTGCCAGCTGATGCCCTGTACGCCAGTCACGACGCCGATCGTGACGCCTTCGCGTTCGAGTACCGGACCCTGCTCGATATGCAGCTCGACGAACGCGTGCGGAGGGGGTCCGGGGCAAGGAAACGGTCCCGCGTAGCCGATGCGCGCAAGTTCGTCGCCCACGCGCGCGCCGTCGATGCCCACGGTGTCGAGCGCCTCTTCGATCGCGAGTCCGCCCGCGTAGGTGAGCGATCCCATCATGTCGGGGGCGAACCGCGCCCCTTCCTCGTTCGTAAAAAAGGCGACGGCCAGCGGGCGGGACGTGGTCACGTTGTTGGTGAGGCAGGTCTCGATGACTTCGAG
>JBDUDK010000002.1:0-6668 GCA_040002995.1 Acidimicrobiales bacterium | reverse complement strand
TGCTTCGAACGCGACCGTGACCGGATCCTTCACGCCAGCGCGTTCCGGCGCCTCGCCGGCAAGACGCAGGTGTTTGTGTTCCCCGACGATCATCAACGGACGCGCCTCACGCACGCACTCGAGGTCGCACAGGTCGCCACCGCGATCGCTCAGACCTGCCGGCTCAACGTCGATCTCACCGAGGCCATCGCCCTCGGCCACGACTGCGGCCACGGTCCCGGCGGGCACGCCAGCGAAGATGCCCTCAGTCCTTACGTGCCCGGCGGCTACGACCACGCTGTGTGGGGGGCCGACGTGGTCCTCGAGTCGCTGAACCTGTGCGCCGAGACGCTCGATGGCATACGGAACCACTCATGGAGCCGTCCCCCGCCGACGACGCCCGAGGGCGAAGTCGTTTCCTGGGCCGATCGCATCGCCTACGTGTGCCACGACTGGGAGGACGCGGTGGCCGCGGGCATCATCGCGTCCGAGCAACTGCCCGCGCTGGTCGCCGACCGCTGTGGCCGTACCCGCGGCCAGCAGCTGGGTTCCTTCATCGACGCCCTCACCGAGGGGGTGGTCGAGCACGGAGTTGTCGGCATGGCCGAGCCACTGGCCGAGGCCCTCGCCGAGTTCCGTCGAGTCAACTACGAGCTCATCTACCTGCGGCCGGCGTCGACGGCGCAGGCCGCCGCGGTGATCAAGATCCTTCGGGACCTCGTCGAGTTCTTTGCCGACCGACCCAACCGGATCCCCGCCGTGCAGGAGCACGGCGGGCTCCCGGCCGGCTCCCCCGACGCGGTTCGCGCCGCGGTCACCTATGTCGGGGGCATGACCGACCGCTTTGCGTTCCGCACGGCGGTGGCCCATCTCGGCTGGGACCCCACCGCCCTGCCCGATGGCGTCGACCTGGACCGATAAAGCCCTGGTCGGCTCAATCAACCACGGCCGCGAACCGACGATGATCCATGACGAGCGTCGTGACGGTTCCCGCCACGACAGTCGACGCGCCCCCTATAACCCAAGACGACACTGCGGCGCGCGTCGTGACTCGCATTCCGATGCTGCTTTCGGCCGCGGTCACCGTGTGGTGTCTGGTGTGGTGGCGGCTCGTGCTCCTGCAACATCAACGCTTCCGCAGCCTCGACTTCGATATGGGGGTCTACACCCAATCGCTGTGGGTCTCCGCCCATGGCGGACAGTTCCTGAGCGAGCGTGGGCTGCCGATATTCGGCCATCACGTGCAGCCCGGCTTCTGGTTGCTCGCGCCCTTCTCATGGTTTGGAGCGGGCCCCGCGTTTTTGAATTTGCTCCAGGTCGCCGCCCTCGGTGCCGGCGCGTTCGCGGTCGAGGCGGCGGCGCGGCGCCGGCTCGGCTCCCGATGGTTGGCGCTGGTCCTTGCGCTCGCCTACCTCGGGCACTTTTCGCTCGGGTGGTTGAACAATGAGCTGTTCCACCCCGAGGTGCTGGCGATTGCCCCTCTGTTGGCGGCCTACGTCGCCGGGCTTGATCGTCGTTGGGGTCGGTTCGCGCTGTGGTGCCTGCTCGCAATCATCTGGAAGGAAGACGTGGCCCTCGCCGTGGCTGGGCTCGGCCTCTTCTTTGCGCTCAAAGGACAACGACGCGCCGGACTCCTGACGTTCACGAGCGGCGTCGGTTGGTTCCTTATCTCGACGAAGGTCGTGATCCCAATCTTCAACCCAGGAGGAGCGTTCTATGAGGGCGCCCTTTACGGACCGCTCGGGCACTCCGCGACCAGCGTGCTCTTCCACGTCGCGGCCCACCCTACGTCGGCGATTCGCCAGCTCGGTCACGCCAACGCCGTCGGCTATGTCCGCGACCTCGCCGCCCCTTATGCGTTCACGCCTCTGCTCGCACCGGTCGCGTGGCTGATCGGGCTTCCGCAAATGATGGCGAACCTGCTCACCCCCTACAACTTCACGTGGAGCACGCAGTATCACTACGCGGCGCTGCCCGTCCTCTCGATGACCATCGGAATGGTCGAGGGCGTGGCGTTTCTCCGACGGCGAAGTTGGCGCCGGATGGTGGCGGTGGCGATCGTCGGGGCGTCGGCGTTCACGATCGTGCGCTGGGGCAACTCGCCGGTCAGCGAGCAGTACGCGCAAGGCGCCTGGCCACTGGTGCCTAACCTCAACCAGCGGTCACTCGACGCCGCCGTCGGCTTGATACCGCCGGACGCGTCGGTAGCCGCGTCATACAACCTCGTGCCCCATCTCGCGGAGCGGTGGGAGATCTACAGCTTCCCCACGCCGTGGCGCGCCACGAACTGGGGCAACAACGGAGAGAACAACCGTGATCCGCATCGCGTCGATTTCCTCGCCATCGACCTGGGCACTCTCGGAGTCGAGGACGCGGCTCTCTTCGCCGAGATACGAGGGAGCGGCGCGTTCGAGACGATCATGGACGACGGCCAGGTGGTGGTGCTCCACCGCTTGCAGCCGGCTCCGCCGACGGCCGATTGACCGCTACGCGGGCGGGTTCACGTCGACGAGCTTGCGGCCCTTGCGCGCGCCGAACTTCACGGTGCCGTCAGCGGTGGCGAAGAGAGTGTCGTCGCCACCCTTACCGACGTTGACGCCGGGGTGGATCCGGGTGCCACGCTGGCGCACGATGATGGCGCCGGATCGCACTGCCGTACCGTCGAACACCTTCACGCCGAGGCGCTGCGCGTTGGAGTCGCGCCCGTTTCGGGTGGAACCGCCGCCCTTGGTCTTCGACATGTCCTCAGCCTTTCGTGATCGAGGTGATCTCGATGACCGTGTAGTGCTGGCGATGGCCGTACCGGCGCCGCTGGTTGGTCTTGGATTTATAGGTGAAGCCGTTGATCTTGGGACCCTTGGCCCGGCCCACGATCCGGGCCGAGACGATGGCCCCCTCGAGCTGGGACGGGGTAGCCAAGATGTGGCCGTCATCGACCAGGAGGACCGGGCGCAGCGACACTTGGGCGCCGTCGTCGCCATTCAGGAGTTCGACATTGAGGCGTTGCCCAGCCTCGACGCGTTCCTGCTTCCCACCGGTGGCGATCACTGCATACATAGCCCGTCGACTGTAACCGACGGTTCCGGCCCGCCCCAAAGCCGGTCAGTCGCGACCCTCGATCATGTCCCAGTCGACTTTGACGCCACGCCCGTCGCACATGGGGCACAGCGTGGCGAAGCTCGTGAGCAACCCCTCGCCGATGCGCTTGCGGGTCATTTCCACGAGTCCCAGCTCGGAGATGTCGAAGACCTGCGTGCGCGTCTTGTCGCGGGCGAGCGCATCTCGGAAGGTGGTCATCACCTTCTGGCGGTTGTCCTTGATCTCCATATCGATGAAGTCAATGACGATGATCCCGCCGATATCGCGCAGGCGCAGCTGCCGCGCGATTTCGTCGGCCGCTTCAAGATTGTTGCGAAACACGGTCTCTTCGAGGTTGGTGCTGCCCACGTTCTTGCCGGTGTTCACGTCGACCACGGTGAGCGCTTCGGTGTGATCGATGATCAACGAACCACCTGACGGAAGCCAGACCTTGCGATCGAGCGCCTTGTGCACCTGCTCGTGCACATGGTGACGCTCGAAGAGGGCCAGGCCCACCGCTTCCGGGTCGTAGTACTCGACCCGGTCGGCGAGCTCGGGACTGATCGACGCCACGTACTCGCGCACGTCCTCGTAAAGAGCTTGGTCGTCGATCACGATGCCGCGGTATTCCTTGTTGAACTCCTCGCGTATGACCCGCACGGCCATACCCGGTTCGCGGTAGAGCAACTTCGGCGCTTGCGAGCGCTTGGCGAGGGCATCGATCTGGGCCCACTGCCGAAGCAGCCGCTGCACGTCGCGCTCGAGCTCCTCGGCGACGACCCCTTCGGCTGCAGTGCGCACGATCACGCCGTGCTCATCGGGCTTGACTCGATCGAGGATCGTCCGCAGCCGCTTGCGCTCGTTGTCGGGCAGACGCTTGGAGATACCGAACGTGCGTGAGTTGGGGATGAGGACCACGAAGCGGCCCGGCAACGACACCTCTTGCGTGAGCCGAGCCCCCTTGGCCCCGATCGGGTTCTTCGTGACCTGACATACGATCGTCTGCTTCGGCCGAAGAATCTCCTCGATGCGGGCGTTCGTTCCCTTTTCGAGAATGTCCTCGGCGTCGTACTGAACGTCGCCGCGGTACAGCACGGCGTTCTTCGGCGTGCCGATGTCGACGAACGCGGCCTCCATGCCCGGCAGCACGTTCTGGACCTTGCCCAGGTAGATGTTGCCGTGGATCTGGCCGGCGTCGTCGGCCGGGCGGCTCACGTAGTGCTCGATGAGTGAGCGCCCTTCGAGCACGGCGATCTGGGTGAGCTCGGGCCGGACGTGGACGCTCATCAGATAGCGGCCGACGGGGCGACCGTTACGCTCACGCCCTCTGCGCCGGGCACGGACGTCGTCGTCGAGCTCGATGGGCTCGTCGTCGCGGAGCGATTCGATCGCCTTCGACCCGGTGCGTCCCCGGCCGCCGCGACGGCGACGCTTCTTGGCGGTGGACGGACCCGTGCGCGCTTCGCCGTTCATCGACGGTTTGGGCGGGGCGGCCCCCGGGGCGGGGCGGCTGTCACCGATCTGGGGCTTGCGCACCAGAGCCTGCTCCGCGACGACCGGGTCCTGGATCCTGCCCTCGATCGGACGCTCGGGTAACTCAGGTTGCTCGTCATCGACTTCGACGTCTTCTACGTCTTCTACGTCGTCGACTTGACGAGGCCGGTTCGTGGCCACGCGATTGCGCCCGCCCCGCGAGCCGCGACGGCGCTTCGCGGGGGTGCGCGGCGGGGCCGCGCCGTCAGCGACCGGTTGACCGTCCGCGGGAACGGGGAAGCCGTCGGGAAAAAGCTCGGACATGGGGGTGATCCCTTCTCATGACGCACGCGCTCTCGCGTGCGGCGCAGTCGTCGCCTCGGCCGGAAGGGGTTCCCGGCGGGCGCCGTCGCGCTCGATCCATTGGTGTGTTCGCAGCACACGGTGTTCGTCGGCATCGGGTGAGACGGTGCTGAGGAACTCGCCGGGACGCAGGCTGCGGGGATGCGTGGCCAGCTCGGCCACGATGAGGACGCCACCGTCGACGGGTCCGCAGACCTGCGCATCGACAAGGGCCGGGCGGATGTCGTCGGTGACATCGTGACCCTTGCGTGTACGCGTGACGACAAGGCTCGGGGCGCTCAGGGCGGCGGCCACGCCGTCGGTCGCCGCCGACAGCTCGACGCCGCTGACGATGAGCTCCCAGCGGCAGGCCACGACGTCTTCTTGGAGCGAGGGAGATCGGGGCTCGACCTCCGCGACGGCCGTCACCGACATGCCGTCGGGCAAGGCGACGTTGAGACGGCCGGGCAACGCGGCCAGTTCGCCGACGGCGAACGGGTCATCGTCGAGGAACTCAATGTCGAGGTACTCGCCGAGCGACTCGTGCCCCGTCGACAGGGCCAGACCGAAACTGATCTTGGGACGCGGCGAAAAACCCTCGGTGCGGGCCACGGGCAACTCGGCCCGTCGTAGGGAGCGCTCCCACACGCGCGCCACGTCGCGGTGGCCGATCCAGCGAATCTGGCCGAGCTTTGTGAAACGGACCCGAACTCTCATGACGTCACGGCCTCGGCGGTCCGCACGAGCAGGCGAACGGGCACGTCGCCACCACGGCCAAGGTCCTGGCCGGTGCCCTGGCTGCCCCCGGCTGGGGGCGTCGGCGAGGCGACCACGTGCTCGATGCCGTACCCGGTGCACACGCCGCAGTCGTAGCACGGCGTCCAGCGGCAATCTTCGAGTCCGCTCTCGGCGAGGGCCGACTTCCAGTCGAGCCACAAGAAGTCGGGATGGAGTCCTGCCGACAGATGGGCCCACGGCAGCAGCTCGGATTCGTCGCGATGGCGATGCACGTACCAGTCGATCGAGAGCGCCGACGCGGCCATGGCCTCTTCCCATAGCTTCAGCGAGAAGCACTCGCTCCACTCCTGGAAGGTGCCACCGGCTCGCCAAACGTGCTCGATGACCCGACCAACGCGGCGGTCACCTCGGCTCGCGATGCCCTCGGCCAGCGTGGCCTTCGGGTCGTGCCATTTCAGCTGGACGCCGGCCATGCGCTTCGTGGTGTCGCGGAGCATGCCGATCTTGCGGCTCAACTCCGCGGTGGTGTTCTGCCCGAACCATTGAAACGGCGTGTGCGGTTTCGGCACGAATCCGCCGACCGACGCCGTCACCGACGCGCGGCCCGTGTGGCGCTTGCCGATCTCGACACAGTTCTTCGCCAGCTCGGCGATGCCAAGCGTGTCGGCGTCGGACTCCGTGGGTAGACCGACGAGGAAATAGAGCTTCATGCGGTTCCAGCCCTGGCTGTAGGCCGACTCCACCGCCGCGTACAAGTCCTCTTCGGTGATCAGCTTGTTGATGACGGTGCGCAGCCGCCACGAACCGGCCTCAGGCGCAAACGTGAGACCGGTGCGCCGGCCTTTCGACAAGGACGCGGCGACGTTGACCGTGAACGCGTCGACCCGCAGCGAAGGCAGCGAGACAGCGACGTCGCCGCAGATCGTTGGATCGTTCACCGCGTCGTGCACGACTCGTTCGATTCCGCTGAAGTCGGCCGTCGACAGCGACGTGAGGCTCACTTCGTCCTGGCCGGTGCGGCGCAGGCCGTCGCGAACCATCGTGCGCACTTGGTCGGC
>JBDUDK010000003.1:0-22392 GCA_040002995.1 Acidimicrobiales bacterium | reverse complement strand
ATGAGAAACGGCAGGTTCCACGATCGCATCCGTTTGCCCTCGCCGGCGTTGTATGCCCGCATCGCGGCGACATACTTCTTTCGGAAGTCACGCAGCCCCTTCGGCGTGAGCGCACCGCCCTCCGGTACCCGTAACCCCACCCGCTTCGCGAAGTCCTCGCTCTCGTTGCGGATGGTGTGTCGGATGATCCGGTCGCGGTCGCGCCCACCGCCGCGAGGGCCCCTGCGCATCTCAGCGGACACCCGCGCCGCCACCGCGTCGAAGAACCCCCAGCACGCGCGCAGCAGCCTGATCTTGCGGTCGATCTCGGTGTCGTCCATCGGTTCGCGCTCGAGACCCGATGGAGAGAAGGAGATGCCCCAGAAGTCGGTCGAGCCCGGGCCGACCCGGTCCTCGACGACCTTGAGGCGTCCGGCGCCGTCGAACTCGTCGGCCATCCCGGCCGCGACCGCGATCGGCCGGTACCTCTCGCGATAGGACTCGAGCAGCTCGAGCGCCAACTCGGGGGTCTTGGCCCCCCGGCTCCAACCCGGCCAGTCGACGGCGAACGCCACCGCCTTCTTTCCCTTGGGCCCACGTTCTACGACGGTGCGAACCGGCATCGCGACCCGATGCTACGACGCGGAGGAACCCGTTCTGCTCGGTTCAGCTCACGCCACTTCCGAGGTGATTTCGCAGCGACCTCAATAGCAGTGCAAATATGTCCGTGACATTCCATGCAGAAAGAGGGGAAACATGTCGCTTCAGCTTGGCGAAACGGCACCGGATTTCGAGGCGCAGACGACGCAAGGACCGATCAAGTTCCACGACTGGATCGGTGACTCGTGGGCGGTGTTGTTCTCGCACCCGAAGGACTTCACCCCAGTGTGCACGACGGAACTCGGCTACATGGCGAAGATCAAGCCCGAGTTCGATCGTAGGAACGTCAAAGTCATCGGGCTTTCGGTCAACTCGACGGATGACCATGCGAAGTGGGCGAGCGACATCGAAGAGACGCAGGGGCATGCGCCCAACTACCCGGTCATCGGCGACGACGAGTTCAACGTCTCGAAGCTGTACGGAATGCTGCCGGCCAGCACCTCCGGTGACCCCACCAAGCGCACACCCGCCGACAACCAGACGGTGCGCAACGTCTTCGTCATCGGCCCGGATAAGAAGATCAAGTTGATCCTGGTCTACCCGATGACCACCGGGCGCAACTTCGACGAGGTCCTGCGGGTAATCGACTCACTGCAGCTCACCGCCAAACACCGGGTGGCCACGCCGGTGAACTGGAAGCAGGGCGAGGACGTCATCATCGCCGGCTCTGTCTCTGACGACGAAGCGAAGACGATCTACCCGGACGGATGGAAAGCGCCGCGCCCCTACATCCGCATCGTGCCCCAGCCCCGCTGACCTTCCCGGGCGCTGAAGTCACGATCGATTGGGCCCGTGGTCGTGCCTGAGTGAAGATTCGCGCGCAGTACGGCAGTTGGGTGCGGCCCGTGCCGCTCGCGTCCGGTTTCGTTTTCACGATGCACCGCGCCACGAAGGGCGCGCAGGCGCTCAAAGCACCTTGCGCATGTGCAGGTCCTCGGGCTCGAGTTCGAACAGCTCGGCCAACGGGTCCGCCATGGGCTGGAAGCCGCGACCGAGGTAGAACCGCACGGTGTTCTCCGATGGCGTCGCCGAGACGACCATGTCGGAGTCGCCGGCGGTGCGGGCGATCTGCTCGAGCTGCTCGGACAGACGGCTGCCGATACCCGTCGCACGCAACGGTGCGCTGACGTGGAGGAATGCCAGCTGCGCGATCCTGGGCCGAAGGTGTGGGACGAGGACACCGATGCCAACCAGCCGTCCGCTGGCGAACGCACCGAGCGCGATCCCGCCGGTGGCGACGTAGTGCTCGAGCGTGTGCACCTGGGCCTCGACGGAGTGTTCGCCGTGACCATCCGGGTCCCAGGCCGGCGCGCTCCAGTTGCCGTGCCGCGCGACGAGTTGGGTGCCGTGCTGGTCGTAGAGCACGTCGATGCGTTCAGTACGATCGATCTCGACGACGCGCGACAGCTCAGTCTGGCCCAACCTTCGGAACTCGACTGCGGGTTCCACCGCCTCACGTTGGCACACGGACGTTTGGCCTCCTCGGCTCGTCGAGAGGCGGACAGCGCACATTGGAGCGGTGACGTCGGGCATCGGTCCCGCGCGGACCGGCTATCGACGCAGAACTGCCTCAATGGCGTGGCGCCGCCGAGCCGGCGTCGAGTTGCGCGTAAAAGCTGACGAGGTCACCGAGAACCCAGAGGTCGCGAACCAACTCACGCTCGAATGTGAAGAAGGCCGCGCCTGCCCATTTGACGGTTTTGCCCGTCGGTGCTCGGCCGAGAAGCTCACCGGTGTGTCGCCCGGAAAACAGCATCCGCGCGGCGACGCTGTCCCCCTCGGCAACTAGTTGCTCGATCTCGCACTTGTAGCCCGACAACGCAGTCGTCACGGACCGGACATAGTCGGCGAAGTCGCGATGGCCGTGGCGTACCGATCCGAGGGAGCCACGAAACGTGATGTCTGCATGCAGCACTGTGGGGATCGCGGCCAGATCGGGGACGTTCCAGATCTCGTCGTAGAAGCGTCGAACCTGGTCCGCAGGCGTCATGCGTCGAGTCTCGCATTGCCCCGACGCACAACTGCCGCTCGGCGTGATCCGAGCAATGCGCTCATTGGGACAATGCTGATGCTCTCGATCACCACGGAGCCGCAGCGCCTGCGAGAACGGATCGGTAGCGTGCGTGGCATGTCGAGAGCCAAGGCGTCTCCTGAGACGGAACGAGCAGGCCTGTGCGAGTTTCTCGATATGCAACGCGAGGCTCTGATCGAAAAACTTCACGGCCTGTCCGACGACGAAGCGCGGATGGCCGCAACCTCGAGCTCGCTATCGCTACTCAGTTTGATCAAGCATTCGGCGATTTGGGAGCGTCGGTGGTTTCAGGTGATCGTGGCGGGGCGCAGCTTCCCGGGTGAGTGGCCTGAGGTGAAGCCGGAAGGGCAGGACCCGACCTTTCGTCTCACCGATGACGAAACGATGGAGACAGTGGTCGCTGACTACCGGGAGCAGATCGCCGCTTCGCAGGAGATTTTGGGCAGCCTTGATCTAGACACGCCGTGTGCGTGGCCGGAGATGGCCAGCCAAAATGTGCGGTGGGTTGCGTTGCACATGATCGAGGAGACCGCACGGCACGCGGGCCACGCCGACATCATCCGCGAGACCATCGACGGCAATCGCGGATCCTGAGGCCCGCGGCTCGATCCAATTGAAGCGATCACCTACCCGCCGGTCTGCATCTGACTGCGGAGCGCGCCGAGGTCTATCGAGGTCCAGTGCTCGACGAGCTGGCCGTCCTTGATCCGGAAGATGTCGATGAACTCAAACGCGATGCGGTTGCCGGTGGCCGGCAGGTCCCAGAGTTCGCCGAGATGCGTGCCCCGCAACGTCTTGCGTGTTGCCACGAGATCTCGCTCGGCGAGCTGCTCGTTGACCTCCATGGTCGCGTCCGGGAATGCGTGCAGCAGCATGCCGTAGAACGTCTGGAAGCTGCCGGCTGGACGGGCTGTCGGCGGAATCGGGCGCCCTTCGGGCACATAGTGGTTCACGAACTCGGGATGGAAGATGTTGTCCGCGGCGGCGAGGTCGTGTTGGTTCTGACACACCTCGACGAAGTTCGCCACCACCCGCTTGTTGTCCTCGGTCGACACGTCAGATGCCGCGGGGTTTGTCGTCGGCGGCGCGAGCTGCGGCCTCCACTCGGTTGCGATAATCGGCCCACCAGGCCACGTCGCCCTCGGGGAGGTTGCTGTTGTCGGCGCGCAGACCGGCCGCACCATCGATGCTCTCGCGAACGACGTCGGCATGGCCCGCGTGTCGGTGGGTCTCCGCGATCATGTGAATCAGCAGCCTGTGCAACGTCACCTCGTTGTGGCCCTCCGGCCACCACGGCACGCGGCCGACGGCGGCGAGATCGAGCGCTTCGATGGTGGCGTCGCTGTGCGTCCACACTCGACGGTACAGATCGACGATGTCCTGTCGGGTCTCCTCGGCCGTGGCCCACATGTCGGCGTTGGCCTCTGCGCCTTCGTCCATCCATGGCATCGGTTCGGTGAACGGGCGGCCGAAGATCTCACCGAGGTAACCCGCTTCCACGCTCGCGACGTGCTTCACGATGCCGAGCAGGTTCGTACCTGTCGGCGTCGTCGGCCGGCGGATCTCGTATTCCGACAAACCCTCTAGCTTCCACACCAAGGCATCGCGCCCTACCTGCAGGTACCGATGCAGGTCTGCCTTCATTCCCTCGAGTTCCATCGTCCGAGCATGTCACGCTCGCGAACGCCTACCTCGATGGGGCCGGCGCGTGCTCGTCGGCGTGGGCGATGTTGGTGAGCGCGCGCCAAATGACCACCAGGATCAGCGCGGAGCCGACGAAGGCGAACCAGAACGGTCCCGTCACTCCCCATGGGCGGGCGATGAGCCCACCGATGCCCGCGCCGACCACCATCCCGCCCTGGACTCCCATCATGTAGACGCTGCCGACGCGTCCCTGGAACTCGGTCGGGACGGCTCGGTGCCTGATACTCGTAGCCGTCGTTCCCCACACGGCGGCGTGCGCGCCGAACAGGAAGAACACCACCATGGCCACGGCCGCACTCGTCGTGAGCGCCAGGGTGAGGTGCGTGAATGTCTCGATGATCAACCCGATGCGCATGATGTCACTCAGGCTGACGCGCCGCTCGATCCATCCGTATGCCCACGACCCGAGCACGCCGCCAACTGCACTTGCGGTGGCCAGCAACCCGAACCCGATCTCGCCGAGACCCAACCGTTCCTCGGCATAGAGCACCAACACCGACCACGCTGCCCCGAACGTCACGTTGAACGACACGATTGTGATCGTCAGTGTTCGCACTGGCGGGTGGTTCCACAGCCATCGCAGTCCCTGGACAATCTGTGTGCGCGGACGGTCGTGCGTCTCGACGTCGGTGGGCTTCGCGGCCGAGATCCGGCTGACCAAGATCGCGCCGAGGGCCACCAGCGTGGCTTGCGTCGCGAACGGACACGCCATGCCGACAACGAACAGGGCTGCGCCGATCGGCGGGCCGGCGAGCTGGTTCGCGGAGATGAAGCCGACCATCAGCCGCGAGTTGGCAATGCCCAGGTCGGCCTTGTCGACCAACATCGGCAGCAGAGTGTTCGTCGTGATATCAGCGAACGTCTCGGCCGTGCCCAGCACGAACATGACGGTCAGCACAACGGCCACGTTGATTGCGTCGGTCACGATCATCAGCGACAGCACCGCCAGCACGACCGCGCGCGACAGGTCCACCACGACCACGATCAGGCGTCGATCCAGCCGATCTGCCACGACACCCGCGTACAAACCGAACAACAACCACGGCACGCGCTGCAGCAGCGCGGCCAGCGCGACCAGCAGTGGGTCACGGGTCTGGGAGGCGACCAGCAGCGGTCCCGCCGCGAGCGCAATGCCGTCTCCGACGTTGCTGATCCACGACGAAGCCAGCAGCCACCGAAACCTGGTTCCCAAGCGCGCCGGGCTGATGGACTCGACGACCCGGCTCACACGATGAAACCGTATCGGCACGCGCTTCGGGCAGGATGAGTTAGCGGACGAGGACTCGATGTGAACGGAGCAGGCTCATGATCTTCGGTTCTCATGTGATCGTGTACAGCCAGGATGCGACGGCCGATCGCGACTTCTTCCGTGAGGTCCTCGGCTTTTCCTCGGTGGACGCTGGTCACGGTTGGCTGATCTTCGCGCTGCCTCCTGCCGAGGTCGCCGTTCATCCCACCGATGGGGCTGCCAACACGGCGCTCTATCTCATGTGTGACGATCTCGAGGCCGAGATGAGCGCGCTCCGGGCGAAGGGCGTGACGTGTTCGCAGGTGGAAGAAGCGAGGTGGGGCTCGGTCACCAAGATCTCCCTTCCGGGCGGAGGTGAAGTCGGCCTGTATCAGCCGAGGCATCCATTGGCACATTCAAAGTGACCCAATGGCTCCCGCGCTCAAGGGCAGGAACGCGATGCCGAGCATCCCGCATGGCCTTCGTTCCCAGCCGTTCGCTGTGCCGTCGCCCCGGGACGCGCGGCGTCGGGTGCTCGACGTCGACGTCGTCCGGTTTCTCGGTGAAGGAACTCCAACGGCTGACAGTCGACTTGCCGGTCCCCGCAACCATCCCGTCCTGACATGGCTGAGAGCCCAAACCGCGCCTCCGGTAAGGTCGGCATGGTGAAGAAGAGCGAGTCTCCCTCTCAGCTGATCGACGGGAGAATCAAGGAGCTAGGCGACTGGCGGGGCGAGATGCTCAGCCGGCTGCGAGCCCTAGTCAAGCAAGCCGATCCCGAAGTCGTCGAGGAGTGGAAGTGGCGAGGGGTCCCGACGTGGTCGCACGACGGGATCATCTGCACCGGCGAGACCTACAAGAGCGTCGTCAAGATGACCTTCGCCAAAGGGGCGGCCCTGAAGGATCCTTCGGGCCTCTTCAACTCCAGTCTTGAGGGGAACACAAGGCGTGCCATCGACTTCCAGGAGGGCGAGAAGATCAACGAGAAGGCGTTGAAGGCTCTCGTTCGCGCCGCCGTGACCTTGAACAAGTCCAAGGCCAAGAGAAAGTAGGCCGTCGGCGCTTAGGTTCGAAATCGGTTAAGAGCAACCCAAGACTGATCATCGCGTCTTGCCGTTTGCCGCGACCCGAACATGATCCTCGCTATGGGCGAAAACAACGTGCGTAGTTGGAAACCAAGTCGGCGTCTGCAGCGAATCGTGGCGGCAGGAGCGGCCGCAGGAGCTCTGCTCGGCGGCGTAACCGTGGCCGCGGCCTTCACCGGATCGTCCGGCAAAACGGCGTCGCCGACCGTTGTGCACCACTCGGAGGACGACTCGGAGAGCACGACGACAGCCTCCGGCAGCACCACTACACAGGGTGCCACGACGACCACGGCCGCCACCTCGACCACGGCCAAGGTCGAGTCGGATGACGACGAGCACGAGGGGGACGATTCGACGACCACTACCGCGGCCGCGACGACCACGACGGTGGCGCCGACTACCACGGTCGCCCCGACGACGACAACCACGGCCTGTGCCGAGTCAGATGACGACGAGCACGAAGGCGACCATCACGAGGGAGACGACCAGTCGGGCGACGACGATCACTCGACAACTTCGACGGTCGCGACGACAACCACCACACACTCGGCGCCTGCTTGCGAGTCGGATGAGGAGGCCGAGGTAGGAGCGCGTCTGAGCGGTACGAACGAAGTTCCGCCCAACGCCCTCGGCGGTAAGGGCTCGGCCGAGATCGAGATCAAGGGCACAACCGTGTGCTTCAAGCTCGACTTCACCACCACAACCCCTGCGGTCGCGGCCCACATCCATTTCGCGCCGGTCGGCACGAATGGCCCCGTCGTTGTCCCGCTCGCGCCGCTCAACGCGCAGGGCAAGTCCTCGGGGTGCGTGACGAATGTTGACGCAGCTTTGGCCGCCAATATTGCGGCTCATCCCGACCAGTACTACGTGAACGTCCACACCACAGCGAACCCCGGCGGCGATATCCGCGGGCAGCTCCACAGCGACGACTAGCGGTGGTCGAGCGCGAGCCAGGCTTGGAAACCACCGATCAAGTCCAGTCTGTCATCACCCTCTTGCACGATCAGGTAGTCGGAGGCGTTTGAGCAACAGAGCGTTCACGGCGACGATGAAACTCGAGCCCGACATGCTCAACGCGGCGATCTCGGGCCGCAGCACCAGCCCAAAGGCGGGTTCGAATATCCCCGCCGCGATGGGTAGGGCGATGGCGTTGTAGCCGATAGCCCAGCCGAGGTTCTGGCGCATCTTGCGCAGGGTGCCGCGTCCGATGACGAGCGCAGTCGGGACATCGAGAGGGTCGGATCGCATCAATACCAAGTCCGCGGCCTCGATAGCGACGTCGGTGCCGGCGCCGATGGCGATACCCAGGTCGGCCTGCGCGAGGGCGGGGGCGTCGTTGACGCCATCGCCGACCATCGCCACCTTTCGTTCGCGTTGTTGGAGCTTGGAGATGTGGGCGGCCTTGTCGGCGGGGAGGACCTCGGCGATCACGATGTCGATGCCGAGGTCCGCGGCGATGCGCTGCGCGGTAGTCCGATTGTCACCGGTGAGCATGACGACCTCGATCCCGAGCTCGTGAAGAGCCTGCACGGCCCCGGTTGATGTCGGGCGGGGAGCATCTGCGATACCCAAAATTGCCATGGCTTTCCCATCGACTGCCACGATGACGGCGGTGCGCCCGTTGCCGGCGACCTCCGCCCGCCGCGCCTCGAGACCATCAAGAGTCACGGCCTCGAGTTCCATCAGCCGGGTGTTGCCGACCGCCACATGGTGGCCATCAACAGTGGCCCGCGCACCCGCCCCGCGCTCGTTGTCGAACTCGCTCGCCGTGAGGCTGGGTGTTCCAAGCGCGGCAGCGCGCCGGACGATGGCCCTCGCCAGCGGGTGCTCGGACTCGCGCTCCAGCGCGGCGGCCAACGCCAGGACTTGCTGCTCATTGGCCCCGTCCGCCAGCACGACCTCGACGACCTCCGGCTCGCCCCTGGTTAGCGTCCCGGTCTTGTCCATGACCACGATCTGGATCCGCGCCGCGGTTTCCAGCGCCATGGCGTTCTTGAAAAGGACCCCACGCTTTGCGCCCAGACCGGTGCCGACCATGATCGCCGTCGGGGTGGCGAGGCCGAGTGCGTCGGGACAGGTGATCACCACGACCGTGATCGCGAATAGCAGTGCTTCGTGGGCCGGCCGGAAGGCCAACCAGACGACAAAGGTGAGCAGGCCTCCGAGGAGGGCCACGAGCACGAGCCAGAACGCAGCGCGATCGGCGAGGCGCTGGCCCGGGGCCTTGGAGTTCTGGGCCTCTTGGACGAGCTGCACGATCTGAGCCAGTGCCGTGTCGCTGCCGACCTTCGATGCGCGTACGCGCAACGTGCCATCAATGTTGATCGTGGCCCCGATCACCTCACTTCTGGGCGCTTTGTGCACCGGGAGGCTTTCGCCCGTGACCATCGACTCGTCGACATCGCTCTCGCCTGAGTCGACGATCGCGTCGACCGGGACCTTCGCGCCCGGCCGGACAAGCAATAGGTCGCCGACTACAACTTCGGCGGTCGGGACCTCCACCGGTTCGCCTTCTCGCAACACGACAGCCATCGGCGGGGCCAGATCGAGCAGTGTGCGAATGGCGTCGTTGGCGCCACCGCGGGCTCGCATCTCAAACCAGTGGCCCAGCAGCACAAAGCTGGCCAGCACGCTGGCCGCCTCGTAGAAAACGTCGCCGCCGCCGGTGAGGGTGATGCCGACGGAGTACAACCAGCCGGCTGCGATCGCCACGGCGACGAGCACCATCATGTCCAGCGTGCGCGCCTTGAGCGCCGCGAACGCTCCGCTGAAGAAGATCGAGCACGAATAGAAGATCACCGGCAGGCAGAGCAACAGCGACCACACGTCGTCGCGCAGCCCGAACGGCGCGGCAACGTCGAAACCGACAACGTCTCGGCCGATGGGCGACCACAAGACGATGGGTATCGAAAAGCCCGCGGCCAAGAGGAAGCGGTTGCGCATGTCGCGAGCCATGTCGTCCATAGACCTGGCGCCATGACCGCCATGGCCCATCGCATCGTGCGGGGAGCGCATCATGCCGGGAGCCCTAGATCAGTGGTTGGAAGCGGCGTAGCCGGAGGCTGTTGGTCACGACGAACACCGACGAGAACGCCATGGCTGCCCCGGCGAGCACCGGGTTCAAGTAGCCGGACGCGGCGACCGGAATCGCGGCCACGTTGTAGGCGAACGCCCAGAAGAGGTTGCCCTTGATGACCGCCAGAGTGCGGCGCGACAGCTGTATCGCGTCGGCCGCGGCGCGCAGGTCGCCCCGCACCAGCGTGAGATCGCTGGCCTCGATGGCAACGTCGGTGCCCGTCCCCATGGCGATGCCCAAGTCGGCTTGAGCCAGTGCGGCGGCGTCGTTCACGCCGTCGCCGACCATCGCCACCACGTTTCCCTGATGCTGCAGGCGCTTGACGACGTTGACCTTCTCGACGGGCAACACCTCGGCGATGACGTCGTCGGCGGAGATGCCGACCTGTGCCGCGACAGTCGACGCGGTAGCCCGGTTGTCTCCCGTGAGCAGGATCGGTCGGAGCCCGAGGTCGCGCAGGCGCTCGACGGCCTCGGCGCTCGTCGGCTTGACGGTGTCGGCCACGACGAATAGCGCCTTGGCGGCGCCGTCCCAGCCGGCGGCAATCACCGAACGGCCCTGCGCCACTTCCGATTCGAGAGTTCTGCTGAGTTCTTCGGGGAGCGGGAGTGACCAGTCCACCAAGAGCGCCGGCCGCCCGGCCACGACCGCGTGGCCCTCGACGTTCCCTTCGACGCCGAGCCCGCCGTGGTTGGCGAAGCCCTCAACCGGCGGGAGGTCTCCGATCTCCGCCGCCGCACGAGCGATGGCACGAGCAATCGGATGTTCCGACGCGTTTTCCAGCGCGCCGACGAGCCGCAAAGCCTCCCCGCAGTCCACCCCGTCGGCGGGGACGACCTCCACCAGGCTCATCGTGCCGGTGGTGACCGTGCCCGTCTTGTCGAGGATCACGGTGTCGATGCGGCGGGTCGACTCCAATACCTCTGGGCCCTTGATCAAGATGCCCAGTTGCGCACCTCGACCCGTGCCCACCAGAAGCGCCGTTGGGGTGGCGAGGCCGAGAGCGCAGGGGCAGGCGATGATCAGCACAGCCACTGCGGCGGTGAAGGCGCGGGTCGTGTCGCCGGTGTCGGCCAGCCAGTAACCGAGTGTGGCGAGGGCGAGCGCGATGACGACGGGTACAAAAACCGCTGACACGCGGTCGGCCAGCCGCTGTATCGGCGCCTTCCCGGCTTGCGCCTGCTCGACGAGGCGCGCCATCTGCGCCAGCTGCGTGTCGGCGCCGACCCGCGTGGCCCGAACGACGAGGCGGCCGCCCGCGTTCCCCGTGGCGCCCACGACGCGGTCGCCCGGACCGACCTCGACGGGGACGCTCTCGCCGGTGAGCATCGACTCGTCGATCGCGGAGGTTCCGTCCTCGACCGTACCGTCGGTGGCGACCTTCTCCCCGGGACGAACCACGAAGTGATCGCCCACCGCGAGTTGGCTGATGGGGATCCGGCGCTCGCGGCCATCGTCGTCGAGCACAGCGACGTCCTTCGCGCCCATCTCGAGCAGTGCCCGCAACGCGGCGCCCGCGCGTCGCTTCGCCCTCGCCTCGAGATAGCGGCCAGCGAGGACGAGCACGGTGACACCTGATGCCACCTCCAGGTAGAGCCGCTCGCCGGCTAGGTCCCGCGACAGCGTGAACGAGAACGGCATGGTCATACCCGACGTACCGGCATCACCAAAGAAGAGGGCCCACAGCGACCATCCGAACGCGGCGAGCACGCCGACTGAGATGAGCGTGTCCATGGAGGCCGCGCCGTGGCGCAGGTTGGCCCACGCGGCCTTGTGGAAGGGCCAAGCCCCCCACGTGGCGACCGGTGTGGCGAGCGCCAGCGACAGCCACTGCCAGTTGGTGAACTGCAACCCCGAGAACATGGCCATCGCCACCACGGGAATCGTCAACCCGAGTGACCCGAAAAGGCGGCGGCGCAACGACGTCAGATCATCGGGCTCGCCCGACTCCGTGGACGAGGTGGCTCCATAGCCGGCCGCTTCGACGGCGGCGATGAGATCGTCGGGGCGCAAGCGGCTGTCGTCGTAGTCGACGGCTGCCTTCTCGGTGGCGAAATTGACCGTCGCCATGACCCCCTCGAGCCGGTTGAGCCGCTTCTCGATCGTCGCGGCGCACGCGGCGCAGGTCATGCCGCGGAGAGCGAGGTCGACGTGGGTCAACTCTTCACCAGTCTTTCAATCGCCCGACTCGCCTCGGTGACCAGCCGGTCGGCTTCGTCACCACCGATTGCGACAGCGTCGGCCACGCAATGGCGCATGTGTTCTTCGAGGAGACCCACGGCCACGCTCTGCAATGCCTTCGTGACGGCGGCTACTTGGGTGAGTATGTCGATGCAGTAGGTGTCGGCTTCCACCATCCGCTGAAGGCCGCGCACCTGCCCCTCGATACGCCGCAGCCGCTTGAGCAGATCGTCCTTGGTGTCGCGATAACCGGGTTTCGTTTCCACATACGCAGAGTACCCCCGAGGGGTATATAGACCAACCCCGGGAGGGTATGTAGGCGGACAGAATGTCGTTAGTGGAACAGCCGGCAAGTGTCGACGAGTTACTGGCAGCCGCCCGCGCCCGCCTCCAACGAGTGGAGCCGGAGGCGTTGGAGGCCGAGCGAATGGCCGGAGCGCTGATCGTCGACATCCGGCCCCTCGAGCAACGCCAACGCGACGGCGTGCTCCCCGACGCGTTGGTGATCGATCGCAATGTCCTGGAATGGCGGCTCGATCCCACGAGCGACCATCGCGTCGCCGAGTCGAGCGACCACGACCAACGCATCGTGCTCGTGTGCAACGAGGGGTACAGCTCGAGCCTCGCGGCCGTATCCCTTCAGGACCTCGGACTTCGACGCGCTACTGACCTGATCGGCGGGTTTCAAGCGTGGCTCGCACTGGAGCGACAGCGTTAGGGGACGTGAACGACTGCCCGGTTGCGGCCTTGGGATTTGGCGAGGTACAGGGCGTCATCGGCGTGGCGCACGGTGACGTGGGCGGCGTCGCCTTCATGGTGGACGGCGCAGCCGGCTGAGTAGGTAGTCACCGCGCCATCGACTTCCCAGAGAACCGCGACTCGGTCGAGGTACTCGCGGGCCCCGTCGTCGCCCGCCGATTTGAGAAGGATCGCGTACTCCTCGCCGCCGTAGCGGACGATGCAGTCACCGGTGCGGGCAGCGGAACGAAGGCACGCGGCCATGGCGCGGAGCACTTGGTCGCCCCCGGCGTGACCGAGTCGGTCGTTGACGTCCTTGAACCGGTCGAGATCCAACATGATCACGGTGTCTCCCGCGGTGATGCCGGCGAGGGCCTGGTCCCAGCCGCGTCGGTTACCCAACGCCGTCAACGGGTCGGTCCGCACGTCGGCGGCCAGCTGCTCTGAGGCGAGGAGGCGTTCGAGAACCCGCCCGACCTCGGCGCCGAGCACCTGGAGTACCTGTGTGGAGAGCGGATCGAGACGTCGGTGGGGTGTAATCCATGTGATGGCCATCGCGCCGGCCCAGCCGGCACGGCCGGGAAGGGGAACGAACAGCGCCGACTTCGTGCCGGTGGCCTCGACGAGTCGTCGTGACACGATCGGCGACGCGGTGGCGTCGGCGACATAGACGGCTTCGCCCGTGCGGAGCGCGACGCCGATGCCGGTTTGCTCCGTGGAGATGTTGACCTCGAGCGCGCCGGCCGCCCCGTGAGGAACTCGGTTGCGGTACCGGTCGGGGTGTTCGTTGTCGGCGACGTACACAGTCGCCACATCGCATCGGAGCAACGTGGTGGCCAACTCAGCGGCGACGGCAGCCGCGTCCTCGACCGACTCGGCGCAGCCGATGCGCCTGGTCGCTTCCAGCAGTGACGCCACGTGGTCGCGGGCTCGGCGTTCACGACTGGTGTACGCGGCCAGTACCTCGGCGACCAGCACAGCGATCACGGTCACGATCGCCGAGCTCACCAACAACGATGACGAACTCGTCGCTTCGACCGACAAGGTGCTCAACGTCACGGGCAGCAGCCACAACGACACGCCAGGACCCTGTGTTACGCCCGCGTACAAGTAGCACAGCACGTAGAGCGCCAAGTAGTAAGGCATCGCCGCCGGCGCCAGCACCCACCCGATCGCCAGCAACAACTGGCCCAACACGGGCAACACAATGAACGCGCGGCGCGGCCACCGACGCCACGGAAGCACCGGCACGATCACCCCGCACCCGATCGCGCAGAGCGCCAACACCAGCAACGCGACTCGATTTGTGCCACGCGGCAGCCACCACTCCGTACTGGCAACCACCAAACCACCGGCGACGAACAACGCGCCACCCAGACCGGCCGCCCGCGTGGATACGTCGGCCAGGCCATCCGCCGCCCAGAGCGCCCGTACGGATCTCAGTCTCAAGCCGCCACCGCGTTTTCACTCACACTGGCCCATCGGCAAGTTGCGCTGGTCGTATGAGCTGCTACGGCTCAGTGGCTTGGCACGGACCGTCACGATTCGATCAAGGCCCTGATTTTCGAGCAGTGAGATCGTTCGACCAGACTGCACCGATGAGCGAGGGAGATGAGCACGCCGAACCTGTAGCAGTGGCGTCGTTTGAAACCACCGGCGAGGCCGAGGTCGCGCAGGCGAAGTTGCGTGCATTCGGGATCGAGGCGGCCATCGACGATCAGATCGAGGGCGGCACGCTCCCGGTGGAGGGCGAATCGGGTGTGATCGTGACGGTGCGGGCCACTGACGCCGACGACGCACGTCGCGTCCTCACCGAAGACTGAGTGCGCTCACGCGAGCCGGCTGGTGGGGAGCGCGTAGAGGTTCGCCATGTGCGGACGGTCCTGCGCCGGGAGCCTGTGGCCATTGCGGTCCAACCACGGTTGAAGCTTGTCCGCCGGGAGCGGACGGCTGAAGTAGTAGCCCTGGGCTAAATCGCAGCCGAGGTGACGCAGGCGCAGCAAAGCTTCGTTGGATTCGACTCCTTCGGCGACGACTCGCAGACCCAGACGACGTCCGAGATCGATAGTCGAACCGGTGATCAGGTCGTCGTTGGTGTCGTCGGCCATGTGCGTGATGAATGACTTGTCGATCTTGATCTCATTGATGGGGAGCCGCTTGAGATACGCCAGGCTTGAATGGCCGGTGCCGTAGTCATCAACCGACAGTTCCACTCCGAGCGCGCGCAGTTCTGTCAATGCGCGGATCGATCGCTCCGGGTCGGCCATGATCATGCTCTCGGTGAGTTCCAATACCAAGCGCTGTCCAGGTACGCCGTGGTCGGCAAGCATGAGAGCGACGAGGGCCGGGAAGTCGGTGTCGTGGAGCACGCGGGCGCTCACGTTGACGGCGACGGTGAGATCGAGACCCTCGAACTGCCAGCGAACGAGTTGGGCGAGGGCTTCGTCCAAAACAAACTCGGTGAGGTTGCGGATGAGGCCGGTCTGCTCAGCTACGGAAATGAAGTCGTTGGGCTCGATCAACCCGTGTACCGGGTGGTCCCAGCGCACGAGCGCCTCCACGCCGGCCGACTTGCCCGTCGAGACCGATACCTTCGGCTGATAGTGGAGGCAGAGCTCACCCTTGTCGATGGCGTGGCGCAGGTCGCTTACGAGTGCGAGGCGCATCGGTGAGTGCTGATCCAATGATGGGGAGTACACCGACCAACGGTCGCCCAAACCCTTCGCGACGTACATGGCCACGTCGGCGCGCTGAATAAGGGTATCGGCGTGCGCTCCGTGGTCGGGGTAGAAGGCGATGCCGATGCTGGCGCCGATCTCCAGGCTGAGGTCTGACACGATCACGGGTTGGCAGATCGTCCGCAGAATGGCGCCGGCGCGTTCGCACACCTCGAGGTCGTCACCCACGCCGGTGAGAAGCACACCGAACTCATCGCCGCCGAGACGCGCTACGAGGTCGCCATCGCCGATCGCAGCTTGGAGACGAGGGCCGAGCTCGCGCAGGAATTTGTCGCCCATGTGGTGGCCGAGGGTGTCGTTCACTTCCTTGAAGCGATCGAGGTCGACGAGCATCAGCGCCACGCGGGTGCCGTCGTGGCGGGCCTGTGAGACGGCCTGTTCAGCCCGGTCACGAAAGTAGTTCCGGTTGGGCAAGCCGGTGAGGCCGTCGTGGAGCGCCTGGTGCTCCTTCGCCAACGACACAGAGGCGCTCTTGTAGCCAACGACGACAGGGACGAGGAGCACCGGCAAGAGGAGCGGGCTCCGCTGGACCGAAACGATGGCGATGGGGCCGAGCGCGAGCAGCCCCAGGTTGGCGGCCGCCTGGTAGGCGAAGTTGTTGCGGAACGCCGTCACGATGTTCAGCCGCTGCGTAAGCGACAACGCGACACCGGTAACGGCGACGTTGAGAAGGAAGAACACCAAGGCAGCGACCGCCGCCGCTCCTAGTTCGAGTGGTCTGACGAAGGTGGGCGCGGCGTCAAGCGGCATCCGGCCTGCGAGCGTTGCGAACGTGAGGCCGGCGGCCCCGGCACAGATGACGTGTTGCGACGCGTTGAACATCGTCCGCCACCCCGTCCGGCGGGCGACGAGGTCGGCGATGATCGTGGCCATGGCGTAGGCAAGGGCGCCGTACAGCGGTTGGGCGAGCAGCAGCAGAGCGAACGCGAACGCCGTCGAAGTCGTGACCACGAGACTCTCATTGCCGAGAGGCGCCTTGATCGGCCGAAACTCCCCGAGAATCGTGAACCCGGCGAAGAGCCCGAACGCGACGCCGCCGAACGGTGAACCCCATTCCGTTCGCACCAACCACGCGAGCATTGCGAGACCCGCCAGCGATACGAAACAGACGTACGCGATCGCAGATTTCGGCAGTGCCCTCATCGTCCCGCCTCGACGACGCGGCGTAGCCAGCCGGCTAATTCCAGCTTGTTAGGGCGGCGCATCGCGATTCTCTCTCTCCCGGGTCTCGCGGCGACGGGGTCCGCGCCGACGCCGATTCATCGGTGCTCGCCGATGCGGTCGTGAGGGCGGTGCGTGGGACTGAGAATGTCTTGACGCGGTCTAGCGAAGCCAGCAATAGGGGGTTGGACCCCGTTTCGTCTGATTTCGCACAAGCCCCGGTCTACGCAGGATCAAGGGGCGATCGAGTCTTTGGTCCGGGCATCTCATTGAGAGAAGGCTGATTTCGCGGTGAAGTGATGGCAGGAGGAGTTGGAGCCTCCGGAACCATCCGCAACCCAAATCGAACGGGAGTAAAGACCAGTGGACCTCAAGACACAGTGGGATGTTCTCGCAACATGGATCCGAGCACATGTCCAAAACGACCGAGGCGCCAGCCTCGTTGAGTACGCCCTTCTGGTGGCGCTAATCGCGGTCGTCTGCATCGCGGCGGTCAGCCTCCTCGGCAGCTCGGCCTCGACCAAGTTCAGCCGGATCGGCAGCGCGATCAGCGGAGCCGGTTCCTGAACCGATCGACTGCATCGCGCAATCACGTCGTACGAGTCGGCCCGCGAGTCATCTCGCGGGCCGCTCACGTTTTCCGGTTGCGCGCGACGGGGGCCAGCCCCGTAGCGAACTCAGGTTTCGTGGTTCACACTGCTCTGGTCGAGGAGCAAGACGATGGACCTAACAGTCCAATGGGACACGCTGGCCGCGTGGATCCGTGCCCATTTCAAGCAAGAGCAGGGCGCGAGCGTTGTGGAGTACGCGCTCCTCGTGGCGCTGGTCGCCCTCGCCTGTGTCGCGGCCGGGTGGCCATTGGGTAGTTGGGCCTCGTCGACGATGGGCACGTTCGGCAGCGTCCTCAGCGGTACCGGTTCCTGATCTCGTGAACGCCCGGTAGGTCATTGCGGATATCGGTCACCTGTCATGAAGATGAGCTCCTGCAGGCGGGGACCCAGATCGACGAACGAAACGCCGTAGATGCTCAGGGCCTTGTTGTACGGCTCGATGCGGCGGATGCGTACGGTGGTCGACTCGTCCTCGTAGCCGATCAACACATGCGCACCGACCCGGAGATCTGAGGCGACCGGGGCAAGGATCAAGGCGCCGGTGACCGACACGTCGAGGAACCGACACTCGGCGGGCTTGGCCTTGCGACGCTCACGGCGCCCGGCGGTGTCGGCCGGAACTCGCCATTGGAAAACGGGATCGTGCAACCCGTAGCGCTCACCGATGCGGCGCTCGCCGAATCGAACGCTCAGCCATTTCTGTTCCACATACCTCTAATCGGCGATTCTTTGGTTCTTTTGAGATCACGAGCGGCGGCTGTGTAGCGCCAGACGGAGCGGGGTAGTGAGAGCGCCAGCGGACGGTGAGACCTCCACCCAACCGGGTTCCCGGGGACACGCCGCACCGTCCGCGTCATTCCCCATGAGCGGAGTCACCGCCAGGCGGCTCGTGGGACGCCGTCGCCCAAGCTCCGACGGGTGAGAATGTGGACGATGCCGTCCCATGCTCGAGCATCGCGGGTTACGGCGGATTTTCACCTACTCGATGTGACGGTCAATCGCCAGTGGTCCCGTCGATGGCTTCACGGAGGAGATCAGCGTGGCCACAATGCCGGGCGTACTCCTCGATCATGTGGACGATCGTCCGTCGAAGCGTGTGGCGGCCGGGACCGGGTTCGCCATTGTTGGTTTCGTCCATGCTCGCGGTGCTGAGATACCGGTCGATCACTGCGATCTCGTCCCAATAGGCCGCCAGCGCCTCCGCGATGGTCGCGTCGTCCGGCGGGTGCCATTCCTCGTCGTCGTCGAACAGCGCCGGGACGTCCTCGGCGAGCTGGACGAGTCGGAACCACCATCGCTCCACGTCGGTCATGTGCCGAATCAGGCCAAGCAGTGTGAGGGTGCTTGGCGGGGACGCGGCCCGACGGGCTTGGCCGTCGCTGACGCCTTCCGCCTTCCTCGCCAAAACCGTGCGGTGGTAGGTCAGATACCCAAGAAGGACCGAGCGCTCGTCTTCGGCGAACGCCTTGGCTCCGGGAAGCGGGGTAGTGGGCTCCGACATCGCGCCACTTTTTCGCATCGCGGCATCGCCGTCCCAGTCGCCCAGCCACGCTATGGCTACCTGCGGGCGCAGCGGCCAGTGCAAGACCCCGCAGATCAAGGCCTCTCCGAATGCGGGCGGAGCGTGGTGGTCCTTAAGCGTCTTTAGGAAACCTTGAGCCATAGCTGGCCACCGTGGAGGTGAGCAGCGCGAACACAGCGTCGACATCCACGGTCTCCACGACGTTCACGTTGGGCGGAGGCAGGTTCTTGAGGGGTCGGCGATCCACCAGAGTCATACCCCGCGTATAGGTGCCGGTCACCTCGATGACAACGTATGCCGGTTGGGTCGTGAACAGCTCGGGGTGCGTGACGGCGAGCACCGCGCAGGCGTCGTGGATCGGCGCGCCCACGAACCGTTCCTCGTATAAGCCCATGTAGGTGCCGCCAAAAAACGTGAGCAGATCCGCCAGGATCGCCGCCAATCGGGTGCCGACGGCGCGGACGGCAGCGATTCGTTCGGGACTCGCCAACAGTTGGTGGGTGAGGTTGAGTCCGCACATCGTGATCGGGCTGCCGCTCTCGAACACGATGGCCGCGGCCTCGGGATCGCACAAGATGTTGAACTCGGCGGCAGCTGTGCGGTTGCCGTAGGTGGTGCCGCCGCCCATCAGTGAGATACCGGCCACCCGTTTCGCGAGGTCGGGCGCGGATCTGAGCGCGAGCGCGATGTTCGTGAGCGGACCGGTGGGCACTAGCCAGATGTCGTCGTTGGCTCGGACGGTTTCGACGATGAACTCGACGGCGTTTGTGCCGGCCACGGCGCGCGTGACTTTGGGAAGCTCCGCGCCGTCCATTCCGCTCTCGCCGTGGATGTACTCAGCATGGAGAACCGGGGCCAGCAGCGGGTGGGCTGCGCCAGAGTGCACCGGCGTTTGTAGATCGAGCAGTTGTGTCATCACCAACGCGTTCGCCGTTGTACGAGCGAGGGGCGCGTTGCCGTTCACCGTGGTGATGCCCAGCAACTCGGTGTGGCGCCCCGCGAGCACAATGGCGATGGCGTCGTCGTGACCGGGGTCGCAGTCGAGGATGATCTTCGGTCGGGGCACCCCCGCAACCTAGGCCGTCAGGCGAAGTGCGTCTTCGGTCTCGGCTGGGGGACGCCGTCGACGGTGAGCTCGACGCGCTCGTCGTAGAACGCGACCAGGCCGGCGATCGGCGCCGACTCGCGTAATGCGGTCGGGTAGCCCCAGACGAGGTTCTTGTGCACGCCCGCCGGCGTGGTGAGCGTCCAGTAAGAGGCGGTGCCCTTGTACGGGCACATCGTCGCCAAGTCGGTGGGGGTCAGCAGGTCCATGCGCACGTCGAGTTTGGAGAAGTAGGTGCGGCGGGGGAGGTGCGTCTCGTAGAGGAATGTCGGGTGGTGCGAGTCCGCGACGACGATGCCATCCACCGAGACGACGAGGTGTCGCGAGCTGGGCAGGATCTGGATTCGCGTCGACGGGTCACGGGGGTGCACGAACACCTCCTCGTCCTCCTCGAACCACGCGTCCATCGCTCGCCAGTCGAACCGAACGCGACCGCGCAGCTCTTCCATCGGGCTGTCGTCGTAGGAAAACGCAGCGTCGATTCTCTCGACGCCGCCGGCTCGAACCGTGTAGTAGGTGGCGGTACCCCGGCTCGGCGAGTGGGCCGTTGTGGGCGACGGTTTGAGTACGCCGTCTACGACGTCGCCGAGGGGCAGGTAGTACTGAGGGAAGTTGGGTCCCTCCCACACGTAAAGCGCATCGTCGGTGTCGACGATCACTTCACCCCCCACCACGACGCGGACTCGCTTCTGGCTCGGCTCAATACGGACCCTTCCGCGCTGCTCAACCATCGGCGGGTCCTTTCGTGGCGGGGGAGTTCACTCTTTGCGCTCTGAATGGGGGCGGTAGCGGCGGAGTCGATCCACTCGGAAGTCTTCTTCGTCGCGCGAACACGCCCGCCAAACTGCCACCACCGATCAGAGCGGGGGAACCGATAAGCCGCTTGCGCGCCTCGCGCGCCGCATACGGGCGGCCGCCCGAACGAAGCTCAAACGATTCACGACCCGTTACTCCGTTGGTTACCGCCCACAGGAGGAGCGGCCCGCGACGAACGGATGACCAGGCGGACACGATCGGCGGCCGGCCGTGGACCGTCACCGCGTTTCGCCACTGCCGACTTCGAACGAGAACGGCAACACGGCGAACAGCAGGCCCGCCCCCATTGCCAGGATCCCGATGACGCCGGCCATCCACCGCTCAAGCACCCTTACGAGTCGTTTCGGCGCGCCGATCTGCCGCATCTAGCTCGGCGCGTACCTTCTCGACATCGAAGGGCTCTTCCAGCAGAGTGGTTGGGTCCCACTGGCTGCGCGGCACTCCGAAGTAGTCCCCGCCGTACACGTGGATCGCCGCTGTGTAGCGGTCACCCGGGTTCGTGACGGAGTGGATCACTTGCTCTCCGAGTAGTCCTACATCACCCGCGGCGAGTTGCTTCGCCCCCGAGCGCTCGATGGTCGAGCTCTGTCTACGGAAGAAGTGGTTGTCCTCGACGCCGCCGTAGATACCGTTCGCAGCCCACATTCCGTGATCGTGGGGAAAGAGCACAACGTGAGGCGGCCACACGAGCTGCAACACGGTGAGATCGGGCGACCGGTGCAGACTTCGCAAACCACCTGCATTCGCCTGACCGAGCGCGGCGTCGATCGCCGGAGGATCGGAGACCGCGCGCTCGACCAGCTCCTTGACCGCCAGACTCGGCTGGGACTCTGCTAGCGCCGCATGACACTGCGCCACGAACTCGTCGATCTTGAACATCGCGCCTCCTCGATCAGATCGATTTGTGACACATCAAGCCTGCCTGGTCGCGCGTGCCATCGACAAGCGCGCCAGGATGTCGGCATGACGGTGGGAATCGGAGCCTCCCGTGACTGATCTCGCGGTGGCGAGCCGATGGTTCAGGCGCACGAGAGTCGACGATGTGAGGCTCGCATCCGATGTCGTCGTCATACGCTGCACACGTGTCGCAGCTTGCCGTCGAGGATGTGATCCCGCTGCACCTCGCCGATGTGACCTTTCCTAGGTGGCACCCGCTCAGCGGCCAATCAGGTGAGGTCTTCGCGTTCGCATTGCGACACGCAACAGGGCTCATGCTGTACGAGACCGGGATAGGCGGCGGCAACGAACGTATCGACCGCTACTACCAAGTCGTTCACCGCTCGATCGAGGCCGAGCTGGAGGCCCACGGCCACCGCGTCGATGACGTCCGCGTTGTCGTCAACTCCCACCTTCACTTCGACCATTGCGGCAACAACTCGCTGTTCCCCGGCGTGCCGATCTATATACAAGCCGCGGAACACCGCGCCGCCCGACAGCCGGACTACACCGTTCCGGAGTGGGTCGACTTCGATGGCGCTGAGTACGTCGTCGTCGACGGTGACACACAGGTTGCACGCGGTGTCCGCCTGATGTCGACGCCGGGGCACAGCCCTGGGCATCAATCACTTGTCATCGACACCCGAGGGGGAACGGTCGCACTCGCTGGTCAAGCGATCTACTCGAAGGCCGAGTACGACGAGATCTGCACCACCGGTGAGGTATCCGAGACCGACCCAGCGCCCGATCCCGCCCAATACCTGGCATCGGCGTCGAGACTGATTGAACTGGCGCCGCGTCGCGTGTACTTCAGCCACGA
>JBDUDK010000023.1:0-60150 GCA_040002995.1 Acidimicrobiales bacterium | reverse complement strand
AGATCAGCTCCGTACGCGACCTCCTCCCCGTGCTCGAGAAGGTCATGCAGACCGGGCGCCCGCTGGTGATCATCGGTGAAGACGTCGAGGGCGAGGCGCTTGCCACCCTCGTGGTCAACAAGATCCGGGGCACGTTCAAGTCGGCGGCCGTGAAGGCTCCCGGGTTTGGCGAGCGGCGCAAGGCGATGCTGCAGGACATGGCCATCCTCACCGGCGGTCAGGTCATCACCGAGGAAGTCGGACTCAAGCTCGAGAACGTCACCCTCGATCTGCTCGGCCGGGCCAAGAAGGTCATCATCACCAAGGACGAGACCACCGTGGTCGAAGGCGGCGGCGCCGAGGAAGACATCAAGGGCCGCATCAACCAGATCAAGACCGAGATCGAGAACACCGACTCCGACTACGACCGCGAGAAGCTTCAGGAGCGTCTCGCCAAGCTGTCCGGTGGTGTCGCCGTGCTGAAGGTTGGCGCGGCCACCGAGGTCGAGCTCAAAGAGAAGAAGCACCGCATCGAGGACGCGGTCAGCACGACGAAGGCCGCGATCGAGGAGGGCGTTGTGCCCGGCGGGGGCGTAGCGCTCCTGCGTTCGCAGGCCGCTGTGCTGCGCATCGCCGATGACCTCACCGGCGACGAGGCAACCGGTGCTCGTCTCGTGGCGAAGTCGCTCGAGGCTCCGCTCAAGCAGCTCGCGGAGAACGCGGGCCACGAGGGCGGCGTCGTGGTCGAGCGGGTGCGCTCGATGAGCGGGTCGGAGGGCCTCAATGCGGCCACGGGCGAGTACACCGACCTCGTCAAGCTGGGCGTCATCGACGCGGCCAAGGTGACACGTTCGGCGTTGCAGAACGCCGCGTCGATCGCCGCGCTGTTCCTCACGACCGAGGCGGTCGTGGTCGACAAGCCCGAGAAGGAAGCTCCCGCCATGCCCGGTGGAGGCATGGAGGACTTCTAAGTCTCCGAGACTGCAGTCGAAAGGGTCGGGCCGTCTTCACGGGCCCGGCCCCTTTCGCGTTTTCCGACATTTTGCCGAATCGCCATCGGGCGACAACCCAGTCCAAAACCGCGCGACCAGACCACCCTGTTGAAACTCACCGGCTACTACCGGCCGGAGGAGGCCGACACCGGTCCCACACCCGCGTCACCATTCGTCCTCAGAGGGTGAAAAGTAGCGTTTCGCGTCACTATTCGTCCTCAGAGGGTGAATCGGTCGGGGTTCGTGCCGCGGTCGGCCGCAGACCAGACTGTCCGGTCGTGATTGGCCTCGATCATGTGGGCAAGCGTTACCCGGACGGGACGGTTGCCGTCGACGACCTCACGCTCGAGCTGGCCAGCCGTGAGATCACCGTGCTTGTCGGTTCTTCCGGATGCGGCAAGACGACCACCCTGCGCATGATCAACCGCCTCATCGAGCCGACGAGTGGCACGGTCTCCATCGATGGTCGCGACGTGGCCAAGATCCCTGCTGTCGAACTGCGGCGGGGCATCGGTTATGTGATTCAGCAATCGGGCCTGTTTCCACACAAGCGCGTGATCGACAACATCACCACGGTTCCGCGGCTCCTCGGGTGGGATCGCAAACGAGCGGAGTCCAGGGCGCTCGAGTTGATGGAGCTCGTCGGATTACCCGTCTCCGTTGCCCGACGTTTCCCGGCCCAGCTCTCCGGTGGCCAACAACAACGGGTTGGCGTGGCCCGTGCGCTCGCGGCCGACCCGCCGATCCTGCTGATGGACGAGCCGTTCGGCGCCGTGGATCCGGTCTTTCGGGGCCAGCTCCAGCGGGAGTTTCTGCGCCTCCAGCGCGAGCTGCACAAGACGATCGTGTTCGTCACGCACGATGTCGACGAAGCCGTGCTCCTCGGTGACCGCATCGCAGTCCTGGGCACGGGTGGTCACATCCACCAATTCGCCGCGCCTGACGAAATTCTCCAGCGGCCGGCCAACGCGTTTGTAGCTGAGTTCCTCGGCGACGACCGCGGACTCAAGCGTCTTGCGCTGATCAGTGCCGACGTGGTCGAGGTGCGCCCCGTCACCGACGTCGGTGGGTTCAGCGTGGTGGCCAGCGAGGGCGGGCTCGGGTGGGGGAACCGGACCACGGGAGTGGTCGTGCCGACCGAAGGCGTCGGCCCGGCGGGCACGTTGCGCTCATTGCTCGACGCGGTCGTGTCGTCGCCCGCCCACGCCGCGGTGCGCATCGACGGCGAGCGTCACGTTCTGGGCATCGTGGCGTTCGACGACCTCGTTCCCCACCTGGCTGACCCAGGCAAGGCTGTTTCACAGTGAGGTGGGACTGGCTGGCCGACAACGGCGACAAGATCGAGCGCTACCTGACCCAGCACGTTCGCATGACGTTGCTGTCGCTTCTGCTCGGCACGGTGGTGGCGGTGCCGCTCGGAATCGTCGGTCATCGGCTGCGGCGGGCGTACCCCGTAATTCTGGTGATCACGAGCATTCTTTATTCGATCCCGTCGATCGCGCTGTTCGTGTTCCTGATTCCCTCGCTCGGCCTGAACGAACGACCCGTCGTCGTGGGGCTGGCTTCGTACACGCTCGTGATCCTCGTGCGCAACATCGTGGAAGGGTTACGTGCGGTGCCCGCACCCGTGCGGGAGGCCGCCTCGGCGATGGGCTACGGCGACCTCCGGCGCCTGTTCCAAGTCGAGTTCCCGCTCGCGCTGCCGGCGATCGTGGCGGGCCTTCGTGTCGCCGCCGTCTCGACGATCAGCCTTGTGAGCGTCGGTGCGTTGGTCGGCAGCGGGGGGTTGGGTCAGCTCTTCATCGAGGCGTCGCAGATCGACAACCCGATCGAGACGTGGGCGGGTGTTGTTCTTACGGTGCTTCTCGCGCTCGCCCTTGACCTGATCATCGTCTTCGGTGCTCGGCTCGCCGCGCCCTGGACGAGAGCGGGCCGCTGACGTGAAAGTGATAAGCGACACCTTCGGGTGGCTCACCACGGCCGATCATTGGTGGGGAAGCGATGGCATCGTCCACCGCCTCGCACAGCACGCGCAATACTCGATCGAGGCGCTCGTCCTGGCGTGCATCATCGCCCTACCGATCGGCCTCACGATCGGCCACAGCCGGCGCTTTGCGTTCCTCGCCCTGAACGGTGCAGGGATCGCGCGGGCGCTACCAACCTTCGGGCTCCTCGTGCTGGTGTTCCGCATCGAGCCTCTCGCGCTGTGGCCCGTGCTTCTGGTACTCGTCGTCCTCGCCGCACCTTCGATTTTGGCGAACACCTACGCGGGAATTGTCAGCGTCGACCCCGATGTCGTCGACGCGGCACGCGGGATGGGTATGACGGCGAGGCAGACACTGTGGCGCGTCGAAATACCGCTCGCGCTGCCCCTGATCCTCACCGGCATCCGGTCCGCGGCTACGCAGTTGATCGCGACCGCCACGATCGCCGCGTACGTCGCGCTCGGCGGCCTCGGCCGTTTCATTGTCGACGGTCTGTCGGTCCGGGGCTACTACGTGGTCGTGGGGGGTGCGGTGTTGGTGGCCACGCTCGCCCTCATTAGTGAGGGTCTTTTTGCTCTCGCAATCATTTTCGCTCGTCGTGCGCTTGGTGCAACGCTGAGTCCGCGCGGGTAGCGTCTCGGAAAGGCCTGAGGGAGGACCCCCCAATGAAGCTCCGCTATTTCACAGCTGTCGCGCTCGCGTTGTCACTCGCAGTGACTGCGTGCGGGAGCAGCAGTAGCAAGACCGCCACGCCCGGCTCGAACGGCGCGGCCGATGTCGGAACGATCATCGTCGGTTCGGCGAACTTCCCCGAGAACGTGGTGCTGATGGAGATCTACGCGCAGGCCCTCGAAGCCAAGGGCATCAAGACCGAGCGCAAGGGCAACCTCGGGAAGCGCGAGGTGATCTTCCCTGCGATGCAAAAGGGCGAGCTCACGCTGTTGCCGGAATACACGAACGGGTTGCTGTCCTACGTCACGAAAGGCAAGCCGCAGGCCACCGACATCGCCGGACAGGTCGCGGAGCTGAAGGCGACGCTGCCGGCCGACCTCACGGTGCTCTCAGCTTCGACGGCCGAGGACAAGGACACCATCACGTGCAACGAGGCGACGGCCACGAAGTACAGCCTCAAGACGCTGACTGACCTCTTCGCTCATGCCGCCGACATCACGCTCGGCGGTCCGCCCGAGTTTCGCACCCGGAAGCCGTTCGGCTTGGCCGGATTCGCCGATCTCGGCGCCGAGTTCAAGACGTTCACGCCGCTCGACACGGCCGGCCCGCTCACGGTGGCGGCGCTCAAGGACGGCAAGGTCGATTGCGCCAACTTGTTCTCGACCCAGTCGGCTATCACCGCCAATAGCTTCGTCCCGCTCGTCGACGACAAGAAGCTCGTCCCGGCAGAGGCCGTCGTCCCCTTCATCGTGAAGGCCAAGGCGACGGCACTCGTCACCAGCACGCTCGACGCGGTCTCGGCCAAGCTCGACACCGCGGCGTTGGCGGCGCTCGTCAAGCAGGTCGAGGTCGACAAGGCGAAGCCCGAAACGGTGGCCGCCGACTGGCTGAAGGGTGCTGGCCTGACCTGAGCGTGATCGCGCTCGTTACGGCGAGCTCAGCTCGCCACTCGACGACGACGCGGGGTGCCATGGAGAACTACGAGCTCGCCGTCGTGCGGTCGACGGCGATCGTCGTAGGCCTCGGTAGCCTCGCCGTCATGACACGGGGGCGCACGGTGCGGATGCTCGTGCGCCGCTTCGGCGGCGACGGTCCTCAACGCGGGCCCGACGATCTGATCGTCGAAGAGCCCATGGAGATCCGTCTCGACGACAAGGTGGTCACGACGACCATGCGTACCCCGGGCCATGACTTCGAGCTCGCGGCGGGGTTCTGCTTCAGCGATGGCCTGCTCGCTGGTGCGCCCATCACCGGCGTGCGCTACTGCGCCACCGCCCCGGCGGTCGACAGCGATTTCAACGTGGTCACCGTCGAGACGGGGGGGATGGCGCCGGTACCCGCCGCGCGCTTGTCAACGACCACTTCGTCGTGCGGTCTGTGCGGCACCGCGGACCTGGCGGCGGTGGGCAACCGGCTGAAGCCGCTCACCAACCTGACGCCGATCGCGCTCGGCGTACTCGCGGCGGTACCGGACAGAGTTCGAGCCGCGCAGGGGCTCTTCGACGCGACGGGCGGCGTGCATGCGGCGGCCGCGGTGACTCCCTCGGGCGAGCCGCTCGTGGTGCGCGAGGACATCGGGCGCCACAATGCCGTCGACAAGGTGATCGGCCGCCTGCTTCTCGACGGCGATCTCCCTGCGGGCGGGCTTGGCCTCTTCGTCAGCGGACGGGCCAGTTTCGAGATCGTCGTGAAGGCGTGGGCCGCGGGGTTCTCGGCCGTCGTCGCGGTGAGCGCGCCGAGCGCCCTCGCGGTCGACACTGCTCGCGCCGCCGGCCTCACGCTTGTCGGGTTTGCGCGCGAGGGCCGGCTCAACGTCTACGCGCCAGCATGAGCAAGAAGTACAAGCCGCGTTGGAACCGCAAGCTTTGGGTCAGCTTGTCGCCGAACGGGCTGGGGCACCAGAAGCCCCACCACTATCGCGACATGGCCAAGGTGGTATGGGCGAACCGCAGCCATCCCCTCTACGCGTGGAAAGTGCTCTCGAAAGGTGTGTGCGACGGCTGCGCCCTCGGCGTCGCCGGCTTCCACGACTGGACCATTGACGGCGTCCATCTCTGCACCACCCGACTCAAGCTGCTCGAGGTCAACACGGCTGGCCCCCTCGACCACCGATTGCTGGCCGACGTCGCGCGGCTGAAACTCAAGACGAGCGCTGAGCTGCGTGCGCTCGGCCGGCTGGCCTTCCCGATGCGGCGCCGGCGCGGCGAGAAGGGGTTCACCCAGATCTCGTGGAACGAAGCCATGCGCGATATCGCAGCGTCGATCGCCCGGGCCGGCGGTGACCGCACCGCTATCTACCTCACGAGCCGGGGCCTGACCAACGAGAGCTACTACGTCGCGGGGAAGGCCGCTCGGGCCATGGGAATCGCGTCGATCGACTCAGCCGCGCGCGTGTGTCACGCGCCGTCCACGGTGGGGCTAAAGCAGACGATCGGCGTGGCCGCGTCGACGTGTTCGCTGGCCGACGTGATCGAGAGCGATCTCGTGGTGTTGTGGGGCGCGAATGTGGCCAACAACCAGCCCGTGTTCACGAAGTACCTGTACCTGGCGAAGGGTCGCGGTGCCAAGGTCGCCGTCGTCAACCCCTACCTCGAACCGGGCCTCGAGCGGTACTGGGTACCGTCGAGCCTCGAATCGGCGTTGTTCGGAACGAAGATCTGCGACGTCCACGTGCCGGTGCGGCCGGGAGGTGATGCTGCCTTCGCCAATGCTGTGCTGAAACGGCTCATCGAGCGCGACGCCATCGATCACGAGTTCATCGCGGCGCACACCGAGGGCTGGGCGGAACTTGAAGCCTCGCTCGCGGTATCACCGCTCACCGACCTGCTCGCAGAGTCTGGGGTCACGATCGGCGAACTCGACGCGTTCGTCGACCTCTATGCCGCGGCACGCGCGAGCGTGCTCGTTTGGTCGATGGGTATCACGCAACATCGCGACGGGGTGGAAGGCGTGCGCGCGATCGTGAACGTGGCGTTGGCCCGGGGCAACGTCGGGCGCGACGGGGCCGGTCTGATGCCGATCAGGGGGCACTCGGGCGTACAGGGTGGTGCCGAGATGGGTGCGTACGCGACCGCGTTTCCGGGAGGCGTTCCCATCACCGGCGAGACGGCCGCCGAGTTGTCGAGCGAGTGGGGTTTTGCGGTTCCTGCGCGTGAAGGTCTCACGGCCCCAGAGATGGTGGAGGCGGCGGAGCGCGGTGCGCTCGACGCGCTTTACATCGACGGCGGCAACTTCCTCGAGGTGCTTCCTGATCCGCCTCGTGTCGAGGCTGCCCTCGGACGCGTGCCGATGCGCGTGCATCAAGAC
This sequence comes from Acidimicrobiales bacterium, assembly GCA_040002995.1. Classification (GTDB taxonomy): domain Bacteria; phylum Actinomycetota; class Acidimicrobiia; order Acidimicrobiales; family Ilumatobacteraceae; genus JBDUDK01. The sequence goes on along the minus strand of JBDUDK010000023.1, from coordinate 53,216 downwards.
ATCGTCGTCACCACCCAGATGTTCGTTCCGGGTGACGACGTGATCTTGCTGCCCGCCATGACCCGTTACGAGCAGGAGGGCGGCGGGACAGAGACCACAACCGAACGTCGCATCGTCTTCAGCCCCGAGATCGCGCGACAGGTCGGGCAGGCGCGTAGCGAGTGGCGAATCTTCGCCGACCTCGCCGCTCGGGTACGGCCGGATCTGGCCGCACGATTTGCGTGGCCGACCAACCAGGCGCTGCGGACAGAGATCGCCGCAGTGGTTCCCACCTACGAAGGCATAGAGGGTCTCGGAACGACCGGAGACGCCGTCCAATGGGGCGGGCGGCATCTGTGCGCCGGGGGCGTGTTCCCCACCGAGTCAGGACGAGGTCGCTTCACGGTCACGCACGCGCAACCGCCGGCCGTGCCCGAGGGCGCCTTCCTCGTGAGCACCCGGCGGGGCAAGCAGTTCAACTCGATGGTCTTCGCCGCGAAAGATCCGCTCACCGGTGCGGGTCGCGACGCCGTCTACATCGATCGCGACGATGCCCGCAACCGGGGGATACGCGAAGGCGACAAAGTTCGGCTGATATCCGCGACGGGATCTATGGCGGGAACCGCCAAGCTCGTGCGCCTTGCACCGTCGACGCTCCAGGTCCACTGGCCCGAAGGCAACGTGCTCATTGCGGCCGGACCCGATCACAGAGAACCGGGATCCCGGGTACCCGACTACAACGCCATTGTTACGCTGGAGCGCATCGAGCCGACGGCGTAAGGGGTTAGCCCTGCAAGGTCTTGTGAATTTCGCGATCCCGAACCCCTTTTGCGTCGTACTTCATCGGATAATTCGACTATGACGGCTTCTCGTCGCCTCCGAGCGCTCGCCGGTCTCCTCGCGGTGACCGGACTCGTGGCTTCCGCATGCAGCGGCTCCCGTTTTCACTACGTGAACAACGGGAAGGAGAAGATCTTCTTCAAGATCCCGCAGAACTACGGCGTGTTCAACATCACGAAGACGGGCGACGATTCGCGGCCCAGTAGCGCCGGCTTCGAGACGCAGTCGGTTTGGCACGTCTTGTTCGACGGGAGCGCCAAGCCCACGGCCGACAACGTGGGAGCCGAGTACCCCAAGGCGCTCGTCGGCGAAACGAACGTCTTCGCGCTGAACGGTTCCGACAACGATGGGATGTCGCAGGGTCAGGCGCGCCAGATCGTGTTTGGGTTCGATCCGCTCAGCGCCGACCCTGGTACGCCGGCGAAGTTCGAGATCGTGTCCGCTGTCCCTCTGCGACCCGTCGACGGCGTCACGGGATACCGAGTGGTCGTTAACGTTCCCGATGATCCCGCCAGCCCCAAGAAATGGAAGACGGTCGACGGCTCATCGCTGTTCGACCCCGCGACGCACAGGCTCTACACGTTCACGTTGGTCTGTGAATCGACGTGCTACCGCCAGAACCAGCGTCTGATCGACGAGATCGCCTCGTCCTGGAAGGTGACCCAATGATCCCCGCGCCGCCCACGCTTCCATTCCCCTCCGGCCCAAACGGGCCAAATTTCAATGTTGCGGTGCACACCCCGCCGCCCGACGATCGCGAACCCAAGACCCGTCGCCACCTCGATCTCTGGGACCGCGCCAAAATTCTCGTGATCTTGACCGTGCTGTTCTTCATGTCGGTGGCGATCAAGCACGGCAACGTTCCGATCATGTCGTGGTCTGAGGCGATTCGCGACACGTTGCGCGCCAAGAGCTGGCTGCTATGGCTGGCGATCGTCGAAGCGGTCCGGCAGTTCCACTACATCGTCAGTGAGCACAATCCCGCGTATCACGGCTTCTGGATGAAACACGTGTGGGGAGCATGGGAACGGCAAGCCTCCAAACTCAATCCGTGGATGCGCTTCCGGCTCGGCCGCCTGTTTCGCGTCCTGTGTTGGGGTTCGCTCCTCATGCTCGGGCTGGCGTCGCTTTGGGGTATGTCGTTCGTCGAAGCCATCGCGCAAGCGCCGAGCCGGCTGTGGAGCAATCCATTCGGCAGTGGCGGTCTGCCCTGGTTCTTCCAGCTCTTCCTTACGCTCGGTCTCGGCGTGGGTCAGTTCGCGGCGATCTTCTGGTTCATGTCACGCGGCGGCGTCGACTCCTACATGCCGCAAGAGATCAAGACACGGTTCTCCGATGTGTGGGGCCAGGACAAGGTGCTGGCCAAGGTGAAAGAGAACATCGTGTTTCTCGACAGGCCTCAGGAGATCGAGGGCAAGGGTGGCCACGTGCCTGGGGGCATCCTGCTGTGGGGACCACCAGGCACCGGCAAGACGCTCATGGCCGAGGCGGTGGCGGGCGAGACCGGACGGCCGTACGTGTTCGTCGATCCCGGCGCGTTCCAGAACATGTTCTTTGGGGTCGGCATCTTGAAGGTGAAGTCGCTCTTCCGCAAGCTGCGCAAGCTCGCGCTGCGTTATGGCGGCGTGATCGTGTTCTTCGACGAAGCCGATTCGCTCGGTAGCCGGAGTACCTCGACGGGTCTGCCGCAACCAGGCAGGTCGCGCATGTCGTTCGAGGCGCCGTTTTATTGCAACGGACTTCACTACGTCAGCCACGACACCGCGCAGCGGGTTACGGCCGACCTGCACGCGGCGGCTCCCGCCCCCGAGCCGCCGTCAGGTATCCGCGGTGTGGTCGCCACCGGCATGATGGGTGGCGGTGGGATGGGCACGCTCCAGGCGCTGCTGTCCGAGCTCTCGGGCCTCAAGAAGCCGCGTGGGTTCGTGAGCCGCCGGTTGCGCCAGTTCCTCACGATGCCCCCGCGCAAGCCGCCCAAGTACCGGCTGCTCGTGATGATGGCCACGAACCTGCCCGAAGCCCTCGACGCGGCGCTCCTTCGCCCCGGGCGCATCGACCGCATCTACAAGGTGGACTTCCCCACACTCGAGGGGCGCAAGCGCACGTTCGAGGGCTACCTCGACAAGGTCAAGCACCAGATCACCCCCGAGCAGGTCGAACGCATCTCGCTCATGTCGCCGCGCGCCAGCGGCGCGGTCGTCAAGGACATGGTCAACGAGGCGTTGATCATCGCCATGCGCAACGGAAGAGAGGCCGTTGTGTGGCAGGACCTGCTCGAAGCCAAGCAACTGAAGACACACGGCATGGCCGACGATGTCCATCCGATGGCGCTAGAACGGCATTCCGTTGCTCTTCACGAGGCCAGTCACGCGGTGGCGATGTACAGGCTCAAGCGGCGAGAGATGATCGATATCGCCACGATCGAGCCACGTGGGCCCATCGGTGGGTTCGTGTCTCCTGTCCCGCTCGAAGAGCCCGGGTTCCCGTGGCGTTATCTCCAAGAGGATGAGGTCATGACATTCCTCGCCTCGCTCGCGGGGGAGCGTTACTTCTACGAAGGCGACAACTCTGTTGGTGTCGGCGGCGACCTCCGGGCGAGCACATCGATCGTCATGGGAATGTTGGGCTACGCCGGCATGGGCCGGACGATCGCGTCGCACAGCGTTCTCGGCGCGGCCGACGCCGATCCCATCAAGAACGACCTCGGACGCCAGGTCGAGGAGCGGTTGCGCTCGCTGCTCGAACGCGCCCACACCCTCATCACCGACAACAAGCGCCACGTGATGGCCATCGCGCACGCGCTCGAGAAGCACAAGACGATCTCCGGGGAAGACATCGACGCGATCTTCTCCGGCGGTAAGGGTCCAATCGTCGACGGCGCGTGGTACCAGACCGACGACTTCGTCCGCGCCTATGAGGCGTATCACGCGTATGCACTCGAAGCTCACCGCACTCAGGGCAAGCTCACCCAGCCGCTCCCGGAGCGGCCGCAGTTCGCCGGAGCCATCCCGGTGATGAGCACACCTCTGCCGCCGCCCCCGCCGCCGGCGTTGAACGGCGCTCACCCGTGACAGAGGCGATCACACCGTCGATTGGCTGGGCCGTCGTCCACCTCTTCTGCAAGCCGACACCACTCACCGACGCCGAGGCGATCGTCGCGGCCGTCAAGGACGCGCAGTCCCAAGAGCACCTCGTGCTCACGGCGGCGATCCTCGGTCACAAGGCCGACCTCTGCGTGATGGGCCTCGGGCCCGATCTGCGTGTGCTGCGGCAACTACAAACCGGCCTACAGCGGGCCGGCCTCGACGTGGTCGACTCCTACGTCTCGCTCACCGAGGTGAGCGAGTACGCGAAGGGCATGCCGCAGGAAATGCTCGATCTACGCCTGTATCCGCCGCTTCCCGTCGAGGGCAAGAAGGCCTTCTGCTTTTACCCGATGTCGAAGCGGCGCGACACCGGCCAGAACTGGTTCACGTTGCCCTACGACGATCGCGAGCGGCTCATGCGTGAGCACGGCGCGTCCGGGCGAAAGTTCGCGGGGCGAATCACCCAGCTTGTGACCGGCTCGGCCGGCTTCGACGACTACGAGTGGGGCGTGACGCTCTTCGGCCAGAAGCCCGACGACCTCAAAGAAGTTGTGTACACAATGCGCTTCGACGAGGCGTCGGCGGTGTACGCCGAGTTCGGCCCGTTCTACGTCGGCTATCTCGTCGACCTCGAGGAACTCGTCACGCCCTACCGGTGATCGGGCTCACCCGGGCGCGGTGACCACGACGTGATCCATCGTCACGTCCTTACCTGTCTCGTCGAAACCGAAGACGTCGAACTCGGCGCGCGTTGGACTGCCGTCTTCTCCGAGTTCGAGCTGTCCGGATGCGCCGTCGTAATCGATATCGCGGCCGGCGGCCGCCAGCTGCACGCAGTCGGCAAACGAACGGCAGATCACCCCGGCGCGGCTGTCCTTGATCATCCGCCCACGGACGTCAGACGGAGCGTCGGTCTTCTGGTTCACGGCGGCCATCGCGATCAACGTGGCGCAGTCGTACGCGTACGAGGTGAAGGCGGTCGGCACGCCCGGCGCGAACGCCGCAAAGGCGTCGCGGAATGCGGCCGCCCCCGTCGTCGGATCGGCCGCCACGGAGACGCCGGCTATCACTGGCGGGTTGTTCTTCTGGGTCGGGTCGTTGCCCGCGAGCTTGGCGACGCGCAGGCCGCTGTTCACATAGATCGGTACTCCGCTCGTCGACAGGGCGCCGATGATCTTGGGGCCCGCCGGGGGCGCACCGAGCACGGCCACGGCATCGGGCTCCGTCTTCAGCGCGGTCATCGCGTTGGCCGAGAAGTCCTCCGCTGACGGGTCGTAGGGCCAAGAACCGGTGACGGCCGCGTTTACCGAGGCGAGGCCGTCGGCCACCGCCTTGCTCAGGGCCTTGCCCTCGTCATCGTCGGGGAACATCACCGCGACGCGCTTGTCGCCGGCGTTGGCGATGATCCGCGCCAGCGCCGGGCCCTGTAGGGCGTTCGTGGGTGCGGTCCGTACGAATAGGTTCTGGTTGGGGAGCTGGCTGATCGCGGTCGTCGTGCTTGCGGGCGAGCACGTGAGGATCCCGTGGTCGACCAGCGTCGGCAACGCGGCGAGGGCGTCGGCCGACGCGAGCGGGCCGATGACGGCGTCGATCTGCGGGTTCTGAGCTACGTCGAGGAGCTGGGCGAGTCCGACCTTTGTCGCGTTGGCGTCGGCCCCCTCGTCGGCGATCACGAGCTTCACCGGCATGCCGTTGTACCCGCCGGCGGCGTTGATCTGCGCGACGGCGAGCTGTATGGCCTGAATCATGGGCATGCCGATCGCCGCGTTGGGTCCGGTCTGTGGCAGCAAAACCCCCAGCTCGAGAACGTGATCGCCGTCACGGGGAACCGTCGTCGTCGTAGAGTCACCCACGGTCGCGGCCGTGCTCCCGCCGTTACCCCCGATATCGGATCCGCACGCGGCAAGGGTTACCGCCAAGGTCACTGCGAGCGCGCCGCGTGACACGAACCGTCGGGATCCCACCGCCGGGAGTGTATGAGCGAGAAGTGACGAACTTGCCAAGGACGGAAGGCAGAATCGTGTCGATGCCCACCGAGTTGCTCTACCTCCACGACGCCCACCAGCAGGTATTCGACGCCGAGGTGATCGCGGTTCGTCAAGAGCCGTCGCTTGCCGTGGCGCTCGACCGTACGGCCTTCTATCCCACCGGTGGGGGCCAGCCGAACGACACGGGACGCCTCGCGGGCCTGGCCGTGACCGACGTCCGTAAGGAGGGCGATCTCGTCTGGCACACCGTCGAGGCCGGCCCGCTGCCCGACGTCGGTGCTGTGGTCACCGGCGAGGTCGATTGGCACCGCCGCCACGCCCTCATGCGCACCCACTCGGCCCTGCACGTGCTGTGCGGGGTGATCTGGAACGAATGGCGGGTGCCGGTGACGGGCGGCAACATGGAACCCTTGTTGGCCCGGATGGACTTCGACTTTGACCCTCTCCCCGAGGGTTTCGCGGCCAGAGTCGAGGAATTGGTCAATGCCGAGATCGAGGCCGATCGCCCGATCGTCGTTTCCTTTCTGCCGAGGGGGGTTGCACTCACCGACGACGACCTCATCCGCACGAAGGTCAACCTCATTCCCGACTCTGTCACCGAGATCCGGGTGGTCGACATCGTGGGCCTCGACAAGCAGGCCGACGGAGGCACCCACGTCCGCTCCACCAAGGAGATCGGCCGGTTCGCGGTCGTGAAGACCGAGAGCAAAGGCAAGGGCAACAAGCGGCTCCGCATCGAGGTCAGAGATGGCTGAGCTCGAGGAGCTGCGCCGCGCGCTGCGCGCCCACGGCTCTGTGGTGGTTGGCTTCAGCGGCGGCGCCGATTCGGCGTTGCTGGCATGGGCGGCCCGCGACACGTTGGGGCCGGCCCACGCTCTCGCGGTTACGGCGGTCTCGCCCTCGCTGGCTGCGAGCGAGCTCGATGAGTGCGCGGGCCTCGCCGCGGAATGGGGTCTCGAGTGGACACCCGTCGAGACCGACGAACTCTCCGACCCCGCCTATGCCGTCAACGACGGCCTGCGGTGCTACCACTGCAAGACCGCGTTGATGGACGTCCTCGCTCCGCTCGCCGCGGCCCGCGGCGCGGTCGCGGTACTCGGCGTCAACCTCGACGACTTGGGCGATCACCGTCCCGGTCAGCTGGCGGCGAGCGAGCGCGGCGCGGCCTTTCCGCTCGTCGACGCCGGCTTCACGAAGGACGCCGTTCGTTCGTTGTCGCGCCGCCTCGGGCTGCGCACCTGGGACAAGCCGGCCGCCGCGTGTCTGTCGTCGCGCGTGCCGTACGGAACACCGGTGACGCTTGGTGTGCTCGGCCAGGTCGAGCGGGCCGAGGCTGGTTTGCGGGCCCTCGGCTTTCGTGACCTCCGGGTGCGCCACTACGGCGACGCGGCGCGCATCGAGGTGCCCGTCGCCGACCTGGCCGCGGTGATCGACCAACGAGCGGCGGTTGTGGCCGCGGTGTCGGGTGCCGGTTACTCCTACGTGACACTCGACCTCGAAGGGCTCCGGTCCGGCAACCTCAATAGAGCCCTCGGCTGACCGATCCCCTCTCATGGCCACGGCGGTACTGCTGCTCACCTGCGCAGACCGTCCGGGCATCGTGGCAGCCGTCGCCGAGTTCGTACTGCGCCACGGGGGCAACATCGTTCACGCGGAGCAGCACACCGATCGGGGTGCCGGAGTGTTCTTCCAGCGGGTCGAGTTCGAGCTCGACGGGTTTGGACTTGCGCGCGAGGAGATCGAGGCGGCGTTCGCGCCGATCGCGGAACGCTTCTCCATGCAGAGCCAACTCATGTTCAGCGACGCCCGCCCGCGTCTGGCGTTGTTCGTCTCCAAACACGGTCACTGTCTCTACGACCTGTTGGCGCGGTGGCGGATGCGTGAGCTTCCCGTTGACGTCGCGATGGTGATCTCGAACCACCTCGACCACCAGCCGGCGGCTGCCTCGTTTTCGGTGCCTTTCCACCATCTGGCGGTAGGCGCGCGCCATCCGAAAGTTGAGCTTCAGGCGTTGGAGCTCATGGAAGAGGCGGGTGTCGGCCTCGCTGTGCTCGCGCGCTACATGCAGATTCTGTCGGGCGTGTTCGTCGACCGCCTGCCGCATCGGATCATCAACATCCACCACTCGTTCCTGCCGGCGTTTGTCGGCGCTCACCCGTACCGTCAGGCGGCCGACCGAGGCGTCAAGTTGATCGGCGCCACGGCCCACTACGTCACGAGCGTTCTCGACGAGGGTCCGATCATCGACCAGGACGTCGTGCGGGTCAGCCATCGCGACGATGTCGAACGCCTGGCCCAGAAGGGTCGAGACCTCGAAGCGATCGTGCTCGCCCGCGCCGTGCGAGCGCATGTCGAGGGCCGCGTGCTCGTCTACGGGAACCGGACGGTGGTGTTCTCGTAGTTTCTTGTCGAGATGGATGCCTATGCAAAAGCACTGCACGACGCGGCGGTGGCGGCGTTGCCCGGATGGGTAGAGCGGTGCGTGCGTTCTCGCGCGTCCGGCCTGGATGATGAGGCCGCGGAAGCGGGACGGCGGGCCGCGCTCGACGTGGGCGAGCGACTAGGAGTCCTTCTCTCCATCGACATCGACGAGCAACGGACGAACCCGTTGTCGGTGCTGCGGGGCGCGGTCGCGTATCCGACCCACGTGCTGAAGGCCGCAGGGGTCGCGCCGGTGCCCAGGGACGCGTTCGTCGAGCGGACCTTTCCCGACGACATCTACAACCTCGTCCCCGCCAGCTGGCGCGACATCGACGAGACCCTCCAGGAACCGGGACTGATCTGGGGAGCATGGAAAGCCAAACAGTTCCTCGAGCGTCGCCGGGCCGAGGGCAAGCTCCCTTGAAGTGGCTAACGGTCGCTTTCGGGCAGCGTCCACCCGGTGCGCATGCCCGGCCGGGGCTCGAAGAACAGGCAACCCTCCGGGCAGGCGAAGGGCGCCTTCTCGTTTACGTCGAGCCGGCAGCGTTCCACCTTGTCGCCCGTCGCGATCGAGCGGAGCGAGTAGTGACGGCAGTCGTCACGCACGGCCATGGGGGTTCATCCTCGCGCCCGTAGGGTGGCCGCGGAAGGAGGGCCATGGCCGAGCGCATCGTGGTGATCGGAGGCGACGCGGGGGGCATGGCCGCCATCTCGCAGATCCGCAAGCGTAAGTCCGACGCCGAAATCGTCGTGTTCGAGAAGGGCCACTGGACGAGCTACTCGGCGTGCGGGATCCCCTACGTCGTGGCCGGCCAGGTCGCCGGCATCGAACGCCTGGTGGCGCGCACCCCTGAACAATTCCGCGAGCTCGGCGTCGATGTCCGCATGCGTCACGAGGTCACCGCCATCGACCTTGCCGGCGGCCACGTCGAGGTACGCGACACCGAGGGCAACACGACGCTGGAGATGGGTTTTGATCAATTGCTGGTAGCCACGGGCGGGAGGCCGATGCGGCCCCCGATTCCTGGTATCGAGCTCGGGTTCGTGCACGGCGTGCAGACGCTCGACGACGCCGCCGACCTGCTCGCCCACGCCGAAGCTGGTCGCTGCAGGCGGGTCGTCGTGGTGGGCGGCGGCTACATCGGCCTTGAGATGGCCGAGGCCTTCGTTGAACGGGGCGTGGCCACGACACTCGTCGACAGCAACGAGCAGCCAATGAAGACGCTCGACACCGATATGGGCGCGCTCATCGCCGACGCGTTGCGTCACCACGGTGTCGAGCTCCGCCTTTGCACGAAGGTGCGCGGCTTCTCCGATGGCGCCGTCGTGACCGACGCCGAACGCTTGGAGGCCGACCTGGTCGTGTTGGGCATCGGGGTCGGCCCTAACTCGCAGTTAGCGAGGGAGGCCGGACTACGGCTGGGTGCGCGCGATGCCATCGCCGTCGACCGACGCCAGCACACGTCGGCTGCCGGCGTGTGGTCCGCCGGCGATTGCGCGGAGACGTTTCATCTCGTGACGCGCCAGCCCACCTACGTGGCCCTCGGTACCGTCGCGAACAAAGGTGGTCGCGTGGCGGGTATCAACATCGGCGGGGGCGATGCCGTCTTTCCCGGTGTCGTCGGCACCGCGATCTCGAAGATCTGCGCAACCGAGGTGGCCCGCACCGGGCTCACGGAGGCGGAGGCTCGCGAGGCTGGCCTCGCCCACGTCGCCCGCACGATCGAGTCGACCACGAACGCGGGCTATATGCCCAACGCGAAGCCGATGAGCGTGAAGATGGTGGCCGAGCGGGGTAGCGGTCGGTTGCTGGGCGCGCAGATTGTTGGTGGCTCGGGCGCGGCCAAACGGATCGACACGGTGGCGGTGGCGTTGCACGCCGGCCTCGACGTACAACAGGTGGTCGATCTCGACCTCGCCTACGCACCACCATTTTCGGGAGTCTGGGATCCAGTGCTCATCGCGGCCAGGGAGCTAGTCAAGCTGATCTGAGTCGCTCCGGACGGCGGCCTTCGGCGTCGAGCGCGCCGGGGTCGGCGCCGTGCGCGAGTAGAAGAGCTTCGATCTCGCGGCTGCCGGTGTGCACGGCCTCGTGCAGCGCGGTGAACTCACCCTGCTGGCGGGCATTGACGTCGGCCCCTGCCGCGATCACGGCCTCCACGACTTCGAGCGATCGGCTCGCAACCGCGGCATGAATGGTCGCCACGCGCATGGGGTTGCGGGACGGTTCGTTGATCTGAATGCCCGCACCCGCGGCGAGCAGACGTTGTAGCGCGGCGTGCTGTCCGTAGAACGCCGCCAGCGCGAGTGGGTAGAAGCCGTCGGTCGCCCACCCGGTAGCCAGCGCGGGATCGAGCGACAGCATCACGTCGAGGTGACCGACCCGTCCGAGCGCGGCCGCATCGAAGACGTCCAGATCGCAACCGGCGCGGATGAGCGTCTCGACGATCTCGTGGTGGCCTCGGTAGCGCGCCGTGAGAACAGCCGACACACCGTCGGGTCCTCGGCTCGATGCCGCACCCGGCGCGGCATCGAGAGCGCGCTGCACCGCGCCTAAGTCGCCGGCCCAAATGGCGTCTAACAGCTGCCCTCGAAACAGCTCCTCCACACGCGGCAAATGTACGCTCGCTGAGCCCATGACCTCGCCCGACCGCCAAGACCTCCTGGCCGACACGACGATCCGGGGCGCGGCGTTCTGCCGCGCGTTGAGCAATGCCACCGACCGTTGGCTGGCCGATCTCTTCGAGGCGGCGCACCGTGGTGAGGCCAAGGGCGTCGCCCTGCTCGCAGTCGGAGGCTACGGACGCGGCGAGCTGGCACCGGGCAGCGATCTCGACGTGCTGTTGCTGCACAGCGGCCGGCGCGACGTCGCGGAGCTCGCGGGGCGGGTGTGGTATCCGATATGGGACGCCAACGTGAAGCTAGGACACGCGGTGCGCACGGTGAAGGAGGCCCTCAAACTCGCCGACGGTGACCTCGACACAGCCACGTCGTTTCTCACGGTTCGCCACCTCGGCGGCGACCGATCGCTCACCGACGAGCTGTCGGCGAAAGCCCTCGCGCAGTGGGGGAATCGCTCGACGAAATGGTTGGCGCAGGTGGTGGCCCGGGTCGATCAACGCCATGCCGAAGCCGGTGAGGTGGCCTTCCTCCTCGAGCCCAACCTCAAGGACGGCAGAGGGGGACTACGCGATGTGCACGCGCTCAACTGGGCGATGGCCGCCGACCTCGTGATGTTCCCCGGCGACGCCGAGCTCATCGGCGACGCCTACGACGTCCTCCTTGCCACGCGCGTGGAGCTGCACCGAGTCACGGGACGTCACCGCGATGTGCTCACGCTCGACGAGCAGGATGTCGTGGCTGCTGCGCTTGCCTATCGCGACGCCGACGCGCTTATGGCCGCGGTGTCGACGGCGGCGCGCACGATCGCGTGGACAAGCGACGAGAGTTGGCACCGCGTGCGGGCCGCCCTCGCGCCGGCGCGTCGCGTGGCGACCGCCGACACTCCGCTCGCCACCGGTCTCGTGCTTCGCGGCGGGGAGGTGCATCTCGAGCGCGCGGCGCGTCCGGCGAGCGATCCGACCCTCGTGCTTCGGGCGGCGGGCGCCGCCGCCCGTCACCGCACGCGCATCGATCGTGAGTCGTTGGAACGGCTGGTGGCCGAGACGCCGGACTTTCCTGACCCCTGGCCCGTGGGGGCGAGCGACGACCTCGCCGCCTTGCTGCTCTGTGGCCGCGATGCCGTGCCGGTGCTTGAGGCCGTCGACCAGCGCGGCCTGCTCGTGCGGGTGCTTCCGGAATGGGCGGCGGTGCGAGCCAAACCGCAACGCAACGCCTATCACCGCTATACCGTCGATCGCCATCTCCTCGAGGCCACGGCGAATGCCGCGGAGCTTGCCGACCGAGTGGGCCGGCCAGACCTGCTCGTCTTCGGCGCGCTCCTCCACGACATCGGCAAGGGCTATCCGGGCGACCACACCGAGGTCGGCGTCGAACTCGTCGCTACCATCGCGCCGCGCATGGGCCTGCCCCCCGACGATGCCGAGGTGCTGGTCGCGATGGTGCGGCACCACCTTCTGTTGCCCGACGTCGCCACCCGGCGCGACTTGGCCGACGACGCGACGATCGTCGCCGTCGCGCAGGCGGTCGGAAACGCTTCGGTGCTTGAGCTGCTGGCCACGCTCACCGAGGCCGACTCGATGGCCACGGGGCCGACGGCGTGGGGGCCGTGGAAGGCCGAGCTCGTGGGCGAGCTGGTCGACCGCACGGCGCACGTGCTCGGCGGCGGTGCGGTGCATGAAGTGGCGTGGTCACCGTTCCCTTCGCCCGAGGTTCTCGCGCTCATGGGTGCGATGCGGACGACGCTTCGGGGCGAGGCGGACCGCCTCACTGTTGTGGCGCCCGACCGGCCCGGCGTGTTTGCGCGCGTAGCGGGCGTCCTGTCGTTGCATGGTCTCGACGTGCTGTCCGCGCAAGCCCATTCCGACGAAGAGGGAATGGCCGCATCGGAGTTCCGCGTGGCGATTCCGCCCCACGGACCCGTGCCATGGGATCGGGTGGTAGGTGACCTCCAACGGGCCCTCGATGGCCGGCTTGCGCTCGATGCACGTTTGGCCGAGCGGGCCCGCAGTTACGACCGCCCGGCGCGCGGGCGCGCCGGTATCGCGGGGCCGCCCACGGTACGCGTCCACAACGATGCGTCGTCGAACGCCACCGTTCTCGAGGTCCGTTGTCCTGACCGCACCGGCGTTCTGTACCGGATCGCACGCGCGCTCGCCGACATGTTGCTCGACATCCGCCACGCCAAGGTGCAGACGCTCGCCCACGACGTCGTTGACTCGTTCTACGTGAGAACCGCCGCGGGCGCCAAGGTCACCGACCCCGCGCAGATCGCCGAGATCGAGCGGGCGATCGTGCACAGCGTGTCGGCAACATGACGTCGCTAGGGTGAACGAGTGGCCGACGAAGCAGCTGCGGGCGACTTCCTGCGCGACCTGCTGCGCTGGAGCGCGGCGCTCGCGGGCATAGCCCGCACCGGTATCGGGTTTACCCAAAGCCTGTACGAGCGGGAGCGCTACGAGGAAGTGCTCCACGTGGCCGCCGATATCAGGGCCGCGGCCGAAGACGAGCTCATGATCCGCCGTGAGGACGACCATTTCGTCCAGGAGTGGCTCGACTCTGTCGGTGAGGGCGTCGCGGGCTACGTCACCCCCAAGGTCGCCGTCGGCGCGGTGGTCGGCAACGACGCCGGCGAGATCCTGCTCGTGCGCCGGGCCGACTCCGGCGTGTGGCTCTACCCGACCGGGTGGGCCGACGTCGGCTATTCACCCGCCGAAGTGGCCATGAAGGAGGTCAAAGAGGAAACCGGCATCGACTGTGAGGTGGTGCGCCTCATCGCTGTCATCGACGGCTTGAGAATGGGCTTCACCCGCGTGCCGCTGTACTCGCTCGTGTTCCACTGCCGCGCACTCGGCGGCAAGCTCGAGGGCCACCCGCTCGAGACCTCCGATGTCGGATGGTTCGCAGAGGACGCGATGCCGTCGCCGCTCGCGGGGGCCGACGCGTGGGCGCCGACGGCCTTTGCGGCGATCAAGGGCGGCCCGATCGAGGTCAAGTTCGATCGCCCGCGCATGCCGGTGTGGCGAGCACACGGCGAGGTGTGATTTAAGCCGCTCCTACTCAAACCGTGCGGAGCTGCTCGAACAGCATCTCGATCACCGACACCGTGCGCTGTGAGTGCTCCCACGCGTCGCCGATGGGCGTGTGGTCAACCGCGCCGAACGCATCCGGTGCGATGCCGATCGTCTCGGTGACGGTGGCCGCCAACGGCGCGGGCTCGACCTCGTCGGCGAACGCCGGAAAGGCTTCGAGGCCCTCCCACAACGAGTCGATCGGCACGGCCGGCGCCGCCCCCGCTCTGAGATCCCACACCACCGACGCGAGCAACTCGAAAGCCGTCGTGCCCGCGGGCAGCTTGAACCCCGGCGCTGGATGGAGGCGCCACTCGAGCGTCGCCCCGGCCGGCCCGTTTTCGAGCAACCAGACCTGTGAACCGTTGACGTACGTGTCGGTCGGTTCGCCGAACGCGTCATCGAGTGCGAGCAGGAGCGCGTCGGAGATACGCCACACGCAGGTGGGCACGCGTTCGGTCACGTGGTCGCGTCAGCTGCCCTGCTCGCGCAGAAACCGCTCGACTTCTTCGACGAGCATCTCACCCGAACCACTTTCGGCCGGCTCCCCGGAACTCACCGGCTCGTCATCGTCGACGCCGAATTGGATCTCTCCACCGTCGACCATCGACTCGAGCCGGTGCACGTAGTCGGCCGTGTCCTCGTCGGCTTCGACGAGTTCCGAAACCTCCCGCTCGTAGTCGGCCGCGGCGAGCTCGAGGGCCGTGGTCGAGACGGGCAACTCGAGTAACGCGCACGCGCGGGTGGTGAGGGCCAACGCTGCCTTGGGTGAGCGGGCGTGGGCGACGTAGTTCGGCGCCGCGGCCCACAACGAGGCCGACGCGATTCCGGTGGTGGTGCACGCGTCCTGGAGCACTCCGACGATTCCCGTGGGGCCTTCGTAGCGGCTGCGCTGAAGTCCATAGCGGGCAATGAGGCCCGCGTCGGTGGCCGTGCCGATGATCGAAACCGGCCGGGAGTGGGGAACGTCGGCGAGCAGCGCACCGAGCGTGAGTACCAGATCGGCCCGTAACGCGTGGGCGACGTCGGTGACCTGCCGGCAGAACGTCCGCCACTTCAACTGAGGTTCGGTGCCCTGGAGCAGCACGATGTCGTGGCTGGCGCCCGGCAACTTGGCGACGGAGAACTCCGTCGTGGGCCAGGCGATCTCGCGAGTCTGACCATCGCGGAGAAAAACGGTGGGGCGCGTCGAAGAGAAGTCGAAAAACTCCTCCGGTTCGATCGACGCGAACGGATGGGCGTGCCATGTCTCGTGCAGGTAGCGAACAGCAGTGGTGGCGGCCTCGGCCGCGTCATTCCACCCCGCAAACGCGGCGACGAGAACAGGGCGCCTCAGCGTTGGTCGATCGAGCCATTTCACAAACTCCACGCTCCAACGCTACCGCTCGGAACTTCGATTTCAGTGAGCGCGAGTTAGTGTCGGTCGGTGATCCTCAACTCTCTGGCCGTCGACGCAACGGCTTTCACCCACCGCACGGGCTGGGCCGCGACGCCAGAGGGTCTCTGTAAGGGCGACGTGTGCATACCTGCGCCGGGCGTCGATCGCGGTGACGGAACGCTCGACGTCAAAGTGCTTCAAGAGCGACTCCGTATGCCCCTGGTGCACGACGAGGCTCACGGGTTGTACGCACTTGGTCCTGAATCCGGAGGCCAGAGCCTCACGACGGCACGCGCTCCCGAGCTGACACTGCCGCAGATTGACGGGAGCGAGTTCTCGCTCAGCTCGCTGCGGGGTTGCAAGATCGTGATGGTGGCGTGGGCCAGTTGGTGAGGTTGTCGCACCAGCCTGCCCGGGTGGCAGGCACTACATGCTGAATACGAGGCGGCCGGCCTGAGCGTCGTCACGGTGGCGCTCGATATCAACCCCGAGCACGCCCGGCCTTGGATCACGGCGGCGGCGCCGGCACATCCGTCGCTCATCGACACCGCCCACATCACCGACGAGCTCTTCGGATTCATGAACGTGCCCATGTGCGTGTGGATCGACGAAGACGGCATGATCGTGCGGGCTGCCGAGGTGGCCTCGATCGAGACCTACCTCCGTCGGGACGCGCCCATTCCCGACGACCTCCCCGAGCGGATCAAAGAGATCATGGTCGAGGTAAAGAAGCTCGAGTCCAAACCGGACGAATATCGAGCCGCAATCCGTGATTGGGTCGAGCACGGTTGCGAGAGCGCCTACGCGCTGTCGCCCGATGAGGTCATCGCCCGTTCCGGTGGCCGTCCGATCGAGCACTCGACCGCGGCCGCCTATTTCGAGCTGGGGCAGCACCTGTTCCACACCGAGGGCAACGATGCGGCCGTGCCCTGGTGGCGCGAGGCCCACCGGCTCTACCCGGAGAACTTCACTTACAAGCGCCAGGCGTGGACCCTCGTCACGACGCCGGAGGGGGCGGAGGCCAACGACCTCCTTCAGGGCCCGAACGAGGTCTACGCCGGCAACTGGCTCGACGATGTGCGGGCGATCGGCGGCGGCGACCACTACTACCCGCCTCTGCGGCTCTGACCCGTCTGACCTGCGGGTTTTCCGCTTGACGGGGGCGGACGCGCCGGCTCCCGCCCCGGTCGTGGCGACGCAAGGTGGTAGCTTGACCTCGCGACGCCGTTTTCGGCGTGCTGTCTCGCCGTCTGGTCCTCGCGGCTCGCACCCCAGCGAAAGAGCGGGCGACTCGATGACGGAGACGAAGATCCACGGCTCGGCCGTTTCGATGGCCACGTTGCGGAAGACGCCGACGGGAATCAGCGGCCTCGACGAAGTCACCGGCGGGGGTCTGCCTCGGTCGCGGTCGACGCTGATCTGCGGCCCGGCCGGATGCGGCAAGACCCTCGTCGCCATGGAGTTCCTTGTCCGCGGGATCACGGAATTCAACGAGCCGGGGGTGTTCATCGCGTTCGAGGAGACCGCTCAGGACCTCGTCGAGAACCACGCGTCGCTGGGATTCGACCTCGCCCAGCTCGAAGCGGACGGCCGGCTCGTCATTGACCACATCGACGTGGTGCGCGCAGACACAAAAGAGAGCGGCGAGTGGGATCTCGACGGGCTGTTTCTGCGGCTCGAGGTGGCGATCCAAGCCGTGGGGGCCAAACGGGTGGTAATCGACACCATCGAGACGCTGTTCGGAGCGTTCTCGAACACGGTCATTCTGCGTTCCGAACTAAGTCGGTTGTTCCGGTGGCTTAGGCAACGCGGCGTCACGTCCGTGATCACTGGCGAGCAAGGCGACGGGACTCTCACCCGTCATGGCATCGAGGAGTACGTCTCTGACTGTGTGGTCCTTCTCGACCACCGTGTCACCGAACAGACTTCGACGCGGCGCTTACGCATCCTCAAGTACCGGGGCTCGCTGCACGGAACCAACGAGTATCCGTTCCTCATCGGTGAGATGGGCGTGTCGGTCTTGCCGATCACCTCACTCGGACTTCGTCACAGCGTGTCCGCGGAGCGGGTGTCGACAGGTGTGGACCGCGTCGACGTCATGCTCGGTGCCGGAGGCTTCTACAAGGGCAGCACCGTTCTCGTCAGCGGTACGGCCGGCGTCGGCAAGTCGACACTCGCGGCGCAGTTCTGCGACGCCACGTGCAGCCGGGGCGAACGGGCGGTGTACTTCGCGTTCGAGCAGTCCGAGGCCGAGATCGTGCGCAACATGACTTCGGTGGGCATGGATCTGAAGAAGTGGGTCGACGCGGGACTGCTGGAGTTTCAATGCTTCCGTCCCAGCCGTCTCAGCCTCGAAGCGCATCTGTTCGCCGTTCAGAAGTTCGTGACCGAATTCGAACCTGCGGTCGTCGTCATGGACCCCATCTCGGACCTAGTGCGGGTGGGGACGGGGGTCGATGTGTCCGACCTGCTGACCCAGCAGGTCGACTTCCTGAAGGGCAAGGGCGTGACCGCGCTGTTCACAAGTATTTTCTCGGCCCTGCAACCGACTGAGGCCGAGCTGAAGATGACCTCATTGGTCGACACCTGGCTCCGCCTAGAGACGATGGAGGGCAACGGCGAACGCAACCGGGTCCTGTACGTGCTCAAGTCCCGTGGCATGGCCCACTCCAACCAGATCAGAGAGTTCCTCCTCACGGGGCACGGCATCGAGCTGGCCGATGTCTACGTCGGGCCCCACGGCGTGCTCACGGGCTCGGCCCGCCAGGCCCAAGAGGCCATGGAGCTGACCGACGTCACGGCTCGCACCGAGGAACTCGAGCAGCGTCGCATCAACTTGGAACGACGGCGTCAATCGGTGGAAGCGCAGACCGCGACCTTGTGGCGCGAGTTCGAGGACGAGGCTGACATCGTCGGTCGTTTGCTGAGTCATGGTTCAACCGGCAACGAGGATCGAGCCGAACAGCGCGCCGAGCGGGACCGGCTGCGTAGGGGTAATCCCGACAAGCCCGATGACGTCGACCAGAAGCTCGACACGCCGGTCGGTGCTCCGTGACTGTCGCGGAAGAGATTTGGCACCTGCGTTTGTACGTGGCAGGTCAAACGCCCAAGTCGATCCGCGCGTTCGGCAATCTGAAGCATCTGTGTGAGGCGCATCTGGCGGGTCGGTACGAGGTTGAGGTCATCGATCTTCTCGAGCACCCGTCGCTGGCGCAAAGCGATGACATTCTCGCGGTGCCCACGCTTGTGCGGCGCCTACCCAAGCCCCTCCGCAAGGTCATCGGTGACCTTTCGAACACCGAACGCGTCCTGGTCGGCCTTCGGCTCGAACCGGAGTCGCCGTGACCGATTCCCACGATGCGACGCTCAAGCGCTTCGAGGACGCGCTCGCGGCCCCGGATGAGACGTTTTACGACCTGACTCTCTTTGTGAGCGGCGCCTCCGATCTCGCGGCGCGCGCGATCAACAACACGAGAAGTCTGTGTGACCTCCACATGGGTGGCCGCTACCACCTCGCCGTAGTCGACGTCCACGACGACCACGGCGCCCTTCTCGGCAGCGGAGTGCTCGCTACGCCGACCCTGATCAAGAACCGGCCCGAACCCGTTCGGAGAGTCGTCGGCGACGTCTCTCATACCGAGAGGGTTCTCCGGATGCTTGGACTTCCCGTCGCCCTAATTCCCCGAGCCGGTTAGCGGAACGCATGTCGCAGCCGTCGCGGATGTTGCGAACCGAGCCCGACGTCGAACCGACGTCGGATCGGGCCGTCAGGGCCGATACGAGGCTCGTCGAAATCGTGAACGGCCCTGATTGGGCCGATCGGGCCCCGGCGACACTGGCCGAAGCGCTCGCTCGCATGGACGACGCCGAGGACACGCTCCGCGCGATCGCGGCGGGGGAGGTCGACGCATTCGTGGTGTCCGACGGAGGAGCGAGCCGGCGCGTGTTCACGCTGTCGACCGCCGACCGGCCCTATCGGATTTTCGTCGAGAACATGCGCGAGGGCGCGGCGACGCTCTCGTCCAGCGGGATCATCCTGTACGCCAATCAACGATTGGCCGAGCTGTTGTCGCGCCCGAGAGAGGAAATTGTGGGGTCGCCGCTCGCGATGTTCTTGTCCGGCGTACCGACGGGGCTGGAGGAGATGCACGGCCCGGATCGTGTCGGCGCCACGGTCGAGTTCGCTCTCGTGGACAGCGGTGGGGAGGCGGTTCCCGTCCTGGTGGGAATTTCGCCGCTCGACGTCGACGGTGACCGTCTCACGTGCCTCACGTTCACCGACCTGAGCGGGCAGAAGGCCCAGGACCGCGAGATTTTGCGGCTCGGCGACGCGCAGGCGGCGCGGATGGTCGATCTTCAGGAAGCGCAGGCGGCGCTTACTAAGCAGGCGACGCACGACGCGCTGACGGGCCTGCCGAACCGCACCCTTCTTGTCGACCGTATCGAGCAGGCCCTGTCCCATTCGAAGCGCTCCGGCCTGTGCATCGCCATCCTCTTCGTCGACCTCGACCGGTTTAAGCAGGTCAACGACACGCAGGGGCATGCCGCGGGGGACACGGTCCTCCGCAGAGTCGCCGAACAGTTGACCAACGTTCTGCGCCCCATGGACACCGTCGCCCGGATTGGTGGCGACGAGTTCGTCGTGCTCGCGCCCGACGTCGACAGCCATCTGCACGCGGTTGATATCGCCACACGGGTGGTCAGTGAGTTGTGTCGGCGTCCCGACCGCAGCGAGGAGGGCGAACGCATCTCCGCCAGCGTCGGCATCTCCGTCTCGATAGGCGGCAGAGGGACGGCGGAAGCACTTCTCAACGAAGCCGACACGGCCATGTACCAGGCGAAGTCGCGCGGCGGAGCGCGTGCCGAGGTGTTCGACGCCGCGCTCGGTCGTCAGGTAAAGCAGCGATCGATCGCGCAACGGTTGCTTCAATCGGCGCTGGACGACCGCAGGATCATCGTCTACTACCAGCCCGTCGTCGACCTGCTGACCGGGCACGTCGCCGGTTTCGAGGCGCTGGCGCGCATCGCCGCGCACGACGGCTCGATCTTGCCGCCCGCCGCGTTCATCTCGGTCGCGGAGGACAGCGGCCTTGTGGTGCCGCTCGGCTCGCAGGTGCTCGCCCTCGCGTGCGACGAGGCGCGGTGCTGGCAGGGAACCACGGCCCGTCCGTTGACCATCGCCGTCAACTTGTCGGCCCGCCAGTTCGAACCGGGAGACCTCACCGAGGTCGTGCGGGCCAAGCTGGTGCAGAGCGGCCTGAACCCTGAGTGTCTGCATCTGGAACTTACCGAAACTGCGATCATCGACCTCCGTCCCGAAATCCTCCAGCAACTCGGGCTCATCAGAGAGCTCGGGGTGCAGATCGGTCTCGACGACTTCGGCACCGGCTACGCGTCGCTCACTCACCTGCGGCGGCTGCCGCTGAGCTTCGTGAAGATCGACCAGTCGTTCGTGCAGGGCATCGGAACCGACCAGCCCGACGAACGAATCGTGTCGGCGGTTGTGGACTTGGCCGCGAATCTCGGTCTGCGCTCGATCGCCGAAGGCGTCGAGACCCAAGAGCAACTCGACCGCCTGCGCGAGTTGGGCTGCGACCAGGCCCAGGGTTTCCTCTTTGCCCGGCCGCTCGCGCCCAACGACGTTCCCATCGCTCTCGAGCACGCCGCCTGGTAGTGGCCGCGCCGCCAGCCGCCGGTGTTTGGACCAGGAGTTCGCCCGTGTGTGGGCGGTATTTCTGGTTTGAACGGCGTTACCGGGTTCCGGCGCGCCGGGCTAGGTCGTGGGGACCGGACGCGAGGTAGCCGCCGGCGGTGCGCACGGCTGCGCCCCAGGGCTCGATGATCGAGAAAAGCTCGTCGGCGTCGGTACCGAGGGCGCCGATCGCCGGAGCCATCTGCGCGTCGGTGACCTCCTCGATCGCTTCGCGAGCGGCCCGACCCTCGGTCGTCAGTTCCCTACCCGTGGCGTCGAGGTACCCCTTGGCGATGAGCGCCGCGGTGGCGTCGTCGAGGTCAGCCTCCGTCCACGCCCTCGTACGGATGTAGCTCCGCGGGGGCAGGCCCCAGAACAGCTCGGTGAGCAGGCCGATCTCAACGGCGCTCACTCCGGCCGTGACCCACGCTGCCGTATGGCAGTCGCCGCGGTACTCGCGCAGGAGGTCGCCGGCGTGCCACGCGTCGCCGAGTGGCGTGCCCGGATATCCAGAGGCCAGAGCCCCCGCGAAGAGCGGGCGACCCTCAGGCTTCAGCGGTGACGCGGCGCGTCTCAACAACGCGCCGGCCCGCTCGATGCCATCGGGGTGCTCGCCGAGTATGCGGACGAGTTGCGCTACGGCACCGCGAGTGCGCGCGGCACAGATCGTCGCGGCGTCGGTCCGGGTCCAACCGAGCTGCACGTGCGGAACGACGACAGCGGGGTTGAAGACGGAAAACGCGGCGGCGACGACTTCACCGGGCACCTGACCCATGAGCGATCCCCGGCTCGTGAAGTACGCGGGCCCGTCGGGCAGCGCGACCTCGCCCGCCTTGCCGGGGCTGGGGTCGAACCCGAGCTTCTCGTACTCCGCGTGGCACTCGGGGGAGAAGTAGACCTGTCCGACAATCGGTTCGATCAACGACGCGAGACGGCGGGCGGTAACGTTGAGATCGCGCATCTGCCGACCATAGGGCGCGGTTCGTCCGGTGCGCACGTTCGCGTCCGCGTTAGCTTCGCCGGGTGCCCGACGTGGAAATCGAGATCGTGAGCGAGGTCACTTCGGAGTTGGTGGCCGCGTTCGACCGGTTGATCCCTCAGCTGTCGTCGTCGAACCCTCCGCCCACGATGGAAGAGCTCGATGACATCGTTCGTTCCGAGCCGTCGCGGGTGTTCGTCGCGCGCGTTGGTGGCGTCATCGTCGGTACCCTCACGTTGGTGGTCTTTCGTATCCCCACGGGCGTGCGCGCTTGGATCGAAGACGTCGTCGTCGACTCGTCGGCCCGGGGCGCGGGCGTCGGCGAACGTCTGAACCGGGCGGCGGTCGATGAAGCCAACCGGCTCGGCGCCCTTACCGTCGACCTAACGTCGCGTCCGAATCGCGAAGCCGCGAATCGCTTGTACCGCCGGCTCGGCTTCGTGGAGCGGGCCACGAACGTCTACCGCTACGGCGGCTGAGGCGACAGCGACGGCGTGCACCGCACACGGTGGCTCTGCGTCGCGTTGATCTTGGTGGGCAACGCGTGTAGCGCGTCGCCCCATACCGACGATGCCGGCCGGGCGAACGAGCAAGCGGTGACGGCGGTCGGTCAGTATCTCGAGGAGCTCGCGCGCGGCGACGTGATCGGGGCGATGGCGCAGCGCTGTCGCGCGGCACGCGTCACCGCGGATCGCCAGGACGCGTTCGGTGCCTCGCTCGACGCGTTGACAACGGAGCTCGGTGGCGTGCACCCCGTGTCGATAGCCGTGGCCTCGGTGCCCGCCGAGGTGCATGCGCTGGCCGACCTGCCCGATCCGATCGTTGTGCGGTTCAACCTCCAAGTGGCCGGACGGCTCACTGAACAACTCTTCATAACCACAGTGGTCGAAGACGGTGGGCGCCGTGTCTGCGGGTCGGCGACGCGGGACGGGTATCGCATTGGTGGCGACGCCCACGCCGCGCTCACAGTTTCCCGTTCGACGGTGCGGTCGCCCCAGGAGCTGATGCCCGCCGACCCTGTCGGGCTCACTCGCATGGCGGATCACCTCATCGATGCCGCCGGTGACGGCTCGCCCACGGGACTCTCGGCTGCCTGGCTTCGCAGCTGGAGCGATGGGGACGAGTTGGAGGCTGATGTGGTGGCCTACGAGTTCCGTGCCGGTGCCGATGCCCTCGAGTATGCGGGCCTGCTCATCGACAGCGACTCCCGCACTGTGGTCTCGCGATTCGAGGTGCCCGAGGTCGCCGACGCCATCGGCCTGCGGCTACTCGGTCAACCGGCGCTGTGGCTTCAACCCGCGGACTTCGGTCCGCAGTTCGATGAGATCTTGGTCGTGTACGGCAACACCGTCGTGATTTCTGACGTGTTCCAGCCCGACCCGAGAGCGAGTACCGAACACGTGACGGCCCTGGCGGCGAGCGTCGACAGATTGGTCGGAATCGACGTGGTGACCAGCTAAGAAAGCAGGTCCTCCGCCGCTTGGCGGACTTGCCAATCGTGGTCGCTGAGTGCGCGCTGTAGCGCCGCGTCGACGGCGGGTCCTTGGAAAGGGGCGAGCGCCAGAACGGCGCGCCGGCGTACAGCCGGTTTGTCTTCGGTGGCGGCAAGGATCGCCGGCAGACCCGCCTCGTCGCCGAGCGCGCCCAGGGCCGCCACCGCGGCTTCCCGTACGAGGGCATCACGATGACCTCCGGCCAGGTTCACGAGTCGCTGGACGACCTCGGCACTTGCGCGCCCGCGCTCGCCGGATGCCCAAGCGGCGGTCTCGACAACCGAGTCGTCTCGGTCATCGAGCAAGGCGATGAGATCAACGTCGGGTCGCCGGGCGCCAAGCTCGACAGCCCGGCGCCGCACCACAGGGTCCGCGTCCCTCAAGGCGGTGCTCAACGTGATCGCGTCGAGCTCGCCCAGGCGGGCCAGCGCTCCGATCGCCGTGGCCCGCACCGAGGCGTCGTCGTCGGCCGTGAGGGCCCGCACGGTCGCGACGTCGCCCACGTGACCGGCGATCGCCGCGGCGCGCCGGCGGGCCGCGGCATCGGTCATCGCACGGCGTGGCCGATGAGCACGAGCCCGATCGCGATCAGACCTGCCGCCGCGATTGCCGCGACGAGGCCCCACACCGCCGCGAGGGCCGACATGCCGAACGCCGCCATCAATCGCCGCCACCATGGCGTGGACTCCGCGGCCATCGCGGGCTCGGTTGCGATGACGGCGTCTCGCAGGTCCGCGCGCTGTTCGCGACGACTTGGTCTGGCAGGCTTCCGACCGGCCACGGCGAGCAAGACGACCGATGCTGCGGCCGCCAAAGCCGCCAACGTCGTCAGGGTCGAGGTACGCACGCTGGAGACGATCGTAACCCCGGAGCCCGATCCGTCGATCGTCGCCGATCAAACCGACGCGGAAGAGCAGGGCCGCCGTCGTTGGCTTGTTGTCGTCGTCGTGGCCGCTGGGCTCTTCGTTGCCTTTCTCATAGCGTCAGCGCTCGTCTTCATCCCCTACTACGGAATATCGCCAGGATCGGCCAGTTCCGCGGAGAGCCGCGTCGACGTGACGGGCGCGCCGTCGTATCACGACAACGGAGACGTGCTCTTCGTCACGGTCACCGAGCGGCACCTGACCGTATTGGAGTGGGCGTTCGCGTGGCTCGATCCCGACACCGACATCAGGACCGAGAAGCAAGTACTCGGGACGAAGTCGAGCGAGCAGGACCGCCAAGAGCAGTTGAAGGTGATGGGCTTCTCCACGGAGATAGCCACGTACGTCGCGATGAAGTACCTCGGCTACAAGGTCGAGGTGCTCGACGGGGGCGCGCTCATCAGTGACTTCGCGCCCAACGTCCCGATCGCCAAGCAGCTCGCGCGAAACGACGTGATTACCGCGGTCGACGGTGTTCCGATCAATCTGCCGTCTGACATCACACCGGTGCTGGCCAACAAGAAGGCCGGCGACACCGTGAAGGTGACGGTCCGGCGGGGCAAGGACAGCAAGGTCGAAGACGTCATGGTGACTCTCGCTCAGCGCGAGGACGGCAAGGCGATTCTCGGGATCTTCCCTGGTGTTCCCAACACCGTGCATTTCCGATTTCCGTTCACGGTCGACATCGGCACCGGCGCGATCGGCGGTCCTTCGGCGGGCCTGGCGTGGACCGTCGCCACGCTCGACGCGCTGACCCCCGGCTCCATTACCGGCGGTAAGAAAGTGGCGACAACGGGCACCATCGACATCAACGGCGACGTGGGCGCGATCGGCGGTCTGCGTCAGAAGACCATCGCGGTCATCCGGGCCGGCGCCGACGTCTTCATCGTCCCCAAGAGTGAGATCGCTGAGGCCCAGAAGGCCGCGGTCGGCAGCCGGCTCAGGGTCGTCGGCGTGGAAACGCTCGATGACGCGCTCAAGGTCCTGGCCGGCGAGGGAGGAAACGCCCTGAGCTTGCCGAAACAAGCGGCGGCGTGAGGTGGCGACCGTGACAAGAGGCCGGCCCGTAGGCTGGCCGTGATGGCCGATCCTGTTCCGTACGTCGACATCGCCAGCCACTCCTTCTCGTCGTCGTTTCGCGGCTTCGATCCCACTGAGGTGCGCGCTTACCTCACGTCGCTCGCTACGGAGATCGAAACGCTGCGGGCACAGATCGCGCGTCTTGAAGTGCAACTGGCCGACGCGGAGGAGAAGGCGGCTCGCCCCGATCAGATCGACGACGCCACTCTCATCAGCCGCCTCGGTGAGGAGGCGGCCAGTCTGCTCGGCGCCGCGCGCACGGGAGCGGAAGAGATTCGCGCCCGCGCCACATTGGCGGGAGAACACATCAGGGCGGAAGCGCAATCCGACGCGGCGCGCACCCGTGAAGATGCCCAGCTCGCGGCCCGCCGCGACATCGACGAAGCCCGTCAGCGCGCCGTGGTCATCATCGACGACGCCAAGCTCCAGGGTCGCGAGATGCTCGTCGAGGCGCAAGCCGTACGCGAACGGGTGCTCGCCGACCTCACCCGCCGCCGCAACAACGGTCGATCTCAGCTCGAACAGCTCCGCGCTGGTCGCGACAACCTCCTCGCGGCATTTGATCAAGCTCGGATCGCGCTCGAAGATGTCGGCGGGGCGTTACGCGACGCCGCGCCTTCGGCCGAGGCGGGTGACGCTCTCCTCGCACCGGCCGACGCGGAGCCTGTAGTCGCGCGGGTCGAGCTCACCGAACTCACGGTGGAAGTCGTCGCCGTCGACGAGCCCACGCCGTACGACGGCCGCGAAGATGACCCGGACGAGGGACCATCGGTCGAGGATCTCTTCGCTCGGATTCGCGCTGCCCGCGTCGACGAACTGGCCGATCAACCTGAAGCAGCTTCCGAGACACTCGTAGAGACGGCCGACGGTGAGCCCGATTCCGGAGTCGTCGATCTCACCGAGGTCGAACTCGAAGCCGACGCGGAACCCGACGCCGAACCCGACGTCGACCTCACCAACCCGTTCGCGGCGCGCGAGCTCGCGCTCGTCGATGTGGGTGCCGGCTTGTCGCGGCGACTCAAGCGCGCGCTCGCCGACGAGCAAAATGCCGTCCTCGACCAGCTACGACGGGCCACGAAGGTGCGCGATATCGCCGACGTGCTGCCCGACGAGGCGGAACACACCGGCCGCTACCACGAGGCGGTTCGTGACGACCTCTGGTCGGCGGCCCAGGCGGGTGCTCGGGCCGCGACATCTCGCGATGACGACGCGGCGGCCATGGTGCTCGAGGCTCGAGGGGTCCCCACCGCGCTCAGAGACGACATCGCGCGCGAACTCGTCGCCCCGCTGCGCGAGCGCACCACCCGCTGCATCGCCGACGCCGAAGGCGACCCGGAGGAGGCGGCGGCCCTCTTGCGTTCGGCGTACCGCGAGTGGAAGGTGCAACGCATCGAGGCTGTCACCGGCCACTTGGCGCTCCTGGCCTACGAGCGGGGCGGCTACGCCAGCCTCGATCCCGGGACGTGCGTGCGCTGGCTTGTCGACCCGTCGGGCGCCCCGTGCGCCGACGCCGACGACAACGTGCTCGCGGGTGCCGTCCGGGTTGGAGACGCGTTCCCGACCGGCCACCTGCACGCGCCCGCCTACCCGGGCTGCCGTTGCCGAGTCGTTGCCACCGAGTAGTACGCGCCCCGTGGCTGCCTG
Organism: Acidimicrobiales bacterium; assembly: GCA_040002995.1. Taxonomy (GTDB): domain Bacteria; phylum Actinomycetota; class Acidimicrobiia; order Acidimicrobiales; family Ilumatobacteraceae; genus JBDUDK01. Next base: position 26,023 of record JBDUDK010000023.1, on the reverse strand, counting down.
CTCGATCGCGGTGACTCGGGGCTAGCCTCCCCACGCCCATGCGCGCGTCGTCCGATCTTCCCCGTCGTCCAGGTCGTGTTCGCCGGCGCGGCACGCGCCGCCCCAACCGTGGCCGCATCATCCTCATTTCCATCGCCGTGGTCATCGTGGTGCTGTTCTTGTCGGCGCGTTTCCTGGCGGGCTTCTTCACCGACTATCTCTGGTTCGACTCACTCGGGTACTCGGGCGTCTTCACCGGCGTCCTCGGCGCGAAGGTCAAGCTGGCTCTCATCTTCAGCACGCTGTTCTTCGCGCTGCTGTTTACGAATCTTTTCGTGGCCGACAAGCTCGCGCCGACGTATCGGCCGCCGGGTCCTGAAGAGGAATTCCTGGCTCGCTACCGACAGCTCGTCGGACCGCGAGCGATGTTGGTTCGCGTTGCCGTGTCGGTGGTCTTCGCGTTCATCGCCGGTGTGGGCGTGTCGGGTCAGTGGAAGCAATGGATCCTGTTCACTCACGCCCGCTCGTTCGGCACGAAGGATCCGCTGTTCCACACCGACGTCAGCTTCTACGTCTTTCGCTTGCCGTTCCTGAACTTCGTGGTGAGCTGGCTGTTCGCCTCGCTCGTGATCGTCATCGTGATCACCGCCGTGGCGCATTACCTGAACGGGGGCATCCGCCTCCAAGTGCAGACCAACCGGGTGACACCGCAGGTGAAGGTCCACCTGTCGCTGCTGTTGGGGGGCCTGGCGCTCCTGAAGGCCGCGGGATACTGGCTGCAGCGCTACCAGCTGCTCTTCTCATCGCGCGGCGCGGTCGACGGAGCCACCTACACCGACGTGAAGGCGCAACTCCCCGCCATCTACCTGTTGGTGGCCATCTCACTCACGGCCTTCGTGCTTCTCCTCATCAACGTGCGCCGCAGGGGGTGGGTGCTGCCCGCCCTCGCCGTAGGGCTATGGGCGCTGATCGCACTGGTTGCGGGAGCCTTGTACCCGGCCTTCATCCAGCGGTTCCGGGTACAGCCGGCCGAGTCAACCAAGGAGCTGCCCTACATTGATCGCAATATCTCGGCGACGCGGCAGGCGTTCGGGCTCGACAACGTGGTGACCACGCCATACCCAGTCGACGCGGCGACGTTGACGAAGAATGATCTCGAGACGGCGGCGCCGACGTTGAGCAACGTGCGTCTGCTTGATCCCGATCGCGTGATCAACACGTTCCGCATCAAACAGCGCTTGAAGGGCTACTACACGTTCAACCAGCTCGATATCGATCGCTATCCCATCAACGGATCGGCAACGCCCGTCGCCATCGCGGCGCGTGAGTTGCAGGACTCCGCCGTCCCACAACAGTCGTGGGAGGGCCGGCACCTCGCGTACACGCACGGATCGGGCATCGCCTTCGCGCCCACGGACAAGGTTGGTCCCGACGGCGCGCCGGTGTTCGTCGATCAGTCGAGCCCCAAGGCACCGCCCCAGCTCACTAAGACCGGTGTGTACTTCGGTGAGGACCTCGGCGGTTATGCGGTGGTCAAGACCAAACGCAAGGAAGTTTCGCTGGCTGCCTCCGGAACCGAGGTCCAGACTGAATACAGCGGCAAGGGCGGCGTGAGCATGAGCTCGGTGGTGCGCCGGGTGGCGTTCGCGCTCCGCTTCGGCGAGCCGAACCTCCTTCTGTCGAACAACATCACGGCCAGTTCGCAGATCCTCTACGTTCGCGACGTCCGCGCGAGGGTGGCACAACTTGCACCTTTTCTGACCTTCGACTCCGACCCCTACCCCGTTGTCGTGAGCGGCCGGCTCGTGTGGGTGGTCGACGCCTACACCACCACCGATAACTTCCCCTACTCGCAGTCGGCGAACACCGACGATCTCCCCAACGCCAGCGGCTTGAAGGGCAAGGATTTCAACTACGCCCGCAACTCCGTGAAGGCGGTCGTCGACGCGTACGACGGCACCACGACGTTCTACGTCATCGATTCGAAGGACCCACTCATCCAGGCCTACGAGGCGGCGTTCCCCAAGCTGTTTACGGCGAACGACAAGGTACCCAAGGAGCTGCGCGCTCATTTCCGCTATCCGTCGGATCTGTTCCGCGTCCAAACAACGGCGTGGGGCCGCTACCACATCACCGATCCCGGGCTCTTCTATCAGCGCGACAACGCGTGGAACGTGGCACAGGACCCCGGCTTCACGCAGCAGGGCGCGCAGGTCACCACCGCGACGTCGACGAACTCGAGCGGAGTGATCGTGCAGACCACGTCCAAGCGCAAGATCGACCCGTACTACGCCCTGCTCCAGCTCCCTGGCGACAAGACACAATCGTTCGTCACGCTGCGCGAGTTCGTGCCGTTCTCCGAGAAGGGAGACGTCCAACTCCTTGTGTCCTTCATGACCGTGTCGAGCGATCCCGACACGTACGGCGACCTCCGCGTGTTCCAGATCCAAGTCCCCGACTCCGATCAGCTGCCGGCCGGCCCGCTCAACGTGCAGTCGAGCACGCAGTCAGACGCCGACATCTCGCGTGAGCTCTCTCTACTCGACACCACGGGTTCGACCGTCGAGTTCGGAACGCTGCAGTTGCTACCGATCGGTCGCTCGATACTTTATGTCCGCCCGCTGTACACGATTCCCAAGAACCAGAGCGACCTACCGGTGCTGAAGAAGGTGATCGTCACGTTCCAGAACCGGTCGTACATGGACAACACGTTCGAAGCGGCACTCACCAAGGCCTTTGGCAGCTCCCCGGATCTGGGCACCGTGGTGGGCGGCGCCACCGTGCCTCCACCGACCGGCCCGACGACCCCACCGCCAACGACCGACACCATTGCCTCGTTGCTCGACCAGGCCAACACGCTCTACGCGGAGGCAAACGTCGCTCTTCGCAGCGGGGATCTCGCCACGTATCAAAAGAAGGTCGACCAAGCGTTCAACGCGGTGAAACAAGCGCAAGCACTCGCGAGCCCGACCACCACAACGACGGCTCCGGCGAACTCGTCGACAACCTCGTCGTCGTCGACCTCGTCAACGACGGTGAACGCCTAGAGGTTGACCCCGGTACTTTCGTCGCGCAGATCGATGTCGGCCGGTACGGCACCGTTCCCGTTGGTGGCGCCGTTGCTGTTGCCGTTTCCATTTCCGTTGTACCCGTGGATACGGGCGGGTGGTGTCTCGGCTTCGGGCTCGGGCTGAAGGGTTCCCGCGAACGCGGCCACGTGGTTGACCGCCTTGGCGAGCTCGGTGCGCAACTCGATGTCGAGCCGGGCTACCTCGTTCGCGACCCTGATCATCGTCATCCGCGCCTCGACCACGTCGGCCGCCTCGGCCATGCGTCCAAGGGCCTCCTCGAGCTGATCGACGCGGACCGTCACCGGCGCCACGACATGCTCGAGGTTCGGGACGGCATCGCGGCGGAACGCGACGCGCCTTTCGAGGCTGGCGAGTTTCTGCTCGAGCCCTACGAGACGCTCCTGGTTATCGCGACTTACCCGGCGCTCGAGGCCCGAGATGCGCGCGTCGAGCGCGACGGCCACACCGCTGTGATTGGCCATCTGGGTGCCGGTGGTGTGGAGGCCGACCTCGGTGCGCCCGACGCGCTCGATGAGGGCGCGCCAGGCATCTTGTCGGGCCGCCGCCTCGGCCCGGGCGTCGCCGAGGCCGACTTCGAGTTGCTCAAGACGCAGGTGGAGCTGCTGCAGCGCGGCGGCGAGCGCGGCCCGGTCGCTCTCGGCTTGCGATCGTCGTTGGAACCAGGACATCGCCCCACCTAGGTTGGCCACGCGGATCTTCGCTGCTACCGTAACCGTTCCACCACGTCGCGGGGTGGAGCAGTCTGGTAGCTCGTCGGGCTCATAACCCGAAGGTCGCAGGTTCAAATCCTGCCCCCGCCACCACTGTAAGACCAGGTGCTTCTTTTCGGAAGCCCTGGTCTTACTACGTTTCGGCTAAACGGTCCGAAGTAGAGCGCGCACCGTCACGAACCGCTCCGTAGGGCTGCGTTCACGGGCTGAAAGCGGGCTAACTAGCGGGCACGGCTCTATTCGGTCGGATCGCTCGGTAGCGGCACTGCACGTTTCCTCCCTGGGGCTTCAGCGAGGCCGCGGTCGTACCGTGAGCTTCGGCACAGCATGTGGGCCGTGGTTTGGCTACGAGAGGTGGTGCCTTGAGCGATGAGACGTGGCGCGACTGATGCCCACGTCGGGGATCAACGGGGCTGAGGAGCAGGAGACACGCGCAACGTCGGCGCTTCTGGCGGTGTTGCCTGTCGTTCGAGACTTTGCGGCGGCGCTGCTTCGTCCGTTTGGAGCGCCCACCTCCGGACAATTGGAGACGTTCATCGAGGTGCCGCTGAAGACGACCGACGAACGGACCATCCGTCCAGACGGGCTGATTCGGGCGACCCGCGGGCAAAATGAATGGTGCGCCCTTGTTGAAGTGAAGACGAGCACCAACGACCTTGGGCGTGATCAGATCGAGTCGTATCTCGACTTGGCCCGCGACAACGGCTTCAGCGCTGTCGTGACTATCTCGAACCAGCTTGCACCTTCGGGGGACGTGCATCCCGTCGAGGTGGACAAGCGCAAGCTCAAGAAGGTCGCGCTTCACCATCTGTCGTGGGCAGAGGTCGTATCCGCCGCAGTCGTCCAGCGCGTGCACCACGGCGTTACTGATCCAGAGCAGGCATGGATTCTTGCCGAGTTGATCCGCTACCTCCAGCATCCGCGCTCGGGAGCCGTTGACTTCGTCGACATGGGAGGCTCTTGGGTCCAAGTCCGCGAAGCGGTCATCGCCGGCACGCTGCGTGCGACCGACAAGGGCGTCACCGAAGTCGTGTCCCGCTGGGATCAACTTTTGCGATTTGCCGCTCTTCGACTTGAACGCCAACTCGGCTCCGGAGTCCAGGTTGGTCTCACGCGGAAGGAGCAGAGCGACTCGACGCTCCGCCCGGCTGCTCTCGTGGCTGAGCTCGTTCAAAGAGGACGACTGACTGGGTCGCTCCGCATCCCGAACACGGTTGGCGATCTCCTGGTATGCGCAGACCTCCGGACGGGTCAGTGCACAACGGAAGTTGACGTTGCCGCGCCAGTTGACGGTCGCGCGTTGACTCGGTTGAACTGGCTCCTGCGCCAACTCAACGACGCCCCACCGAATCTGCGCGTCGATGCCTACGCTCACATGGCACGGACGAGCACCAGCGAACTTCTCGGCGCGGCTCGAGAGAAGCCTGCGTCTCTGGTACCGGATCCAAAGATAGATCTGCGCCGGTTCCGCCTCAGCGCGACGTCCAACTTGGGCACGAAGCGCGGCATCGGGCGAGGAGCGTTCATCGATTCGGTCCTCGGCGCCGTGGATGGCTTCTACGAGTCCGTACTCCAGGGGCTACGGCCGTGGGTGGCGAAAGCTCCACAATTGCCAAAGGGCGGCTCCGCGCTCGCCGAGGCGGGAATCGATACAACTGTGTTGCCCGACGAGCAAGAGCATCTCGACTCAAATGGCGCTGCTGCTGAAGCAGACTCTACGGAGGCGGCCACCCGACACTCCGACGGCTCCGCAGAGCTCGTCAGTTGGGACAGCGCGGAAGAGGGAATCGGGCAAGAGCGCACAGAAGGATTTCCGGCCAACGAGCACGCCGCGGAGACCGACGCTGCTCCTGCGGACTAGTTGCCCGCAGTCACCCGCTACGTTCGTCGCTACCGCGGCCCCGGGCGTGGGTACTGGGCGAGGAGACGTGACAGCGGCTCTACGCGCCTAGAGCCCCTTCGCCCGGGCGGCCGCAGCTTCCGCCCTGCCCCGAAGCCTCCGCGCACCTTGAACGGGCATGTTCACAATCATCTACGTTAAGGCCTGGAACGCAGGGGCCCAGGCCAGGTGGGGACGTCATGGTCGATGTGAACGGGACATGTGACGAACGATTTCGTGCGCTCGAGGAACAGTTCCGCGCGAACCTCGAGCAGGGACTGGACAAGGGCGCGTCGTTGGCGGTCACACTGCACGGCGAGTCCGTGGTGGACCTGTGGGGCGGCACGACCGACTGGGGCCAGACCCAGCCGTGGACGGAGGACACACTCGTGCGAGTGTTCTCCACCTCGAAGGTGATGGTGATGGTAACGGTGTTGCTCGTCGTCGATCGCGGGTTGCTCGACCTCGACGCACCCATCGCCGAGTACTGGCCCGAGTTCGCGCGGCACGGCAAGGGAGCTGTCACCTGCCGTCAGGTGCTCCTCCACAAGTCCGGTCTCCCGGGCTTCGGGCGCACGGTCACGTTCCTCGAGGTGGCCGACTACGACAACGCGATCCATCTGCTCGAGGATGCCGAGTTGTGGTACGAGCCGGGAACCGTGAGCTGCTATCACCCGTTCACGTTCGGGCATCTGCTCGCCGAGCCGATCCGGCGGATCACCGGCGTGCCCTTCGACGAGTTCTTCCACCGTGAGTTCGCCGAGCCACTCGGTGCCGAGTTCCACTTCCGCCTCACCTCACCTGACGACAGCACGCGGGTCGCACAGCTGTGGCCGGCGGCGAAGGAGCCGGACCTCCCATCCGAGATGGGCACGAGGGCGATGAGCGAAGTCGTGGCCACGACGGAATGGATCGACACGAAGCAGCTCGCAGCCTTCTCGCCTGCGTCGAGCGGCATCACCAACGGCCGGGCGATGGCCCGCGTCGGCGCGATGCTGGCCCAGGGCGGTGAGCTCGACGGTCGCCGGTACATCCGCCGCAGCTCGATCGAAGACGCATGCCGGGAGCACAGCTACCAGGAAGACCAGGTGCTCGGCACGATGCGCCTCGGACTCGGATTCGGGCTCGACAGCCCGGAGTTTCCCGCGCCCACCCCGTCGACCTTCCACTGGGGCGGATATGGCGGATCCTTCCTCACGATGGACCTCGAGTCGGGGATCAGCTGCGGGTTCGCGCAGAACCAGCTGTCGATCGGCGACGAATTCGGCGACGACCCCCGCCTGCGCGCGTTCTGGTCGATCCTCGGCGACATCTCGCGCTCGCTCGCCTGACGTCAGCGCGGGGCGAAGGGTTGCTGCTCGAAGCACGCGCGCAGCGCCGGATCGTGCAGCCGCGAGGCCAACCGGTCGAACTCGTCGGCCGCACGCGACGCCTGATCGTCGGCATGCGCCACATCACCCGACGCGCTGGCGGCCAGGGAGTCGAGCATCCGCAGCTTCCACGAGATGGCCCAGCCCCCACCCAAGGTCGCATCGGTGAGCGCGGCGGTGCACACCGCCCGCACAGCCGCGTGATCCTCGAGCGCGAGGTGTGCCTCGGCCAGGAGCAATCGTGCGTCGCCGAGGTCGCGGGCCTGGCCTCTCGCCACGAGTCGCTCACACAGCGAGACGAGTCGATCGCGCGCTTGCACTGTCCGACCAGCACGCAGCTCGGCCTCGGCGACCATCGCCGGGGTGGGTGAAACGCCCGTTTCAGCGAGCATCTGGTCGAGTGCCGGTGGCACGGCGCGCCCGCGCGACTGGAGCCGCCCCCGAACCGCACTGAGCAGTGCCACGAGCCAGTGCTGCATCCACACCCGGGACAGCACGACGGCGCGCCGATGTGCGTCGACACCGGCGACCGCTGCCGCGTCGAGCGCATCGATGGTGAGCAAGAACTCGGCTCGTGCCATCGCTGCCATCGCCTGGCCGAACGGATGGTCATCGTCGGTGACCTCCTGCTCGAGGCTGCCCTCGACCTCGTCAAAGCGCCCGGCATGCGCCAGTGCGATCGCCTTGATCGAGCCGTACTGCACCGGCGCCGACCCGAGTTGACCGGCGAGCTCGATCCCCCGGTCGCACACCGACACGCATCGATCGAACTCGCCCGATGCCCAGTACACCCACATCATCCAGAAGCAGTGCTCCTTCAGCCGGACCGGGTCGCGACGCGCCTCCAGGCGGTGCATGAGTTCCTCGGCGTGGGGCCGGCCCTCGCCGGGTGCGAGAGAGCGCAGCCGGGCGAACTCTGCGTCGATGATCAGGTCGGGGTCGCCCAGGTCGCCAGCCAGCTCGACCGCGCGCGCCGCGTTGGCGCGCGCCGTAGGGAGGTAGTCGTGCCAGTAGTCGGTGAACCACACGGTTGCGATGAGTGCTCGCGCCATCGCTCGGCGATCGCCGATTCCCTCGGCCAGTTCGAACGCGCCCAGATAGGTGTCGCGGGCGATACACGCGTACTCGGGCTGGTCCAGCGAAAGGATGTAGTGCGCGCGAGCGAGGGAGAGGAGTCCGCTGAGTTCGGCGGCGCGATCACCGGACGCCCGATGCTCCTCGAGGACGCGCTCCAGGTCGTCGAGCGTCTCCGCCGCACGGAACTGATCGAGCAGCAACTGGCTGCGCTGCAGCAGCACATCGGCACGCGTCGCCCCCGAGGCCGGCAGTCCGTTCACGGCCTCGTCGAGCGTCGTCAGCGCGTCGTCCATCCGACCGCCGCCACGAAGCGCTCTCGCCCGCAGCGTGAGCGCGACCGCCCATCCGTCGGGATCCACGCCGGCCAGGTGGTCGACGGCGCGGTCCAACAGGCGCACGGCGTCCTCGAACGCCAGCGCGTCCAACGCGGTGCGGCCGGACTCGACGAGCGCGGCCGCCGTGCGCGCGGACGGCGACGCCGAACCGGCCAGTTCGAGGTGGTTGGCGATCTCCACGATGGGCACCGGTGTCTCCGGCCGGACACGAGCCTCCAACGCGTCTGCCGCCAGCAGGTGCAGGCGCTGGCGGCGCGGGAGGGAGAATTCACCGAGGATCGTCTGGCGGAACTGCTCGTGCACGAATCCGTAGCGGGCCTCGCCGCCTCCGGGCACCTCCTCGATGATGTGCCGACGCTCGGCGTCTTCCAGCGCGTCGAACAGTTCGTCCTCGCTCGATCCGCTCACGCCGGAGAGCATGTCGAACGAGAACACTCGACCGACTACGGCTGCCGCCGCGAGCACCTTCCGGGTCGCAGGCTGAAGCCCCTCGAGCCGACGGCCGATGAGCATGGCGACGTTGCGTGGCACCTCGGTCTCGCCGACGCCGATGTCGGCGCGCCAGTTCCCCGCATCGTCGAAGAGCTTCCCCGTCTCGAGCAGATGACGCACGGTCTCCTCGGCGAAGAACGGATTCCCGCTGCACTCGGAGTAGAGCAGGTCCACCAGCTGTCCCGGTGGAGTTCTGCCGACGCGATGCGCGACGGTCAACGCCACCTCGTCGCGAGTGAACGGTCGGAGCGCGATGTCCACGGCGTGTCGACCGCGGGTGAGGTTCGCCAGCGATCGGCTGAACGGACGATCCGACCCGAGGTCGGTGGGTCGATACGTGCCGATGACGAGGATGCGTAGGTTCGGCAACTCGGGCGCGAGGTGCTCGAGCAGCAGGAGTGTGGATTCGTCGGCCCAGTGGAGGTCCTCGTACAGCAGCACCTGCGGGCGGATGTGGGACGCGCGGTGGAGGAACTCCTGCATGCCGTGCAGGAGGTAGCGGCGCTCCTGCTCCGGCGGAAGTTTCGGCGGATCGGCGATGTCGGTGTAGCGCTGGCGGAGCGCCGGCATGAGGGTGGCCACCTCGGGTGCGTTCTCGCCGAGGATCTCGCGCATCCTCTCGGCCGTCGTCTGCCGTGCCGTCTGTTCGAGCTGGTCGATCAGCGGCTGGTATGGCGGGGGCACCTCCATGTCGAGGCATGCGCCGGTCAGCACGTTCAGGTTGCGTCGCCGCGCCTCGTCGAGCGCTTCGCCCGCGAGCCGGCTCTTGCCTGCCCCGGCCTCGCCCGAGATGAGGACGAACCCACCGCTGCCTTCGGCCACCCGCGCCACCAGCTCGAGCAAGCGATCACGCTCCGCAGCGCGACCGATGTACGGCGTCGCCACCACGTCGCCCAGGACCGCGCCGTCGGCCAACTCGTTGCAGGGCACCTCGTAGAGGTGGCACGGGGTGGCGATGCCCTTCAGGTCGGACATGCCGCGATCCTCCAGCTCCTCGCGCGCCGTGCCGAGCAGCATGTACACGGTCTCGGAAGCGAGGACGCCGCCGGGTGGCGCAAGGCTCTCGATCCGCCGGGCGATGATCACCGTCTCGCCGTGGATGTCGCCGTCCTCTTCGATCACTTCACCGGTGTGCAACCCGATGCGCATCTCGACGGCCAGCGTCGGGTTGCTGCGGTTGCGAAGGGCCATGTCCTGCTGGATCTCTCGCGCACACACCACCGCCCGCCTAGTCGACGAGAACGCGGCCATCAGGCCGTCTCCCAACTCCTTGATCACGACGCCGCGATGGGCCTCGATACGTTCCAGCGCGAGCCGTTCGATGGAACGCCCGATGGAGCGAGCGGCTTCGTCGCCGAGTCGCTGGTTGAGCTGGGTGGAATCCACCAGGTCAGTGAACAACACGGTGACCGTTCCTTCCGGGATGTCGCTCCGTGTACCCACTCGCTCAGCTTGGCATCTCCTGCCGGTGGCCGAGACCGATGCGCCTCTGCTCCTCCAAGGGGCTGCGCCCCTTCACGATCGAGCCCGGGTCGACGCCCGGGCTCTTTCGCGCCACACCGGCGGTCGCACCTCTATACCGAGCGCTCTCGTCGATCTAGTCGTGCTCAAGGGGTAACTCAGCCACGAGCCACCTCGCTCGTTTGAGGAAGCTGGCGAGGAGCGTTGACTGGTGAGAGCCTCGGTTTCGGCCGAGGCTTTCTCCGTTCATCACGCAAGTACGACTCGTTGAGCAGCGCTCGGAGATCGCCTCCAGCGCGTAGGAAGTCCGTGACGTCGGGTCCACGCGTCGGGCGGTACAGCAGCGGCAACTTGACGACGTACACCGCACATCCGACCGCACGCAGCGCGCTAGCAACCTTCTCCGCTCCGGCGACTCCAGCCCGATCGCCGTCATAGGCGATGTACACGTTTCGACCGGCGAGCTTCTCGCCCCACTCGGCGTGCCACGTGTTCGCTCCCGCGGTATTGGGACGGCTGGTAGTCCGATCGACCGAGCAGCGAGGCAGTCGAACTCGCCCTCCACGAGCACGACGTTGTTGCCGCTCGGTATGTCCGGGAACAACCCCGCACGGCTGCCAGGCGCGGACAGCATCTTGGTTACGTCCACGGGTGGATTCGGTAGGTAGCGACGGATGCCGATGAGGAGACGGCCGAACGGTGCCCCACGGTCCTCATAGACCGGCAACGTGTAGCGCTCTCCGTCGTGCCCGAGACGTACCGCACGGATCACGCCGGGGCCGATTCTCCTCGCCTGGCGGAGATACCGGAGGAGCGCCTTGTCACACCAAAGGTCCTCCGTCCATCTCGACACGTCGGAGTCGGCTGAGGAGAACTCCGGCTTGTCGCGTGGTTGGTACTTGTGGCGGAGTTGCCGGTTGTCCGTGTGGACCTCGCCAGCACCCATCCCGACTGCCCTTGCGATGGCGTCGATGTCGGAGTGGTCTCTGTTGCACCATGCGACCGCGATCCAGTCTCCGGCTCCGTCTCGGTGTGGTTTGAAGTCGATACCGAGCGAGGTACTTCCATCGAGCGGACAGGTCAGCCCATCGCGGCCGATCTTGTCGTCCTTGTGCTTCAGCGGTCGTGTGTTGTACGGCTCACCGAGGAGTCGGCGCACCAACTCTTCGACGCCGCTCATGATTTGCTCGCCTTCGCCCGGGCAGCCTTGACCGCGTTGCCGATCTTCTCGTTGTGCTCGGGCGTGCGTGTGCGAGTGATCGGAGGCTTGCGCTTGGTCGGCACGAACATCGAATCGCGATAGGCGTACAGATCGCCAACTCGATAGAGCACCTTGTGACCGCGGTGACGGTAGAACGGCAACAAGCCGTCGAACCGCGCACGCTTCTGTTGCGCGTGAGTCAGCCCGGTTATCTCAGTGGCGATCTTCTCGTCAAACGATGAGGTGCGCTGGGTACGGATGGGTGGGGTCGCCGGACGGGACAAGCTGGGACATAGGAAGCTCCAAGAGGATCTAAGAACTGATCCGACTTGAAGGGTTGTTTGCATCAGCGCTCCGTCGCTGACTCCCCTGGTGCTGGGACTCCCGTGCGGGAGGCTTCCTTCTGTCCCGGTCACATTCGTGCCGAGCGCGGGCTTGGTTTCAAGTGGTGCCCCGGATGCCGACTCTTTCGAGCCGCAGAGCCGTACCACCTTCGTCATCACCTCGGTGAGAGCCGAGGAGCGGAAGATTACTGGAGGAAGCCGTAGAGCACTACCTCCTTCGTGCCGGAAAGGATCTACTAGCGGGCACGGTGGCGGGCACCGCGCAACTCTCTACTTCGTGCGGCCTGATAGATGTCACGATTTCTCTACTTTGGCGAGCGCCTCATAACCCGAAGGTCGCAGGTTCAAATCCTGCCCCCGCCACTACCTTCATCGTTTCTGGCAAGCAGCCCGCTTTGGGGAGCGTCAGAAATTCTGTGTGAGTGGCGTGGTCTGGGCGCGGGCGGCTAGTTGCACCGTGACGCAGAGCCCCCAGCGGCCTGGCGGGGATGGGCATCCCGCTGCCGCCGCCAATCAATGAACATCGCCCTCCTCTCCGGCAGCATCCGCGTCGCTGGCGCGTGTGCGATCGAGTTGGCTGTTGAGTACCGCACCCAGAAGCACGACGTAGACAGCGAAGTAGATGGCGAGCATCCCGATGACGGCGCCGGCGAATGCTCCGTAGACGGCGGTGAACTTGCTGGAAGCAGCGACGTACGCGCCGAAGCCGACGGTGACGAGCACTACGCCGATCCCCGACGCCAGCGCCCCCGGCAGTAGCGCCCGCGCCTCGACAGACGTGCCGATGGAGAAGCGGTAGAGCACTTCGACCCCGGCGGTGATCGCGACGAGCGAGACCGGGATGCCAAGAACGGTCAGGACCGCGGAGAAGCGCGCAGCGATCGAGGGAAGCACAATTGCACTCAATCCGAGCAGGAGCACGACCGCCAGCGCTCCCGCGAACGCCCGGCCACGGGCTTCCAAATACCGCTGCGGTGGCAGCCCGAAGGCCTCCCGGATGGCGCCGTCCAGATGGTTGACGCCTGCCGAGGCAGTCCAGACGGCGAGGACCAATGAGACGAAGAAGCCAAGCGAGAGGCCGGCATGGTCGGCCTCGGCCACGCGTTGCAACTGCTCAGTGAGAAGCGACCCGAGCGACCCAGGCACGCCGTTCGCCAGGTGGCCGAGATCTGTTGCCACGCGCTCCGGGCTCACGAACAGTCCGTACAGGCTCACCACCGCGATCGCCGTCGGGATCGCTGAGATGACCAGCCAGAACGCGGCGCCCGACGCAGCCAGACCGACTCGCTCGGCCGACTGCTCGCGCAGCACAGCCCTGACCACCCGCAGACCGCCAGAGAACCGCCGGTGACGCTGGACGATCAGCGCATCTTCGTCCGGGGATGCCTTCACGTCACGTCGCGCCCGACGCACCAATCTGTCGGCCGATTCCCGGGGCGGCAGCGAAGGTGTCACTCGCGTATTAGGCCACAGCGGACGCTCACCGCTACAACGGCTCGGTGTGACATCGAGGCTGGCGGGCGCCGGCCACGAAGGCCAGCAACTCGGCATCGTCGGGGAACTCGGCAGTGTGTTCAAGCGTCAGCCCCGCGGCGCGCTCACGCTGTCCTCCAACGACCAACGCCGCAATTTGGACGAATTGACGCTCACGGCGAGCGGTCGAGCGGGCATGCCGTTGTGCTCGCGAGATTTGCGCAAGCGCCATCGTGGTGTCGCCGCTTTCGGCGGCCTGTACGGCGAGCAGGGCATACTCGGTCGCGTTCATAGTGGGAGGGTGCGCCGAGCGTCTGACGAAAGTCTGATCCCGTCCTGAAAATGCACCCTCACCGGTAACGTGAATCATGCTCGTCGGGCTGCTCGGTGCACTCGAAGTCCTCGATGACGAGGGCCGGGAAGTGGTGGTCGCGGGACCGAAACTGCGGGCACTGCTGGCCGTGCTCTCTCTGCAACCCGGCCGCGTTGTTCCCGCGGAACAGCTGATCGACGCCTTGTGGGGCGACAATCCGCCGACCGAGGTGCGAAACGGTCTCCAAGGGCTCGCATCAAAATTGCGTCGAACGCTGGGCTCGCCCGACCTCGTCGCCATGCGCGGTGCGGGTTACGCGCTCGAGCTAGACGCGGGGGCGATCGATGTGCACCGCTACGAGGAGATGGTGGTGGCGGCGCGGGCGGCGGTGGCCGACAGTGACCTGGGCAGCGCGGCGGGGCTGCTGGCCGAGGCCGAATCCCTTTGGCGTGGCGATCCGCTGGCGGACTTCACCTACGAGACGTTCGCCCAAGGCGCCATCACCCGGCTGTCGGAGCTGCGCCTCACGGCGATCGAGGAGCGGCTCGACATCGAGCTTCAACTCGGCCGCCATCCGGCAGCCGTCGCGGAGCTCGAAGAGCTCGTCGCTGCCCATCCCCTTCGCGAACGGCTTCGTGGGCTTCTGATGCTCGCGCTCTACCGCGCCGGTCGGCAGGCCGATGCCCTACGTGTCGTTCAGGAAGGTCGACACCTTCTGGCCGAGGAGCTCGGACTCGAACCCGGTCATGAACTGCGCGCGTTGGAGGCGGCGATCCTCGCTCAGGACCGTTCGCTCGACGTGCTCCCGATCGCTGCTCGCGACGCGACCCGCGCGAAGACGTACTCGATTCCGGACGCGTTGACACCACTGGTCGGCCGCGACGCCGAGCTACGCGAGCTCACATGGCTGGCGGCCGAGCATCGGTTCGTGACGCTCGTCGGGCCGGGAGGCGTAGGCAAGACGAGGCTCGCGTTGGAGGTGGCCCGCGCCGGGTCGGCCGAGCTGACGTTCGGCGGTTGCCTGGTCGAGCTGGCGCCGGTCGGAAATCCCGCCGGCGTTCGTGCCGCCATCGCGTCCGCGCTCGCGCTGCCAGACCCAGGCCGGCTCGCCGAGGTGATCGGTGACCGGGAAATGCTCCTTGTGCTCGACAACTGCGAGCACGTGGTCACTACTGCCGCGGAGGTCGCCGAGGACTTGTTGCGGCGCTGCCCAGCCCTGCGCCTCCTTGCTACGAGCCGCGAGGGGCTGCGCGTCGGCGGCGAAACAATCTGGCCCGTGCCGCCACTCGCGGCCGACGACGCGGTGAGCCTGTTCGTCGCGCGCGCCCAGGCCGCCAGCGCCCCGCTCGAACTCTCAGCCGGCAACCGCACGGTGATCGCCGACATCTGCAGCCGGCTCGACGGGTTGCCGCTCGCAATCGAGCTCGCCGCTGCCCGCACCCGCGCGTTCCCGCTTCAACAGATCAGCGCGCGGCTGAACGATCGATTCCGGTTGCTCACCGGCGGGTCGCGCACCGCGCTGCCCCGCCAGCAGACGCTGCGCGCCGTGGTCGATTGGAGCTACGAACTGCTCTTCGACGACGAGCAACGCGTCTTCGAACGGCTGTCGGTGTTCCCCGGTGGTTGTGACCTGGCCACTGCGGAAGCGGTCTGTGCCGACGAGGCGGTTGCCGCCGACGATGTCGCCGATCTCATCCACGCCCTCGTCGAGAAGTCGCTCGTCATCGCGGTGCCGAAGGGCGACGCGTTGCGCTTCACCCAGCTCCAGACGCTCTGCCACTACGGCCGGGAGCGACTCACCGAACGCGGCGACGCCGAACGTGTCCGGAACGCAATGGCGAAGCACTACGCCGAGCTGTGCGGGCGGAGCGCCGCCGCGTACAGGGGGGATCAGCAGCGCGCGTGGCTCACGGCGATCGATCAGGAGCACGACAACCTCAGGGCGGCGCTCGAATGGGCGGTCGCGAACGACGACGCAGCGACTGCACTGACGATCGCCGGAGGCACCAGCTGGCCTCACTGGCTCGCCGGCATGGTGATCGAAGGCAAGCGCTGGCTCGACGACGCCTTCGGATGCGCAGGCGACGCCGACGAACGCACGCGAGCGCTCGCGCTGACGGGCCGCGGGCTCCTCGACTTCCTAGCGGGCGCACGCGACACCGACGACGACTTGGAAGCGGCGCTGGAAATCTTCCGACGTCACGACGACGTCGAATCGATAGCGTTGGCGTACTCGTTCTACGCCGAGCAGCCCAACGCCCGAGGCGACCGCGACGAGGCCCGCCGGCGCAGGTTGGTCGTCGTCGACTTCTACGGCGAGTCTCCAAAAGACCCCTTCGCCATCGCGGCGCGCGCGTACTCGCTCGGCAAGCTGGCGCTCCTCGCCGGCGACCTCTCCGAAGCCGAGGTGCACTACCGCGCGGCCGCCGAAGGTTTCGCACAGATCGATCGGCCCGTGATGCTCTCGATGTCGCTCGACGTGGTCGCCGACTTCGACGAACGCGCAGGCGACTACGCCGCCGCGGTCCGAGGGTTGGAGGAGGCGATCGCGACGAACGATGCGTGCGGCTTAAGGGGGTTCACCGGGTCGCTGCTGGCGCGACTCGGATGGGCGCTGCTCCATGAAGGCGACGTGGCGCGAGCAGAGACGATTTATGCGCGTGCGCTCGACGGCGCCCGCCGCCTGAGGAATACGCCGGTGGTGTTCCTCGCCCTCACCGGCACCGCCGTACTGCACCGTCGTCACCACCGCGATAGTGCCGCTGCAGCCGCGGCAACCGAAGCGTTGGAGCTCTATCGGGCCGGAGATCCGCGCCGGTTCAAGAACCGCATCGATACCAAAAACGAACTCCGGGTCGCGGCCGCCGCCTGCTACGTCGTACTCGCCGCCGCCGCCGCGGAAAGCGATGATCCGGAACACGCGGCCGTTCTCCTCGGGCGGGCCGACCGTCTACGAGCCGAGGCCGGCGCCGACGGTCCCGCCTTCCAGCGCGACGACCTGGACGAGGCCCGCCGAGCAGCGATTGCCGCGATCGGCGCGGACGAATTCACCGCATTGTTCGAGCGGGGGCAGCTCAGCGAGGTGGCACTCAGCCCCTGAGCAGCGACGTTCAGCGCGAGCGCGGCCCTTGTTCAGCGCTCTCCTGGATGGTGCTGGTGTGCCCGCACGTCGCGGGGACCCACATCCAGGAGGACCCGATGAGCGCATTTCTGTTTCGCCTCGGTCGCAGCAGCGCCCGTCACCCGTTGCGCGTGCTGGGGCTGTGGCTCGTGGCCGCCGTCGCTGTCGTCGCGCTGAAAGGCGCCGCCGGCGGCCAGTTCGACAACAGCTCTCGAGTGCCTGGGGTCGAGTCGCAGCACGCGGCCGACGTTCTGAACAACCGCTTCCCGATCCAGGGCGGCCAGTCCGCACGCGTCGTACTCCACACCGACAACGGCAAACTCGACGACGCCAACCACGCCGTAACTGTTGAGGGGGCCCGTGTCCGGCTCGCTGGTGGACACGACGTCGCCGGCGTCAGCAACCCATTCGGGGCGAACTCTGCCGCCATCAGCGCCGACGGGCAGACGGCCTACCTTGACGTCACCTACGCGCTCGACAAGCTCGGTACCGCACAGCTACATGACGCAACAGCGGTCACCGACGCCGCTCGCGCCGGCGATGTGGAGGTCGAGCTCACCGGATCGCTGGCCCAGCTGGCGCAGAAGACACCCAGCAGCGAGCTGATCGGCGTGGGCGTCGCGATCATCGTGCTGCTCGTCGCGTTCGGCTCCGTCGTCGCGATGGGGCTCCCGATCGTGACGGCGCTCTTGGGCATCTTCGTGGGCGCCGCCGCCGTCGGCCTGCTGTCGGCGTTCATCGACGTACCGGAGTTCTCCCTGATCCTGTGCGCCATGATCGGTCTCGGCGTGGGCATCGACTACGCGCTGTTCATCGTCACCCGCCACCGCCAACATCTCCACGACGGCATGAGCGTCGAAGACTCCGCCGGCACGGCCGTCGCCACCGCAGGGCAGGCCGTGCTCTTCGCCGGCAGCACCGTGGTCATCGCCATCCTCGGCCTGTTCCTTGCCGGACTCCCGGCCATCAGCTCGACGGGTGCCGCCATCGCGTTGGTGGTCACCATTTCGATGGCCGCCGCGATCACGCTGCTCCCCGGCCTTCTCGGCCTGGCCGGCACCAAGATCGACAAGCTCTCGATCCACCGCAAAGCCCACGTTGCCAAGCCCGCCGAGGAGACCATCTCCGGCCGCTGGGCCCACCACGTCGGCCGCCATCCCGTCCGCTATGCCGTGGTGAGCCTCGGCGCTCTGTGCGCCATCGCCGTCCCCGCGCTGAGCATGCGGATCGGTACGCCCGACGACGGCAACGCTCCTCAACACACGACGCAGCGCACCGCCTACGACCAACTGGCCGAGGCGTTCGGCCCCGGGTTCAACGGCCCGATTCAGGTGGTCATTGAGGTGCCCGCCCCGGCCGACAAAGGTGTCGTCGACCGCGTCCGTGACGCACTGAAGGCTGACCCGGGTATCGCGGCGGTCACGCCGCCGGTCTTCAACGCTGCTGGTGACACCGCGGTGCTCAAGGCCAACCCGACGACGGCGCCACAGGACGAGCGCACCGATCAACTCGTCCGCCACCTGCGCTCCGACGTGCTCCCGGCCGTGGTGTCGGGTACCGATGCGAAGGTGTCGCTCACCGGCCAGGCCATGGTGACCGACCTGACCGACCGCATCTCCAGCCGCCTTCCGCTGTTCATCGCCGCCGTCGTTGCGATGTCGTTCCTGCTGCTGATGATCGTGTTCCGGTCGATCCTCGTGCCGCTCAAGGCCGCACTCATGAACCTGCTGTCGATCGCCGCCGCCTACGGCGTGCTCGTCGCGGTGTTCCAGTGGGGTTGGGGCAAGGAACTGATCGGGCTGCACAGCACGATGCCGATCAACCCGTTCCTTCCACTCATCATGTTCGCCATCCTCTTCGGGCTTTCGATGGACTACGAGGTCTTCCTGCTGTCGCGGGTCCGGGAGGAGTACCTCGCGACCGGTGACAACCATGAAGCGGTGGCGCGCGGTCTGTCGAGCACCGCACGAGTGATCACGTCAGCCGCGCTCATTATGATCAGCGTGTTCGGTGCCTTCGTCCTGGGCGGCGATCCGAACGCCAAGCTGTTCGGAATCGGCCTCTCCGTCGCCGTGTTCCTCGACGCCACGCTCGTGCGCATGATCCTCGTGCCGGCGACGATGAGTCTCCTCGGCCGAGCCAATTGGTGGCTCCCGGGGTGGCTCGACCGGATCCTCCCGCACCTCGACCTCGAGGGAGCGCGCCAGGACGCAGACATCGTCGGCATCGAGCCCGAGCGCGAGCTCGCCGCCGCCTGATCCAACCCGCACTCACACTCAAAGAAAGGGCTTCCAATGCAATCCACGACCACCACCTACCCAGTCGAGTTCGACGTCGAGTATCCCGAGCGTCGCCTCAATCGAGTGTCGACGTTCTTCCGTCTGCTCTTCGCTGTTCCGATCCTTGTCGTGCTCGCCGCGATGGGCGGGCCCGCGTTCGGTGGGGGAGGCGGCGATTGGCTGTTCTTCGTCGGCCTGGCGAGTGGCCTGCTCGTGATCCCGCCGCTGCTCATGATCGTGTTCCGTGAGAAGTACCCACGCTGGTGGTTCGACTTCAACCTCGCGTTCTTGCGCTTCGACAACCGAGTCATGAGCTACCTACTTCTGCTGCGCGACGAGTTCCCCTCGACCGACGAAGAGCAAGCGGTCCACCTCGACGTGCCGTATCCCGACGTTCGATCAGACCTCAATCGTTGGATGCCACTGGTGAAGTGGTTCCTCGCGATCCCCCATTACTTGGCCTTGCTCGTCCTCGACATCGCGGTGGTGCTCGGCTCCGTTGCCGCCTGGATCGCGATTCTGTTCACGGGGCGCTACCCCCGCCGGCTGTTCGACTTCATCGTCGGCGTCATGCGTTGGCACAATCGAGTTGTCGGCTACGCCTTCGCGCTCACCACCGACCGGTACCCGCCGTTCCGGCTGGCGGCGTGAGATCCGGAACCTCGGTCACCGAATACGTGTGTCGACCCCGGCGTAGAGGTCGACAGCCTCGGCAGTACCAGGCGACTACCGAGCGAAAGGCGGTACGGGCGCCGAGCGGCTCGAGTTCGTGGGCACTCGGCATAGGCACCTGCCAGGCAAGGCCGTAGCCTCGCCGAACGCCGAGGTCGCCCGTGGGCCAGGCATCGAGGCGGTCCGGCGGCGGCGACAAGGCGGGCGATCACCGGGTCGCGGGCGGCCAGGATCTCCGCCGCTTTGGAGTGCGTTATTTGGCCGCTCGCCGTATTCTCAGCGCTGGCCGCTCTCGCCGCCGTGCGAGGCAGCGAACGATCGTCAGCACGATCACCCCGGCGCCGGGAATGATCCAAGGCGGAAAGATCACCGTGATGACGGCCGCGCCGATGGCGGCGCGGTTGCTGATATGTCGGCGCCAACGGAACGCGGCGACGAGTATGAGCGCGGCAACGACCGCGTACCAGACCGAAGAGTTGGCCAGCGCGTGGTCGGCCACGTCAGGGACGGAGTCCGTCGGCGTGTGCGAGTAACCCGCCGCGACGAGGTCGTCGACCACGCGGAGGTTGCCGAACATCACCAGGATGGTCGCGCCGAACCACGCCGCGGCGGCGAGCAGCACGTCGACCTGGCGGCGGGCCCGAGGCGTCGCCCACATGAGGATGGCGAGTACCGCTGCCGCCATGAATGGCGCGGCCGCGCTGCCGAGGTGCCCGGCCGCGTGCCCGCCGACGTCGTAGCGCGAGCTCAGCAGCACCTGTTGTGCCAGCAGTGAGCCAGCGATCAAGACCGGCACCGGCCACCACTCGCGCGCTCCCCGCGTAAAGCGCGTGACCGGCCCAACGGCCTGGATTTCGACTGTCGTCATGCCCTTACAGACGAACTACCGCCGGTCGCGGGTGACCGGTCTGAGCAGGACCTCAGGCACCGGCCGGGAACTCGGGGCACGTCACCCGGTAGCCCTTGCCGGGGAAAAGTTCCTCCCACTCGGCCTGCGTGAGGTTGCGACCCGAAACGGCGCAGGCGTAGGCCTCCCACGAGTCGGCCCGCGGGTCCCACTCGAAGCTTTCGCCGGTGTCGTAGACGATCAGCAGGCGATCAGCGGCGAGAAACGACGCCCGAACGCGATGGCTTCCGCCCGACCCCAACGGCAGAACGGAGCCGACGAGGTGCTGCGTCGCCGCGTCCCACAGTTTCACGGCGCCGTCGCGACCCGTCGTGACGAAGCTGGTGTAGTCCGGTGCGAACGTGACGCTCTCCACGAAATCATCGTGCGCATGCAGCTGCGGGCTCACCTCGCCGCTCACCGCGTCCACGACCACGACATCGCCGAACGCGGCGCCGAGGCCGACGGTCCGACCATCAGGTGCCACCGTGTCGTTTCGAGCACCGCCGAGCTCGACCGGCGTTGAACGCACGATGCGGCGAGTGTCGAGATCGACGAGGAGCACCTTCGTGTGCTCGCCCGACACGACCACCACCGCGGTGTGGCCGTCGGGCGTGACAGCGACCATGCGGCCGAAGGAGCCATCGAGGGTTGTAACGAGCACCGGCTCTCCTGCGACCGCGGCAAGCGTCGAGGCATCGAGGACCACGAGGCTCTCCGCCCCACTGGGCTCGTATCGGAGCGCCACGACTTGGCGCCCGTCCGGGGTGAACACGGCTACCCCCTCATGGTCGCCTGAGAAGGCCTGCCCGCTGCCTTCGCTGTCGGCGAGGACCGCGCCGGTGTCCCGATCCCACACGCGGAGCCTTCCGTTGTCATCGACGGTCACATACCGCTTGTCGTCCTGCGAGAACGACAGGAAGAGCCCATCGCCTATTGCAGAGGGTTTGCCGAGGGCGCCCGTGCTGACATCGCGGATTTGGAACGGGACGCCGTCTGTCGCTGGAAACACGACGTACCGACCGCCTGGATCGATGACCATGCCTTGGGAGACGAACGGCAACGCGGGCACGTCGGGCCCGGCAGGTGGCGACCGATGCGCGAGCGTGTGGACGCGCCGCAGATCCCAGATGTAGATGGCGCGGTCATCGCCCCCGGACCACAGCTTGGTCCCGTCGGGGCTGAAGGCGAGAGCGTTCACGCCGGCCGAGTGGCCCTCGTAGTCCGTCCGCCGACCGCTGGCCACGTCCCATACCATCACCAGGCGGTCCTTGCCCCCGGATGCGAGCATGGTGCCGTCGGCGCTGAAGGCGAGGCGGACGATCCGCTCCCGGTGCCCGGCCAGAGGTGCGCTCCGCTGTCCGCTCATCAGATCGAACAGCCCGATGGTGACTCCCGTCGGATCGAGAGCCGCGGCGAGCGTCTTTCCGTCTCGACTGATGGCGATCGGCGCGTGCGCGCCTTCAATCTGACCGACCTTTGCGCTCGACGCGATGTCGACGATCGCAGTGCTGTCGGCGCTGGCGACGAGGACCCGTTTCGAGTCAGGGAGAAAGACGATGTCACGCTGGCCGTGCTCGGCTTCGAAGGCGTACTGAAGTACCGGTGCTCCGCCGCGTGCGAGGTCCCATACGAGCGCGACTGCGGGTACGAAACCGGCGCCAGAGATAAAGACGTCCGTTACCGCGGCGATGTATTTGCCGTCAGGGCTGAACGAGAGGCGTGTGGGCGCATCTAATGTCCCCGGCAACGGCTCGCCGGTGACCTTGAACGTCGCCATGTCCACGAC
This sequence comes from Acidimicrobiales bacterium, assembly GCA_040002995.1. GTDB lineage: Bacteria > Actinomycetota > Acidimicrobiia > Acidimicrobiales > Ilumatobacteraceae > JBDUDK01. The sequence continues at coordinate 3,550 of JBDUDK010000023.1, read as the reverse complement.
GTGCAGCTCGAACGTCGTGCCATCGTCGCCTTGCTTGGCGTAGGACATCACCGCGAGGTGGCCGTCGGGGCTGACCGCGCTGGAGATGCTTCGGGGCGGGCCGGGGATGGAAGCTGCCCGCTTGCGGGTTTTGACCTCGTACTTGCTCAGGCTGGGTGGATCCCCGATTCCACTCGCGAGCAACGTTTTGCCGTCCGGCGCGAACCCGAGATCGAGGAAGGCTTCGCTCGGGCTCCGGATGACGGCTGTGACGTCGGGGCTGCGCTCAATGGTCGCGAGCAGGTTGGACCGCGTCTCGCGGGAGTCCTCGAGGTGCCGACCCTCGACCGCGAGCAGGAGGGCTTGGTCGTAGTCGGGCTCCACTAGGGCCTGGGTACCGACGCGGCGGGCTTCGGCGAGGCGGCCGGCATTGTCGGCCCGGTTCCGCTGACGGATCGCGAGCACGCCCGCGAGTAGGACGCCTACGAGGAGGACCGAGGCCGCGCCGAGAAGCGTCCGGAGGCGCCGCTTGCTGCGGGCGTCGCGCTGCGCTCGATCACGGGCCGCCTCGAGCTCGGCCTCCTCGGAGGCGCGGCTGGCGTCGAGATAGCGGCGCTCCGCGTCGTCGAGCACGGGGTGGTTCTCCTCCACCCAGTCGAGCGTGGCCGCCAGTCGGGCTCCACGTTGGAGCTCGCCGGGATCCTGGTCGAGACGTTCCCACTCGTGCGCGGAGCTCCGAAGATGGCCGAGGAGCCGGAGGCCTTCGCGGTCCTCGTCGAGCCAGTCTCTTAGCTGCGGCCAGCTGCGGATCAGGGCTTCGTGGGTGATCTCCACTGTTGACTCACCCGTGGTGAGAAGTCGGGCGTCGACGAGCTGCTGGAGAACGCGGTCGACCGCGGGGTCGTAATCGGGGTTGAGCTCACCCCGATTCGCTCGCCGGCTCGTGTCTTCGGTGCCTTCTCCGACTTCCACCAGTCGGAGGAAGATCCGCTTCGCGATGCCCTGCTCTTGCGGGTCCATGCCGTCGATGACGGCGTCCGCGGTGCGGGCGATCGCCCCCCGGGCGCCGCCGACGGCGCGGTAGGCGTTGATCGTCAGGGTCCGGCCCTGGCGCCCCTTCCAGGTCTCCAGGAGAGCGTGGGACAAGAGCGGAAGCGCACCGGCCTGATCCGTCACCTCGGCGACGACCGCGTCGGCCAGACCCGGCTCGAGCCGAAGGCCGACCTGCCGGGCGGGCCGTTCGACGGCCGCCCTCAGCTCGTCCTCACGCATCGGGCCGAGAAGGACATGGTTGGATTCCAGTGCCGCCGCGAGCGCAGGCACCGTTGCCGCGGCGCCATAGAAGTCAGCCCGCAGGACCACGACGGCACACGTCCGAGCGCCTGGCGCGCCGACCGCATGGAGCACAGCGTCAAGGAACCGGTCCCGTTCGTCGGGGTCCTCACAGATCGTGAACAGCTCCTCGAACTGGTCGACGACCAGCAACAGCCGCGCCGCGGGGTTGGCCCCGGTCAACAGCTGACGGGCGGCGAGGTCGAGCGTGCGCCGATCTGCCTCGAGGTCGCGCAGCAGACTCGACGCGCTCGCTTGGACCACGAGCGCGAGCTGCGCCGCCAGCTCTGACAACGGATGCGCGCCCGGCGCCATGACCACCGTCCGCCAACCGGCGCTGCCGGGCAAAGCGCCCTGCCACAACGCCGGGAGCAGCCCGGCCCGCACGAGCGATGACTTTCCGCTCCCTGACGCGCCCACCACTCCGAGCAGGGGGGCTTTGCCAAGTCGGGCCAACAATGTGGCGACGATTTCCTCACGCCCGAAAAAGAGGTCGTGGTCGGCCGGTTGGAACGCGGCGAGGCCTTTGTAGGGACACGGCAAAGAGGCGAGGGGACCGCCCCCCGCGTCAGCGGCCTCGAGCAACTGTGCGAGGAGGCCAGGGTTGCCATCGGTCTCCGATCGCATGGCCGCCGCCTCGTCGGCGATTTCGGTTGGTGGCCGTGCGGTCTTGCTCGCGACGAGCAGTTCGACGTCGGCGCCGCTGAGACCGTCGAGCGTGATGACATCGACGCCTTGAAGGCCTCGCAGCTCCGTCAGCGGCGGCGGCTGGCCCGGCGCCTGGGTGGCGATCGCCACGATGAGCAGGCGCGCCCCGGACGGCTGCTCGATCAGGTCGCGCAAGAGGGCGAGGGTCGGCGGCTGCGCGAGGTGAAGGTCGTCGAGCGCGACTACGACCGGCGACGAGTGCGCCGCGGCGACGAGAAGCCCGTCGACCGCGTCGAAGAGACGGCGACGCGAGCCACTCGAGGCGCCCTCTGGTCGCGGCAGATCGGCAAGTCGGTTGAGCAGCGAGGGCACGACGCGCACGAGTTCGCCGCCGAGCGGGCCGATCTCAGACCTCAGGACGTCGTCGGGTGCGCTGGCCACATACCAACCCAAGGCCTCGGCGAACGGTTCGTACGGTTCGGCCGAGTCAAGCCGGCAACGCCCGTAGAGCAACGTCGCACCGGCCGCGTGCATTGCCCCTGCCCACTCGGCGACGAGGCGGGTCTTGCCGACCCACTGCTCGCCGCTCACGACGACGGCCCCGCGACGACCATCCTGAGCCCGCCGCCATGCGCCATCGAGCGCTTGCCGCTCTTTCTGGCGGCCGACGAACGACATCTGCCCTCGCCCCTTGAACGCCGTCGGCAACGGCACGACCGACTGGCCGGCCTCCGGTTCCCACGCCACGTGCGAAACGAGAATGGGTTCAAGGCCCTTGAGCTCCATCGCGCCGAGCGACGTGAACCGGTACGCACCGCGAGTGCCGACGAGTTGCCGGGCGAGATCGGTGACAAGGATCTGGCCGTTCCTGGCCGCTGCGCAGAGCCGCGCCGCTTCGACGACAGGTGTCCCGTACCAATCGCCTTCCTCGGTGGCTGCCTCGCCGACGGATACACCGACGCGTATGGCCAGACCGAGCAGCGGGCTCTCGTGGTCGAGGCGGGCGATGCCGCGCTGCATGGCGATGCCGCAGCCGATGGCGTCGCCGACACTGTTGGAGAACAGCACGAGCAGGCCGTCCCCCGTCGATTTCACCTCGGTGCCGCGATAGTCGGCGACGGCCTCCCGAAAAACGCCGTAGCAACGTCGACGGACCTCATCGCCGGCGTCATCACCCAGTCGAGTCAACAGGGCGGTGGAGCCGACAAGGTCGCAGAACAAGAACGACGCGGTCGCGCTTGCCGGCATGACTCTGGCCCCCTTGCCCCAAGCTTCGGTAGTCATGGTATGCGGCCCCTAGCGGACGAGTTGACGGCTCGTCTCATCGTCTCGCCAGACACGCGACCGGTCAGTCAGATCGGGCACACACCAAAGGTCCGCTCGGACACACTCCCGGCTCGCTAAGTCTGAGCGAGAGGCCGCGTTCTCCATCGGTGAAGATCCGTGATCGGCTGGCGTTCGTCTCGTCGGCCTCGGCGGGCGCGAGCTCAGCATGACGTCGCGCGCCATTCCGCGCCGCTAGACGAGGACGGCGACGGGTGAGGCGTGTCGCTTCGCCGCCGTCGTTTGGTGGGTGGATGGTGAGGTTGGT
>JBDUDK010000136.1:0-6724 GCA_040002995.1 Acidimicrobiales bacterium | reverse complement strand
AGACGCCCCTAAACAGACGCTCCTACAGACGCTCCTACAGACGCTCCTACAGACGCTGCGCCTGGGCATCGTAAGGAAGCCACGAAAGGGCAGCAAGTGCTTGGTTGTCTCGCCGCGGCGCGTAACTCAGTACTGTCCCGCGCCATGAGCGACCAAGGTTTGAAGTCGATCTGGCGCGATGGCAACACCGCGCTCGGTGCATGGCTGATGCTGCGCGATCCCCTCATCGCCGAGGCCGCGGCGAACGCCGGCTTCGACTATGTGTGCGTCGACATGCAGCATGGACTGGCGGGATTTTCCGAGACGATGGCGATGCTGCAAGCGATGGCCCGCAGCGCGACGACGCCGATCGTCCGCGTCCCGTGGAATGAGCCGGGCATCATCGGCAGAGTTCTCGACGCCGGAGCGTTGGGCGTGATCATCCCGATGGTGAACTCCCCTGAAGAGGCGGCCCAGGCCGTCGCCGCGTGCCGTTACGCCCCGGTTGGCCGGCGGAGTTTCGGGCCGCTCGCGGCGGGCACGCGGTACGGCCCGACCTATTTCGGGGGCGCCAACGACCGGGTGGTGTGCATTCCGATGATCGAGACAAAGCAAGCCGTCGACCGCATCGATGAGATTTTGGATGTCGACGGGATCGACGCGATCTACGTTGGGCCCGCGGACCTGTCGCTCACCTACGGCCTCCCACCGGCGATGGACAACCCCGGCGAGCTCTTCGATGGTGCCCTCACGGCCATCGTCGAGTCCTGCGGTCGCCACGGCGTCACCCCGGGAATACACGCCAGCGCCGATCTATCCAAGAAGCGCAGTGCGTCAGGATTTCGCATGATCACCGTCGGCTTCGATATTGGGCCGGTAACGGCGGCGCTTCGAGCCGATTTGGCCACGTCACGGTCAGCAGTGGCCCGCTGATCGGGCGTAAAGAATTCACCTGGCAGCGGTGTGGAAGGCTCTCGTTCTCTGAGCACCAGTTCGCGTGCCGCTGCCGAGGCTCGCGCCGTACGGATCAGTTACCGGCCGATGTTGTTCGCGGCTGGTCTATCAACCGCGATCGCGGGCGTCGACGCGCTCTTGCCGAATGACTCCTGGCTATTTGCCGCGGTCGTGTTCGGCCCTCTTCTTCTGGCCGGGTTCGGCACTCCCGCAGCCACCGCCTTGGTGGCCACGTATGCGGTCGCCCTGGCGATCCTGTTGGGATTTGCCGACGACATCATCGGTACCCGAGGTCACGTAGCTCGAGTAATCATCGTCGCGGTCGCCGGCGCGGTCGCGACGTGGCTCGCCGGCCGCCGCCAGGCGCACGAAGCCGCCCTCCTCGCCGCACGGCCGCAGCTCGATCGGGCCACGCAGCTGTCGCACTCCCTTCGTGCCGGTCGGATGGGCACCTGGACCTGGGATCGAGTCGCGGGAACGGTGGAGTGGGACAGCGAGTTGGAGCAGCTGTTCGGGCTGCCCCCCGGCGGATTCGACGGCACGTTCGAGGCTTGGCAGGAGCGAATCGACGAACGCGATCGAGATCGCATCACGGCGGCTGTCGACGCGGCCGTCGCCTCCAAAGGCCAATTCCGTTTCGACCACCGTTGCGTGTGGCCCGACGGATCGATCCATTGGGTTGAGGGGCTGGGAGAGGTCATCGTCAACGGTGAGGGTGAGGTCACGGGCGCATTTGGTCTAACGATCAGCATCGATGATCGGCGTCGCGCCGAGGAGGCGCGCCGGCGACTTCTCGAACTCGAGCGGACGGCTCGGGAGCGGGCTGACTACCTGGCCCGCGCCAACCAGGCCCTTGGGCGCAGCCTCGATGTGAATGAAATCGTCGAGCAGGTCACCGCGGCCGCGGTCCCCCAGCTCGCCGACTGGTGTTCGTTGACGCTGACGCTCGACGAACCGCGACGCCCACCGTCGACAGTCGTGGCGCATCTCGACCCCGAGATGGTGCAGTGGGCCCAAAAACTTCAGGCTCTCTATCCTTACGATGCGGACGCACCCACCGGCGCTCCCGAAGTGATCCGTTCAGGCATCAGCGAGTTCTTGCCGAGCATCACCGACGAGCTCATCGAATCGGTCACCGACGATGAAGAGCTTCGCAACGTCCTGAAGAGTCTCGAGCTGCGCTCCTCGATCACCGTCGCTTTGCCCAGTCCTCTCGGCGTGCTTGGCGCGCTACAACTCGTGCGGACGGGCACATCGCCCCCCTACCAGCAGATCGACGTCCAGCTTGCGGAGGATCTCGCCGACCGGATCGGGTCGGCGTTGAACAACGCCCTGCTGTTCCGGCGGCAGCGCCAGAGCCGGGTGGCGCTCGACACGTTGCAACGCCTGACAGGCCAGCTCGCCGAGGCCCTTACCACCAGCGACATTACGAAGGTCGTGGTCCATCAGGGCCGGGCCGGACTCGACGCCGACCTCGGTCTTTTGTATCTACTCGGCGACGACGGGCTTCTCCGTCTCGTCTCGAGCAGCGGCGACCGAGCCCGACACATCCAGGGCTTCCAGACACTGAGTCGCGAAGAGCGCGTGCCGGTGGCGGACGCCATTCGATCGCGCAGCATCGTCGTCGTCAGCAACGCCGAAGAAGTTGCCGAGCGATATCCCGATTTGGCCGCGAGGGGCGCACAGGCAGAAGCATTCGTCGCGGCACCGCTCGAGATCCGCCGCCATCTCGTGGGCGGCCTGCTCTTTGCGTTCGACCACCCTCACCGGTTCTCTACCGAAGAGCTGGCGATGATCACCACGCTCGCCGGCCGAGCCGCCGGTGCCGTCGAGCGGGCGCGGCTGTACGAGCGCCAACGCGAAATCTCGCTCACCCTACAGCGGCGCCTTCTCCCCGCGCTTCCGAGACTTCCTCCGTGGCTCAGCGCGACCGCCCGGTACCTCCCCGCGCCCGGAGGTGAGGTCGGCGGCGACTGGTTCCAGATGCTCAATCTGGGCGACAGGGTCGCGGCGGCCGTCGGCGACGCGGTCGGCCGCGGGATAACCGCGGCGGCGGCGATGGGTCAGCTCCGCGCCGCGCTCGCGAGCGCGGCAGGTGCCAATCCCGACCCCGCCCTGGTCATCGCGGCCACCGATACCTTCGCCGGAGCCGGCGCCGACACAAAGGCCGCGTCCCTGCTTTACCTCCTACTCGAAGCCAATACCTTCGACGTTCGCTACTCCGCCGCCGGACACCTGCCCGCTCTCCTCGTGCATCCGGGCATCGGAACCGAGCTACTCGACGGTGGCCGCGGACCTCTACTGGGTATCGACGACTCGCGACTCGTTGCCCCCGTGGCGACGGCGCAGCTTGCCCCTGGGGATTTCCTCGTCCTTTACACCGACGGCCTGGTCGAGCGGCGCGGGGAGTCAATCGATACCGGGATACAGCGGCTACGAGCGGCGGCGGCGGCACTCGCCACGATCGAACCCGAAGATGTATGCGATGAGCTGCTCGCCCGGCTCCTGGGAGAGGCGGAGGCGGAGGACGACGTTGCCCTCCTCATAATCCGCCGAAACACTGAAGCGGCGGGCGCTACCTAATCCAGAGGTGCATGCGCACGACGGTGCCCCGTGCGCATGACCGTATCTGGACGAGGTCGCACAACTGGTGGACTAACCAGATCCCTCGCCCCTCGACGGTGTCGACGGCAGGACGCCGCCGTCCGACCAACGGGTACTCGAGATGGCCCTGGTCGCGGACCTCGCAGATCACAGCGTTGTCATCGCGCCAGATCCGCAGCGCACCGTGGCCGCCGCCGTAGCGGACGCTGTTGGTAGCCACCTCGGTGACCGCGAGGATCAGATCGGCGGTGCGCTCGGGTCCGAGGTCGGTGCCGGCGTGCTGCGCCACGAACGCTCGCACGGGCCGCATGGGGCCTGCGCCGAACTCGATCTCGGGACAATCGACGGGTGGTTCCGGCAACGGAGCGTCGAACGGCTCACCGCTGCGGTCGAGGCCGCGATAGTCGAGGCTCTCCGAATGAGTGCAACCGTTAGCGACGAAGGGGTGGCTGCGGCGCGCCTCCGCGAGCACATCAGGGTCGAGGGAGTCTGTGTCATAGGGGCACAGCAACCACCACGCCGGCGTTTCGGCGAACGCCACATTGAGGAGGGATTCGTGCCGCTGGCATTCGATCAACTCCGCGGAACTGCGGCCCGCCCAGATCGGCTCGCCGATGCCTCGCAGGCGGCGACCAGGGTTGTCGCTCACGAAGTCGTACCAAGTGGGGATGATGCGAGCGGGGTTGCTCCCTACGTCGGCCATGTCGGCGAAGTGCACGGCGTCGGCGTCTCGGCCGAGACCCTGACGCAGCAGGTCGATCTTTTCCTCGCTCACCACCACCAGCATCGGCTCGTCGGCCGCGAGACCCTCACGGATGAACGGGACCGTTCCGGAAACAAAACCGGACTCCCCGGCGTACAAGAGGGCCTCATGGCGGAAGGCGACGCTGCTGCTCATAGTCGGGCCACGACCAACCGAAACTCGCGCCCCAAGGTCTCCGACATCAACATCACCCACAGCTTGCCAGACCACCGCCAAAACGCGCCCGTTCTCTGTTCCCCAGGTCTGAACGTCACCAGGATCGTCTACCCGTAACGCCGTGACCTCATACGTCGGAGCGTCCAGGCGCTCGTGGCCCCCGGACGCTCACCTCCTCGACGATGCATGCGGTGGGGATCACGTTGGTAAGTCGCTTGGCCGCTCGTCGAGCGGCAGCAAACTCCTCGCGTGCCTGAACGATCGTCGACGCCGCCAGGCGGGCCGAAAGCTCGTCGTAGGCCACGGGACCCTTGAGGGCAGCTCGCAGGCGAGCCATTTGATCGGCGTCGGGTGCAGCGTCGACGTCGGCTAGCAGGGCGACGGTGAACCGTCGCCGGACGTTCATACGGTTACTCAGCCGTCGTCCTCCTCCGCCCTCGCCTGCTTCACCTGGATGATTCCGAGCAGCCCATGGGTCTCGTCGTCGGGTCCCGCGCTGAAGATCAGCGTGTCGGCGCCCGCGAACGTAGGGTTGCCAAACTGCAGCGCCCAGAGACCCTCGATCGAGATCGCGTGTTCCTCGCGATCGCGAAGCACGCCACGGAAACGGCCGGTCGTAGGGTCATAGACGTTGATGCGGCCGTCGCCGAAGTTGCCGACGAGCAACTGGCCGCCGAACTTGCCGAAGCCCTGCGGCGCGACGGTCAGGCCCCACGGCGAGTTGAGACGCCCGCGTGAAACGAGACGGTGCTGGAAGTTCCCATCCTTGTCAAACACGTCGATGAACCCGTGGCCCCGGCCGTGCACATCATCGACTGCGTCGGCGTCCTGTAGCGCGTAGGTGACATACACGCTGCCGTTGATGACGGCGACATTGAACGGCGCGTAGCCCGGGGGAAGTTTTGGATCAGTGAAGGCGCCGGCCTTCACCACAGGTGCGAACGTGCCGTCGAACACGTCGACGGTGCCGGCATGGAAGTTCGCGGCGTAGAGCCGGGAGCCCCCCGTCGTGCTGGCGATGGCCAAACCCTTGTACACGGCGCCATCTACATGGGCCGCCGGTTGGGCTTGCGTCGACGGCGTGGGCGGGGGAACTCCGATGTTCCACCCCGTAATGTCACCACTTTCGGACGAAAAGATGAACCGGGCCGGAGCCGACGCCCCGCCGGCCGACACCACAAAATCGTTGCCGCCGTTGAAGACGAGGCCCGTCGGCTCGGTGACGTTGACCACAAGCGGGACCGCAGTGACGGGTAAACCACCGACGGCACCGCTGTATAACGTCGAGGTGTCGGTGTGGTTGTTCGCCACCCATATCGGCGTCGTCGGGCCCGCCGCGAGACCCCACGCGTTCGCCAGGTTCGGATCCGTGAGCTGGGCTCGCCCAGGAACGTCGGATACGAGGTTGGTCACGTGAAACCGGGTAGCACCCTCGTGGTCGTCGGTTGCCGATGCTGCTCCCGCGGGCACGGTGACTGCCGCCATTGTGCCCAGGACGAGAAGGCCGGTACGGAGCTTTCCGAAGCGTATGAACCGCGTCATGAGTATCCCCCTTTGTCGCGCAGAGACCTGCCGACTCATGGACATGTACTACGACACATACGGGCGAGGGCCGCTCTCGGATTGGCTCGTGGTGCCGGCGGACGCGAACAGTTACCAATCGTTTACCTGCGCGCTGCCGCGGGTATGTCGGTGTCGGTAGTTCAACCACCTCGAACAAGGACGGCATCCATGCTCGGTTTCATCCTTTATCTCCTCTTGATCGGTCTCATTGCGGGCTTTCTCGCCCGGTTGCTCGTACCCGGTCGAGATCCGATGAGCGTGGGGGCAACCATTCTTCTCGGCATCGTCGGCAGCTTCGTGGGCGGCTTCTTGTTCTACGCACTCTTCAACGCCGACGCGGATAAGGGAGCGTTTCAAGCCTCTGGGATCATCGGATCCATCATCGGCGCGATCCTCGTGCTCCTCCTCTACCGGGCCGTAAATCACCGCCGCATCGGCAGGGCATGACCGCCGCCGCAACCCTGCAGGCACCGTTCGGCACCGGCGTCGTCATGACGTCGGTGCCGACGCCTGTTCCGCCTGAGCCGTCGCCACCGCCTCCGGAACCGATCATCCCCGATCCGGACCTGCCGCCGGTGCCGACCGACGTGCCGCCGCCGCCTGCATCGGGACCCGTGATCGCCACTACCTGAAGCGCTCATAAAGCGACGTTTAGGGGTTTTCAAAAGGAGCGGCTAACCCCGTGGGACCGCGGAGGTTGACGCG
>JBDUDK010000070.1:0-22460 GCA_040002995.1 Acidimicrobiales bacterium | reverse complement strand
GAGGTCGGCTACTGCAACGGCATCGAGAACTACTCGATGCACATCGACGGTCGCAGCTACGGCGAGCCGCCTTTCACCTTGCTCGACTACTTCCCGAAGGACTTTCTCCTCGTCATCGACGAGAGCCACGTCGCCGTGCCGCAGTTGCACGCGCAGTACGAGGGCGACCGCAGCCGCAAGGACACGCTCGTCGAGCACGGCTTCCGACTGCCGAGCGCGCGCGACAACCGGCCATTGCGCTTCGAAGAGGTGATGGAGCGGCTCAATCAGGTGATCTTCCTTTCGGCCACGCCGGCCAAGTACGAGCTGCAAGTGTCGACGCAGGTGGTCGAGCAGATCGTGCGGCCCACCGGCCTCGTCGATCCCGAAGTGATCATCAAGCCCACCAAGGGCCAGATCGACGATCTCATGGTTCAGATCGAAAAGCGCGTCACCAAGGGCGACCGCGTGCTGGTCACCACGCTCACGAAGAAGATGGCCGAGGACCTCACCGACTATTTGCTCGAGCTCGGCGTGCGGGTGCGCTATCTGCACAGCGAGGTCGACACGATTCAGCGGATCGAGATCCTCCGCGACCTACGCCTCGGCGAGTTCGACGTGTTGGTCGGCATCAACTTGCTCCGCGAAGGTCTCGACCTCCCTGAGGTCTCGCTCGTCGCCATCCTCGACGCAGACAAAGAAGGCTTCCTCCGCAGCGAGACCTCGCTGATTCAGATGATCGGCCGCGCCGCGCGAAACGTCGACGGGCAAGTCGTGATGTACGCCGACCGCGTCACCGACTCCATGCAGCGCGCCGTCAGCGAGACGAATCGTCGGCGGGGCCGGCAAGAGACCTACAACGCCGAGCACAACATCGATCCCCAGACCATCCGCAAGGCCGTCACCGACATCCTGGCCTCGTTGCGCGGCCGCGAGGGCACGCCCATGCCCGGCAAGGACCGTCGCTCCACTCGGCGCGACAAGCAGCGGGTCGACCTCGCCGAATTGCCCCACGACGAGTTGCGCCGCCTGATCCTCATGCTGGAAGAGGAGATGAACCAGGCCGCCACTGACCTCAGGTTCGAATACGCCGCTCGCCTCCGGGACGAGATCAAGGACCTGAAGCGGGAACTTCGCGAGGTCGGATAGCCCTCCAGAGGTCAACTCGGCCCGCCCGGCGGCCGACTCATACATAGTGAGCCCCAAGCAGCGCCGGCTGGTGGCGGTCGCCCACGTGACGGCCGCGGTGATGGGCCTCGCGTTCCTCCCCTCGAACTGCTGGGCCGACGTCCACCTCTTCTGGCGCAAGTTCACGTTGATGGGATGGCACCACCTGCCCTACCGCGATTTCCTCTGGGAGTTCCCACCCTTCACCCTTCCGCTCGTTGCCCTCTCGCGTGTGATGGCGGTGAACGGCTTCGCGACGGTGTTCGCCGCGGTCTCGGCGGGCGCGTCCTACGGCACTTGGCGACTACTCGTCCGGCTCCGGCCGGAGCACGAACGGACCGTCAGCATCTGGTGGTTCGCGTGCGGCATCCCGTTGTTCACCATCGCCTGGTATCGGTTCGACGCCGTCACGGTGTTCTGCGCGTGCCTTGCCCTCGTTGCCTACGCCGACGGGCGACGGGCCGACGGACCGGTGATCGCCGGCTTCGGCTTCCGCCTGTGGCCGATCGTTCTCATCGTCATCCCCTTCGTGCGCCGCCGGCGCGCCGACGTAGCGCGCTGCCTCGGCCTCGCCGCCGTGCTCGTTTCGGCGTGGTACGCGTTCTCGCCCAGCGGGTTCGGCGACTTCCTGCAGTACCGAAAAGGCGCGGGCTACGAAGTGGAGAGCGTGTTCGGCACGATCGGCCTGCTCGCCGGGCGGGCCCCCGAGTTCGTATCGGGCGCGTGGGTCGTGCGTCTCGGCGCGCTTGATCATCTCGATCAGGTGCTGACGGTGGCCTGGATCGCGCTCGTGGTGGCTTCCGCGATCGTCGTGCGCCGGCGCGGGGGAGATCCCGTCCGGCTGGCTGGCGCACTCGTGTTTGCCCTGCTGGTGAGCACCCGCATCATCTCGCCGCAGTACGTCATCTGGGTGCTGCCCTTCGTCGTTCTGGCCGCGACCGACGGCGATCGCCTGATCGGACCGCTCTTCGCCGCGACCAGCCTGCTCACGTTCGCCGACCTCATGTTCTACGGCTCGCTCGGGTTCACCAGCCCCGTCTTGGAGCTGATCCTGGTCGCGCGGAACGCGCTACTTATCTGGTGCACGGCCCACGAACTCAAGGCCGCCCTTCGCCCCAAACATGCGTTCGATCCAGGGGTGGACGGCCCGGTAGGCTCCAGCACGTGGCCGACACGATCCTCATCCGAGGTGCACGCGAGCACAACCTGAAGAACGTCTCGCTCGAGCTGCCCCGCGACAAGCTGATCGTGTTCACCGGTATCTCCGGTTCGGGCAAGTCGAGCATGGCGTTCGACACGATCTACGCGGAAGGTCAGCGGCGCTACGTCGAGTCCCTTTCGGCGTACGCGCGGCAGTTCCTCGGGCAGATGGACAAGCCCGACGTCGACTTCATCGAAGGTCTGTCGCCGGCGATCTCGATCGACCAGAAGTCGGCGTCGCGCAACCCCCGCTCCACCGTCGGCACCATCACCGAGGTCTACGACTACCTCCGGCTGCTGTTTGCGCGTATCGGTGTGCCGCATTGCCCGAATGACGGCACAAAGGTCTCGCGCCAGACACCTCAGCAGATAGTCGACCGTGTGATGCAGCTGCCCGAGGGCACGCGGTTCCAAGTGCTCGCACCGGTGGTCCGCGGCCGTAAGGGCGAGTACGAGTCGTTACTCGCCGACCTCGCGGCCCAGGGTTTCGCGCGGGCGCGTCTCGACGGCGAGGTCGTCGAGATCGCGGATTTCTTGAAGGGCGCCGACCGGTTGGCGCGCTACGAACAGCACAGCATTCAAGTCGTGGTCGACCGACTGGTGCGACGCGACAACATCGTGCGCCGTCTCACCGACTCGCTAGAGACCGCGCTCCGCCTCGCCGAAGGGGTGGCCGAGATCGAGCTTGTCTCTCGCGACGGCGGCGAGAGCGAGATCCTCACGTTCAGTCAGCATCTCGCGTGCCCCGTCTGCGGCACGTCGTTCGAGGAACTGGCGCCCCGCAACTTCTCGTTCAACTCGCCGTACGGCGCGTGCGAGCACTGCGACGGTCTTGGCACCACGTTCGAGGTCGACCCCGAGTTGGTCGTTCCGAACCCCGATATCTCCGTGGCCGAGGGTGCAATTTCGCCATGGTCGACGGCCCGCACGCAGTACTTCACGCGCATGCTCGAAGCGGTCGGCGCGGAGCACGGCGTCGACCTGACGATTCCGTGGGCCAAGTTGCCCAAGGCGCACCGCGAGTTACTTCTGTACGGCACGAAGGGCAAGTCGGTCACCGTCCGCTACAAGAACCGCTACGGCCGCCAGCGCGCGTTCGCCACCACCTACGAAGGCGTGATCCCCTTCCTTCAGCGCCGCCACGCCGACTCCGAGAGCGACTGGGCCCGCGAGCAGATCGAGGGCTACATGCGCGTGGTGCCGTGCCCGCACTGTGGAGGCGCTCGGCTCAAGCCGGCGTCGCTCGCGGTCACGGTCAACGATTTGCACATATCGGCGGTCTGCGACTTGTCGATCGGTGAAGCGGCCAAGTTCCTCGCCGGTCTCGAACTCAACGAGCGCGACCGCCTCATCGCCGAGCGGGTCGTGAAGGAGGTCAACGCCCGCATGGGCTTCCTCCTCGACGTAGGGCTCGACTACCTCACGCTGTCGCGCTCGGCGGCCACGCTGGCGGGCGGCGAGGCCCAGCGGATCCGGCTGGCATCGCAGATCGGGAGCGGGTTGGTGGGCGTGCTCTACGTCCTCGACGAACCTTCGATCGGGCTCCACCAGCGCGACAACCGTCGGCTGATCGACACCCTCCTCCGGCTCCGCGATCTCGGCAACACCGTCATGGTGGTCGAGCACGACGAAGAGACGATCAAGATCGCCGACTGGGTTGTCGACATCGGTCCCGGCGCGGGCGAGCACGGCGGCGAGGTCATCCACTCGGGACCGGTCAAAGGGCTCTTGCGCAACAAGGAGTCGATGACGGGCCAGTACCTGTCCCGCAAGAAGTCGATCCCCGTTCCCGCGAAGCGCCGGCCAACCGGCGAGGCGTGGCTCACGGTGAAAGGCGCTCGTGAGCACAACCTCCAGAACCTCGACGTTCGTTTCCCGCTCGGGTGCTTCGTCGTAGTCACGGGCGTCTCGGGGTCGGGCAAGAGCACGCTCGTGGGCGACATATTGCTGCCCGCACTCATGCAGCGCATCTACAAGTCGAAGACGCCTCCCGGCCGTCATAAGACGGTCGAGGGTCTCGAGCACCTCGACAAGGTCATCGACATCGACCAATCGCCCATCGGGCGCACACCGCGCTCGAACGCGGCGACCTACACCGGCGTGTTCGATCACATCCGCCGGCTCTTCAGCCAGACACAGGAGGCGAAAGTCCGCGGATATCTCCCCGGGCGTTTTTCATTCAATGTGAGCGGCGGGCGGTGCGAGGCCTGTTCGGGCGACGGCACCATCAAGATCGAGATGCATTTCCTCCCCGATGTGTACGTCCCGTGCGAGATCTGCAAAGGCGCGCGCTACAACCGCGACACGCTCGACGTCACCTACCGAGGCAAGAACATCGCCGAGGTGCTCGATCTCTCGTGTGAGGAGGCGGCGCAGTTCTTTGCGAACCAGCCGGCCATCTCCCGTCATCTGCAGACACTCGTCGATGTCGGCCTCGGCTATGTGCGACTGGGGCAGCCCGCGCCCACGCTCTCCGGCGGCGAGGCGCAACGCGTCAAACTCGCATCAGAACTCGCGAAGCGGGGCACGGGGCACACGATCTACATCCTCGACGAGCCGACCACGGGCCTGCATTTCGACGACGTGCGTAAGCTCCTCACGGTGCTGTCGCGGCTCGTCGATCAGGGCAACACGGTCCTCGTCATCGAACACAACCTCGACGTGATCAAGACTGCCGATTGGATCATCGATCTCGGCCCGGAAGGCGGTAGCGGGGGTGGCACCGTCATTGTCGAGGGCACGCCAGAGTTCGTCGCCGCTCACCCGACCAGCCACACGGGAAGGTTCCTCGCCGCGCTGCTCAAATGACGACCGTCAGGCGTCGACGTCGACTCGCACGATGTGCAGTTGCGCGCGTGCCGTGCCTATAGCCGCGGGGCCCACGATCGCCACACCGATCGTCGTCTTCCCCATCGGCGCGCTGAACGGGATCCTCACCTCTTGGCCGTCACGCGTGATGGGCACGGTTTGGCCGCCGACGTTGAGTGCGAGATCGGCGGGAACCACACCCTCGACGTCCACCGTGGCCACGACCTCGACCGACACCGTGCGATTCGTGAGGCCGTACACATCGAGCCGGGTAGGGGCGCCAGTCGAGAGATCGGCGGTGTCGGTGTCGCCCACAGGTCCGAGTGCAATCCGCGCGTCGGGGACGTCGGCTGTGGCGGCGGGCACCGGTCGGCCACTGGCGTTCTCGAACCATCCCGTCGTCGCGTCGCGGTGCAGACTCGCCTGAGCCTTCGACAGATCGAAAAACGAGAGCCGCTTGTCGGGGCTCACGAGGTCTGGACCGCCGATGAACGCGGTCAACGCGCGCTCGAGCTCCGCCGCGTGGTCGTCGTAGCCGGCGCGGTCGATCGTGAGTCCATAGAATCCGGCCCCGGCCAGTAGGGCAACGAGGTCGTCGGGCGCGAGGTGACTCGCGCCGTACTGCCAGTCGGCTTCACGCCCTTGCAACCCTCCATAGCTCCACCGCAGATCCTTGGAATGGCTGAACCCCTTCATGAGGTCGTAGCCCTGGAGATCAGCGCGTGTCGGGGAGCCGGCGAAGAAGATGTACGGCAATTGGTAGACCATCGCGCCAGTGGGCAACCGTTGTTCGATCGCCCCGACGAACGCCGCGTCGCTTTTCCAGGCCGTATCGATAGCCGTGTATTGCGGGACGTCGCTCTTGTTTGTCTGGTCGAGGAGGCCGACCCCGAGCAGGGCCACCGGCACGAGAAGAGCCAGGCCACGGGTGGTGAGATTCACGCGTCGAGCCAGTTGCGGAATGCCGTCTTGAACAACCCAGCCGACGGCCACGAAACAGAGGAACGCGATCACCACGCCGATGCGGCTCCACGCCCGAATGTTGGAGCTGATCGTCGCGGCAAAGATGAGCGAGAAGCCCGCCGCCGTGCCGATCAATGTGGCGAGCAACGCGAGCACAGCGACGATGCCGTAGGGACGCTGCTCGGGGGGCCGCTGACCGAGCGCCCGGCGGGCGAGATGGACGAGGAGACCGACGAACGCGATCGCGCCGATGAGGCCGAGCGCTTGGCCCCCTTCCGACGGTAGGAGCGGGTCAACCAGCCGCTCGGGGATGGCGGCGAGGCCCGCGATTCGATGCCCCTGAGTGGGCAGGAGCAGGTAGGACAACTTGAGCCCGAACACCTCCGAGTCGAGGATCGCGCGTCCGACGCCCCACGGGTTCTGGCCGTGGCTCCTCACATACAAGATGTTGGGAATCGAGATCAGCGCCAGCGTTGCCCCGACCCCGAGGCATAAGACGAGCGCGCCGTGAATTCGCGCCACCACGCGATCGGAAAAGACCTTCAGCGCGGTGCCTCCGAGTAGAAGCAGCACGAAGAACACCGTGTAGTAGAGGCCACCCGTCGCAATGAAGACGCTCGCGCCCAGCGCGAGGAGATTGCGTCGTCCGAGCGCGGTTCGCAACCGCGTGCCCCTCGGCGCAGTCACGACGTCGGCGAAGAAAGGTTGCTGGCCCAGATGCAACAACAACATCAACACGGCGACGGGCACGACGTAGTACCCGACGAGCTGCATGTGTCCTTGCTGAACGTGGGACAGGTGGTACGGCAAGAACGAGTACAGCAACGCGAGGCTGACCGCGAGCAGCTGCCTGATGCGAAGACGGTGCAGCACCAGGAACGCCGACAGCGCGACGAGTGGGAACGACAGGATGACCCAGAGATCAGTGATGGTGGCTCCGCTGTCGGTGACGAACGACAAGGCCTTGAAGCCCACAAGCATTTGGAAGTTCTCGGCCGCAACGGGGTAGTCGCCCATGTTCTGCTCGAAGGGCGCTCCGAGTCGAGGTTGGTGTTCGTACCAACCCGTGTCGTTGATGGTCTGGGCGACGTCAGTGAAGTAGGTGTAGTCGTGTTGGTAGACGAACGGTTCGCTGAGGTCGGCCCGCCACAGCTGGAGCGCGAACGTCGCGATCACTAGTGCTCCTAAGACCGAAGCGACGGCGCCCACGAACACGCCTCGGTTCGAAGTCCGCGCCAGCGCCGGCGGCTTGTCCATGACGGGTGGCGCCGCTGGTTCATCGAGGGCGGAGGACGTTTCGACGGGCTCGGTGACCAGCACGGCGTCCTATCGGCAGCCCAGGCCGGTCGGCTGAGCCTCAGGTGATCGCGAGCATCCGTTCCAGGGCGACCTTGGCCCATCGGGCGGTCTCGGCGTCCACCGTGATTCGGTTCACGACCTTGCCCGCCACCAGGTTCTCGAGCACCCAACAAAGGTGAGGGGCGTCGATGCGGAACATGGTGGAGCAGGGGCAGATGAGGGGGTCGAGCGACATGATCGTCTTCCCCGGCGACTCGGCGGCGAGCCGCTGAACGAGGTGGATCTCGGTGCCGACGCCTATGACGCTGCCCGGCGGCGCGGCGTCGATGGCCCTGATGATGTAGTCGGTGGAGCCGACGGCGTCGGCGATTTGGCACACGTCGTAGGCACATTCGGGGTGGGTGATCACGATGCCACCCGGGTGCGCAGCCCGGAAGGCCTCAACGTGCTCGGGCCGGAAGCGCTGGTGCACCGAGCAGTGGCCCTTCCAGAGCAGGAAGGTCTTCTCCTTCAGGTCGGCCTCGGTCATACCGCCCATCTCATAACGGGGATTCCACACCGCCATGTCGTCGTGGTGGTAGCCCATCGCGAGGCCGGTGTTTCGGCCGAGGTGCTGGTCGGGGAAGAACAAGACCTTCGTGCCACCCCCGTCGGGCCGAAACGCCCACTCGAGTACAGCCCGGGCGTTTGTCGACGTGCAGACCGCCCCACCGTGCTCGCCCACGAAGGCCTTGAGCGCGGCGGAGGAATTCATGTAGGTGATGGGCACCACCTGTTTGATGTCGACAACCCGCTCGAGCGCTTCCCACGCCTCCTGTACCGACTCGATGTCGGCCATGTCGGCCATCGAACAGCCGGCGTTGAGATCGGGGAGGATCACCTGTTGGTGATCGCCGGTGAGGATGTCGGCGGACTCCGCCATGAAATGCACACCACAGAAGACGATGAAGTCGGCTTCGGGATGCTGCTGGGCGAGCACCGAAAGGCGAAACGAATCACCCCTGGCGTCGGCCCACCGCATGACTTCCTCGCGTTGGTAGTGGTGGCCGAGGATGAATAGGCGCGGGCCGAGCTGATCCTTGGCCGCCGCGATCCGCTCCGCGAGCTCCTCTTGCGGGGCCGCGGTGTAGGCGTCGGGCAGCGCTGCCTGGATGCGAAGCACGACGTGGAGTGTAGGGCCGTGCTCCCCGAATGCGGCAGGAGCGGCGAGTACGGTGCCCGCGTGTTCCTCGGCGTCTCTCGGGCCACGCTCGCGCGGCTCGTGGTGATCGCTGTCGTGGCCCTCTGCATCGCCAGCGCGTTCAGCACGCCGAGCATTCGCAACGATCGCGACCCGGCGGCGTTCCGCGACACCTATCTACACATGCGCGAGGGGCTCGGTTACTACAAGGCCGCCGACCTCGGCTTGAAGGATCACGGCATCGGACCCGTCTCGTCGGCGCGCGGCATGCGCTTGCCGACGGTGTTCCTGCTCTGGCGCGTGGTCGGTGGGCTCCACGCGGTGTGGCTGCTCTACCTGGCTCTGGTCGTCGTGGGCACGACGGTCGCCGCGATCCTCCTCGTGCGATGTCCGCTTCTCGCCGTCCTGCCCGCCTTGTACCTGTTCCGGCTTGGGCGCGACGCCTATCCGCTGACTGAGCTCTGGGCCGTGCCATTCGTCGCGTGGACGATGGCGGCCACAGCGGCGAACCGTCCCCGGCTCGCGGCCGCGCTAGCGACGGTTGCCACGGCCATCCGGGAGCTCGCGTTTCCGATGCTCCTCGGGGGCCTGATCGTGTCCATCCGCCGGCGTCGCGACTGGTGGGCATGGGTCGCCGGAATTGCGGTGGTGCTGGCCGTGTTCGCGATCCACTCCCACCTGGCCTCGCCTTTCCTCCGAACTCCGGGCAACGAGGCGCCCCTGTTGGGGAGTGCTCGATTCCCGTCGAGCTTCATCGATCTGATCGGCTTCAACCTGGTGGGCCGAGTGGTAATTGGTCCGGCACTGTTCGCGCTGGCGGTCTGGTACGTCCTCGAGCGCGGCTGGCTTGTCGCGTTCGGCCCCTTTCTCGCCATCGGCCTCGTCGGCATCCTCGTCGACCGCCCCTACTGGGGTTCGATGATCGTCCCCTTCACATTGCTCTTCGGGGGACAGCAGCTTGTCGACGTGATCAGTCCGCGGATCCGGAGTCTTCGCTCGTAGGCTCAAGGCATGGTGCAGCGTCCCCCGGCGGGCACGATCCCCGACGAGCCGGGCTCCTATCAATTCAAAGATGTCGACGGTCGGGTGATCTACGTCGGCAAGGCGGCGTCGCTGCGCCAGCGCCTGTCGAACTACTTCTCCGACCCTGCCACCCTGCATCCCCGCACCGCCCAGATGGTGGCCACGGCCGAGACCGTCGAGTGGATCCAGGTCCGCAACGAGGTCGAGGCGTTGATGCTCGAGTTCAGCCTCATCAAGCAGCATCGCCCCCGCTTCAACATCCGCCTGCGCGACGACAAGAGCTACCCGTTCATGGCGGTCACCCTCGATGAGGAGTGGCCGCGGGCGATGGTCATGCGGGGACGTAAGCGCAAGGGGGTGCGCTACTTCGGGCCGTACGCGCACGCATACGCGATCCGTGACACGCTCGATCTGCTGCTACGCACTTTTCCTATCCGCACGTGCTCGCCGGGCAAGTTCAACACCCATCACCGCCTCGGCCGTCCGTGCCTGCTGTTCCACATCGAGAAGTGCTCGGGCCCGTGTGTCGGCGAGATCGACAAGACCGACTACGACGCGCTCGTCGACGAACTTCTCCGGTTCCTCGACGGCAACACCGACGACGTCGTTGAGCGCCTCACACGCGAGATGAAGACCGCGGCGGGCACCCTCGACTTCGAACGGGCGGCCCGGCTCCGCGATCGCCTGAACGCGGTGCTCAAGGCGATCGAGCGCCAGCAGATGGTGGGGGAGCGGAGCGAGGACATCGACGTGATCGGGCTGGTCGACGACGACCTCGAGGCCGCGGTCCAGGTCTTCTACGTCCGCAAGGGTCGGGTGGTCGGCCGCAAGGGCTTCATCGTCGACAAGGTCGAGGACCTCGATCGGCCCGGCCTTGTGGCGCGCATTCTCGAGGAGCTCTACGGAGACGAGCCTCCGCTCGGCGTGCCCAAGCAGGTGCTGGTACCCGACGAACCGCGCGACCTCGCGCTGTACGAGGAATGGCTGGCGATGATGCGCGGTTCTCGGGTGGCCATTCGCGTGCCCCAGCGGGGCGACAAGCGCGAGCTCCACGAGACCGTCACGCGCAATGCCAAGGAGGAGTTCACCCGCCATCGCCTTCGCCGCGCGTCCGACCACAACAGCCGGGCCCGGGCATTGAACGAGTTGCAGGACGCGCTCGGCCTTCCCGAGGCGCCTCTGCGTATCGAGTGCTACGACATGGCCCACTTGCAGGGCACCGACTACGTCGGCTCGATGGTGGTGCTCGAGGACGGCCTGGCTCGCAAGAACGAGTACCGACGTTTCAAGGTGAAAGGCGTCGGTGGCAATGACGACTTCGCGGCGATGGAAGAGGTGCTGACGCGCCGGCTCACTGCGTATCTCGCCGAGCGCGACGCGCCCATCGGCGACCGGCCGGGACGATTTGCGTACCCGCCGCAGCTTCTGCTCGTCGATGGCGGTAAAGGCCAACTCGGCGTGGCGGTGAAGGTGCTCGAGGAGCTCGGGCTAGATGGCGAGATCCCGGTCGCCGCGCTCGCCAAGCGTTTCGAGGAGGTCTACGTGCCTGGGCGGAGCGAGCCGGTCGCGATCGCCCGCCACAGTGAGGCGCTCTACCTGTTGCAGCGGATCCGCGACGAGGCCCACCGTTTCGCGAACACCTTTCACCGAGAGTTGCGCGACAAGCGCATGACCAAGAGCGCGCTCGACGGCGTCGTCGGCCTCGGCGAGGTGCGGCGCAAGCGCCTCGTCAAGGAGCTTGGCGGCGTGGCCGCCGTGCGGAAGGCGAGCCTTGACGACCTGCGGGCGTTGTCGTGGCTTCCCGACACGGTGGCCACCGCAGTGTTCATGAGGCTGCACGGGTGAGTGATCTGTGGGAGACCAACGCCGTCTGGTGGCAGAACGGTTTTACTGACGGTGCTGACCCTGAATATGAGGAACAGATTCTGCCGATGGCGCGTGCCCACCTCGAGGATGCCCGCTCCGTACTCGACATCGGCTGCGGTGAGGGTCAGGTCGCACGGCTCGCCGCCGCGAACGGTGCGGCGCGGGTGGTCGGCGTCGATCCCACAGCCGCGCAGCTCTCCCTCGCCCAGCTGCGCAATGGGGGACCGCAGTACGTGCGGAGTGGGGCGGCCGCGCTGCCGTTCGCGTCGGGTTCGTTCGACGCGGTGGTCGCCTGTCTCGTGTTCGAACACATACGAGAAATCGACGCGGCGATCGCGGAGCTCGCCCGGGTGCTCGTTGCCGGCGGGCGGTTCCTCTTCTTCCTGAACCACCCGCTCCTGCAGACGCCCAACAGCGGCTGGATCGACGACCAGATCCTCGACCCCCCCGAGCAGTACTGGCGGGTCGGCTCGTACCTCGTCGAAGACGAAACGATCGAAGAGGTGGAGAAGGGAATCTTTATACCGTTCATCCACCGACCGATGGCTCGTTACGTGAACGCGCTCATTGCGAACGATCTCTACGTGGAGCACATGGCCGAGCCGGCACCGCCGCCCGGCTTCCTGAAACGCGCGAAGGAGTACGCGGACGCCGCGACGATCCCACGACTGCTCTTCCTGCGGGCGCGAAAGTGGCCGGCGTGAGCGACTTCCTGGTTATCACCGGCTTGTCCGGCGGCGGGCGCTCACAGGCCGCCGACAATCTCGAGGATCTCGGCTGGTTCGTGGTCGACAACCTGCCCTCGCAGCTGGTGGAAAAGATTGGT
This sequence comes from Acidimicrobiales bacterium, assembly GCA_040002995.1. Lineage (GTDB taxonomy): Bacteria > Actinomycetota > Acidimicrobiia > Acidimicrobiales > Ilumatobacteraceae > JBDUDK01. The sequence continues at coordinate 10,149 of JBDUDK010000070.1, read as the reverse complement.
GAGCTCGCGGGAGCACCCGGCTCCACGATCACCCGCGTGGCGCTCGTCGTCGGATCCGGCACCCACCAGGCCGACATCTTGTCGGCGTTGCGGTCCTTGCGGGCCACGGGCCACCGCGTACGCATTCTCTTCCTCGAGGCGTCGACGCCTGAGCTCGTGCGGCGGTACGGAGCCACCCGCCGCCGCCACCCGCTCGCCGAAACGGAGAACACGTCGGTGGGCGACGCGATCGAGCGCGAACGTTCGATGCTCGAGTCCGTCCGCGAGGAGGCCGACCTCGTGATCGACACGACCGGCCTCAACATCCACCAACTAAGGGCCCGCATCAACGAGGTGTTTGGAGGTGAGTCGCCCACGGCCGCGATGCAGGTCACTGTCGAGTCGTTCGGGTTCAAGCACGGCCTTCCCCTCGACGTCGATCTCGTGCTCGATTGCCGCTTTCTCCCCAACCCCTACTGGATCGAACGGCTGCGTGAGCGCACGGGCCTCGACGACGACGTTCGCGAGTACGTGCTCAGCTTCGAGCTGGCGCAATCGTTCCTCGAACACCTCGACTCCATGCTTGACATGCTGCTGCCCGCGTACGTGGCCGAGGGCAAGAGCTACCTGACGATCGCGCTGGGGTGCACGGGCGGCCGCCATCGGTCGGTGGCCATCGCCGAGGAGCTGGGCCGGCGCCTGCGCCGCAAAGGCCACGACCCCCGCGTGCAACACCGCGATCTGGGGCGCTAGCGGACCGCGACATTGGGGGGCGCTAACGGTAACGGCGGGTAGGGTCGTCACATGGCTATTCGGGTTGGAGTGAACGGGTTCGGTCGTATCGGTCGAAACTTCTTCAGGGCCGCAAAGAAGGCCGGTGCCGATCTCGATTTTGTCGCCGTCAACGATCTCGGGTCGGTCGAGACCATGGCCCATCTCCTCAAGTACGACTCGGTCCTCGGCAGGCTCGACGCCCATGTCGCGGTCGCCAAAGGCGGCATCTCGGTCGACGGTGACACGCTGCGCGTGCTCGAGTTCCGCGACCCGAAGGAGTTGCCGTGGGGCGACCTCGGGGTCGACGTTGTGGTCGAGTCCACCGGGCTGTTCACCGACCGGGCGAAGGCGGCCCAGCACCTCGAGGCCGGCGCGCCGTTCGTGATTGTGTCCGCGCCGTCGAACGGAGCCGACGCCACGTTCGTCATCGGCGTGAACGACGGCGACTTCGACCCTGCGGTGCACAAGGTGATCTCGAACGCGTCGTGCACGACGAATTGCTTCGTGCCGATGGTCAAGGTGCTCGACGACGCGTTCGGAGTCGAACAAGGCCTCATGACCACCATCCACAGCTACACGGGCGACCAGATGCTGGTCGACGGTCCGCACAGCGATCTGCGCCGTGCCCGGGCCGCGGCGATCAACATCGTCCCTACCTCTACCGGCGCCGCCCGCGCCACGGGCCTGGTTCTGCAGTCGATGAAGGGTCGCCTCGACGGCACTTCGCTTCGCGTACCAACCCCGGATGGGTCGATCACCGACCTTGTCGCGCTGCTCAAGACCTCGGCTTCCGTCGATGAGATCAACGCCGCGTATCAGGCGGCCGCCAGCGACGGTCCGCTGAAGGGGATCCTGGAATACAGCGACCAGCCGCTCGTCTCGAGCGACATCGTCGGCAACCCCCACAGCTGCATCTTCGACAGCAAGCTGACGATGAGCATGGGCACGCTCGTCAAGGTGCTCGGCTGGTACGACAACGAGTGGGGCTACTCGAGTCGCCTCGTCGATCTCACGGCCATCGTCGGGGCAGCCAACAGGTGATCCGGGGGATTCCCGAGCTCGAGGACCTCCCGCCCGTCGCCGGCAAGCGTGTGCTGCTGCGGGCCGATTTCAACGTCCCGCTCGACGGTGACCGCATCACCGACGACTTTCGTATTCGAGCTGCGCTGCCGACCATCGAGTGGCTGCGAGATCGGGGAGCCCACGTAGTCGCGTGCAGTCACCTCGGCCGGCCCAAGGGTCGCCCGGATCCGCGCTGGTCGATGGCACCCGTCTCGGCGCGGCTCAAGGAGCTGGCGCCGGAGGTCGAGCTACTCGAGAACCTGCGCTTCGATCCCGGCGAGGAGGCCAACGACGCGGAGTTCGTCGCGCGCCTCGTGCGTGACGCTGATGCGTACGTTGACGACGCGTTTGGCGCCGCGCACCGCGCGCACGCCTCGGTGGTGGGGCCTCCACAGACTCTGCCGAGCGCGGCCGGACGTCTGCTGGCCAAGGAGGTCGAGGTGTTGCTCGACCTTCGCGAGAACCCGAAGCGACCCTTCGTGGCTGTGCTTGGTGGCGCAAAGGTCAGCGACAAGCTGGGCGTGATCGAGGCGCTGTTGACCATGGTCGACACGCTCGTGATCGGTGGGGGGATGTGTTTCACGTTCCTCGCCGCGCAGGGCCAGCCGATCGGCGACTCACTGTGCGAGCCCGACCAAATCGACACGTGCCGCCGTCTCCTCAAAGGCGCGAAACCGCTCCACCTGCCCGTCGACGTGGTGGCACTGGGTCCGGGCAACCGGGTCGAGTCGATCGGCGCATCGATTCCGGCCGGCTGGAAGGGCCTCGATATCGGCCCGGGCACCGCCGCCGCATTCAGCGATGTCGTGATGGAAGCGCGAACCGTCTTTTGGAACGGACCGATGGGGATGTTCGAGGACCCGCGCTTCGCGGCGGGGACGCGTACCCTCGCCGAAGCCATGGCCTACACCTCCGCGTTCACGGTGGTGGGCGGAGGCGATTCTGCGGCCGCCCTGGCCGAGTTCGGCCTCCAGGATCAGATCGATCACGTGTCCACCGGAGGAGGCGCGTCACTCGAACTGCTCGAGTGCGGTGACCTCCCCGGTTTGGCCGCGCTGCGGACGGCGCCCAATGCCCGCTGAAGCCCGGCGTCCGCTCATCAGCGGCAACTGGAAAATGCACCACAACCATTTCGAGGCGATCCAGACCGTTCAGAAGTTGAGCTATCTGCTTGGCCACGACGACTACAACGCCGTCGACGTGTCGGTGCATCCGCCCTTCACCGACCTTCGTTCGATCCAGACCGTGCTCGAGTCTGACGACATCCCGATCGCGCTCGGGGCACAGCACTGCCACTGGGAAGCGTCGGGCGCGTTCACGGGCGAGATCTCGCCGGCCTTCCTCGCGAAGCTGAATGTCCGCTACGTGATCGTCGGCCATTCCGAGCGACGAGAGCTCTTCGGCGAGACCGACGACCTGGTCAACCGGAAGGTGCGCGCGATCGTCGCCCTCGAGATGACCCCGATTCTGTGCGTCGGCGAGACGTTGAGCGAGCGCGAGGCGGGCGCAACCGAAGACAAGGTGCTGACGCAGGTGATCGCGGGGCTCGCCGGCCTGGCCAAAGACACCGTGGCGACGGCAGTGATCGCGTACGAACCGATCTGGGCCATCGGCACCGGCCGGACGGCGACCGCCGCCGACGCGCAGGAGGTCTGCGCGGCAATCCGCCGGCGCGTGGGGCAGGGGAGCGGAGCCGACGCCGCCGCCTCGGTCCGCATCCAGTACGGCGGGTCGGTGAAGTCCGCCAATATCGCCGAGTTCATGGCGGAGCCCGATATCGACGGCGCGCTCATCGGCGGCGCCAGCCTCGATCCTGACGATTTCTCGAGAATCGTCAAGTATCGGATTAAGTAAACCGCCGGAATATGACGGTTGGGGGCTAGCCCTTCAAGAGGTCGTAACGCGCCATCCTGGTGGCAACGCTCGCCATGCTGCTAGCTTCGCTGTGACCGACGACCTGTCATTCAAAGGGGAGGCACTTGTCGACGGTTTCGGCCGCGGTCGAACGCCGGCTCCAATGCCGGGCGGTTCCCGCAGCCAGGTCCACCGCGAGTGGAAAAGCAAGAGCGACCCAACGACCGGGCGGCGGGTCGGCTCTGACTTCCCCGGCACAGACCAAACCCGATCACAGGAGGTAGGCAGTTGAGGAAGGCAAAGAGGAGCGCGAAAGCCCTCGCTGCAGCGATGGGCATGACCCTCGTCGTTGCGGCGTGCGGCAGTAGCAGCAACAACAGCGCAGGCACTACTGCTGCGGGTGGCACAAGTGCTCCGCCCGCCACTACCGGAGCGCCCGGAACCACGGGCGCGCCCGGCACGACCGCCGCTCCGGCTGCGTTGCCCGACGGCGTGAAGATGCGGGTCACGTTCGACATCGACCCGAAGGCTGTGTGGGACGACGGATCGCCTATCACCGAGGCCGACGTCGAGTGCAACTGGGTCGCCAGTCTGAAGACGCCGGGCTCGATTACCACCGCGGGCAACGAGCAGATCGTCTCGATCAAGGCCGGTACGAGCGACAAGCAGGTCGTCGCCGACTTCAAGACGGTCTACGCCCCGTACAAGAACTTGTTCTCCAATCTCTTCGCCAAGAAGGACGTCAAGAACTGCGAAGACGTTTCGCAAGACTTCCTCGACAATCTGCCCTCCTCGGGCCGCGAGTGGAAGTTGGAAACCTACGGCAAGGACCAGGCGATCTACGTTCCGAATGACAAGTACTGGAACGCGGCCAAGGCCCCGAAGGCCAAGCAGCTCGTGTACGTCCCGCAAGCCGACGGCGACACCGAACTCGCGTCGATCAAGTCGGGGCAGGTCGGGTTCATCTATCCACAGTTCTACGGTGGGCTCACCGACGCGCTGAAAGATCCCAACATCAAGTACACGGTCCTGTACGGCACCGACTACGAGGCCATCTACTTCAACCAGAATTCCACAGGCCCCTTTGGCGGGCCGAACAAGGGAGTGCCGGGCCCCTTCGCCGACAGGAACTACCGCACAGCCTTCGCCAAGTCGATCGACCGCGAGGCGTTGTTCAAGCAGATCTACACGCCGCTCGTTCCCGATGGGAAGCTCATGAACTGCGCCCGCTGGGCTCCGGGCCTCGGCCCGTGGTGTGACAACACGCAGTTCGCCAAGAGCTACGACCCCACCGGCGCGGACAAGATCATGACCGACGCGGGATGGAAGAAAGACGGGAGCGGCTTCTGGGCCAAGGACGGCAAGGTTCCCGACGTCCGCTGGATGGTCAACACCGGCAACGCCCGGCGTGAGTCGACCCAGGCCTACCTGATCCCGTTGCTCGCCAAGGCAGGCTTCAAAGCCCACGCCGACAACTGCGAATCAGTTCCTTGCGTGTTTACTACGCGTCTGCCGTCGCTGGACTACGACATGGCTATGTACATCAGCACCGCGTCGCCCGACCCAACGGTCACCGTCACTGACTCGTGCGATCAAATACCGACCGACGCGAATGGCGGTAAGGGTCAGAACCAGACTGGCTGGTGCAACAAGGACGCGACGGCCCTCATGCTGCAGTCTGACGCCGTCGTCGACGTCAACGCGCGTGCCGACCTCATCCACAAGATCGGTCAGTACTACGTCGACGACTCGGTGATGCTCCCGCTGTTCCAGTTCCCCAAGACGCCCGCGTGGCGTACCGATCAGCTCGACGGTCCGGTCGACGCCGAGGGCGCGAATTTCCAGGCGTTCCACAACCAATACGCCTGGGTGCCCAAGTCCGGCGACAAGATCGTCATCGGGGCCGAGCAATGGCCTGAGTGTTTGAACCCGGTCACCAACTGCGCCAACTCGTCGTGGTATTTGTGGATCGCGGAGATCATGGTCCTCCCGAGCGTGTGGGACACCACGAGCGATGGCAAGTACACACCCAGTGATCTGGTCACCGGAGAGCCGACGGTCCAGACTGCTTAGTAACCGATAGTCCGTTTGGCGAGGGCCGGCCGAGGGGGTCGGCCCTCGCCAAACGCTGATGTGTGCGCCAGACAGGAGGGTGCATGGTTCGCTTCATTGTGCGACGACTGTTGTGGATGATCCCGACGCTGCTGATCGTCACGTTCCTGGTCTTCGTCGCCATCCGGGTGGGGACCAATCCCGTCGCGGCCTACCTGCGCTTGAACCCACGGGCGTCACCCGAAAAGGTCGCTCAGTTCAAGCACGTCAACGGCCTCGAGGGAAGCATTCCTAACCAGTACTTCAGCTGGCTCCGGCGGTTCCTCACCTGGGACTGGCCTCGCTCGATCGCGGGCAACCGACCCGTGTGGCCGAATCTCAAGGATGCCCTCGCGAACTCGTTCGTGCTCGGCGGACTCGCGACGGTGGTCGGCATTGGTATCGGTCTCGTGGTCGGCATCTTGGCTGCACTCAGGCAGTACTCCAAGTTCGACACGGCCGCGTCGACGAGCGCATTTGTCGGGATCTCCATCCCCCCGTATGTGTCGGCCGTGCTCCTTCAACTGCTGTTCGCGGTTTACTTCACCCGATGGCTCGGGTTACACCATCCGTTCCTGCCAACCTCTGGCGTCTACCCGCCCGGCCACAGGGGCTTCGACATCATCCTGCGGTTGAAACACCTGATCTTGCCGACGATCGTGGTGGCGATTCAGATCATCGCGATCTACACGCGCTACATGCGAGCGTCGCTGCTCGACGTCATCAGCTCTGATTACCTGCGCACCGCACGGGCGAAGGGTATTAGCGAACGACGGGTCATCGTGAGCCACGCGCTCCGCAATGCCCTCATTCCCATTGTTACCGTCGCTACGATCGATATCGCGGGGATCGTGGGCGGCCTGATCATCACGGAAGGCGTCTTCGAATACCCCGGCGCCGGAAAATTCTTCCTGAACGCGTATACGGCTGGCGACTTCCCCTCGCTGATGCCGTGGATGGTCATCGTCGTCGTCTTCGTTGTCCTCTTCAACCTGCTGGCCGACGTGCTGTATGCCTGGCTCGACCCGAGGATCCGCCTTGAGTGACGTCATCGTGACCAAGCCGGCGCCCGCCGAAGACGGTCCCGTCGACGAGTCCCAGGGTCTCGTCGAGTCGATCTCACCCGGTCGACTCGCATTCCGTCGCTATCTGCGCCATCGCGCCGCGCTGGTGTGCACGGTCATCTTCTTGGTGATCGTGTTCTTCGTCGTGTTCGCTCCTTTTACCGCTCGCTTCAGCGTCAACGAGAGCGTCAAGTTGCCCAAGGTTGCGTTTAACTCGCCTCGCGGCGCGGCGTGGTTCGGCACCGACTCCCTCAACCGCGACATGTACTCACGCCTGCTATGGGGTGGGCGCATCTCCCTGTTCATCGGCATCGCCGTGGCTCTCTTCGGTACCCTGATCGGCACCATTGTCGGGGCCTACGCCGGCTATCGCGGGGGAAGGATCGACGACGTCCTCATGCGAACGACCGATGTCTTTCTCGCGTTTCCTTTCCTCGTGGCGCTTCTCGTCATCCGTAATTTGCTGGGATCGCAGCATTGGATCACCAACACCTTCGGCGACAAGTCGTCGATCCGTTTCATGGTCGTGCTGCTCGTAGCCCTTAGCTGGCCGTTCGTGGCCCGGCTCGTGCGGGGGCAGGTGTTGTCACTGAAGGAGAAGGAGTTCGTCGAATCGGCCCGCGCCTTGGGCGCGAGTGACCGGCGCATCCTGACGCGACATATCCTGCCCAACTGCTTCGGACCGATCATGGTGGCGACGTCGAACGCGGTCATCGCCGCCATAGTGGCCGAGTCGACCCTCTCGTTCTTCGGTTTCGGCATCCAACCGGGTGAGGGCAAGACGAGCTGGGGCATTCTGGTAGCCGAGGCCAAGGGCGCGGTCCAGTCGGGGTACTGGTGGCTGGCGCTCTTTCCGTGCGCGGTGCTGGTGGTCACGGTTCTCTGCGTGAATTTCATCGGTGACGGTGTGCGCGACGCGTTCGATCCGAAACAATCGAAGGCACGGGCATGACCGAACCGCTCCTTCGGATCCGTGACCTGCACGTGACCTTTCCTACCGAAACCGGGCGCGTGCAGGCAGTGCGCGGCGTCGACGTCGACGTGTTCGCGGGTGAGCTCGTTGGCATCGTGGGTGAGTCGGGCTCCGGCAAGTCAGTCACCTTTCTCGCCGCGATGGGTCTGTTACCCAAGACGGCAATCGTCACCGGCTCCGTGAAGATCGGCGCCGACGAGATGCTCGGCAAGGACGCTCGGCAGATGCGAGCGGTGCGCGGGAAACGGATCGCGATGATTTTCCAGGATCCATTGTCGGCCCTTAACCCCACGCACCGCGTCGGGCGCCAGATCAGCGAGATGATTCTCGCTCACAACGACATACCCCGGGAAGACGCTCAGGACCGCGCACTCGAACTGCTTGACATGGTTGGCATCCCGCAGCCGGCGCGGCGAGCTCGGCAATATCCCCATGAATTCTCGGGTGGCATGCGCCAGCGCGTCATGATCGCGATGGCGGTGGCCAACGACCCCGACGTCTTGATCGCCGATGAGCCGACGACGGCTCTCGACGTCACCGTCCAGGCGCAGATTCTCGAGGTGATCCAGAATGTGCAAGGCGCGCTCGGCGCGGCGGTGGTGTTCATCACCCACGACCTCGGCGTAATCGCCCGGGTGGCTCAGCGAGTACAGGTCATGTACGCCGGCCGTACCGCCGAGCGCGGCATCGTCGATGACATCCTCCTCCACCCGACGCACCCCTACACCCAGGGCCTGATCAATTCGATACCGAGCCTGGGCAACCAGCGACTCACGCCGATCCCTGGCGCGCCGCCGAACATGCTGCGCCCGCCCAGTGGGTGCGCCTTTCGCGTGCGCTGTCCTCACGCGATGCCGGTATGCGCCGAAGGGCTGCCCGATCTCCACCAGTTTGGCACCGTGGAGACCGCCTGCGTGCGCGCCGAGGAACTCGTAGGGATTGGAACACCGTGAACAACGGGCAAAACGGTGACGTCGTCCTCGAAGTCAACGACCTCGTCAAGAGCTTCATCGTCCACTCGGTATCAGGGGTGCGCCGGGTCACGGAGATCGTGCAGGCCGTTAGTGGTGTGTCGTTCGCGGTGACGGCCGGACAGACCGTTGGGCTGGTCGGTGAGTCCGGGTCGGGTAAGTCGACGGTAGGCCGTTGCATCCTGCGGCTCATCGAGCCGACGACCGGCTCGGTGAAGTTCGAAGGCACCGAACTCACGAACCTCGGCCGTGGCGATCTTCGCCAGTTGCGGCGGCAGATGCAGATCGTGTTCCAGGATCCGTACGCTTCGCTCGATCCGCGCATGACGGTAGGTTCGGCGATAGCGGAGCCTTTGCACATTCATGGTCTCTGGGGCATGGGCGGTAAGGATCGTGTCGCAGAGTTGCTTCGCCTCGTGGGTCTGGCGCCCGATCACGCCAAACGATTTCCGCACGAATTCTCCGGCGGTCAGCGCCAGCGGATCGGCATCGCGCGGGCACTCGCCTTGGAACCCCGGTTGATCGTGCTCGACGAGCCGGTGTCGGCACTCGACGTTTCGATTCAGGCCGGCGTGATGAACCTGCTCGTCGACCTGCAGGATCGTCTCGGCCTCGCGTACCTCTTCATCGCCCACGATTTGTCAGTCGTGCGCCATATCTCCGACGTGGTGTGCGTGATGTACCTCGGCAAGCTTGTCGAGGTTGCGCCGGCGGAGGAGCTGTATACGCGGGCGGCGCATCCGTACACACAGGCCTTGCTCTCGGCTGTGCCCGAGCCGGATCCACCGAGGGAGAGAGCACGGAAACGGATCGTCCTCGAAGGCGTGATCCCCAGCCCGATCGACCCACCCTCAGGATGCCGCTTCCGGACACGTTGCTGGAAGGCGCAGGACATCTGCGCGGAGGAAGAACCGGCGCTTATCGACCGGGGCCAGGGTCATCCGGTGGCGTGCCACTTCGCTGAGGAGGTAGCGGTCGTCTGACCTGGGAGGGTCGAGGGTCGACTGGTAGCGTTGCCAGCCGTGATCCCGCTGGTTGCCACTATCGATGTCGTCACAATTTTCGTGCTGATCGTGCTCGTTTTGCTGCACAGCGGTAGGGGCGGTGGCCTGTCCGACATGCTTGGTGGTGCCGGCACTACGGCCCTCGGCTCGACCGCAGCCGAGCGCAACTTGAATCGGATCACCGTCGTCGTCGCCCTCGTATTTGTGTTCTGCACGGTGGCGCTCGGCCTGTTGATGGATTGACTCATTGGGCATGGCAAAGGCCCGCGCTAAGGTGCTCGCCCGCATCCACGTCGGAGTGGCGGAATAGGCAGACGCGCTAGGTTGAGGGCCTAGTGTCCGAAAGGACATGGGGGTTCAAGTCCCCCCTCCGACAC
>JBDUDK010000013.1:0-60980 GCA_040002995.1 Acidimicrobiales bacterium | reverse complement strand
AGCTCGGCGGCGGCCACCGCGCAGCCGCGGTCGTTGTGCGGGTGCAGGCTGAGCACGATGCGGTCGCGGTTGCGCACCGTCCGGTTGAACCACTCGATGACGTCGGCGTAGACGTTGGGCGTGTACATCTCGACCGTGGCCGGCAGGTTCATGATCAGCGGGTGATCGACGGTGGGTTCGATGACATCCATCACCGCCTCGCAGATCTCGACGGCGTAGTCGGGCTCGGTACCCGTGAAGCTCTCCGGCGAGTACTCGTAGAAGACGTCGGTGCCGGGAACACTGTCCTCGAGCTTGCGACACAGCCTGGCGGCGTTGACGGCGATGTCGGTGATGCCGGCCTTGTCGAGGCCGAACACGACTCGCCGCTGCAACACCGAGGTCGAGTTGTAGAAGTGGACGATCGCGCGCGGCGCGCCTTTGATGCACTCGTAGGTGCGCTCGATCAGCTCGGGCCGGCACTGCGTCAGCACCTGGATGACGACGTCGTCGGGGATGAGATCGTCTTCGATGAGCTGACGAACAAAGTCGAAGTCGGGCTGGCTGGCCGAGGGGAAGCCGACCTCGATCTCCTTGAAGCCCATCTTCACGACCGCGTCGAACATCCGGCGCTTGCGGACGGGGTCCATCGGGTCGATGAGGGCCTGGTTGCCGTCACGAAGATCGACCGAACACCAACGCGGCGCGTGCGTGATGAGCCGGTCCGGCCACGTGCGGTCGGACAGCTCCAGCGGGACGAACCGCTTGTACTTCTCGAATGGCATCTTCTTCATGGCGTTCCCTTGTCTGGTCGTGTCCCGAAAAAGCAGAAACCTCCTGGGCCGGTGGCACAGGAGGTTCGGCGAGCACCGATATGAGTGCTCGCCTACATGAGAAGGAGGCCCGAAAGCGTTTGATTCATCACCATGATTCTGTCGGTCGCCGCCCTGTCCGGTCAAGCCATTCGGTTAGTTTGCCCGTCATGCGCGTGACGGTCGACTTCGACGTGTGTGCCAGCACCGGTGCCTGCATGCAGGTGTGCCCAGAGGTTTTCGAGGTCCGCAGCGACGGATACCTCTACATCCTGCAGGAGGAACCGGGCGAGGAACTGCGCGAGAAAGTCACGACCGCCGCCGAGATGTGTCCCACCGCCGCCATCACGATCGAAGGCTGAACACCGACAAGATCCCCGGAGTCGCAGCCAGCCGGGCCAGCACCTCATCGGGCACCGCGCCCGTCGTGGCGATCACCATCAACGCCGACCCCGGTTGACGGCTGCGCGACAGGCCCATGTCCGCGATGTTGACGGCGGCGTCTCCGAGCACGGTGCCAACGAGGCCGATCATGCCGGGTCGGTCGTCGTTGCGCACGACCACCATATGCGGCGACGGAGGCACGTCGATTTGGTGACCATCGACGACCACGAGCCTCGGTTCCCCTCGATGACCGGCGAGCGTGCCGGCGAGCTCATGACCGGCGCCGCGCAACGTGATCAGGTTCACGTATTCGAGCGACGTCGTGCATTTCACCTCGCGATAGTCGAGGCCTCTGTCCCTCGCGAGCTGGGGCGCGTTGACGTAGGTGACGGGCTCGTCGCTCGTCGCGCCGAAGAGGCCTTTGAGCACCGCCAACGTGAGGATGCGGTTGTCGTAGTCCGCGATGGTCCCCTCGAAGCAGACCTCGAGAGAGTCGAGGCGAACGTTCGCGGCGAGGGCGGCGAACAGCCGCCCGAGCCGCTCGGCAAGGGGGAGAAACGGACGCACGGTCTCGGACGCCTCGGCGGCCGAGACGTTGACCGCGAACGGGACGAACTCGCCGGCGAGGGCGAGCATGACCATCTCAGCGATGGCGTCGCCGGCTTTGTCCTGTGCCTCGCGCGTGCTGGCACCGAGGTGCGGCGTGACCACCACGGAATCGAGCTCGAACAACGGCGAATCGGTCGTCGGCTCCTTGGCGAAGACGTCGAGCGCGGCGCCCGCGATCACGCCCTCACGGATCGCCCACGTGAGCGCGTCCTCGTCGACGATGCCACCTCGCGCCACGTTGATGATGCGCAGGTTGGACTTCGCTTTCGCCAGCAGGTCGCGTCCGATCAGGCCGGTCGTCTCCTTCGTCTTCGGAAGGTGCACGGTGATGAAGTCCGCCTCGGCGACGACCTGATCGAGCGGGAGGATGTCGACCGAGATCTGGCGCGCCCGCTCCGCCGATACGAACGGGTCGTAGGCCACGAGGCGCATTCCGAACGCGAGGGCCCGCTGCGCCACCAGCTTGCCGATGCGACCCAGTCCGACGATGCCGAGTGTCTTGTCGGCGAGCTCGACGCCCTCCCACCGGCTGCGCTCCCACCGGCCCGCTTTCAGCGCACCGTGTGCCTGCGGGACGTTGCGCGCTTGCGCGAGGAGCAAGGCCATCGTGTGCTCCGCGGCCGACACGATGTTGGAGTGCGGGGCGTTGACCACCATGACGCCGCGGACGGTGGCCGCCTCGACGTCGACGTTGTCGAGCCCGATGCCGGCCCGACCGATAACGGTGAGGTCCTTCGCGGCGGCGATGACGTCGGCGGTGACGTCGGTGGCCGATCGCACGATGAGGGCGTTGGCCCCAACTACCGCTTCCCGCAGCGCCTCGGGGTCGAGATCGAGACGGACATCGACATCGTGGCCGGCCGCACGGAGTCGCTCGAGTCCACCGTCGGCGATTTCCTCCGTGACGAGGATGCGCGCCATCAGTGCAGGAGCTTCTGAATGCGCGAAACGCCCTCGACAAGATCGTCGTCGCCCAACGCGAACGACAAGCGGACGTAGCCCGGCGCGCCGAACGCCTCTCCCGGCACGAACGCCACTCTGGCCTCGCTCAAAACGATGTCGGCGAGCTCGAGAGTGTTCGCGGCCTTACGGCCCGCGATGTCCCGATCGAGAACCCCTTTGAACGACGGGAAGCAGTAGAAGGCGCCCTGCGGCGAGATGCACGTAACGCCGTCGATCTCGTTCAACATCTCGGCCATGATCTTTCCGCGTCGCGCGAACGCGCTGCGCATCATCGCGACTGCTTCGAGATCGCCGCTGACTGCCGCCAGCGCGGCGCGTTGGGCCACGTTGCTGACGTTCGAGGTCGTGTGGCTCTGGAAGTTGGTGGCCGCGTCGACGACGTCCTTCGGACCGATGAGCCAGCCGACGCGCCAGCCGGTCATGGCGTAGGTCTTGGCGACGCCGTTCACCACGATGCACATGTCGGCCAGTTCGGGCACGAGTGCGGGCATCGAGCTGAAGCGGTGCTCGCCGTAGGTGAGGTGTTCGTAGATCTCGTCGGTGATGACCCAGATGCCGTGCTCGAGCGCCCAACGTCCGATGGCCTCGACCTCGCTCGGGGGATATACCGCGCCGCTCGGGTTGTCGGGCGACACGAACAACAACGCCTTGGTGCGCGGCGTGCGGGCGCGCTCGAGTTGGTCGACGGTGACGCGAAAGCCGGCGGTCTCATCGGTATCGATGACAACGGGCACCCCGCCCGCCAAAGCGATCGCCTCCGGATAGGTGGTCCAGTACGGCGCCGGACAGATCACTTCGTCGCCGGGATCGATGAGCGTGGCGAAGGCGGCGAAGACCGCGTGCTTGCCGCCGTTGGTGATGAGCACGTCGCTCGCGGGCCGGCTCAGCTTGGCGGCGATCGCTTCCCGAAGCTCGGGCAGCCCTGCGGCCGGTGTGTAGTGGTGGTTCTTGGGATCGCGGCATGCGGCGATCGCGGCTTCAACGATGTGATCGGGCGTGGGGAAGTCGGGCTCGCCGGCACCGAAGCCAATCACGTCTTCGCCTTGGGCCTTGAGGGCTTTGGCCTTGGCATCGACGGCCAAGGTCGCGGATTCCGCGATGGCACCAATGCGCTGGGAGATGCGGTTCATTGACTGCCATGCTGGCACAGTGCCGGTGCTCAGCCCGAGTGAGATCCTGATTCCGAGCGCGCTGTTGCCGTCAGATGGGCGCTTCGGTTGCGGCCCGTCCAAGGTCCGCCAAGACGCACTCGACGCCTTGGTGGCGAGCGGTCCCACCTACATGGGGACCTCGCACCGCCAGGGCGGTGTCCGCTCGGTGGTGGGCTCGCTACGCGACGGGCTGGCGGCGCTGTTCTCTTTGCCCGACGGCTGGGAAGTCGTCCTCGGCAACGGCGGGTCGACCGCGTTCTGGGACGCGGCGACGTTCGGGCTCATCGAACGGCGCAGCGAGCACCTCATCTTCGGCGAGTTCTCTGCGAAGTTCGCGGCGGCGGCCGCCGCGGCGCCCCACCTCGACGAGCCGGTGGTCATCACCGCGTCCGTCGGAACGCATCCCACCGTGGTGGGAGATTCGAGCGTCGACACGTACGCGCTCACGCACAACGAGACCTCGACGGGTGTGGCGATGGCGTTGTGCCGTCCGGTCGGTGTCGACGGTCTCGTCATCGTCGACGCGACTTCGGGCGCTGGTGGTTTGGCGTGGTCGCCGCGCGAGGTCGACGTCTACTACTTCGCACCGCAGAAGTGCTTCGCGTCCGACGGCGGATTGTGGGTGGCGTTGTGCTCGCCGCGTGCCGTGGCACGCATTGAGAGCATCGCTCAGTCGGGGCGGTGGATACCGGCGTCGCTCGATCTGAAGATCGCGCTCGACAACAGCCGCCTGAATCAGACCTACAACACGCCCGCGCTGGCGACGCTGTTCCTCTTCGAGGATCAGGTCCGTTGGATGAACGAGCGTGGCGGATTGGCGTGGTGTGTCGAGCGGTGCCGGACGTCTTCGGCCGCCCTCTACGGATGGGCGGAACGAACGGAGTGGGCGACGCCGTTTGTTAGCGACCCCGATCAGCGCTCCGCGGTGGTGGGGACGATCGATCTATCCGGCGTTGATGCGCTCGCGGTTTCGGGGGCATTGCGCGCCAACGGCATCGTCGATACGGAGTCGTACCGAAAGCTCGGTCGCAATCAGCTACGCATCGGGATGTTTCCGGCAATCGAGCCGGCGGACATAGTCGCTGTGACGCGCTGCATCGACCACGTTGTCGGAGTGTTGTCAGCCGCGTGACCACTGGCCGGGCAGAGGCTCGGTGTCAACCGGGATCGTGGTGGTGGTCTTCGGTACGGTCGAGGGCGGCGGCGGGTCGGTGTCGAGCGGCCATGTGGTGGTGGTGGTTGGCGGCTCGGTGGTGGTGGTCGGCACATCGTCGAACGGCGGCAGCGGGTAGCGGCCCGGCTCTGGTGCGGTGAGGAGGAGACCGAACGCCTTGGCACACGACCATGGTTCCCAGCCCCGCTGAAGGAACAAGGTGTAGGCGTGCTGAGCATTCCAGTTGAGGTCGAGCGCGAGTTCCGGCGTTCCTCCGAGCCCGCCGAGCGTGGAGTGGACGCCGTTGATGCCGTCGTTCAGCTGGAACAGGCCGTAGTCGATCGACAGATTCGGGTTCACGTGGGCGGCGAGTGGATTGAGACCTGATTCGCAGTCGGCGACGGTCGTTGCGGTGTCACGCAGCTCGGGCGGCCATGCCGTCATGATGGCGAGTTTGATGTCCTCGGGCGTGGGCGCTGCTTCGGGATCAACCGGGACGGTGATCATCGACGAGAGGTCGGGGAAGAGCAGAAGGGACGCGAGGCCGGCGGGCATCGGTACGACCTCGATCGTGTTGCTCGTCGACGTTATAACCGCTTCGGTGGAGGTTGCGGGTTGCGTCGTTGTCGTGGCGCCCTCGGTGGAGGTGGGGGCGATGGTTGTGGTGGATGCGGAGGGTTCCGTGGTGGGCGCCGAGGTGCCCTTCGTGGCGACGGCAGTGGCGGGGTGGGTGCGCGGGAGGAAGATGAGCGCCGCGATGAGGGCGGCGACGAGGACGCACGCGCCGAGTAAGCGCGCTGCCGCAGCCCTCGTCATCGGTACCTCGACCGCCATCGCTCCACCCGACTGTTCGCCCGGAGCGCCATTGTGCGGAGGTCTTCGGCCGGGTTTCAACGTTTTGGGGGGCTACCCCACCCCACCATTTCCGCCCCCGTAGGCGTCGATTCGACGTCGATTCGACGCCTACGGCGACGGTTCGGGATAGGTGGCGGGGGCCGGGGGTGGCTTGGCGGCTCGGCGCCGGGCTTCTTTGTCACAGGGTCCTGGTAAAAACGACAGCGGCCGCCTCGACGGCCGACTCGGAGCGGACTGCGCTCCCTACTGCCAGCGTCCCAGGAGCCGAGTCCCATGCCCTCGATCAGCACCAAAGGCGACCTCACCCCCCTGCGCCGCCGCGTGATCGGTCCTCGCCGAGCCGAGCTGTCCGCTCGCCAACACGACCTATGCGACGAGCTCGACGAGCTCGATCACGAGGCGCTCGAGTGGGCCGCCCGCCGCCACGTGCTCATCACCGAAATCGACAACATCCACGACCAGCTCTGGCCTCGACAACCTCGCTGGCACGGCCGCCGTCCCCCACGCCCGGACCATCCCCTCTTGCCCGCCCTCGAGCAGCACGCGGACATCGTCGGGGGCCGCCGCCTCCGCGCCGTTGCCCTGTCGATCCTGCGCCGCCACGGCATGCTCACCTTGCGCGACCTTCACAGCCTGATCCACGCGTACGGCTACGGGGTGCGCGGCAGCCACGCCGTGAAGAATCTGGCCGACGCCATGGGCTATGAGGTCGAGCAAGGCCGTGCCGACCGCATAGAACGGGGCCGATACGCAGCCAGGCCACGAGCGGGGCGAGAGCGCACCGTGCCCGACCCGCTCTCGCCGTGGGATTCAGCCCCCGGAGGCCTCGGCGACCTTGGTCTTGCCGACGGAGATCCACGGCATCATCGAACGCAACTCAGCACCGACTTTTTCGATGGGATGCTCGCGTCCCCTGGCACGGAGGGCGTTGAAGCGCGAACGACCAGAGTCGGACTCGGCGATCCACTCGTCGGCGAACTCCCCCGACGTGATCTCCCGCAGGATCTTGCCCATCTCGTCCTTCGTCGCGGCGGTGATGATTCTTGGGCCACGCGTCACGTCGCCATACTCCGCGGTGTCGGAGATCGAGTAGCGCATCCCGGCGATCCCCTCCTCGTACATGAGGTCGACGATGAGCTTCACCTCGTGCAGGCACTCGAAGTACGCCATCTCGGGCTGATAGCCCGCTTCCACCAACGTCTCGAACCCGGCCTGCACGAGCGAGGTCAGACCCCCGCACAACACGACCTGCTCGCCGAAGAGATCGGTCTCGGTCTCCTCCGCGAACGTCGTCTCGATGACGCCCGCCCGCGTACCGCCGATCGTGTCCGCGTACGACAACGCGAGCGCTTGCGCCTGACCGGTGGCATCTTGGGCCACCGCGATCAGACACGGCACCCCGCCGCCTTCGGTGTACGTGCGCCGCACGAGATGGCCAGGACCTTTCGGCGCGATCATGATCACGTCGACGCCAGCCGGCGCGACGATCCGGCCGAACCGCACGTTGAAGCCATGCGCGAACGCGATCGCATCGCCCTTCGACAGATGCGGCGCGATGTCGGCGTCATAGATCCGCTTCTGTTCCGTGTCGGGGGCCAGCATCATCACGACATCGGCTTCCTTCGCAGCGTCGGCGATCGACAGCACGCGCAGCCCGGCCGCCTCCGCCTTCGCGAACGACGAAGAGCCGGACCGCAGCCCGACCCGCACATCCACGCCCGAGTCGCGAAGGTTCAGCGCGTGGGCGTGTCCCTGCGAGCCGTAGCCGATCACTGCCACCTTGCGCTTGCGAATCAGTGAAGGATCGGCGTCGACCTCGTAATACACCTTGGCTGCCATCAGCTCGCCTTTCTCAACTTCGACATCGCGACCCTTCCGGTGCGCTGGAGTTCCACGATGCCATAGCCGCGCAGTAGCTCTTCAAAGTCGTCGAGCTTGTCCGGGTGACCATCGAGCGAGACGGTGAGGGCCTCGCTGCCCACCGCCAGGATCTTGCCCTCGAAGATCTGCACGAGCTCGACGATCTGGCCCCTGTCCGCGGGCAAGGCCCGCACCGTCACGAGCAACAACTCACGCTCCACCGACGAACGCGGGTCGAGCTCGGTGATCTTGACCACGTTGATGAGCTTGAACAGTTGCTTGGTGACCTGCTCGAGAGGAGTCGACTCGACGTCGACCACGATCGTGATGCGCGAGAACCGCGGCTCCTCCGTCGGTGCTACCGCCAGCGAGAAGATGTTGTAGCCCCGGCGGGCAAACAGCGAGGCCACACGGGCCAGCACACCCGACTGGTTCTCGACGAGCACCGACAGAATGTGGTGCTGAGGCTCGCTCATCGGAGGAGCTCCTTGTCCTGGCTCGGGTGCAACACGAGGTCGTCGTTCGACATGCCGGCCGGCACCATCGGGAACACCTTCTCGCGCGCGTCGACACGGAACTCGACGACGACCGGACGATCATCGATCTGGTTCGCCTTGTCGATCGCCGGCTGGACCTCCTCCGGCGCCTCCACCCGGATGCCCACACAACCCATCGCCTCCGCCCACTTCACGTAGTCCGGAAGATCGGGCGACAGGTACACCTCGGAGTAGCGCTCGTCGTAGAACATCTCCTGCCACTGGCGCACCATGCCCAGATACGAGTTGTTCAGGATCGCCACCTTGATCGGGATCCGTTCGGTGGACGCCGTCACGAGTTCCTGCGCCGTCATCTGGAAGCAGCCGTCGCCGTCGACCGCCCACACCATCTTGTCCGGACGGCCGACCTTCGCGCCGATTGCCGCGGGCACCGCGAAACCCATCGTGCCCAGCCCACCAGAGTTCACCCACGTGTACGGGTGCTCGAAGTGCCAGTACTGCGACGACCACATCTGGTGTTGCCCGACTCCGGACACCACGATGCAATCCTCCGGCGCGGCGTCACGCAGCGCCTCGAGGCAGAACTGCGGCTTCAGCGCGTCGCCCGGTTGCGACTGCTCGTAGGTGAGCGGATAGAGCTCGCGCCAACCCGAGATCCTCGTCCGCCAGGTCGACGTGTCCGCCGCCGTCTCGCCCGCCGCGAGCAGGTTGCGGATCTCGTGCACCAGAGCCTCGATGACCAGCCGGCAGTCGCCGACAATCGGAACATCGGGGCGCCGCACCTTCCCCTGCTCCGCAGGATCGATGTCGACGTGGATCACCTTGGCTTCGGGCGCGAACGTCGCGACCTTGCCGGTGACGCGGTCGTCGAAGCGCGCGCCGAGCGCTATGAGCAGATCGCTTTTCTGCAGCGCGGTCACCGCCGTCGCGTTGCCGTGCATGCCCGGCATGCCCAGGCATAGCGGATGGCTGTCGGGGAATGCGCCGCGCGCCATCAACGTCGTGACGACGTGGATCTGAGTGAGGTCGGCCAGCTCGCGCAACGCCTCCGCCGCTCGCGCCTTCAAGATGCCGCCACCGCAATAGAGCACCGGGCGCTCCGCGGCCAAGATCAGCCGCGCCGCCTCGCGGATCATGCGGGGATGGCCCTTGGTCGTCGGCTTGTAGCCGGGGAGGTCGACCGAGTCGGGCCAGTACCAATCCATTGTCGACTGCAGGACGTCCTTGGGCACGTCGACCAGCACGGGCCCGGGCCGTCCCGTTGTCGCGATGTGAAACGCCTCACGAATCGCCTGCGGAAGATCCTGCGCGCTCATAACAAGCTCGTTGTGCTTGGTGACCGAGCGCGTGATACCGACGGTGTCGCACTCCTGGAACGCGTCAGTGCCGATCGCGCCGGTGGGGACCTGGCCGGTGATCGCCACCATCGGAATCGAGTCCATGAACGCGTCGCACAGTGGCGTCACGAGGTTCGTAGCCGCGGGGCCGCTCGTCACCATGGCGACCCCCGGACGCCCCGTCACGTGGGCATAGCCCTCCGCCATGTGCCCCGCGCCTTGCTCATGGCGCACGAGGATGTGGCGGATCGACGAGTCGAGTAACGGGTCGTAAGCAGGCAGGATGCACCCGCCGGGAAGGCCGAACATGACTTCGACGCCTTCCATCTCGAGGCTCTTGATCAGGGCTTGGGCCCCGGTGATCTTCATTGAGGACGCTCCTAAAACGAGTTCGACCTCCCGGCTGGGAGGTCGAGGGGCGCACGCGGCTTGTAGCCGGTGCGCTAACTGACTACGAGAATGATGAAGGTCTGGTGGCCACGCATCGAACCTATGTTAGCAAGAATGGCCCGATGGCGGACACGCGCAGCCAGATCATCGAGGAATCGCGTCCCTTCCTCAACCGCGGTGAGGTGGTCGCCCACGTCGTTCGCGCCCTCGAAGGTCCGAACCGATGGCTGGCGTTGCTGTTCGCGATGTGCATCGGCTTTGCGCTGAGCCTCCTGATCGGCTCGCCGATTCTCGCCCTCCCGTTCATGTGGCTCGGTTACACGCTCCTCTACAAGCGCAGGGTCATCTTGGCGACCGATCAGTCCGTGGTCGTGCTCGGCGGCGCCCGGCTGCGGTTCTCGCCCAAAACGTTGCTTGATCGCCTCGACGTCGACACAAGGATCGGCCCTCTCAAGGGGGTCTTCTTGGCCACCACGATCAACGGGCGGCGGATGTACGTCGTGCCCCGATGCGTGCGCGAGGTCACCGCCGCCGACGCGGACCTTGATGTTTAAGGACTCGTGATAGCGCCGGTCTCCGCGCCCTGGACGAGTCGCGCGTACTTGGCCAACACGCCGGTCGTGTAACGCGGCGGCAGCGGCGCCCAGCCCTCCCGCCGGCGGGCCATCTCGGCCGCGTCGACGACCACCTCCAACGAATGGGTGTGCACGTCGATGACGATGCGGTCGCCGTCACGCACGAACGCGATCGGCCCACCGTCGACCGCCTCGGGCGCGACGTGGCCGATGCAGAAGCCCCACGTTCCGCCCGAGAAGCGGCCGTCGGTGACGAGCGCGCAGTCGGATCCCCGACCCGCGCCTTTCAACGCGCCGGTGATCGCGAGCATCTCGCGCATGCCGGGCCCGCCCTTGGGTCCCTCGTAGCGGATCACCAGGACGGTGCCCGGCTGCACGGAACCCGAGAGGATCGCCGCCATCGCGCCGTCCTCTCCGTCAAACACGCGTGCGGGCCCGTCGAAGTGCATCTGATCTGCGTTGAGCCCGGCCACCTTGACGACCGAACCGTTGGGCGCGAGCGATCCCCGCAACACCACGATCCCGCCGTCGGCATGCAGCGGACGGTCGAGTGGCACCACCACAACACCATCGGGCGCGGGCGGATCGATGAGCGCGAGGTTCTCGGCCATGGTTCTGCCCGTCACCGTCATCACGTCGCCGTGCAGGAGCCCGGCCTCGAGCAGCTCCCGCAGGACCACGGGGACGCCTCCCACGCGGTCGAGGTCGCTCATGTGGAACTTCCCGGCCGGCTTCATGTCCGCGATGTGGGGCACGCGGGCCGCGATGCGGTTGAAGTCGTCGAGCTCGAGGGCGACGCCGGCCTCGTTGGCGATGGCCAGCAGGTGCAGCACCGCGTTCGTCGATCCGCCGAGCGCGTTCGTAACCGCGATCGCGTTTTCGAACGCGGGCTTCGTCATGATGTCGCGCGGCGTGATCCCCTTGCGGATGAGGTCGACGACGGCGAGTCCGGCCGAGTAGGCGTCGTCATCGCGGCGACGGTCGACCGACGGTGGCGAGGCCGACCCCGGCAGCGACATGCCGAGTGCCTCGCCGATCGACGCCATCGTGTTCGCCGTGAACATGCCTGCGCATGCGCCTTCACCAGGGCAGGCGAGCCTTTCGATGTCGTGGAGCTCGTCCTCGGTGATCGTGCCCGCTGAACAGGCGCCGATCGCCTCGAACACCGACGTGATGTCGAGGGCTTTGCCATTGCGGTGCCCGGGCAGGATCGAGCCGGCGTACACAAACACGGTGGCGAGGTCGAGGCGGGCAGCGGCCATCAACATCCCGGGCAGGCTCTTGTCGCAGCCGGCCAAGGCGACGAGGCCGTCGAAGCGCTCGGCGAACATCACCGTCTCGACCGAGTCGGCGATCACCTCACGCGACACGAGCGATCCCCGCATGCCCTCATGACCCATCGAAATGCCGTCGCTCACCGAGATGGTGCCGAACTGCATCGGGAAGCCGCCACCGTCGCGCACGCCCTCTTTGGCCCGCTTGGCGAGCCGGTCGAGCGACAGGTTGCACGGAGTCACCTCGTTCCACGACGAGGCCACGCCGATCTGGGGCTTTTCCCAGTCCTTGTCGGTCATACCGACGGCGCGCAACATCGAGCGCGCCGCCGCCCTTTGGAGGCCATCGGTGACATCGCGCGAGCGGGGCTTCAGGTCGGCCATGGGTCGAGAGGCTAGAACGTCGGTTGATGACGACTCCGACCCCACCCTCCATCGCCCCCGCTGCCGGCCCCCTCGGCGTGCTCACGGTGGGGCTCGGTGCGGTGGCCAGCACGCTGATCGCGGGCGTCGAGCTCGTAAAGCGGGGCATGGGCGCCCCGATCGGCTCTCTCACCCAAATGGCCACCATCCGCCTCGGGAAGCGCACCGAAGGGCGCGTGCCCCTGATCAAGGAGCTCGTGCCGCTCGCGTCCATCGACGACCTCGTGTTCGGGTCTTGGGACCCGTTCCCCGACGACGCCTACGTCGCCGCGTCGCGCGCCGGCGTCCTCGAGGGTTCGCGGCATCTCGAACCGGTCGCCGAGGCGCTGCGCGCCATCCGTCCCATGAAGGCCGCGTTCGACGCCAACTACGTCAAACGCCTCGACGGGCCGAACGTCATGGGCAACGTCGGCAAACGGTCGATGCTCGAAGGCATCCGCGAGGACATCAACCGCTTCCGCGACGAGAACAAGCTCGAACGCGTCGTGATGATGTGGTGCGGTTCAACGGAGATCTACATCGAGACCGGCCCCACGCACGCCAGCCTCGAGGCGTTCGAGAAGGCGATCGACGCGAACGATCCCACGATCGCTCCCTCGATGCTCTACGCGTACGCCTCGCTCCTCGAAGGCGTGCCGTTCGCCAACGGGGCGCCGAACCTCACCGTCGACACTCCCGCACTCCGCGAGTTCGCCATCGAACGCGGCCTCCCCATTTCCGGCAAGGACTTCAAGACCGGCCAGACCCTCATCAAGACAGTGCTCGCCCCCATGTTCAAGGCGCGCATGCTCGGGTTGGCCGGCTGGTACTCGACGAACATCCTCGGCAATCGCGACGGCGAGGTGCTCGACGATCCCGAGAGCTTCAAGACGAAGGAGGAGTCGAAGCTCGGCGTCCTCGAGGACATCTTGGAGCCCGATCGTTTTCCTGAGCTCTACGGCAACGTGTTCCACAAAGTGCGCATCAACTACTACCCCCCGAGGGGCGACAACAAAGAGGGTTGGGACAACATCGACATCTTCGGGTGGCTCGGCTACCCGATGCAGATCAAGGTTGACTTCTTGTGCCGCGACTCGATCCTCGCGGCGCCCCTCGCCCTCGATCTCATCTTGTTCTCCGACCTCGCCCAGCGCGCGGGTATGGGCGGGATCCAAGAGTGGCTTAGCTTCTACTACAAGAGCCCGCAGGTGGCCCCCGGCCTCTACCCCGAGCATGACTTGTTCATCCAACTCACCAAGCTGAAGAACACGCTGCGCTGGATGATGGGAGAAGACCAGATCACGCACCTTGGTATCGAGTACTACCGGTGATCGGTCTCCCGACCGGCTTCAGCGCCCACGTCGGCAACCTCGGCATCAAAGATACGACCGATGACTTTGTCGTGATCGCGTCGCAGGTGCCGGCGGTGGCGGCCGCCGTGTTCACCAAGAGCCGCTTCGCCGGTCCGAGCGTGTTGATCTCGCGGGCCGCGGTCGCCGATCGCCGCCTGCGCGCGTTCGTGGTGTTGTCCAAGAACGCGAACGTGGCCACCGGACCGCAAGGACGCGCCGATGCATCAGAAGTGGTCGCATCGGTGGCCGAGGCGATCGGCGCCCGGGCGAGTGAGGTGCTCATCGCTTCGACCGGCGTCATCGGGCGCCCGTATCCGATGGAGAAGGTCAGATCGCACCTCACTAAGCTGGTCTGGCCGTTCACGAACACATCAGCCGAAGCGTGCGCCCGCGCCATGATGACCACCGACACGGTCCCCAAGATCGCGGTGTCTTCGGTCGGGCCCGCGACGGTCGTGGGCATCGCCAAAGGGGTCGGCATGATCGAGCCCGACATGGCGACGCTCATCGCGTTGTTCTGCACCGATGCCGGCGTGGGGGCCACCGAGCTCGATGCCGCGTTTCGCCGGGTGATGGACCGCACGTTCAACGCGCTTTCGATCGACACCGACACGTCGACGAGTGACACCGCGGCGATCATGGCCAACGGCCTCGCCGGGCCGGTGTCGATCGAGGCACTCGAGCGGGCCATCTTCGCCGTCGCCCACTTGCTGACCAAGCAGATCGCACGCGACGGCGAAGGCGCCGAGAAGCTGATCGAGGTGCGCGTCGACGGCGCGCGCGACGACGCGCAGGCCAAACGGGTGGCCAAGGCGATCGTGAACTCGCCGCTCGTGAAGACGGCGGTGCACGGCGCCGACCCGAACTGGGGTCGTGTGGCTATGGCGATCGGCAAGTGCAGCGCCGATTTCGACATCGACCAGCGGAAAGTGGTGATCCGCTTC
Organism: Acidimicrobiales bacterium; assembly: GCA_040002995.1. GTDB lineage: Bacteria > Actinomycetota > Acidimicrobiia > Acidimicrobiales > Ilumatobacteraceae > JBDUDK01. Next base: position 46,443 of record JBDUDK010000013.1, on the reverse strand, counting down.
GGGTCGCAGGAGCTCTACCCGCGCTCCGTCGACCCCGCCGATCTGGCCACGCTGACCAAGTACCTACGCGGCGACGAAGTGTTGATCCACGTCAGCTTGGGCATTGCCACCGGCGCGTTTACCGCCTACGGCTGCGATCTCACCGCCGGCTACGTCCGCATCAACGCCGACTACACAACTTGACGGCGCGCGGCTTGCAGTAAAGCGGCCCGGTCAGCGGCGGGGGGTGTGCGGCCGAAGATGGCCATCAGAATTCGGTAGATCGTGAAGAACAGGACGGCTACGACCGACAGCAGCACGATCCACCGCAAGACGTAGTTCTCGCGGTCGGTGCCCGCTTGGAGGAGATGGATGGTGGCCGTCACGAAGAGGACGAAGCTCGTGAAATGGATGGCCCGCCAGAAGCGCCGCGGGATGCGATTCATCACGAGTGAGGTCGCCTCGATCGCGATCAGGAGGTAGACGGCGACGATGCCCCACGCGGTCGGGCCCGGCTTCCACTTCGACACCATGGGCACGAACAGCTCTCCCCACGCCCAGTGCGTGTAGTTGTCGAAGAAGAGCGCCGCGATGTGTATCGCCGTGAAGATCACCGCAAGCCCCGACAAGAAGCGGTGGAGATCCAGCAGCCACGGCCCTTTCGGGCGTTTGCCTATGGCGCGGGTCGACAGCGCGAGGCCCCAGAGCACTGCGGCGACGGCGAGGACCCAGGCCATGATCCCGCTCGACCGCGACACGTACCACCAGAGCTTCCCGTCGAGCAGGCCACTCACCCCCTTCGTCTCTCGTACGCATCGAACCCGGCTAGCCGCGTGACCGTACCGTCGTGGGCCGTGGCGATGCCTGTCACCCCGGAACGGCCGAGAATTTTCGCGCCGGCGTCGAGCCCGGCGAGGAGCACCACTTTGGCGAGCACCTCGGCCCACGCCGCCGTGCCCGCGACGACCGTCACGGTGGCGAGGTGGCTCGTCGAGGGCGCGCCGGTATGCGGGTCGATGAGGTGGTGCATCAGACGGTCCTCGACCGTCCACTGGCGCTTCGTGGTCGTGGACGTGGCCACCGCACCGGCGGTGATGGCCACCTCCACCGGCGGCGTCGCGTCGGTCGCCACCATCCACACATCGCCCACCGGTGGCCGTCCAACGGCGCGTAGATCGCCGCCCATGTTCACGAGTGCACCGTCCGCCCCTTTCGTGAGAAGACCGGTAGCGACCAGGTCAGCGGTGTGACCCTTGCCGATGCCGCCGAGGTCGAGGTGCACGCCGGACGGCAACACGACCTCCCCCAGCCGGGCATCGAGGCCGATCGCCTCCGGCCCGGGAACGGCTCGAGCGGGTCGGGCGGGCAGGGCGCGCCCAACGACCTCTTCATGAGACCGGTCGTAGCCCGCCGCCTCGAGCGCGTCGAGCACCGTGGGGTCGAACCAGCCGTCGGTCTGCTGCCAGGCGCTGATCGCGAGGGCCACGAGCGCGAACGTGTCACCGGGCAGCAGCACGGGAGAACCGGCCGCGGCGTTCAGCCGGCTCAGCTCGCTCGTCGCGATGAAGCGACTCCAGCGCGCTTCGTATGCCCGCACCCGAGCTTCAGCGTCGCGACACAACTCCTCGGCCTGACCCGGGCCGGCGACCACCACGACGTGGACCTCGGTACCCATCGCCCGGAACCGGTGCTCGTCGTGGTCACCCACGGCGGCGCTGCAGGAGCGCGGTCACCGCCTTGCCGTCGGCCTGGCCCTTCGTCGTCTTCATCACCGCACCCACGAGGGCCCCCGCGGCCTTCTGCTCCCCTGCACAGAACTTCGCCCACGCGTCGGGATCGGCGGCGATGGCCGCGTCGACCGCGGCCTCCAGCGCGGAGGCATCCATCGCTTCGAAGCCTCTCGCGGCGGCGACGGCAGCGGGGTCGCCACGCCCTCCCCCAGCGACCAACTCTGCCAGCACGACCTTGGCCTGCGTGGCGGTGAGCCCACCGGCCACTTCGAGTCGCGTGAGCGCGGCGAGCGCGTGAGGGTCGATTTGTTCGCCGCCTTCGACGGCGAGGTTGTGCTCGATATGGACCAGCACGCGCTCAGGGGCGCCGCCCGCCGCGATCGCCGCCAGCGCGATCTCGTCCATCGCGCGCTCGACGGTGATCACCACCGCGTTGTCGGTGGCCGAAACCCCCGCCGGTCCGGCGAGGCGGACCCGCCGTTCGGCCGGAAGGAGCGGGAGCGCGGCGCGCGCCGACTTCAGCCACTCGGGCGACGGTTCGACGGGCACGAGGTCGGGTTCGAAGAAGTAGCGATAGTCGTCGGCGTCCTCCTTCACGCGCAGCGTGTGCGTGCGGCTATCGCCTTCGTCCCAGTGGCGGGTCTCCTGCCGAATGCGCTCGCCCGCGTCCAGGAGCTCGATCTGGCGTCGCTCCTCGTACTCGATCGCGCGCCCGACCGACCGCACGGAGTTGAGGTTCTTGATCTCGCACCGCGTGCCGAACGTGTCGGAGCCGCGTGGTCGCACCGACACGTTCGCGTCGACGCGCATCGAACCCTCTTCCATCTTGGCGTCGCTCACTCCGGCGGCCACCAGGATGGCCCGCAGCTCGCTCACGTACGACCGCGCCTCGTCGGCCGAGCGGATGTCGGGCTCGCTGACGATCTCGAGCAGCGGCACGCCCGCCCGGTTGTAGTCGACGAGCGACGCCGACGCGCCGTGGATGCGACCATCGCCGCCGAGGTGTGTCGACTTGCCCGTGTCTTCTTCCATATGGGCGCGCGTGATGCCGATGCGTGCGCCCGACGGCAGTTCAAGCCAGCCACCGACGTCGATCGGTTGGTCGTACTGCGAGATCTGATAGTCCTTGGGCATGTCGGGGTAGAAGTAGTTCTTGCGGTGAAAGACCGAGTTCTGCACCGCGCAGTGCAACGCCTCGCCGAGCCGGATAGCCAGCTCTACGACCTGCCGGTTGAGCACCGGCAGCGACCCGGGAAGCCCGAGACAAACCGGGCAGATGTTGCGGTTGGGCTCGTCGCCGAACTGGTTCGGACACGCGCAGAAGATCTTCGTGCGGGTCGCCAGCTCCGCGTGTACCTCGAGACCGATCACGAGCTCCCACTCGCTCATCGCGCCTCCTCCAGGGCCACCGCGGCGCGAAACATCGTTGGCTCACCGAGCGGGGAGGCGAGCACTTGGATGCCGACGGGCAGGCCATCCGCGCCGACGCCAAACGGGACGCTGATCGCGGGGTGGCCGGACAGGTTCGAAGGAATAGTGCAGACGTCGGTCATGTACATGGCGAGAGGATCGGCCTTCGACCCACACGCGAAGGCGGTCGTGGGCGCGGTCGGGGCGAGCAAGAGGTCGAACTGTTGATAGGCGACGGCGAACGCGTCGGCGATCAGCCGGCGCACCTTCAACGCCTTGCCGTAGTACGCCTCGTAGTAGCCCGCCGAGAGCGCGTACGTACCGAGCATGATACGCCGCTTCACCTCGTCGCCGAAGCCCGCCGTGCGCGTGGCCGCGTTCATCGACGCGGTGTCGGGCGCGTCGACCCGCAGTCCGTAGCGAACACCGTCGTAGCGGGCGAGATTGCTAGAAGCCTCGGCCGGGGCAATCAGGTAGTACGCGGTGAGCCCGTACGTGACGGGGGGGACGGAGACCTTGTCGATGTGGGCACCGGCGTGTTCGAGGGCGGCCGCGGCGGCGTCAACGCGCGCGAGCACGTCGGAGGCGATGCCGTCGCAGAGCTCGGAGACGATGCCGATGCGCAGGCCGCGGACCCCCTGTCCGAGCCCATCGGCGACGGGTGGAAGTCCTTCGGGAATCGACGTCGAGTCCATCGGGTCGTGGCCGCCGATGACATCGAGCACGACCGCGGCATCGGCCACCGTCGTCGTGAGCGGGCCGATCTGGTCGAGGCTCGACGCGAACGCCACCAGTCCGTAGCGGGAGACCGCTCCGTATGTGGGCTTCACCCCGACCACGCCGCAGAACGACGCGGGCAGCCGGATCGAGCCCCCGGTGTCGGAGCCGAGCCCGACGGCCGCGAAGCCCGCCGCGACCGCGGCCGCACTGCCGCCCGACGACCCGCCCGCGACGCGGCGGCTGTCGTGGGGATTCAGTGTCGGCCCAAAGGCGGAGTTCTCTGTCGACGAGCCCATCGCGAACTCGTCGAGGTTCGTCTTCCCCACCGCGATCGCACCGGCGCTTTCGAGCCGCTGCACGACCGTGGCGTCGTACGGGGGACACCAGCCATCGAGGATCTTCGACGAGCACGTCGTCGGCACGCCGCGGGTGCACAGGTTGTCCTTGAGCGCGACGGGCACTCCCGCCAGCGGTCCCGGGTCGTCGCCCGCTGCGACGCGCCGATCGATCTCGGCCGCCGCCGCCCGGGCCCGGTCGGCGAGGACGAGGTTGAATGCGTGGATCTCGTGTTCGCGCGAGTCGATGCGGGCCAGATGCTCCTCGACGATGTCGAGTGCCCGCCGCCGGCCGGCGCGGACATCGGCGGCGATGGCGGCCGCGGTGTCGGTCACGGCTCACCGCCCAGAATCGGCGGCACCTTGAAGCGGCCGGACTCCGCCGCGGGAGCCTGGGCCAACACCTCGTCGCGATCGAGGCTTGCACCGGGGACGTCGTCGCGAAGCACGTTCACCAGGTGATAGGGGTGCGTCATCGGCTCGACCGCGGCGAGATCGAGCGCGTCGATATCCGCGAAGTGCTCGAGCATCGAAGCCAACTGACTCGTGTACGTGTCGAGTTCCTCGGACGAGAGCTCGAGCCGGGCCAGCCGAGCCACATGCGCGACGTTCTCGCGCGAGATGCGATCGGACACGGCGGGCATGGTAGGCGACCAAGGCCCACTTGACGCCGTGTCAATCAACCGCCACGCTCAGATCATGCCCACCGTGTTCCCCAGCGTGTTCGAAGTCGATCTGCCCGAGATCAGCCCCTTCGACGCGGCGTACGAGGCCGACCCCCACGGCGTCAATGCCACGGTGCGCGAGGGCAGCTGGGTGGCCCGCACACCGTTCGGCATTGAGATCACCCGCTACAGCGAGGTGCAGATGGTGCTGCGCGACCGGCGCTTCCAGATGCCGGTCGGGCTCGGCCTGTCGCTGCAGGGCATCACGTCCGGAAAGATTTGGGATCGCACGTCGAACGGGATCCTGAGCCTCGACGGGGAACGCCACACGCGCCTGCGCCGCCTCGTCGCGCAAGGCTTCACGCCGAGAGCCACCGACCGGCTGCGCCCGTACATGCGCGACGTCATCAACGAGCTCGTCGACACGGTGTCACCGCGGGGCGAGTGCGATCTCGTCGCCGACATCACCGAGCAGTACCCAATCCCGATTGTCTGCGCGCTGCTCGGCGCACCCCGTGAGGATTGGAAACTGTTCTCTTCATGGACCGACGACATTTTCCTGATTTTCAACTTCAACGTCGTCGCCGATACTCCGGTGATCGAGCGGGCGATGGACGAGCTCGACGAGTACCTCGACGCGATGATCGAGCGGAGGCGTTCGACTCCTGCCGATGATCTGCTCACCGATCTGATCGCCGCGGAGGACGCCGGCGACCGGCTCACCCACGACGAGCTCCTGTCGCTCGTCAGCGCCGTGCTCCTCGCCGGCACCGACACGACCCGCAATCAGCTCGCCGCCACCGTGCAGCTGTTCTGCGACCACCCTGAGCAATGGGCGCTCTTGGGTAAGCAGCCCGAGCTCGCGCCGCGCGTCGTCGAGGAGGCGATGCGCTACTTCCCGATCATCTTCGGCACCGTGCGGGTGGCGCGCGAGGACGTCGAGTTGAACGGCCTCACGATCCCCGCCGGCACGATGGTTTCGGTAAGCACGGCCGCAGCCAACCGAGATCCGCGGGTCTTTGGCGACGGCTCCGCCAGTTTCGACATCACTCGCGAGCAACCGGCCCCGCATTTCACATTCGGCGGCGGCATTCACTACTGCCTGGGCGCTCAGCTGGCCAAGGCCGAGCTCGCCGAGGCGCTACCGATCTTGGCCCGCCGCTTGCCGGGCATCGTCCGCACGGGCGATGCACCGTGGAAGCCCGTCATGGGCATCAGCGGCCCGTTGTCGTTGCCGGTGCGTTTCGAAGCCGGTCACTGAGCCAGCGGCGCGAACTTCGGCGGCCGCTTCTGCACAAAGCTCTGCACGCCCTCGCGGAAGTCGTCGGCCTTCAACGAGATCTTCATCAGCTCGTTCGAGCTTCGCGTGGCGTCGTCGAGCGGGAGCAGGTAGTGGTCCCATACCTGACGCTTCATCACCGCCATCGACGCCGGCGAGCAGTTGGCCGCCATGTCGGACGCGTAGGCCATCGTGTGGTCGATGAGGTGCTCCGGCGCGATGACGTCGTTGACGACGCCTAGGCGGGCGGCTTCGTCGGCCAGGAACACCCGGCCCGACATCAGCAGGTCGAGCGCGGTGGCCGGGCCCACCAACTTGGGCAGCACCCATGAAATGCCGTGCTCGGCGATCAGACCGCGGCGCGCGAACGCGGTCGTGAACTTCGCGCCGGACGCCGCGAAGCGAATATCGGCCATGAGCGCCTGTACGAGGCCAATGCCCGCACACGCGCCGTTGATGGCGGCAATGACCGGCTTCGGGATCATGGTCGTGTGCCATTGGGGACGAGTGGTGCGGGCGGTCCCCGCCGCGTTGACCTCACCGGCGCCAATGCCCTGCAACATGTCCATGTCGGCACCGGCACAGAACCCGCGGCCGGCACCGGTGACCACAATCACCTTCACATCCGGGTCGGCGGCACACTCGTCAAGGCGGTCGAAGTAGCGGTTCTCGAGCTCACCCGTCCAGGCGTTGAGGCGCTCGGGGCGGTTGAGCGTAACGAGTCCGATGCCATCGCGGTTTTCGAGCAGTACGACGTCGTCAGCCATAGGCCGGACGCTAGTCGAGCGTGCTCTCGCCGGCATCCGCCACCACAGTCGTTTCCTCCGGTAACGGGCGGCGACCGATCGTGAGAAGCCACAGGATGGCGAGGGCGAACACCGCAGCCGACACCCACTCGTTCACGCGCAGGCCGGCGAGCTTGTACGCGGGATCGACGCGCAGGCGTTCGATGAAGAACCGCGCGAACGTGTACCCGGCGACGTACATCGCGAACAGACGACCGGGCCGGAACGCGCGGCCGGCCGTCCGCCGCTTCGAGTCATAGACGAGGAGCGCGATGCACAGGGCCAGGTTCCACAGCGACTCGTAGAGAAACGTCGGATGAAACGTCGTGCCCGGTGGATAGCCCGCGGCCGTGGCCTTGGCGTCCGAGACGCGGAGAGCCCATGGCAGCGTCGTGGGCCTCCCGAACAGCTCCTGATTGAAGTAATTACCCCAGCGGCCGATCGCCTGAGCGAGCGCGAGGCCCGGCGCGGCATCGTCGATCAGCGGCACCGGCGCAACGCCCCGCCGCCGCGCGACCCAAACGGCTACGAGCGTGCCCGCGGCGATGCCGCCCCATATGCCGAGGCCGCCCTCCCAGATCTTGAACGCGCGCCACCAGTCGCCTCGGAACGACTTCCAATCCGTGATGACGTGGTAGATGCGCGAACCCACGACACCGGCCGGCACCGCGAACAACGCGATGGCCGACATGTCCTCGCGTGTGCCGACACCGTGCTGCTCGAGTCGCCGTCCCGTGAGCCAGACCGCGGCGACCACCCCGAGGGCGATCATGAGGCCGTAGGCCCGTAACTGGAACGGCCCGATGTGTAGGGCGTTGCTGCTCGGACTCGGGATCGAGGCGAGCAGCGCGAGGCACGGCGTCACGCGCCCGTGACCTTCTTCGCAAACGCGACGGCCCGCTCGAAGATGATGTCCTTGTCGTAGTCGAGCGTGGCGACGTGGTAACTGCGCTCGAGCGTCACGCGGTCGACGGGGCCTTTCACCGTGGCCGCAAGGTGATCGGACTGGCTCGGATCGACAACGTGGTCCTGCGGGCTCGTGAGCAACAGGACCGGGCATTCGATGGCGGCCAGGTCAAGATGGGCCAGGCCGTCCTCGATGAGCGACAGAAGAGGGCGCAGCGGGGTGCCTTCATAGGCCGACTCGACCACCCCCGGTTCGGCAATGTCGGACCCGATGCCGGGCATGGTCTCGGTGCCCTCGGCCACCATGCCTCTGACCATGTCCATCACCTCGGCGGCCTGCGTGGTAGTGGCCGGGTTCACGCACACGATGCCGGCGATCTCCGGATGGCGGCTGGCCAACCAGCAGCTGAGCGTGCCGCCCATCGAGAGCCCGGAAACCACGACCTTGTCGACCCTCGCCGCGAGCCGCTGGTACGCCGCCTCGGCCTCTCCCGACCAGTCGCGCCAGCTCGTCGTCATCATGTCGTCGACGGTGGTGCCGTGTCCTGGTAGTCGTGGCAACTCGACAGCGAAGCCCGCGTCGTGGAACGCCTGAGCGACGCCGCGCATCGAGCCGGGGTTGCCCGTGAACCCGTGGAGACAGAGCGCACCGTGTCCGTTGCGGCCGTCGGCCGACCATGGTTCGGCACCGGGAAGAATTGGTGGGCTCATCAGGCGGTCTCCGGAAACGTCATCAGTACGGGTCGTTGTCGGTGAGGGGATTCTCCCACCACTCCTCCGGATAACCGGCGGTCTCCCAGTCGGGGAACGGGTAGATGCAGTCGACCGGGCAGGCCGGCAGGCACTTGTCGCACCCGGAGCAGAGTTCGGGGATGATCACCACGTCGGCGCCGTGGTTGAAGATCGCACCGAAGTGAGGGGGGCACGCCCGCAAGCACGCGTCGCAGTTGATGCACTCGCTCATCTCGATGCGCACCGGGAAGTTCTTCCACTTCGGGTGGCGCTGGCGCTTCTCGATGCGCTCGACGCGGGGGCGACTCACGACGAGCAAGCCTGGTCAACATTGACCGGCGGGTCAAGCGGCTGGTGGACTGGTGCGGATGGCGTCCAGGCGGCACACCGATCAGGGCAACGCGCGCAAGCAGCAGCTGCTCGACTGCGCGGCCGATCTCTTCTCCACCCGGGGCTACGCCGCCACCCGCATTGCCGACATCTGCGCGGCGGCCGGCGTGGCCAAAGGCCTGTTCTACTGGTACTTCGAAAACAAAGAGGCCCTGTTCGCCGAGCTGGTGGCCTCGATGCGCCAGCGTCTGCGCAAGGCGCAGGCCGACGCCATGGACCCGTCCACCGACGCGCTCAACCGGCTCCGTCAGGGCGCGGAAGCGTCGGTGCGGTTCATGGCCCGCCACGCGGGCTACTTCGCCCTCCTCGAAGTCGAGAGCCACGACCGTCAGGTCTCTGCCCTCCTGCGCCAGGGGGCCGACGTGCACACGGCTGACTCGGCCCGGCTCGTGAAGGAGGCGATTTCCGAGGGCCTGATCCCCGACGGTCACGAGCCCGACCTGCTGGCCCTCGGTGTCATCGGCGCGGTCGCCCACTTCGGCCATATACAGCGCAGCGGCCGCATCCCGATGGGTGTCGACGAGCTTGCGGTGTTCGTCGGCGAGTGGGTCGTGGCGGCGCTGTCGGGTCCGCGCTAGCGGACCGCGTGCACGATCCAGACCGCGGCCGGCGCCGCTAGTCCTTCGCGGCCGATCCTCGGTGCGAACTCGGCGCGCAACTGATCGAGAGCTTTCTCTTTCGTGGTGGCGGGCGCTTCGCGCAACAGCATCGCGGTGGGTCCGACCTCTTGCAGACCGGCGATCGCCTCGTCGAGGTCGACGGCGACCGTGATCGTGATGTCGTGCGGGGCGATCTCTACGGCCGACCAACCCGCCGACGTGAGGATCGCGCGTACGCGGTCCGGGTCGGCAAATGCGTACGGACCCGGCGCGTCGGGCGGTGTGGGCGGAGGCGGGGGGATCAGCGAGGCGATGACGCGAACCCCTTCGCTCATCCAGAGGTTTTGCTCGGGTGGCCGCCAGCACACGAACGAAAGCCGGCCACCAGCACGCATCGCCGCGCCGAGGTTCGCGAAGGCGGCGACAGGGTCGTCGAAGAACATCACACCGAAGCGCGAGAAGAGGGCGTCGAAGGAGGCCGGCGCGAAAGAGCAGGTTTGGGCGTCGTCCTCGAGAAACGAAACGTTGTCTCTTGCGCCCGCCCGTTCACGCGCCAGGGCCAGCATCGGTGTCGATATATCGACCCCGAGAACGCGACCGTCCGGTCCGACCGCGTCGGCCAGCTGGAGCGTCGTCTGCCCGGTTCCGCAGCCGACGTCGACTACGGCTTCCCCTGGTTTCGGAGCGAGCCGCTCGCGCACGAGATCCCCGAGCGGGCGGAGTTGACGATCCATGCGGTCCTGCCCGCGTACCCAGCCCGCACCACCTTGCTCGCGCCAGTGAGTGATCTGCGCTTCGTTAGCCATGTCCTCAGTCTGGCGCGCTGCGGTAGCGTGCGCGCACCAACCGGTTGGCCCAAAGGAGTACGTCGTGCCCAGTCCGTTCCTGAGTGACGAGTGGATGGCAGAAGCCAACGCGATCCGCCAGAAGTACGCCGGGCAGGGAACACCGATACCGCACAAGATCAAGATGAATCAGGTCATCACCGGTGTGCCGTTCGGGGAGGGCGAGGTCAAGCTGCACATGGATACGTCCAGCGGTGAAGTCGTGCTCGAGAAGGGCCACATGGACGATGCCGAGGTCACCGTGACTACCGACTACGACACCGCCAAGGCGATCTTCGTCGAGCAGAACCCTCAGGCCGGGATGCAGGCGTTCATGCAGGGCAAGATCAAGGTGCAGGGCGACATGACCAAGCTGATGGCCATGCAGGCCGGGGCCCCGGACGAGACCGCGAAGAAAATCGCCGACGAGATCAAAGCGGCGACGACGTAATCGCCGAACGGTGCGAGCGCACACCTAACGCGCACACCGCAGCGAGCACGCTCACTCCCGCGCCCACGAGATACGCGGTGCCGTAGCTCGCGATCATTCCGTGGGTGCCGACCTGGCTCACCTGCACCGTCTGCATGATCTGAATGCCGGCGATCACCCCGACCTGGGTCACCAATTGCTGCGTCGCGCCCGCGATACCCAAGTCGCCCGGATCGACCGTGTTCGCGATCGTGGCGGCCATCGCGGGCGCCGATATGCCCAGCCCCACGCCCGACAGCGCGAGCGCCGCGACAATGAAGACGTCGCTCGAGCTGAGTCCCACGGCGGACAGCAGCACCATCGACGCCCCCACCAGGAGCGCGCCGGAGACACCCGATGAGCGTTCCCCGATGCGCATCGTCACGTAACCCGCGAGCGGTCCGGCGATCGCGAACGCGAGGGGCCGGGCCACGACCAGCAGGCCCGCGTGCGATGTCGAGTAACCGAGTCCATCTTCGAGAAGAAGTGGCGTCAGGATGAACCCGCCCATGTACGCGAAGTTGGCGAGGAATTGATTCGCGATAGGCGCGGAGAAGTTGCGCAGCCGGAAGTAACGCAACGGGATCAGCGGGTCGGGCGCCTTCTGCTCGGCTCGCACGAACAACACCAGGGCGAGCACGCCGAGAAGGAAGCCGGCGGGCACCACCGGGTGGGTCCATCCCCACGCGCCGCCGCGGTTGAGCGCCAGCAACAAGCTCGTGATGCCGAGGCCTAAGAACGCTGCGCCCTTGAGGTCGAAACGTGATCTCGCGCCGCGGGCGGTCTCCGGCAGCAACCACGCCGCCAGCAAGATGCCGACGACGCAAAGCGGTGCCTGCACGATGAAGATCACCCGCCAACCCACGCTGTCGACGGCGGGCCCGCCTACCACCACGCCGAGCACCGGCGCCGCCGCGCCTGTCATCGACCAATAGCCGAGCGCCTTCGCGCGATCGTCCGGCGCAAAGACCCTCGAGATCATCGCCATCGATGCCGGGCCGGTCGCCGATCCGATGCCCGCGCCGATGACGCGAAACACGATGAGCGACAACGCGTTCCACGACAGCGCGGTGAGCACCGCGAAGATCGCCGCGCCGCTGAGGCTGAACAGAAACAAACGCTTGTGACCCCAGATATCCCCCGCCTTGCCGAGCGCGGGGCCCACCACACCGAACGCCAGCATCGGACCCGTGATCACCCACGTGAGCGTGGTGTCGGAGGAGTGCAGGTCCTTGGCGATGCTCTTGAGCGACACCGCGAGCAACGTGATCGTGAAGCTCACCGTGAAGAGGCCGGCCAGCGCGACCACCAGCACGAGCCACGGGCTCGGCGTCGTGCGGGTTCCGAGGCGCCGCGCGATCCGCCGGTGCAGCATGAGCGGCCAGGGAACGACCGATACTTCGTCGACGCCGCCGGCTTCGAACGTCAACGCCTCACTATGGTCGCCGGTGTCCTGCTCCGGCGTCACCGTCACGGCGGCGAGATTACCGTCGAGCCATGCGCGACCACGTCCGTCAGAATCGCTCGTATTGGGACGGCGAGAGCGCGCAGTACCAGTCCGATCACTCGCTCGATCTCACCGACCGCGCGCTGGCGTGGGGCGTGTGGCGGATACCCGAGGACCAGATCGATGCGCTCGGTCCGCTCGACGGCCGGCGGGTGCTCGAGCTCGGCTGCGGGGGCGGACAGTTCTCGGCCGCGCTCAAGTCGCAAGGAGTGGCCGTCGTCGGTCTCGACATCTCGGGCGCGCAGCTCGCGCACGCGCGTTCCCATGCGCCGCTGCTCCCGCTCGTGCACGCGAGCGCCGAGGACACGCCGTTCGCGGACGCCTCGTTTGATGTCGTGTTCTGCGATCACGGGGCGATGAACTTCTGCGATCCCGACCGGACACTGCCCGAGGTCGCCCGGCTGCTGCGGCCGGGCGGGCGGTTGGCGTTCGCCACGTCGAGCCGGCTGCGATACGTGTGCATGACCGACGACTGGGAGCTGACGACGTCACTGCAACGGGACTGGTTCGGCGATCCCCGCCTCGACGACGGATCGTCGGTCGACTTCTCCCTGAGCCCCGGCGACTGGATCAGCCGTTTCCGAACCCACGGGTTCGCGATCCGCGCGCTGTACGAGCTGCGACCGCCGAGCGGCGCGTCGACGACGTATCCGTGGTTCGTCGAGCGCGAATGGGCCGAACGTTGGCCGGCGGAGGAGCTCTGGGTGGTCGATCTAACTAACTGAGTTTGGCGAGGGCGGCGGTCAGTTCGGCGACGGTCCAACGGTCGTCGCGCTCGACGCCCTCGGCCATCTCCCAGCTGCGGAACCGCTTCACGGAACCGCCCTGCACGAAGAACGTCTCACCGTTGAACACGCAGTCGGCGCTGGCCAGATAGGCCACGAGCGGGCTGATGTTGGCGGGATCCCACACGTCGAAAGTGCCCGGCTTCTCCGGCTCGCGGATCATGTCGCCCAGCCCCGGCGTCGCCAGCGTGAGTCGGGTACGCGCCGCGGGCGCGATGCAGTTCGACTTCACGCCGTAGCGCACGAGTTCCTTGGCGCAGATCTGGCTGAACGTGGCGATGCCCGACTTGGCCGCGCCGTAGTTGGTCTGTCCGGGATTGGCGAGCAGCCCTGAGGTCGACGATGTGTGTACGAGATTGCGCGGCTTGTTGACGCCCGCCTTGGTCTGCTCGCGCCAGTACGCCGCGGCCCAGCGCGAAGGGACGAAATGGCCCTTCATGTGGACCGCGACGACCGCGTCCCATTCCTCCTCCGTCATGTTCACGAGCACCCGGTCACGGAGGATGCCGGCGTTGTTCACGAGGATGTCAAGGTCGCCGAACGCCTCAATGGCCGCGTTCACAAGCCGCTGGCCTCCCTCCCAGTCGGCCACGCTGTCGGCGTTGGCGATCGCCGCGCCGCCCATGCCTTCGATCTCGCCTACCACTTGCTGCGCCGGGGTGAGGTCGCTGCCCGAACCGTCGGCGGCGCCGCCTACGTCGTTGACGACGACTTTGGCCCCCTCCGCGGCGAACAGCAGAGCGTGCTCGCGTCCGATGCCTCGGCCGGCACCCGTGATGATGGCGACGCGTCCGTCAAGTGCACCCATCGGTCGTGACCCCCTGCTCGTCGTCGTGACGGCGGGACGCTACGCGTCAGCCGAGGATGATGTCGACCTTGGTACCGCGAAAGACCGTGGTGCCCACCCGTGGGTCGGTGTTCAGCACCTTCTTGCCCGCCCTACCCGACACGTCTCCGGCGACGAGACCGGCATTTCGAATCGCGGCGACGGCGTTGTCGAGGCTGAAGCCGCGCACGTCGGGTATCTGCACCACATCCGGACCCTTCGACACCACGATGGCCACCACGGAATCGCGGTCGACCGGCGTGCCCGCGGGCGGCGTCGTGGCGATGATCTTGCCCTTCTCGAGCTGATTGTCGAACTGCTCGGTGACCTGACCGAGCGTGAGGTGGACCGCTGGATCGGTGAGTTTCGCGGTGGCGTCGGCCACGGTGAGCCCATGGAGATCAGGCACCGGGCGTTGTGCGGGGCCCGCCGAAACGGTGAGATCGACGGCGGTGCCCTTGGCGATCTCCTTGCCCTTGAACGACCAGTCGAGCACGGCATCTTTGGGCGCGTTCTCGTCGTTCATCGGCGTCACCGTCCCCCGCACCAGGCCGGCGGCGGCGAGCTTTGCGTCGACATCCGCGAGGGTGGCGCCGGTGAGATCGGGCACCAAACGCGGTGCCGGACCCTGGCTGATCGTCAGGACAAGCGTGCTGCCCTTCTTGAGCTTGGTCCCCTGTGCCGGTGACTGCGCCACGACCTGCCCGTCGGGATGGACATCGTCGAATGTCGTACTCGTGGTGATGACGAACTCGCAGTCGGTGACGAAGTTGGCGGCCTGCGCCTCGGTGAGCGTGGCGAGCGGCGGTACGGCGCAGGTTGACGCTTGGGCACGGGTGACCGCGACGACGGCGATCGCGGCACCACCGGCGGCGATGAGCGCGGCGATGAAAAACGCGACTCGACCGCGCCGGCGCCGCCGCGGCCGGACGTAGAGAGGAGGTTCGGCGCCGGGTGCCGCGGGCGCCGGCGCGGGTGCGGGCCTCGCCGCCACGGCAGCCGCGGTGGGGCCGATCGCCGTGTCGTCGGGGAGAGACGCGATCGCGGTCGGGACGAACGGGAGTTTCTCGGGCCGCGGCAACCTCTCGGCCGCCTGCATCAGCGCGCGTGCCAGTTCTCCCGACGTGTAGCGCTCCTCCGGATCGGGGCGACCGGCACGCTCGACTACCGACGCCAACGGCCCCAGATCGGCAGTCACCGGCATCAACTTGTCGATGCGGTTCATGAGGGTGGCCACGGTGGTGTCGGCCGAGAACGGGACCGTTCCGGTGATGGCCTCGACCAGGACCAGCGCCAGCGAATACACATCGGTGCGTCCGTCGACGGGGAGACCCTTGGCTTGTTCGGGCGACGCGTAGCGCGCCGTGCCGAGGACCACACCCGCAGGCTCCGTCCACGCCGCCTCGGCGATGGCGCGAGCGAGCCCGAAGTCGGCGATGCGGAGCCGACCGTCATCGCCGAACAAGAGGTTCGCCGGCTTGACGTCGCGATGCACGAGCCCCCTGCGGTGCGCGTAGTCGAGACCGCGTGCCGCCTCGAGGCCGACGAGCAGCGCCTGCGACGGAGACAGGCGTCGACCTCGTTCGAGCATCGCCCGCAGCGAGCCGTTGGCGAGGAACTCGAGCACCAGGTACGGGATGCCGCGCTCTTCGCCCCAGTCGTAGACGGCCATGACGTTCGGGTGGTTGAGCGCCGCGGCCGCCTGCGCCTCGGCGCGGAAGCGCTTGATGAACGCGGGGTCGTCGGCCAGCGATGGATGCAGGATCTTCACTGCGACCGAGCGTCGCAGTGAGACGTCCTCGGCCCCGTAGACGGTCGCCGAGGCGCCCGCGCCGACGGGCGCGAGCAGCCGGTAGCGCCCGCCCAGCACCCGGCCCACCAACTCCTGTCCGAACGCGGCCATGATCAAACGACGCTAGTGCGAGGCCATTCCCGGGCGAGAGCACCCGCCGCTCGTGGAAGTCCCTGCGGCGTACGCCAAGATGGCGAGCGTGAAGCGCATCAACTGGCCTCGACTTGCCATCAGCCTGCTCATCGCGGGGGGGCTGGTCATCTTCGTGGTGGGCTTCGCCTCAGGCGGCAAGTCCCGCCCCGACGGCCTTCCCGCGGCCGTGGTGAGCTTCGCGCCGGGACCCGGCGACCGCGTGCTGCGCCAGACCCCAATCCAGGTCGAATTGGCACCCATCTACACCGGGGTGTTGATCATCGACGGGCAGGAAGTCGCCCTCAAGTACGACCAAGCGCAAAAAAACATCCTCACGTTCCAAGCGGGCAAGGGGACCGAAATCGAGGAGTTCGCGCCCGGGACGCATTCGGTGCGCGTCGAGTACTGGAAACTGACCGAGACCCGCGACGAAGCGCAGAGCTACTTCTGGGAGTTCGCGACGACCTGATGGTGCTACCGCGTCACCCGGGTAGCGCACCGGATTCGAGAAGGGCAACGAAGCCGGCTTCGTCGAGAACCGGCACACCGAGTTCGGTGGCCTTCGCGAACTTGGCCGCACCGGGGTCGGCGCCGACGACGACCGCATAGGTCTTCTTCGACACGCTGCCGGGACTCTTGCCGCCCCGAGCCTTGATGGCCGCCTCAGCCTCCTCGCGGCTGAAGCCCTCGAGGCCCCCGGTGACCACGATGGCTTTGCCGAGAAGTGTCTGGGCCACCGATGTGCGTTCCACGCGGTCGAAGATCACGCCGGCGGCGCGCAGCTTCTCGACAATGGCGCGGTTCGCCGCCTCCGAGAACCAGTGGTGGACCGACGCTGCGATGATGGGCCCAATGCCTTCGACCGCGCCCAGCTCCTCGCGTGACGCGTTCATGATGGCGTCGAGACTTCCGAACGCATTTGCGAACGCCAACGCCGCCGCCGGACCGAGATGTTTGATTCCAAGCGCGACCAACAGGTTCGGAAGGAGCCGGGTCTTCGATCCTTCGATCGCGTTCAGGAGATTCCCGCTCGATACGTCGCCCCATCCGTCGATGTCCGCGAAGTGTTCGCGGCGCAGCGCGTAAATGTCGCCCGCATCGCGCACGAGGTTCCGATCGGAAAGCAGGTAGACGGTGCGCTCGCCCAAGCCCTCAATGTCCATCGCGCCCCGCGACGCGAAGTGGATGATGCGCGCGTCGCGCTGGTAGGGGCACGCCGGCTCGACGCAGCGTGTGTCGGCCTCACCCTCGAGCCGCACGAGGGGAGTATGCAGCGGGCAGTTGCAGATGGTCGGGAACGTCCACGGCGCGCTCGCCTCCGGCCGGAGGGCGAGCACCGGCCCTACCACCTCGGGTATGACGTCGCCGGCCTTGCGGACGATGACAGTGTCGCCGGGCCGAACATCTTTGACCCGCACCTGATCGTCGTTGTGCAGCGTCGCCAACGAGACGGTTGACCCGCCGACGAACACCGGCTCGAGCATGGCGAACGGGGTGGCCCGCCCGGTGCGCCCGATCGACACCATGATGTCCTTGAGCAGCGTCGTGCGCTCTTCGGGGGGGAACTTGTAGGCGATCGCCCAGCGCGGGGCCTTCGAGGTGGCGCCGAGCTCATCGCGCTGCGACAGCGCGTCGACCTTCACGACCACGCCGTCGATCTCATAGGACAACGAGTGACGGCGCTCCTGCCAGCCCTGGCAGAACGTGTATACCTCGTCGAGCCCGTCGAGCCGTCGGATCTCGGGATTGACGGGAAAACCGAGGCTCTCGAGCCATTCGAGCGTCTCGAGGTGATTCGTGAACGCAGGACCTCCGACCACCTCGCCCGGTTGGTAACACCACATCGCCAGCTCGCGGCTCGCGGTGATCTTCGGATCCTTTTGCCGCAACGATCCCGCCGCCGAGTTGCGTGGATTGGCGAACAACTTCTCCCCCGCCGCCGCCTGACGCGCGTTAAGCGCTTCGAATGCCGCGATCGGCATGTAGACCTCGCCGCGCACTTCGACCACCGCGGGGGCACCCTTCGGCAGCCGCTTCGGCACCACAGAGATCGTCGCGACGTTAGCGGTCACGTCCTCGCCCACCCGGCCGTCGCCGCGCGTGGCCGCGTGAGCGAGGCGGCCGCCCTCGTAGCGCAGCGACATCGCCAACCCGTCGATCTTGAGCTCGGCGACAAACGCGGCCGACACACGACCGAGACCGCGCTCGACCCGTGCTCCCCACGCGTTCAGCTCCTTGAGGTCGAACGCGTTGTCGAGGCTCATCATCGGGACCCGGTGCACGACGGCGGCGAACGTGGCCGACACCGCCCCGCCCACCCGCTGCGTGGGCGAGTCGGGCGTGATGAGATCGGGGTGCTCTTCCTCGAGGGCGCGAAGGCGGCGCACTAGTTCGTCGAACTCCGCGTCGGAAACGGTGGGCTCGTCGAGCTCGAAGTAGCGACGGTTGTGCTCGCGTATCTCGGCGCGGAGCGCGTCGATCTCCGACGCGATGTCGTCGTGGTCGGCCATCACGGCGACGATACCCAGACGTGCTGCTCTTCAGGCGCCGATCGACAAGCGGGTCGCGGCGGCCTGCTCGGCCACTTTGGCGGCGACGCGGTTGACGTGGTCGAGCACGATCGCGGCTTGCGCGGGGTCGTGGTGGGCGAGCCCGCAAACCGGCGTTACGAGAGCACGCGTCCGCAACAGAATCGGATCGACTCCCAGCTGCACGAGCTCACACCACAGGCCGACGAGCTCGCTCCAGTAGCGCTCGGGCGAATGCCTAAGCGGTCGGTCGGTCGGCACCGCGCCCCACGCGATCCAGCCACCGTGGGCCAGGAACTCGACGAGGTAACCCGCCGCGGTCAAGAGCGAGCGGTCGGCCGGGATCGATAGCACGCCGGGCCCGACCGCCGTGAGCACCGCGGCATCGGCGTTCCCGCAGCAGTGCACGCCCGCGGTCGTGGAGATCTCGATGCCGGCCAGCACGCCCGACAAAAGGTCGATCGCGATGTCGGGAGGCAGCGGGAAGCCGCGGCGCAACACCTGGGCCATGCACGGCTCGTCGACGATGAC
This sequence comes from Acidimicrobiales bacterium, assembly GCA_040002995.1. GTDB lineage: Bacteria > Actinomycetota > Acidimicrobiia > Acidimicrobiales > Ilumatobacteraceae > JBDUDK01. Next base: position 27,519 of record JBDUDK010000013.1, on the reverse strand, counting down.
GACTTGGGCCGCCTTCGGGAGGGCTTCGCTGACCGCACGGTGCAGCGCGCGAATCCGGACGCGCACGGCGCGGGTGGCGATGTCGAACGCCAGGTTCGACGGCGCGCCGGCGTGCAACAAGGCGAGGCCCAGCGTGATCGGTCCGGTCAACTGCCACTTGACCGGCTCCGTGCGGCCGCGGGCCACCTCGAGGAACGCGCGCATGGCCCCGAACGCCTCGTGGTCGAGATCCGTGGTGATCGGTGCGACGGGATCGATGCGCCGGGGGTTCAGGGCGATGGAGCCGTCCGGTTGGACGTAGACCCCAGGGATGCCGACCGCGGCCTGCGCGATCATGCCTTCGAGGGGCGATCGACGGGGCAGGGAGGGGATAGCGGGGAGCCCGGGCTGATGGGTCAGGACGAACTCGGCCGCGGCGAAGGCGTCGGTGTGGGGCAGGCTGCCGACCGACGTCGGAGCTCCGGCGGTGAGCCCGTTAAATCGCATGGCCTCCGTCACGTCCGTCCTCAGGTGGCCTCGTACAACAAACCCCAGGTCCATAGGGTGGCCACTAGGGGTGGCCGTCGGCAAATCTTCACTGATGTTTTTCCGCGCCCACCCGATACTCCAAGTGATGCGGCTCGGATGGCTGAGCCTGCCGCTGTGGGCCGGCGGCAGCGTGGCCTCGGGCCTGGCCGGTGCCAGCCCAGCCGTTCGCCACCTCGCCGATGCGGGCATGTGGGCCGCGTGGGCGATCGTTCTCGTCGCCCTGCTCGTCCCCACGACGACCTCACTCACGGTTGTGCGGGTACTCGAGCCGGCGGTCGCCGCCGGCGGAGTGATCGCCGCGATCGCCGCGCACCACCTGGCTCACACGATCGCGGTCGTCATCGCGGCGATCGTGCTCATAGGACTCGGCAGTACGGCCGAGCTCGGGCAGGTGTTCGTCCAGGGGTCGGCCTACGGCGATGAGGCGCGGTTCCCGCTCAAGCCGCCCGCGGGCCTGGCGCTTTTCGCCGTACCAGTGGCTTGGCTGCTCGTCGTGGGCGGCGTCGCGGTCGGTCCGGCTCTGCTGGCCGCCAAGGTGTGGTTGGCGGGCGCGTTGGCGACAGTCGTGGGGGTCGTGCTCGCCGTGGTGTGTGCCCGGGCGTTGCACCGCCTCTCGCGTCGGTTCGCCGTGATCGTGCCCGCCGGTCTCGTGCTCCACGATCATGTTCTTCTCACCGACACCGTCTTGTTCCGGCGCGCGACCGTCGACAGCGTCGGGCTCGCGCCGGCGGACACCACCGCGCTCGACCTCACCGGCGGCGCGCCAGGACTCGCGGTGGAGGTGCGGCTCAAGCAGGAGGTGCCCATCGGCGTCGCGCCGACCGGGCTCGGCCAAGCCGCCCGTGTAGTCGCGGTCGACGCGTTGCTGTTCGCGCCGTCGCGCCCCGGACGGTTGCTCGCCGCGTACCGGCTGCGGCCGTAGCTAGGCGGCGAACGCGCCGCCAACAACGATCTCGTCGTCGACGTCGTAGAGCACGACGCTCTGGCCGGGGGCGACTCGTCGCTGCGGGGCGAGCCATTCGACCGTGTTCGCGCGCACTCGGGCCGGGTGCACCGCACCGTGCGCGGTGCATTGCACGAGGACGTCGCCGGTGACCGGCTTGCCCGACCACACGAGGCCGTCGAGCTCGAAGCGTTCGACCGCGAGCGTGCCGAGTTCGCCGACCGTGACGACGGCGGCATCGACGTCGACGTTCGTCACGAAACGGCGCGCCGCGCCTCCCGACCCACCGAGCGCGCGGCGCTGACCCACCGTGATGAGCTCGACTGCGTCGACGTGGCCCACGACGCGTCCGGTGGCATCGACCACCGTGCCCGGCCGCGTCGACATTCGCTCAGCGAGAAACGCAGCCCGCCCCCCGGTTGACGTGATGAAGCACACGTCCTGGCTGTCGGGTTTGGCGGCGGTGCGCAGGCCGAGGTCGCTCGCCAGCCGGCGCACTTCGTGCTTGGTCCGCGCCCCTATCGGGAAGCAGATCCGCTCGAGCTGCTCGTGACCGAGCATGTGCACAACGTAGCTCTGGTCCTTGGCCCGGTCGGCACCTCGTGCGACATGCCGCACGCTGTCACGCACGGCTATACGGCAGTGGTGGCCGGTGGCGACGCCGTCGAACCCGAGCGCCTCGGCTCGCAAGAGCAGACGATCGAATTTGAGATGGCGATTGCATTCGATGCACGGGTTGGGTGTGCGGCCGCGACGGTGCGCGTCGACATAAGGATCAACGACGCGGGCGTGGAAGTCGTCGGTGAAGTTGAAGACGAGATGTTCGATGTCGAGCTGCTGCGCGACGCGCCGGGCGTCGTCGACATCTGCCACGGAGCAACACCCCGTGTCGCTGGCGCCGCCCCACAGCTTCATCGTCACGCCCACCACCTCGTGGCCCTCGGCGCGCAGCAGAGCCGCGGCCACCGACGAATCCACGCCGCCGCTCATGGCGACGAGCCACGAGCTCACGGTGACCGCTTCCGCCGGAGTTGCGCAACGGCTGCCGGCAGCACCTCGAGAGCCCGCTCGACGTCGGCCGCGGTCGACGCCCATCCGAACGTGAGGCGCACCGCGCCGATACCGACCGGCGCCTCCACGCCCATCGCGGTGAGCACGTGCGACATCGAGATCGCGCCGCTGGAACAGCTCGAGCCCGCGGACGCGAACACGCCACCTTTCTCCAAGAGGTAGAGGATCGCCTCGCTCTCTACCCCTTCGATGCACACGTGGGCGTTGCCGGCCACCTTGTGGTCGCGTGGCACGGTCTCGACGAGGCCCTCGATCGTCGCCGCGAGACCGTCGACGAGGTCGTCGCGCAGCCCCCCGAGTCGCTTGACCTCCACCTCGCGGCTCTCCGCGGTGCTCACCATGGCGGTGGCGAGGGCGGCGATGCCCGCGACGTTCTGCGTCCCGCTACGACGGTCGCGCTCCTGACCCCCTCCCAACACCAGGGGTTCGAGCGTGACGCCCTTGCGCACGATCAGAACACCAGCGCCCTTCGGTCCCCCGAACTTGTGCCCGCTGATCGAGGCCAGATCGAAGGGGCGACACACCTCGGCGGTGTCGAGCCACTGGTGGACCTGGATGGCGTCGGTGTGCAACAGCGCATCGGGCGCGCGCTCGCGCACGAGCGCGGCCACTTCGGCGAGCGGCTGGACCGATCCAACCTCGTTGTTGACCGCCATCACCGAGACGAGCTTCACTGACCCATCGAGCGCGTCGGCGAGCCGATCGAGGTCGATGCGCCCGTGCCGGTCGACCCCGACGACGCGCCCGCCGGTGTGCTCGACCGGGTGAAGCACCGCGTGGTGCTCGATCGCTGAGCAAACGGCAACCGCGTCATCACCTGCTCGGCGCATCACCCCGAACACGGCCATGTTGTCGGCCTCGGTGCCGTCGCCGCAGAACACGACCTCGCCCGCATCGACGCCGAGACAGCGCGCGACATCGTCACGGGCCTCATCGATCGCCCGCCGGGCGTCGCGGGCCAGGGCGTGTCCGCCCGAGGGGTTCGCGTAGCGCTCCGTGAGGAACGGAAGCATCGCGGCCACCGCCTCGGGACGCATCGGCGTGCTGGCCGCGTGATCGAGGTATGCCATCGGGGCCATGGCCACGAGGCTACTGGCATGCTGTCGGGGTGAGCCTGGAGAACGGCGGCGCGGCAGGCGCATACGGGCAGGCGATGGCCGACATTTATGACGAATGGTTCGCCGCCGTCAGCGACGTCACGGCGACTGTCAAGCGGATCGTCGGTTGGCTCCAAAACGGACCGCCGGGCCCCGTGCTCGAGCTCGGGATCGGCACCGGCCGGGTGGCCCTGCCGCTCGCCGCCGCGGGGGTCGATGTCTTTGGCGTCGACGCGTCGCCGGCGATGCTGGCCCGGCTGCGCGCCAAACCCGGTGGCGCCGATCTCCCGGTCACGCTGGCCGACATGGCCGGGCCCGAGCCCTCGGGTCCGTTCGCGCTGGTACTAGTGGCCTACAACACGCTGTTCAACCTCACCACGGCCGAGGCCCAGCAGCAGTGCATCTCCAACGCGGCGGCGCGACTCATGCCGGGCGGCCGCCTCGTGATCGAGGCGTTCGTGCCCGACCCCGGCGCGCCCGCGTCGGAGGAAGTCACCATCCGCTCGGCCGACCCGGAAGGAGTCGTAGTCTCGGTGAGCCGCCACCACCCGGCGACGCAGACCGCCGACGGCGAATACGTCGAGGTTTCGGCCACCGATGTGATCCGTCGCCCGTGGAGGATTCTTTACGCGACCACCGACCAGCTAGACACGATGGCGACCCGCGCCGGTCTCACCAAAGAGGGCCGCTGGGCCGATTGGAGTGATGCACCGTTCTCACCGGACAGCAACCATCACGTAACCAGCTTTTTGCAACTCGACCGATACTCTGGGTGATGTTATGAGCCAGTTACGCCTCAATCCGCTAAACGGCCGTTGGGTCACCGTCGTGGCCGCGCGGTCGGAACGACCGAGCGACTTCGCGCCTCGGACGTCAGAGGTTGAGGTCAACGCGGCGGCGCCGTGCCTTTTTTGTCCTGGCCACGAGTCTGAGACCCGTGGAGCCACGCTCGAATTGCCGGGCCCCGACGGCACGTGGAGCGTCCGCGTTGTCCCCAACCACTACCCGGCGTTCTCGGGCGACGAGCCGATGGCGGTCACGCACCGTGGCCCGGTTTTCACCGAGGCCAATGCCAGTGGCCTCCACGAAGTGCTGGTGCTCACGAGCCGCCACGAAGGTTCGTGGGCCGACCTGTCCGAGCACGAGGCCGCCCAAGTGATGGAGGCCCTGCACGACCGCATGATCCAGCACGCCAAGGCGGGGCGGGTGCGCTACACGCAAGCGATCGTGAACCATGGCCGTGAGGCCGGCGCCTCGGTCGCCCATCCCCACGGACAACTCCTCGGGATCCCGTTCGTGCCGGGCGAGATCCTCGACGAAGAGGCGGGCTTCGCCCGGTTCGAGGGGTCGTGCCTACTGTGCGTCACGATCGAAGCCGAGCGGCTCGCGGGCGAGCGCGTGATCTTCGACGATGACGACGTCATCGTGCTGTGTCCGTACTGGAGCGCATCGCCGTTCGAGATGCTGGTGATCCCCACCGAGCACCAGTCGCATCTCCCCGACGCCAAGCCCGACACCCTCGAAGCGGTCGGACGCACATTGCAAACGGTGCTGTCCCGTCTCCGCGCACGCGTCGGCGACGTGGCCTACAACCTCGTGTTCCACACCGCACCGCACAAGCACAACTCGCTGTACCACTGGCATGCCCACGTGTGGCCGAGGCTGACGACGGTCGCCGGTTTCGAGCAAGGCACCGGAGTGTTCGTGAATGTCGTGCCGCCCGAACAGGCCGCGCTGTACTTGAACGACCACCCCACCGACTGAATTTTGGGAGCCATCGATGTGTCGATCGTGATCGACGCGCCGGTGGCTCAAGTGTGGAACTTCCTGGAGCCGATCGAGCGTCATGTCGATTGGATGGTCGACGCCCGGTCCATCGAGTTCACGTCGCCTCAGACGCGTGGAGTCGGCACCCGGTTCGACTGCATCACCAAGATCGGCCCGATCCGGCTCACCGATCGCATGGAGATCACCGAATGGCTTCCGCTGGCGACGATGGGGGTGCGCCACGTTGGCCTCGTCACCGGCACCGGCCGTTTCTCGCTCGCCGAGACCTCGCGCGGGGCCACGTTGTTCTCCTGGCACGAGGATCTCGACATCCCGGCGTGGCTCGGCGGCCCCCTCGGCGCCCTGGTGCTCAAACGGGTCTGGAAACGCAACCTCCGCGCCCTGAAACGCCTCATCGAAGCCACCCGCTAACCGCGGCCCCCCGAACCAAGTGTCGAAACGTCCCTCCACGGGCACCAAACTCCAAGGGAAACGAAACCTCGAAACGTCTGCGGCGGCAGCGAAGCGGACCCAGTCGCCGCATTTTTCGTTTGGACCAGAAATACCGCGGCCTGGCGGCGGGATGGCTGCGTTGAACGGACACCGACGGGCTAGGCGAGGGCGCGGACGAGGGCAGTTACCGCTGAGCCCACGACGATCACCACCGGGAACGGGACGCGCTTCCATGCGGCAATCGCGGCCACCCCGACACCGGCCGCCCGCGCGTCGATGGTCAGGTGGCGTCCGCTGGAGAACGTGCCCACGACGATCAGCGCCGGCAGCAGCGCTGCCGGGAGCAGCGCGAGACAGCGATCGAGCGGTGCCGGCAGCATCCGGCCGATGAGCACCACCGAACCGAACGCCTTGAAGCCATAGGCCCCGGCCACGAGCAGCCCAATGAAGAGCCAGCTCATCGCGCACCGCGCGGCACGAAGAGCCCGGCGAGGGCAGCGACACCTGCCGCGAGGACAGGGACTCCCACGGGGGTCAGCGGGATGAGCACCAACGCGATCGCCGCACCGCCCAGCGCCGCGACCCGACTCGGTTGGGCCCGCAGCTGGGGCATCAACAACGCGACGAATCCGACGGGGAACGCGGCGTCGAGCCCGTAACGCGTCGGATCACCGATGTGGTCGCCGACGAGGGCACCAACCAAGGTTCCGAGGTTCCAGAACACGAACACCGCGAGGCCCGTGATCCAAAATGCCTTCTCCGCGTCGCGATCGTCGGGCTGCGCGGAGGCCATCGCCGTGGATTCGTCGAGGGTCAAGTGGGCAGCGAGCAGACGTCGCGGCACCCCTCCGCGCATCCGCCGGCTCATCGCCAGGCCGTATGCACCGTTTCGCGCCGCGAGCAGCAACGCGCTGGCTAGCGCCGACGCCGATGAGCCGCCCGACGCGTGGACGCTGACGGCGGTGAACTGCGACGCGCCGGTGAAGACGAGCAGTGAAAGCGCGCAGGTCTTGGCGATGCTCAGGCCGCTGGCCGTGGCCAACACTCCGAACGACACACCGAAAACACCGACGGCCAAGCCGAGGGTGATGCTGGCAGTGACGGGATGAGGCGGCCGGGGGGAGGCCTCAGGCAACTTTGCGAAGGAACTCGAGTACGGGCGGGTTCACGCGGTCGGCGTGCGTGAGGTTGGCCGCGTGCGCCGCACCCTCGATGCGTACGAGATCCCGGCAGTCGCCCAGACCGGCGGCGAGTTCCTCGGCCCTGTCCATCGTGATCGCGCCGTCGTCGGTGCCGTGCACGACGAGGGCGGGGCACACGATGTGGCTGAGGCGATCGGTGATGTCGTCGCGCGTCAGGAGGCAGCGGCCGGGCTCGGCAAGCAACTCCTTCGGACGCGCCCTCCACTTGGCGATCCACCTCTCGTTCTCCTTGGGATCGTTGAGGATGAGCGTGGCGATGGCATTGGCGAGGTCGTCGACCGGGCCCACTGACACCCACATGTCGAGCATCTGCTGAAAGCCCGCCAGTGTCTCCGCGTCCTCGACACCGGCCTGCGTGTCGAACAGGAGCAACGCCGTCACTCGGCTCGGCTTGGTGAGCGCCGCCCGCAAGGAAAGGAAGCCGCCCTGGCTCATGCCGCCCACGACGGCGTGGTCGATGCTGAGGTGATCGAGCAGCGCCAAGCAATCGTTGGCGGAGTCGTAGTAGCTGAACGGCTTGCCGTCGAACTCGGTACGCCCGAAACCGCGCTCGTCCCACGTAATGACGCGGAACTCCGGACAGAGCGCCGACACCTGCGGGGCGAACATCTCCTGATCCATCAAGAACCCGTGCGCCAGGATCACCGGCGGACCCTCGCCACCAGAATCCTCGAAGTAGATGCGCTGGCCGTTGACGAACGCGTGGGGCATCGCCCGACCCTACTTGCCGATGAAGTCAGCCTTGCCGGGGCCGTGTTCGAGAAAACTCTTCACGCCGACCTGGCTGTCCTCGGTGGCAAACACGCTCACGAACGCGTCCTGCTCCAGCAGCAGGCCGTCGTGCAGCGTGCGTTGAAGTCCTTCGTCGATCGCCTCCTTTGCCAGGGCGTGAGCCACCAGCGGGCCGCGGGCGAGCTCCGCGGCAACCGCCAGCGCGTGGTCGTGCAGCTCGTCGTGGGCCACCACTTCGTTCGCGAGACCGATGCGCAACGCTTCGTCGGCTTTCACCTGGCGGCCGGTCAACACGATCTCTTTCGCGCGCGACGCACCGATGAGGCGCGGGAGACGTTGCGTGCCCCCGGCCCCGGGGATGATGCCGAGCAGGATCTCCGGCTGACCGAACACCGCGCGCTCACTGACGATACGCAGATCGCACGCGAGGGCCAGCTCGCAGCCGCCGCCGAGCGCGTAACCGCTCACCTCAGCGATGACCACGCGCGGAATGGCCGCGATGGCGTTGAGGGCCAGCATGAGTCCGTGGCCGATCGTCTTGGCCTCGGCCGGGCCACCGAACTCGGAGATGTCGGCGCCCGCGGCGAAGACCTTCGGACCGCCCGTGATGATGACGGCGCCGGGCGGATCGTCGGTGAGGTCCTCGGCGACGCGCCGAAGGTCCTGCGCGATGGCGGCATTGAGGGCGTTGACCTTGGGTCGGTTCAAGGTGACGACCGCGACGCCGTCAGGGCGTCGCTCGACCAGCACGAGCTCGTCAGTCATGCTCCGACGCTATATCGGTCAATCGGTGAGGCCGTCGAGCATGCGGTCGGCGGCGGTCCACGGATCGAGGCGCCGAGCCTCGACCTCGGCCTCGAGTTCGTCCCAGGTGGTCCCGGTGCACAGCCGCCGCGCCCGCTCCTCGAGCCGGCGGGCGACGATCTCGCGCAACTCGGTGCGAAGGCGTTGGGTGCGCCGGCGTTCGAGAAGGCCAGAGCTCTCCGCGTAACGGCGATGCTCGCCGATGGCGTTCCAGAGCGCATCGACCCCCTCGCCTTTCGTCGCGATCGTCGTCAGGATCGGAGGCCGCCACTCCCCAAGCTCGCCGAGCTCCAACATGACCTCGAGATCGCGGCGGGTTTCCTCGACGCCTTTCCGATCGGCCTTGTTGATCACGAAAATGTCGGCGATCTCCATCAGCCCGGCCTTGTTGGCCTGCACACTGTCGCCCCATCCCGGGTTGACGACCACGACGGTGGTGTCGGCCTCCCCCGCCACCTCGACCTCGACCTGCCCGACACCGACGGTCTCGATGAGCACCCACTCGCGGTCGAGCGCATCGAGCAACCGGACCGCTTCCGGCACCGCCAACGCCAGGCCACCGAGGTGGCCACGCGTGGCCATCGACCTGATGAAGACGCCCGAGTCGGTCGCGTGGTCCTGCATGCGGACGCGGTCACCCAAAATCGCCCCGCCGCTGAACGGTGACGACGGATCGATGGCCAGCACCGCGACGTCGAGCGACTGCCGGCGAATCGTGGTGATGAGCTCCGACGTGAGTGTCGACTTGCCGGAGCCGGGAGCGCCGGTCATGCCCACCGTGTAGACGGCCCCACCGTGGGGATGCGAAAGGCGGCCAACGGCACGAGCAGGTTCGCCGCCCTGCTCGATCAACGAGAGGAGGCGGGCCAATGCCGCACGGTCGCCGGCACGAGCCGCCGCCATCAGCTCCTCAGGATCACGCCGGCGCACGGTCGGGTGACGCTACACCTCGACGACTTCGGTGACGCCCTCCACGCGGTCCTTCATGATCCGCTCCACCCCGGCCTTCAGGGTCTGTGACGACACCGCGCACGTGCCGCAGGCCCCGATCAGCTCGACGGACACCACACCGGTGGTCTCGTCGACGCCGCGCAGGATGATGTCGCCGCCGTCGGCCTGGAGGGCGGGGCGGATGATCTCGATCATTTCCTCAACCTGGCTACGCATGGCGCTCTTTCGACGGGGGCGAACCCAATTGAAGCAGTGCAGTCCGTAACATTCCACCCGTGACTTTCGCCACGATGATCCTCGCCCATCAGGGCGGCTGGGACGAAATGTTGCTCGTCGCCGGGCCGATCATCGTCGTGGTGGCTCTTCTTCGGATGGCCGAACGGCGGGCGCGACGCAACCGGGCCGCGCACGAGCACGAGTCGAAGGACCCGACTCCCAACGAGATCAGCTGACGCGTTCGATCGACGCGCCTACCGAGGCGAGCTTGCCGACGAGGTCGTCGTAGCCCCGGTCGATGTGGTGCGCCCCGGAGATCACCGTTTCCCCGGTCGCCTTGAGTCCTGCCACCACGAGCGCGGCACCACCGCGGATGTCGTGGGCGGTCACCTTCGCGCCGGAAAGTCGCGACAATCCCCGCACGACCGCATGGTGGTTCTCGGTGCGGATGTTGGCCCCCATGCGTAAGAGCTCTTCGACATAGCGGAACCGCCCCGCGAACAGATTCTCGGTGACGATGCTGACCCCGTCGGCCACCGACAACATCGCGGTGATGAGCGGTTTGTAGTCGGTGGCGACACCCGGGTAGGGCAAGGTCGCGACGTCGATGGCGGTCAGGCGCTCGGGAGCTTTCACCGATACGCCATTGGCCTCGGCGTTCACCCACATCCCCATCTCCGACATCTTGGTGAGCACCATCTCCATGTGCTCGGCGCGCGCGTCGACGATGTGCAGATCGCCGCCGGCGACGCCCACGGCCGCGAGGTAAGTGGCGGCTTCGACGCGATCGGGCACAACGGAATGCTCGGCGCCATGCAGCGTTTCGCGCGCGACGCCTTCGATCTTGAGCGTGGTGGTGCCGATACCCGAGATCCGCGCGCCGAGCGCGTTGAGGAAGCGGCAGATGTCCTGGATCTCGGGCTCGCGTGCGGCGTTGTCGAGCATCGTCGTGCCCTCGGCGAGCACGGCCGCCATCACGATGTTCTCGGTGGCGCCCACGCTCGGGAAGTCGAGCATCACGTGCGCGCCGCGTAGACCATCGGGCGCCCGGCCGACCACCACGCCGTGCTCGAGCTCGAACTCGGCGCCGAGCGCCTCGAGCCCCTTCAGGTGCAGATCGATCGGACGGGGGCCGATCTGGTCACCGCCAGGAAGCGCCACGCGCGCTCGACCGCACACGGTCAGCAGCGGGCCCAACACCACGATCGAGGCCCGGATGGGCTCGCACAGCTCTTCCGACGCGTCGGGCGAGATGTCGGGGCCGGTATGGACCCGCACCTCACCATGCTCATTGGTGGGGTCATTGACAACGACCGTGAGACCGATCGCGCGCAGCAGCTCGGCCATGATCGAGACATCCGCGATGCGCGGGACGTTGCGCAACACGTGATCGCCCTCAGCCAAGAGACAGGCCGCCATGAGTTTGAGCGCGGAATTCTTCGCGCCACTCAGAACGATGGTGCCGCTGAGCGGACCATTCGGCCGCACGACGATCCGGTCCATGAACTCATCAGTATTGTCGACCAGTGTGGGCAACGCAGCCACCGTCGCACCCACGGTCGCATGGTGGGCGCCGCCCGACCAGCTCGACCGACGCGCTTGGCGAGTCCTAATTGTCCTGGCGCTCGCCAGTTTGCCGGTCGGTTACCTCAACACGCTGCTCACACAAACGGTGTCGTTCGCGGCTGATGAGTTTCACGCGTCCGACACCGCGCAGGGCTTTTCTCTCGCGGCCGTACGCGGTGGCGTGCTCATCGCCCTTGTGGTGGTGGGGCTGGCCGACCGCCATGGTCGCAGGCTCGTAGCCCTCCTCACGCTGGCATCAGCACCAATCGTGTGCGCGCTCGGCGCCTTGGCACCGAACCTGGTTGTGCTGACGGCCACGCAGATTGTCGGGCGTCCGCTTGCGATCTCACTTGGGCTCGTGATCGTGATCATCGCCACCGAAGAGATGCCCAAGGGATCCCGCGCGTACGCCGTAAGCCTTTTGTCCATCTCCGCCGCAGTGGGCGCGGGCGCGTGCCTCGTCGTGCTCCCTCTCGCGGATCTCGGCGAGCGCGGCTGGCGCCTCGTTTACGTGGCGCCGCTCCTGTTCCTCGCCCTCGTGCCCGTCGTTCGACGCCACCTGCCGGAGAGCCGCCGTTACGAGGCGCCCCATCCGGTCGCCGAGTTCAAAGGCCATGGTCGCCGGTTCTGGCTGCTCGCGATGTCGGGTCTGCTCACGAACCTTCTGGTGGCGCCGGCGTCGGGATTTCAGAACCGCTATCTCAAAAAGATTCGCCACTTCTCGGCGAAGAGGGTGGCGCTCTTCTCGCTCGTCACCAACACGCCCGGCGGGCTCGGCGTCGTCGTCGGAGGTCGCCTGGCCGACAACCACGGACGGCGGATCGTCGCGGCCGTCGGGCTCGCCTGCGGCTCCGTCGCAACGGTGGCGGTGTTCTCGGTCGGGGGCGCGTGGATGTGGATCTGGTCGACGGCCGGCGCCCTCCTTGGCGCACTCGCGGTGCCGGCCCTCGGCGTGTACTCGGCCGAACTGTTCCCAACGGGACTGCGCGGCCGGGCCAATGCCGCGATCACAGTCGTGAGCCTCGCGGGGTCGGCGGTCGGTCTTGTGCTCACCGGCGCGCTCGTCCACGACACGGGCGGCTACGGCCCGGTGATGGCAGGGCTTGCGATCGGCCCTCTCACTGTCGCAGTGCTCGTGTTGGCGCTCTATCCGGAAACCGCGCGCATCGAGTTGGAGGACATCAATCCTGAGGATCGCGTCGAGGAGGCGCCAACGACGTGAGCCAGTCCGCGACGACTGAGGCCACGCGGGCGTCGGCGCCTTTGAGATCGTGGCCGAGTCCCTCGAACCACTCGTGGGTCACGGGACCCGAGATCGCGGTCGTGTGCGTCTCGAGCTCTTCGCGGGAGCCGAACGGGTCACGCGTTCCCGAAACGAATAGACACGGAACGTCGATGGCGCCGAAGTGGTCGACGCGAAGTTGGTCGCGCTTCCCCGGCGGATGCAACGGGTAGCTGATGAGGACGAGGCCGGCCGCGGCCACCAGACCCTGCGCCACAGCCATCGAGCACATCCGTCCGCCCATCGAGCGTCCGCCCAATACGAGGAACGGGCTCGCGATTTTTTCCGCCTCGTCGACCACCGCTTGGATGAGCACGGCCGGGCGATCGGGCGAGCGACGGCCGGCCTTGCGGTACACGAAGTCGGCTCGCACGGTTGGCCACGGCGACGCGGCCTCGATCGCGCGCAGCGACGGGTGATCGCTACCTGTCCCTGCGCCGGGAAAGAGCAACAGCGCGGGTCCGTTCACATCATGTCCCGAGGAGTACCCGACGGGCTTCGCCGAGCTCCGCGATCGAGGTACTCGCCGCCTCCTCGTCGCCACCGTGGTCGGGGTGCACGTCCATGAGGCGGGCTCGGAACCGGGCCTGCACCTGTCGCTTCGAGGGCCGCGATTCCGGCGCGAAACCGAGAATGTTGAGCGCCCACACGACCGGGTTGGCGAACGCGATCACCGACGCGGACTGCACGCCCGAAAGGTGTGCGATGAGCGAAGGCCCGACCGGTCCGCCGTTCCATCGAACCGCCTTGTGGAGCAACGCGCACACGGCCTTACGACCCGGCACGTCGAGGCGCTCGGCGGCGTACACCGCGCCCAGGATCTGTTGGGTCGGCGAACCGTTCTCCTCGAAGTCGAACGTGATCTCCTCACCCTTGCCCACCAGCCGGTGGCGGCTCCGCGCCAGGCCGTGCCGGTCGACCTGGAAGCGATGGCGCAGCCGGGGCTGCACGATCCTCTGACCCGCCTCGACCTGGCCGATCAGCACATGGAGGTCGGGCACGAGCTCGGCGTCAAGACCGCCGATGTGGGCCGCGACCACCCCCCCGAGCAGGAGGCCGCCGAAGCCCGGGGGCGGCTCGACCGGCAGCGCGAGATGACCGAGCGCGATGCGCCGCGTCGGCGCGATCGGACGCGAATGCCAGACCTCGAGCTCGGCCAGCAGCACGCTAAACCAGGGGCCGCAAGAGCCCGCGCAGTTGCCCCGCTGACGAGTTGATGATCTCGTCGTCCTCTTCGGCGATGCCGTCCGCGAGATCGTCCGCGGTGTCAACCACGCGCTCCCAAACGGCCGGGTCGACACCGAACGGCGGCTCTTCCGGATCGAGGTGATCGGCCAAAGCGAGAAGCGAGGCGCTCGCATCGACATCGCGTGTGTCGTGCAACAAACGATCGGCCGCTTCGAAGAGGTTGCCCATGACTTCCGACGGCTCGTCCTCGACATCATCGACAACCGGATCGCCCTTTTCGATTGCGTCGCATATGGAGTCAACCTCGACTTCGTAATCCTCGTGGACAACGAGGTCGATACCTTCCCAGCCGTGGGGAATCGCACGATTAGCGAGCGCTTCACCGAGGGCGGCCCGTTGATCGAGCGACCATTCGCCGAGCTCGTAGACCACCAGATCGTCGTCGGGCTGGTCGAATATGTCGGTCACGAGCGCGACCATAGACCAGTGAGAAAGGCAGTGGCTCGGGCCAGCTCATCGGCCACGGTCTCCGGACGGCGCCAGCCGTGACCCTCGCCTTCGTACTCGTGATATTCGACGTGTGCGCCGCGTGCGCACAGACGTTCGACATACGCACGCGTCATGCTCGCGGGCACCACGACATCATCCGCGCCGTGCAGCACCAACAGTGGACCGCGCACAGTGTCGAGGTCAGGACGGAGCTCTGACGGAGCTGCAAGTCGTTCCGTGTAATGCCGTTCGAATCGGTGCGTCACGCCACCGAGCGCGACAGGATCGGTCACTGGATAGACCACCACGCCCGCGGTGACGACATCGTTGTGCGCGGCAAGCAACCCGAGCGTGGTGAATCCTCCGGCCGAGCCGCCCATCGCGACCACATGGTCGAACGCGCCCAGTGAGCGCACTCCCGCGATCGTGTCGCCGATGTCGAGCTCTCCCCATCGGCCGGTGAGCGCTTGAGTGAACGCGCGTCCGTGGCCGGTACTGCCCCGGTGGTCGGGTACGAACACCGACCATCCGAGCTCGACGAAATACGCAATACGCGGGAGAAAACGGACGTCCCACTGATCGGTGGGCCCGCCGTGGATCCACACGACAACCGACCGGCCCGAGGCGCGGTAGAAGCGCCCATAGAGCACCGTACCGTCGTCTCCCGACCAGGTCACAGGCTCCGGCTCGGCCAGGGCGCCTTCGAAACCCGCAACGGGACCGTGGGCGAGAACCGTCCGCTTCCACGTACCGGTGTCGTAGGCCACGAGCTGGTTCGGGGTACGTCCTCCCGATCGCACCGCCACGAGATAACCGTCTTCCCACGAGAGCGACTGGTGCACTCCTTTGGCGACTTCCTCGACAGCACGCGAGGCGACATCGACAACGCACAACCGCCCGAAGCCGAGCTCGTTTCGCGCGAACGCGAGCCGCGCACCATCGGGTGACCACGCGAAGGAACGTTGTCCCATCCCCCATGACGGCCCGCCATGTTCGTACGGCTCGTCGACGAGCGGCCGTTGCTCGCTCAGCGACCACACGTTCAGCCAGCCGTTCGCGTCGCACAACACGGCGTCGCCGCGCGGTTGCTGTGCCTGCGATCGCGGTCGTTCGAAACGAACAACGCGGCCGCGCTCAGGAGTCCAACCCACAACGCGGCTGGCGTCCCATGGCATGTCGGGCTCCGTCCACTCCTGCCAACGCAGCTCCTCGTCGCTCCAGATCGGATCGAACGCGAAGGTGTTCTGCTCGCCGCGCACCACGGCAGGCACTCCACTTTCGAGGTCGACCACGACGACGTCGCGCTGATCGACCACCGCGGCGACGCGCGTCCCGTCGGGCGATGCGGTGATGCCTTCGGCCGTGATGTCGCTCACCTCGCCGGCGCGACCTCCCGATGCGGGCACACACCAGAGCCCGCCGGCGCGGCCGGCATAGACGAGCGCGACGCCGCCTCGACACCAGTCGAAGACGCCGCCGCGCGTCGCGGGCTCGGGATCGATCGCGATCACTCGCTCCGGTCCGCCGTACACGTCGACCGTAACGAGCGAGTTGCGACCACCCGTCGTCGACACGAACGCGACGGTCGCGCCGTCGGGCGCGAGTTTCGGCTCGGTGATGGTGCGCCCGAGCGCCACCATCGCGGGTGTGATGCGAGCCGTCATGGGTCGATCACCCTAAATCGGTTGCTTTGCCGCCGCCCGATCGTGTTGCCTGGTGCGGTCCGATCCCGAGCGAGGAGGTGAGCCCCATGCTGAAGACCGCGAATCCGTGCGCCGGCGTGCGCGGCGACCTCGCCGCCGGTTTCGGCATCTGAACGCGTCGAGTTTCTCCGCTTTCGTTTCCCATTTCCCCGAAAGGAACCTGCTATGTACCGCGATCCTCGCGTCCTCGTCCTCGTCCTCGCTTCCCGTCAAGAGGAGCTACGCCGACTCGCCCAAGTCACGCGCCTTCGCCGAGACGACCAGCACCGTGAGCGGGCCTCGCCTCCTGATGGGTAGCGTGGCCACATGTCGCGCACTCCCGATCGCAACCTTGCTCTCGAGCTGGTCAGGGTGACCGAATCGGCGGCGCTGGCCGCCGGCCGTTGGGTCGGGCGCGGCGACAAGAACGGTGCCGATGGTGCCGCCGTGGCGGCGATGCGCGTGGTGCTTGCCACCGTCGCCATGGACGGCATCGTCGTGATCGGCGAAGGCGAAAAAGACGAAGCCCCCATGCTCTACAACGGTGAACGCATCGGCGATGGCACCCCTCCCGAGTGCGACATCGCCGTCGACCCGATCGAAGGCACCACACCCACCGCGATGGGGCGCGCCAACGCGCTCTCCGTGATCGCGGTGAGCGAACGGGGCACCATGTTCAACCCTGGTCCGTGCGTCTACATGGAAAAGATCGCCGTGGGCCCCGAGGCGCGGGGCTCGATCGACATCACCGCCACGCCCACCGAGAACCTGCAGTCGGTGGCCAAGGCCAAAGGCGAGACGGTGCGCGACGTCATGGCGGTCATACTCGATCGCGATCGTCATGCCGACCTCATCGGCGAAGTCCGCCAGGCCGGTGCCCGCATCCGGCTCATTTCCGACGGCGATGTCGCCGGCGCCATCTCGACCGCGTGGGCCGATGCAGGGGCCGACATCCTGTTCGGCGTCGGCGGCACGCCGGAAGGCGTGCTCGCAGCCGCCGCGCTCAAGTGCATGGGTGGCGAGATCCAGGGCCGCCTGTGGCCGCGCAACGACAGCGAACGGGCGGCCGCGGTAGCCGCGGGCTACGACCTGTCGCAGGTGCTCACCACCGACGATCTGGTGCAGGGCGATAACTGCTTCTTCGCCGCCACCGGCATCACCGATGGCGATCTCTTGAAGGGCGTGCGCTACCACCCGCAGAGCGCGATCACGCAGTCGCTCGTGATGCGGTCGCGCTCAGGCACGGTTCGTCTCGTCGACGCCCACCACGCGTTCGAGAAGCTCACCGGCATTTCGGCCGTCGACTACTCCTGACCGAAGCGTCGGCTGGCCAGCAGATCGGCCAACCACGGCTCGTCGCTCGCCACGGCGACGACGCGAGAGCCGATCCGGGCGGTGATGACGTCGGCCTCGCGTGCGAAGGCCATCGCTTCGGGGTCGGCGACACTGCCCCCGATGGTCTCGACCTCGATACCGCCGCGGCCGAGCACCGCTGATGATCCGAGCCGGGCATCGGCGATCACATGCCAGCGCAGCACGTCGTCGTCGTCGCGAGTGTGCTCGAGTAGATGCACATGCTCGAACCGCACGTCTCTCACAAAGCCGGCGAACGCAGTGACTATCGCGGCGAGCCTGTCGGAGGTCTCGTCGGTCGTGATCGTGACGTGAGGGACGAATGGCCTCTCCTCAGGGCGCTCGATCGGTGGCCGGTTCACGGCGCGGTGCAAGGCCTCCACGGGCTCCACCGGGTGGACGGCGAGGTACGCGACCGGGCTGGCGGGCAGGAACGTGGTGGCCGGTCCGACGGTGAGCTCGAGCGGACCGTGAGCCGCGGCGGCCTCCCGCACCACGCGGAGGGCGTCGGACAAATACTCGGCGGCGATGTTCACCGGCGGCACGAGCGTGATGTGGGGACCGATCCGATCCAGACGAGGGTCGGCCACCGCCCGCCGCAGCGCGTCGACTTCGGTGCGCCAGGGCTCGGGCACCATGAGCGCAACGGCGAATCGGCGACGGGCCATGGAAGCAGCGCCGGTGCGGCGGCCTCAGACCACGACGCCGGCGGCGGCGAGGCGAGCGTGGGCGCGCCGTAATGCCGCCTCGACGGCCGTGTCATTTTCACGGCTCAGGCTGAGCTCGGCGGCATCCTTGGCCCGCCGCGCCCGGTCGACGTCGATGTCGCCCGCCAACTCCGCCACGTCGCACAAGAGCGACACCGTGTTGTTCGAAACCTCGACGAACCCGCCGCCAACCGCGACATCCTGGCGGCCTCCATCGGCGAGATAGATACGCGTGTGGTTCTCGGTGAGCGCGGCGAGAAACGGCGCGTGCCCCGGTTGGAACGCGATCTCGCCGCCGCCCAACGTCCGGGTCACGACCATGGTGGCCTCGCCCGAGAAGAGCACCCGCTCGGGTGACACCACTTCCACACGCATCGTCGCCATGTCGAGCTAGCCCGCCTGCTCCTGCAAGGTCTTGGCCTTGGCGAGCACCTGGTCGACACCGCCGACATTCAGGAAGGCCTGCTCGGGCACGTCGTCGAGATCGCCGCCGACGAGCGATTCGAACGACGTGACCGTCTCCTCCGTGGAGACGTAGATGCCCTCGAGGCCCGTGAACACCTTGCCCACGAAGAACGGCTGCGACAGGAATTTCTGCACCTTTCGGGCGCGGTTCACGGTCAGGCGATCCTCCTCGGACAACTCGTCGAGGCCGAGGATGGCGATGATGTCTTGGAGCTCCTTGTAGCGCTGCAGCACCTCCTGCACCCGGCGGGCCACCGCGTAATGGCGCTCGCCCACAACCTCGGGCCGCAGCAGGGTCGAGGTCGAAGCCAACGGGTCGACCGCGGGATAGATGCCGAGCGCCGCGATCTGGCGCGACAGCTCGGTGGTGGCATCGAGGTGCGTGAAGGTGGTGAACGGCGCCGGATCGGTGTAGTCGTCGGCGGGCACGTACACCGCTTGCAGCGAAGTGATCGAGCGGCCCCGCGTCGATGTGATGCGCTCCTGCAGCTGGCCCATCTCGTCGGCGAGCGTGGGTTGGTAACCCACGGCCGACGGCATACGGCCGAGCAGAGTCGACACTTCCGAGCCCGCTTGCACGAAGCGGAAGATGTTGTCGATGAACATCAGGACGTCTTGGTTCTTCACGTCGCGGAAGTACTCCGCCATCGTGAGCGCCGACAGACCGACGCGCAGGCGCACGCCCGGCGGCTCGTCCATCTGACCGAAGACGAGCGCGGTCTTGTCGATCACGCCCGACTCCATCATCTCGAGACGAAGGTCGGTGCCCTCGCGCGTGCGCTCACCCACGCCCGCGAACACCGACACGCCGCCATGGTTCTGCGCGACGCGCTGGATCATCTCCGTGATAAGCACGGTCTTGCCCACGCCCGCTCCACCGAACAAGCCGATCTTGCCGCCCTGCACGTACGGTGTGAGGAGATCGATGACCTTGATGCCCGTCTCGAACATCTTCAGTTGCGGTTCGAGGGCATCGAACGCGGGCGGGTCGCGGTGGATCTGCCAGCGCTCGCAATTGGCGACCACGCTCGGGTCGGCGTCGAGCGGTTCGCCTATTACGTTGAAGACATGGCCGAGGACCTCGTCGCCCACCGGTACCGAAATGCCCTCGCCCAACTGGCGCACCGCGGTGCCGCGTGTGAGACCGTCGGTGGGCTTCAGGCAGATGGCGCGCACCCGACCCTCGCCGAGGTGCTGGGCGATCTCGGCCATGATCTCGACCGTCCTATCGCCCGAGTTCATCGTCATGGTCACCGCGTGGTTGAGCTGAGGGATGGAGTCGGGCGGGAACTCCACGTCGACGACGGGGCCGGTGATTGCGACGATGCGCCCGTCCTTGAGCTGCGCTTCGGTCATGGTCATACGGGGGCCTCCGGTAGTTCAAGGGGGTGGCGAATGAAGTCGCTGGCGTGTGAAGCGCCCGAGAGGGCCTCGGAACCGCCGACGATCTCCATGATCTCGGTCGTGATGGAGTCCTGACGGGCCCGGTTCATCACGCGCCCGAGTGTGGTGATGAGTTCCTCGGCGTTGTCGGTGGCCGCCTTCATAGCGCGCTGGCGGAACGCGTGCTCCGACGCGGCCGCGTTCAGTATGCCTGCGTACACACGCGCTTCGACGTAGCGCGGCAGCAACGTGTCGAGGATCTCCGACGCGCTCGGTTCCATCTCGTAGTCGGCCTTGGGTTTGCTCTCCCCCTCGACGACCTCGGCTTCAAGGGGCACGAGCGGCCGGCGCACGACTTCTTGGTAGCCCGCGGAAGCAAAACGCGTGTAGACAAGCTCGACGCGATCGACATCGCCCCGCTCATAGGCCGCGATGACGTGGGCCGCAACCTTGCGGGCGTCTTCGTAGGTGGGACTGTCGGAGAAGCCGGAGAAGGTCGCGTCGATGCGATACCCGCGGAACCGGAAGTAGCTCTCGGCCTTCCGGCCGACGAGGATGAGCGAGTAGTCGATGCCCGCCTTGGCCTGTTCGCGTACCTCGCCTTCGGTGGCCCGGATGATTGCGGTGTTGTAGCCCCCGCACAGCCCGCGATCGGCGGCGAGCGCGACGAAGCCAACTCGGCGGACAGTCTCGTGGCCGAGAAGGAGAGGACTCGAGACCTCTCCGCCGGCCGCGGCGAGATCGCGGACCACGTGGGTGATCTGGTCGGAGTACGGCATGGCCGCATGGACGCGCTGCTGGGCGCGCACGATGCGCGACCCCGCGATCAGTTCCATGGCGCGCGTGATCTTCTTCGTCGCCTGGACGCTCTTGATCCGGCGTCGAAGGATGCGCTCCTGGCCTCCGGCCATGCGGGCTGGCTCCTACTCCGTTGCGAGGGTCTTGTCGGTGGTGGGGTCGAGGACGCCGGTGGCGTCGGTGTCGGCCGGGTCGACCGAGCCCGGCGCCGCGGCCTTGTCGTCGGCCTCGCTCGCGACGAACGCCGCCTTGATCGCTGTCACGGCCTCCGGGATTCCATCGGGCAGAGTGCCCGTCGTGCGGATGTGGGCGAGGAGCGTGCCGTAGCGGGTGCGGAACGCGTCGAGGAGTACGCCCTCGAATCGCGCGACATCGGACGCGGGCAGATCGTCGAGGTAACCGTTCGTGCCCGCGAAGATCGACACGACCTGCTCCTCGACGGGCATCGGCGAGTTGAGCGGTTGTTTGAGTAGCTCCACCAGTCGGTAGCCCCGCTCGAGCTGGGCCTTGGAGATGGCGTCGAGCTCGGAACCGAACGTGGCGAACGCCTCGAGCTCGCGGAACTGAGCGAGGTCGATCTTGAGCGTGCCGGCGACCGCTTTCATCGCCTTCACCTGCGCGGCGCCACCGACTCGGGAAACCGAGATGCCCACATCGACGGCGGGCCGCACTCCCGACTTGAACAAGTCGTCGATCAGGTAGATCTGGCCATCGGTGATGGAGATCACGTTTGTGGGAATGTAGGCCGTGACGTCGCCGGCCTTCGTTTCGATGATCGGCAGCGCGGTGAGCGATCCCGCACCCCGCTCGTCGCTCAACTTGGCGGCTCGCTCGAGCAGACGCGAATGCAGGTAGAAGACGTCGCCCGGATACGCCTCGCGGCCGGGCGGCCGCCGCAGCAGCAGCGACACCTGCCGGTAGGCCTCGGCCTGTTTCGACAGGTCGTCGTACACGACGAGGGCGTGCTCGCCGTTCTCCATCCACTGCTGGCCCATGGCGCAGCCCGAGTAGGGCGCGAGGTATTTGAACGGCGCCGGGTCGGACGCCGCGGCGGTGACGATGACGGTGTACTCGAGCGCGCCGCGCTGGCGCAGTGTCTCCACGGTCTGGGCCACCGTCGACTGCTTCTGGCCGATGGCGACGTAGATGCACTTCACGCCGAGGCCCTTTTGGTTGAGGATCGTGTCGATCGCGACGGTGGTCTTGCCCGTCTTGCGATCACCGATGATCAGCTCGCGCTGTCCCCGCCCGATCGGGGTCATGGCGTCGATGGCCTTGATGCCGGTCTGGAGCGGTTCGTGCACAGGCTTACGCCCGGTGATGCCGGGGGCCTGGATCTCCATGCGGCGCTCGATCGCGCCGACCAATGGACCGCGCCCGTCGAGGGGCTCGCCCAACGCGTTGACGACGCGACCGAGCAGGGCGTCGCCGACGGGCACCGACAAGATCCGCCCGGTGGCCCGCACCGTCTGGCCCTCTTCGATGCCCTCGACCGCGCCGAGCACCACTGCGCCAATCGAATCCTCTTCGAGGTTCAGAGCCAGTCCGACCGTGCCGTCTTCGAACTCCAGCAGCTCATTGACCGCGCAGCCGGGCAGCCCCGACACCTTCGCGATGCCGTCGCCCACCTCGGTGACGCGGCCGATCGTCGTGGCCTCGAGCGTGGGATGGAAGTTGTCGAGGTTCCTCTTGATCGCTTCCGCGATGTCGGTGGTCGAGATGGTGAGCTCAGCCATGAACTTCCTTTATGAGAGGTGGGAGATGAGCTGTTCGAGTCGGGAACGGACACTCGCGTCGATGACGGTGTCGCCGACTTGGGCGACCAGGCCGCCCATGATCGACGGGTCGACGATGACCTTCACCTCGACCTGCTTCCCAACGGCCTCGCTGAGCGCCGTCGCCAACCGGCGAACCTGATCGTCGGTGAGTGGGGTCGCGGACCGCACTTCCGCGAAGGCTTTTTGCTTGGCCTCGGCGGCTCGCTCGACGAGCCGGTCGATGATCGCGGGGAGATCGTGCGCGCGGCCCGCGCCGACCACGAGCGACACCAGCGCCGTCGTCGTGGGCGAGGCTCGGCCGCCGAGGAGATCCTCGACGATGGCCTGTCGTTTCGCGGCCGGGATCATCTGATCGGTGAGCGAGTTGCGCAGGGCGTCGCTGCTCTCCAACGCGCGCGCGAAGCGGAACAGCTCGTCTTCGACCTCGTCGAGGTGCCCTTCGGCCCGCGCCACCTCGAGCAGTGCCGTCGCGTACGCGTCGATACGGTCGGTGTTCATCGGGTGGCCGCGATCTGGGTGATGGCCGCCTCGACCAGGCGTTCTCTGGCCGCGTCGTCGAGCATTGTCGCGACGACTTCATCGGTGGCTCTCGATGCCCACGCCGCGACATACGCGCGCACGTCGGCCTCGACCCGTGCCCGAATCGCGGCGATCTCGGCACGGTTGTTCGCCTCGAGCTCCGCGATCTCTGCCTTCGTGCGTTCCTTGCCCTCGACGAGCATGCGGGCCCCCGTCTCGTCGGCCTCGGCGAGGATGCGCGCTGTTTCCGACGAAACATCGCCGAGCTGAGCCCGGATCGCCGCCGCCTCGGCCGCGGCGTTCTTCGTGTCTTCACGTGACCGGTCGAGCTCGGTGCCTATGCGTTCTGATCGCTTCTTCAAAGCGGCCCCCAGCTGCGGGAACGCCAGCTTGACGAGTAGCGCGGCAACGACGAGGAAGGCGAAGCCGCCGAACACGATCTCGTACCACTCGGGGAGCCACGAGTGCTTGGTCTGGATCTTCTCGGCGTGCTCGGCCGCAACGAAGACGAGCTGGGCGACGATCATGAAGCACCGCCGTTCATCGAGGCCGTCACGGCGCGCCGAACCACCTCTGGGTCGGGTATGCGCCCGAGGATGAGCATCGCCGCATGGGCGACCACGTCGACGGTCACGTCAGCGAGTTGGGCCGAGGCCGCCGCGCGAGCCGCGGCCACCTCGGCCAGCGCCTCTTGGCGCCGGCCGCTCAACGTCGTGGTGGTCTCGGCCAATGCGCTCTGGCGCTCCTGTTCGATCTGGTCACGCGCCCCGTCGAGCCGGCGATTGGCCTCGGCGCGCGCCGTGGCCAGCTGCGCCTCGTACTGCTGACGCTCGATGTTCGCGGCCTCACGGGCGCGGTCGGCCTCTTCGTGGTTGGCCTTGATGTACCCGGCCCGCTCCTCCATTCCCTTGGCGACGCGCGGGTAGAGCACGAGTCGCATCAAGATCAGCAGGACGATGAAGCACCCGCCGGCCCAGTAGAGCTCCGCGGGAACGATCGAGAGCGGGCTGGGGTCTTTCGGCTCCGCGACACCGGCCACCGTGGTCTCACTCGTGGGGACGGTCGTGTCCGCCGCCGAGTCAGCCTGCAGCCGAACCACCACCGGTGTCGGCCCGCTGGTCTGAACGAGGGCGACAGCCATGGCGCGTCACTTCACCAAGAAGACGACGACGAACCCGATGAGGGCAAGCGCCTCGACGAATGCGACGCCGAGGAACATGGTCGTACGGACCAGGCCGGCGGACTCGGGTTGGCGCGCCATGGCCTCGATGGCCTTGCCGAAGATGAACCCCATGCCGATGCCGGGGCCGATGGCGGCAAGTCCGTACGCGAAGCCGGCGACGTTGCCAGCCAACGTCGTGGTTGCGGCTAGAACAAGTGACAGCACGTGCACTCCTCGTTGTGGGATGGGAACGGTCGGTTTCGGTCAGTGATCATCGCCATGGCCTTCCATCGATGATCCGATATAGACGCCGGTGAGCATGGCGAAGATGTAGGCCTGCAGAAACGCCACGAGCACTTCGAACGCGGTGAGGAAGATCAACATCGCGATGGTGAGTAGCGAGACCGGTATGTAGAGGAGCGAAAGCGTTCGGAACGGGGCGGAGTTGTCCCACAACGTCTTCGTCATCAGCGAGAACGTGAACAACAAGATGTGCCCGGCCATCATGTTGGCGAGAAGACGGATGGTGAGCGAGGCGGGTCGGACCACGATGGTGGAGATGAACTCGATGACCCCCACCAGGGGTTTCATGCCGACGGGCACTCCGGCCGGCCAGAGCAAGTGGCCGAAGTAGCCGGCCTTCTGGTGTTTGAGACCAACAACGATGTAGATCACCCAAACGAGCAGCGCCATCACGAGGGGCCCGCCGATACGGGCGTTGGCCGGCATCTGAATCGTGGGGATGATGCCCGTGATGTTCGTGAGGAAGATGAACGAAAAGAGGGTCACGAGGAGCGGCGTCCACGGCAAACCCTGCGGGCCGATCGTTTGCATCACGATCTGGTTCTGTACGAATTCGATCAGCGACTCCGCGAAGTTCTTCACGCCCTTCGGCGCCTCGAGCGCATTGCCGCGACCGGCCATCGCGAACAGCACGACGGTGATCAAGAGCGCGAGCACGCAGATGACCGAGATCTTGTTGACGCCTGACGCGAAGTTGCGCCACACCAACAGCTCTGAGAGCGGCGGGAAGTCGAGGGCAAGCAGGTGCACGCGAGTTACCTCGTTGAGTCGGTAGCCGAACGACGGGGCGGGCGCGGTTTGAGCCCCGGGAAGGCAAGTGTTGCAGACACCTGACGAACCTCCCAAAGAAGCAAACCGAGGTGCGAAACGATGATGGTGAAGCCGAACGCGGGGGCGGAGAACCAGCTCATGTTGTGGATCCCCACATACACAAGCAGGATCAACGCAAGGCGCACGATGTAGCCGAAAAGCGACACGCCCATCATCAGCATGAGCGAGATGCGCGCGGTGACCGCCATCGCCGTCGCCGCCAACATGAAGTTCGCGAGGACGATGGCCAGCGCGCACAAGCAGGACACGACGCCGTCGAGTCGCCAAAAGAGTGCGGACACGGCCACGAGCGCGGGCGCCGCGATCAGACCTCGGCGCACGAGGTCGCGCGCGATTTGACTCTCAGGCGCGGGCCCTTCCAATCGAGTCACCAGCGGTGACGACGACATCAGCTCTCCCCCCCTTCAGAGCGAGCTTGCGAAGCGCGGCTCGGAAGCTGACTCTCGTGCCGCTTCATCGCGGCTTCATACGCGTACCAAAGCCGGGCAGTCTGCCCGATGAACGCGAGCACCATAAACGCGACGAACAGCACGGGGCCGATTCCAAACAGCTGATCGAGCCCGTAGCCCGCGGCGCCGAGCACCGCCATGGCCACGATGAACTCGAAACCCTTGTTCAGGGTGTCGCCGAACCCTCGGTTGAGCAGACGGTTCTCGCGGAGGAGGTCCACTGGATCCCTTCGGATGGGCTTCTCGGTTAGTCACACACTGACCGAGTGGGGAACCGAAAGCGATTACCTGTGGGGTAGTGCCAATGCGAACCTGCCCACCCCATTTCACGGGCCCGACAGGGCTTGTGAAACATTTCTCAATCTATCGCATCCGTGGTGGCACCCGCAACTTTTGACAACCAGCGACGGATGAGCGAGGAGCCTAGAACGCGCCCTTGCGGAAGAGCACCGAAGGGACGGTCCTGGCGATGATCGCGAGGTCGGTCAGAAACGACCAGTTGTCGACGTAATAGAGGTCGTACCGTTCGTAGTCCTCGAACGACGAGTTGCTCCGGCCGCTCACCTGCCACATGCCCGTGATGCCCGGTTTCACCCGCAGGCGACCGTGCAAGTCGGCGCCCCATTCGGCCATCTCCGCGGGCAGGGCCGGCCGGGGCCCGACCATGCTCATGTCGTTGCGGATCACATTCCACAACTGGGGCAGTTCATCGATCGAGAACTTGCGCAGCAGCCGGCCGACCCTGGTCACCCGGGGGTCGTTGCGCATCTTGAACAACGGACCGTCGGCCTCGTTGTCGCCTCGAAGGTCGAGCAATTTGGCTTCCGCGTCTTGCACCATGGTGCGGAGCTTCAGCACCTTGAAGAGCTTGCCGCCGCGACCGAGGCGTTCCTGCTTGAACAGGATCGGGCCCCTCGAGTCGAGCTTGACGGCGATGGCCGCGACGAGGAGCACCGGCGAAACGGCTACGAAACCGATCGACGCGACCGCGATGTCGAGCGAGCGCTTCGCCTTGGCCCTCCATCCTGCGCGCCGCACGGGCTGGACGTACATGACCGGCATCCGGCCGAGCGGGCGGACCACGAGGCGGTGGATCGCGATGTCGACCAGAGTCGACGAGAGCTCGACGTGCACACCCTCATCGGTGAGCACCCGGATGAGACGGTTCGACGTCTCGTGATCAACGGCGGTCGCCGCAATGATGACGCCGGAGGCTCCGGTCGCGTGCACGGCCGCCAATGTGTCGCGCACCGTGCTCAGCACCGAGAGGCGGTCGGTACCCCGACCGGAGCAGTCGACAACATCGCGAACTTCGTAACCGAGGTGGGCATTGTTCTCAAGCATCGCGGTGATCGCGTCGGCCTCAGCATTGTCACCCACGACGACCACGGGCCGCATGAGCTGACCGCGCACCCGCCTGCGTGTGAAGTACGTCCGGGCGATGGAGCGCTCGATCATGAGGAGCACCACGGCCGAAAGGAACACCAGGACGACCAGCACACGCGACAGAGTGATCTTGGTGATGTACGCAGTGAGGGCCAGCATCACGAGACCGAGTGCGCAGGAACGCACGATCCGGCGGAACTCCTCGAGGGGCCGCGCCACGTAGCGGGCGGTATAGAGCCGCTGGTGGGAGTAGATGGCGGGCCAACCGGGGAGCGTGAGGGCGAGCAGCGCTAGGGAGCGCCTGTCGGAGTCGATCGCCACGCGGCCGACCAGGAACTGAGTGCCGGCGATCGCCACCACGAACGCCAGGACCGTGGTCAGGACGTCGACCGCGGCGAGTATCGGCTTGAGCAT
>JBDUDK010000132.1:0-22895 GCA_040002995.1 Acidimicrobiales bacterium | reverse complement strand
CGAGGACGACCGCGTCTGGGTGCTCTTCGACTGGGATGCCGAGGGCTGGCAGAGCTTTGTCTCCGACCCCGAAGTCCCGCCGATCCTTCAAGAGGCCGGCCACAAAGGCAGGCCGCAGGCCGCGGAACTCGGCGGCCAGTACGACGCCTAGCAGTAGACCTGAATCCACCCGCATTTGAACCAACGATCGGAGACATGTCATGAGTACGCCTGCAACACAAAAACCCGGGTATCAGAAGTACGTGCTGAGATGGGAGGAACGCCCGGGAGCCGGCCCGTCCGAATACGAAGCCGCGCAGACCCGCATCCTCGACGTGTTCCGCAAGTGGGACACCCCTAAGGGCCTCACGTTCCACCAGTTCGTGGTGCGCGTCGGCGATTGGGGCGGATATGCGGTCCTTGAGACCGACAACCTCGCCGACATCCATTTCCTGACCACCGCCCTCGCCGCGTTCGTGTTCCGGCTCGAACCGGTCGTCGACGTGATGGACGCGGTCGCGGTCGAGCTACAGGCCATGGCCTGGCGGGAGTCGCTCGTCTAGACGCGGTAGGGAAGTCCAGAGTTTCCAAAATGATGAGGAAACTCTGGACTTCGCCGACCAGTCCGGTCGGGGAGCCGAAGTGACATCAGGCGTCTCGATGCCAGACTTGGAGCGTGGACGGGAGGCCAACGGGAACAGTGACGTTCCTGCTCACCGATGTCGAAAGGTCGACTCGGTTGTGGGAGGAGTACCCGGCGGAGATGCAGGCGACGTTGGAGCGCCACGACGAGATCCTCCGCACGTCCATTGCGTGTCGACACGGGTACGTGTTCGCCACCACCGGCGAGGGGTTCGCGGTCGCGTTCGCTGATGCGCGCGACGCGATCAATACGGCACTGGAGATACAGCGGGGGATCGCGACGGAGCACTGGCCCAGTGCGATGCCGTTGGCCGTGCGTATGGGTCTCTACACCGGCGACGCATCCGAGCGCGAGGGCGTCTACGTGGGACCGGTGCTGAACCGCGCGGCCCGCATCATGGCCGCCGGCCACGGAGGTCAGATCCTCGTAGGGGCACCAACGGCCTCGCTGCTCGAAGAGCTCGAGTTCATCGATCTCGGTGAGCATCGACTCAAGGACCTGGTCAGGGCGGAGCGTGTGTTCCAGGTGCGCGCCGAAGGGCTGCGATCGGAGTTCCCTGCGCTGCGGACACCGCATGTCCGTGTAGGGAATCTGCCGGCTCGGGCCACCACCCTCATCGGCCGCGAGCGTGAACTCGCCGACACCCTCGAGCTGGTGCGCGCCAACCGGTTGGTAACTCTGACCGGGGTCGGAGGCGTGGGCAAGACGCGCCTGGCCCTCGAAGCCGGCGCGGCGCTGGCCGGCGAGTTCCCCGATGGCGTATGGCTCGTCGAGCTCGCGCCAGTGGGGGACTCGGCATCGGTGCCCGACGCGATCGCGACCGCGTTGGGGATCACGCCACAGGCCGGCGTATCGGTGACCCACACGGTTGCCGAGGCCTTGTCGGGCCGCCGGCTCCTGATGTTGCTCGACAACTGCGAGCACGTTGTCGACGCGGCGGCCGACGCCGCGCAGGCGATTCTCGCCCGGTCGGGCACGGCCACAGTGCTCGCCACCTCGCGCGAAAGTCTGCGCGTAGCCGGCGAGCAGGTGATGCCCGTTCCTCCCCTTGCACTCGATGGCGGCGCGAGTTCGCCGGCGGTCGCGCTGTTCGTCGAACGGGCGCGGGCGGTCCGTCCCGGGTTCGAGCTCGACGATCTCGCGAACGCCGACGCGGTGACCGAGATTTGCCACGGTCTCGATGGCTTGGCGCTCGCCATCGAACTGGCGGCAGCACGGATGGTCTCGTTGACGCCGGTCGACTTGCAGCGGCGTCTCCTCGCCGACCGATTCCGTTTGTTGACAGGGTCGAAGCGACAACGCAGCTTGCGTCAAGCCGTCGGATGGTCGTACGAGCTCCTGAATGACGATGAACGTGCCGTTCTGCGATACGCGTCCGTCTTCTCGGGTGGCTTCGGCCTCGATGCCATCGCCGACGTGGTCGGCGCCGACGACCCGCTCGATGTGTTGGATCACCTTGACTCGCTGGTGCGTAAGTCACTCGTGACCGTGAGTCATGCCACAGGATCGGTCCGGTACGGCCTCCTCGAGACGATCCGACAGTTCGCCGAAGAGGAGCTCTCGACGCTCGGCACCCTCGAGCCGACGCGCGATCGCCACGCGAGATACTTCGCGAGCGAAGCGATCGCCCGCTGGGATCGGTGGAACGGCCCGGGGTTTCGCGACGCCGTGGATTGGGTGGAAGTCGAGTTTTCGAACCTTCGCGCCGCGTTCCGCTGGAGCACGGCGCGGATCGACGTCGAGACCGCCGCCGACATCGCGGCGCATGCCGCCATGATCGGCGTCTCTGCGGAGTTCTTCGAGACCGTCGGATGGGTAGAGGAGGTCATCGATGCGGCAACGGCAGCCGACGTGCGCCGGCTGCCGATTTTGTACGCCGCCGGCGGATACAGCTGTTTCACGGGCCGTCCCGAACAGGCGGTCGCGTACGCGCACACTGCGGCGCTGCTGGAGACGAACCCGAAGTACGACCCGTTCGTCCCGGGCCTGGCCAACATGATCGAGGCGCTCGCTCAGGTGTACTCCGGGCACCTCGAGCGCTACCTGGAGATCACCGGCAGGATCGCCGCCCTGCCCGGTTCTCGAGGGTTCGGCTTGCCGGCGTTCGTAGACGGCCTCCAGGCAACGGGACGAGTCGACGAAGCACGTGAGCTCATCGAGGAGGCAGTTGCCGCCGCGCGCCACTTGGGGAATCCGTGGTTCATCGCGTACTCACTCTGGATTCGCGGATCGGTTTACGCGCACGCGGAACCCGCCCGCGCCCGAACGGCCTGGCGAGAGGGCCTCGCCTACGTCCGGCAACACCGGGTCCACTTCTTCGAAGGATTCATCGCACGGGATGCCGCGCTTCTCAAAGTGGTGGATGCCGATCCCGAGGAAGCGCTGACATTGTTCGACGCGGCCATCGACTCGTTCCGAAAAGCCGGCAACATCGCCCAACTCACCATCACCTTGGCCAGCGTGACGTCGCTGTTCGAGCGCACCGACTGCCCGGAGGCCGCCGGCACGCTCTACGGCGCGATCATCCGCCGGCCGGGCAGCGAGCGTCACGTGCCCGATCTCCCTGACCTCGCGCGCCGCATTGCGGCGAAGCTGGGCTCAGACCGCTTTGACGAGTGCGTGTCGAGCGGGGCGAGTATGGATCTCATCGACACGGCGAATTACGCGCGAGATCAAATCCAACTCGCGCGAGCTCAGCTAACGACGCGGTCGGCGAGCGCCGTCCGTCCCGGTGATCTCAGTCGTCGCGAGGTCGAGGTGTTGCGCCTCGTCGCCGACGGGCTCACAACTCGCGAGATCGCCGACCGGCTCTACATCTCCGCGAAGACGGCCGATCATCACATCCAACACGTCTACACGAAGATCGGCGTGTCGAACCGGGCGTCCGCTGCCCTCTGGGCCTTCCAGCACGACGTCATCGACTGACCGGTGTGAATGGCGGGGGGCCGAGGAGTTGGATGCCGCGGGGATTCTCGGCCGCCGAGGCCTGGAGGCGGGCGATGTCGAAAATGTCGACGGTGTCGTCGACCGCGGCTTGGCTGGCGCCCCGGTAAAACGCCTGGCCGACCGCGCCGGGGGACTGGATCGTTACGAGCCGGGCCTCGGCCGACACGACGATGAAGGCATGGGCCACACCCTTGGGGACAAACGACATGCCACCACTGCGGACGCGGCTCCGATTGCCGTCGGCCTGGACCTCGATCTCGCCATCGATCACGTAGGTCACCTCGTGCGCTTCGGGGTGGAGGTGCAAGGGCGTGGTCTTGTCCTTCACCATCGTGTCCTCGAAGAGGAAGAACGCGCCGTCGGTGTCCTCCGCAAGGAGCTTCCAGGTGTGCAGTCCGCCGCCGAAGAATGTTTGTTTGTCGCCTTCGCCGGCGTTCCGCACGATCGGGACCAGGGATTTCATAGTGGCGCCTACTCTCGTATCGTCGTTATGGGACTGATGTCCCATAACGAAACTAGAGTACCATCTCGATCATGTCAATGGCGTACGAGCTGAATGGACGCACGGCCCAGAAGCAGCGCACCCGTGATGCGCTGATCACCGCGGCCCGCGAGCTCGTCGCGGAGGGGCTGACGCCGACCGTCGAGGCGGCGTCAGAGGCCGCCTCGATCTCGCGCACTACTGCCTACCGCTACTTCCGGAACCAGCGCGCCCTCCTGGCTGCCGCCCACCCCGAGACGGCGGCGAACTCGCTCCTACCCAATGACGCCCCCGACGACGTCGCCGTGCGCCTCGATCTGGTCGTCGCCTCGTTCACCCGGATGATCCGCGACACCGAGCCCCAGCAGCGCACCATGCTGCGGCTCTCGCTCGAAGCCGACCCGGTTGAGCGTTCGCAGCTACCCCTTCGGCAAGGACGTGCGATCAAGTGGATCGAGGAGGCCCTGGCCCCGCTGCAAGCCAAGCTCTCGGCGTCCGAGCTGCGTCGCCTTGCCATCGCAATCCGAAGTGCGACCGGGATCGAGGCTCTGGTCTGGCTGGTCGATGTGGCCGGGCTCTCCCGCGACGATGCGAACGACCTCATGCGATGGTCGGCGCGCGCCCTGCTCGACGCGGCGGTCGCCGAGAAGATGTAGTTGACACTTACGTAAGCAACTGCTTTATTATCACTTCATGGACGCAGCCTTGAAGGCGTTGGCGGAACCACGCCGTCGGGAGATCCTGCGACTCGTCTGGACGAGCGAGTTGCCGGCGATGGCTATCGCCGATCACTTCTCCGAGGTCACCCGTCCGGCGATTTCGCAGCACCTTCGAGTCCTGAAGACGGCGGGGCTGGTGTCCGAACGCAGGGACGGGACACGTCGTATGTACAAGGCACAGCGAGACGAGCTCAAGAAGCTCCGGAAGTTTCTGGACGACTACTGGACGGGCGGGCTCGAGCGACTGCGCGATGTCGCCGAATCGGCCCAGCGAGCGAAGGAGCAGGGTTGATGGCAGAGCTCATACGCGAGATCGTGATCGACGCGACACCCGAGACAATCTGGCCGTTCCTCACCGACCCCCGCAAACATGTCGAATGGGACGGCACGGTCGCGGAGCTTGATCCCCGCCCGGGCGGCGTCTACCGAGTACTTGTGGCCGGTCAATACCAATCCGCGGGCGAGTACGTCAGCGTGACGCCGTTCGAGAGTGTCGTGTTCACGTTCGGCTGGGAGCAGGAGGCCAACCCGATCCCACCTGGGTCGACCACCGTCGAGATCACATTGCAACGCGAGGGCGACAAGACGCGCGTTCGGCTCGCGCACCGTGGCCTTCCTGACGACGCGGTCGACGCGCACGGCGGCGGCTGGGCGCACTACCTCGGTCGGTTGGCGACGCGCGCCGCGGGCGGTGACCCCGGGCCAGACCGCGGTCCAGGAGGAGCGGACTGATGGACATTGTCATGCTTCACGATCGGGCGCTCGGAGCCGCCGCCGCGATCGTCGCAAAGGTCGACACCGCGCAACTCGCATTGCCGACGCCGTGCTCCGAGTTCGACGTACGAGAGCTGCTCAACCACGTGATCGGCGGCAACTATCGGTTCGTGAAGATCGCGCACGGCGAGCCTGGAGAGGCGACGCCGTCGACAGGCGACTTCGTACACGACGACGCGCTCGCGCCGTATCGCTCGTCGGCGGCCACGCTCTCTGAAGCGTGGAGCGATCCAGCCACCCTCGTCCAAACGGTGCACCTTCCGTTCGGGGACTTTCCGGGCGCGTTCGCGCTCGGCGTTCATACCGTCGAGACGATCGTGCACAGTTGGGACCTCGCGAAAGCAACGGGCCAGCCGACCGAGCTCGACCCAGAGCTGTACGCGGTCGCCTGGCAGAACTCAAAGGATATCGACGAGAGCTTTCGCGGGCCGGGCCGACCGTTCGGTCCAGCGGTCACCGCGGCGCCCGGATGGTCCGACACTGATCGGCTGATGGCATGGCTCGGACGGCAGCCGTAAGCGAGTCCCGCCCCTCAAAACCGCGCTGAACCCCTGGCAGTAGGTTGCCGATGTGAGCGCCATCCTGACGGCCGGTATTGCGCAACTGCGCTCGGTCGCGAACGCCGCGGCCGTCGATGCGTTCGATGACCTCGTTCGTTGCGGGTCGGATCGAGACATCGTTCGCATCAATCCCGTCCGGTTCGCCCGCGAACGGGGCCTGAACGAGCGATGCGTGGTCGACATGTTCCTCCACACCCGCAAGATCGCGCTCACAAAGATGGAGTGGCTGTTCGTGTGCCACGGCTGCGGTGAGATCGTGGAGAGCCTCGCCTCGTTGACGGCGGCCTCGTCGCATTTCTTCTGCGACGTGTGTTCAGCCGATCGCGAGACGGATATGACCGAGTACGTCGAAGTCGCCTTCACCGTGGCACCGACCGTGCGGCATTCCATGTTCCACGATCCGTGGTCACTCGATCCGGTCAGCCATTTTCTCGACTATCGGTTTGAGTCAGACGCGTTCGTCGGCGACCGTTCCGTCGCCGATCACCTGCGCTCCTGCCTGGTGTCGTGCCACTACGTCGAGCCGGGCGAGACCATAACGATCGAGGTCAGCGCGGCTCCCGGGTATCTGTGGTTCACGAACGGCCCGGCGCTCGAGGTTGCGCCCGAGTCGAGCTGTGAGTGGCGCACGTTCGAGTTCGAGTACACGGGCACGCACGCGGCCGGCTTTCGGGCGTTGATCGAGTCCGGTCCGGTGAGGACACACTTCAGCAACCGAACGAGCCATCGGTACGCGCTGATGGTGGTCAATCTCCCAGGCGAGTACGAGTTGACGCGCGGCGAGTTCCTCTCCGGCGCCGACGTGCTGTCGAACCAAACCTTTCTCGATCTGTTCGAGACCGAGACCGTCGTCGCGTCGGAGGGCCTCGGTGTCGCACGGCTCGCGTTCGTGTTCACCGATCTCGAGGGTTCGACCGCCATGTACGACCAACTTGGAGACATGCGCGCCTTCGATCTCGTACGCATGCACTTCGGCTTTCTCCGCGAGAGCGTCGTACAGCATTCCGGCGCGTTGGTGAAGACGATCGGTGACGCGGTCATGGCGACGTTCGTCAATCCGGCCGATGCCGTTCGATCGGCGCTCGACATGCTGGCCAGGATCGCGCGTTTCAACGAAGCTGAGGGCCAGGAAATGGTGAGGCTGAAGGTCGGCATCCACTGGGGCGCCTGTTTGGCGGTTACGCTCAACGACCGACTCGACTACTTCGGCCAGACCGTGAACCTTGCGGCGCGCGTGCAGGCTCTGGCGCACGCCAACGAGATCGTGATCAGTGAGGAACTGGCCAGCCGAACGGACGTGGCCGAGATCGTCGCCGGGCTTCACGTGACCGTCGCGACAGTGCAGGTGAAGGGGATCGAGAGCGACCTGCTCGTCCACCGACTGAGGTATTAGGCCGGCACCGCCGGCTGCGTTCAGTTGACCGGTTCGTCGTCCAGGCCGGCCAGTGCCGACATCCGTGCGCGTTGCACCTTGCCGGTCGGACCGACGGGAATCTCGGCGAGCGTGATGATCCGCCGTGGCACCTTGAACGAGGCCAGCCGATCGGCCACGAACCGGCGCAAGTCGATCTCCTCCACCGACCCGACACCGCCGCGCGCGACCACGATCACGCGGACCTGTTCCCCGCGCATGCGATCGGGCGCGGCAAATGCAACCGCATCGACCACAGAAGGATGATCGAGCAGGACGGCTTCGACTTCATACGGTGACACCTTCTCCCCGCCGACGTTGATGATCTCCTTGATGCGGCCGTGCAACGTGAGATAGCCGCTGCCGTCCAACGAACCAAGGTCTCCGGTACGGAACCAAGCGTCGCGCCAGGCCGAGTCGTTGGCGCTCGATGGCGACAGGTATTCCCGCATTACCCCCGGACCGCGAACCACGACCTCTCCGTCAGGAAGCACTGCCACCTCGGCGCCCGCGGCGGAGCCGACGGTGCCGATGCGACGCTCACCCGGCGGCAGCGGGTTGCTGGTCATCTGGTGCGCGGCCTCGGTCATGCCGTACGCGTTCACGACGGGGCAGCCGAACGTGTCTTCGAGTCCGCGCCAGGTGATCGACGGCAACGGCGCGGAACTCGAGCGCACGAGACGCAACCGCGAGTTCGTCGGAGGACCGCCGCCGCCCCGTGAGAGCATCGCTCGATACATGCTTGGTACGGCCGACGTCCACGTGATGTCGGGCCGGCTCAGCTGACGCCGGAACGTGAACGGGTCGTAGCGGGGGACGAGCTCGACGCTCGCGCCGGCCACCACGCTCGCGAGGAGGACCCCGACGAGACCGTGGATGTGGAACAACGGCATCACGCCCAGGCAACGGTCGGCCGGCGACAAGCGAAGTGTTGCCGCGACCGCGGACGCCGAGCTCAGCAAGTTGCTGGCGGTGAGGCCGACGAGCTTGGGGCGCGACGTGGTTCCCGATGTGTGGAGATAGAGGGCGTGGACGGACGGATGGTGGCTGAACTGCTTCGTCGCCCGCTCGACGATGTCGACCGACGCATGCGTCGCGTGGATCACCGACATGCCGCGCCGACGTGCGGCGGTGCGCGCCGCTGGCGCGAAGCCCTCGATGGATACGAGCGCATCGGCGTCGAGATCCGTGAAGATCGACACGAACTCGTCCTCGTGCAACCGCGGGTTCACGGGAGCGCAGCCGCCGATCGACATCGCCGCCAGGGCCGTAAGGGCCAGTATTCGGCCGCTCGGCATGACAACGCAGACCCGCGCCGACTCGTTCAGTCCGGCCGCGCGTAGTGCTCCATTCATCGCGTCGGCGAATCGCAACGCGTCTGCGGCCGTCGTCGAGTGGCCGTTCTCGACCAGCAGCCGGTCGGTCGAAGCGTGGCGGGCCAGCGTCGCCAGGATGGGTGACTCGGTGATGGTCACCGCCGGGCGCGTGATCGCCACGTGGAGACTTCGCGTAGCACGGTGTGATGATCGATGGCCGGGGGACCGCCCACGTGTTTGCCGGGGGCCACGCTGCCAATGACGGTGGCGCCGAGATCGATACGGGCACCGCCGCCGATCGTGACGTCGTTCGCGATGGACGCGCCCGGCCCGATCCACACGTCGTCGCCGACCAGCACGTTGCCGTTCACGATGGCGCCGTGGCCGACGGTTGTGCCGCGCCCCAAGCGCGTGTTGTGCGAGATGAATGTGTTGTTGCCGATCCTGCCGCTCTCACCGACGACGGTGTCCTGCCGGAACAATCCACGCGCGATCGTCGCGTTCGCAAAGACCACTGCGTCGTCGCCGATGGTGACCCCGCCGACGTGCGAGAGCTCGTGGCGCTGTCCCCCGAACGTCATGGTCTGCAAGCCCGCCGTTCCGATGACCGTGCCGGGGAAAATCTTGACGCGCCGGCCGAGCGTGACGCGGCCGCTCAGAACACATCCGGCACCCACCTCGACGTCCTCGGCGATTAGGACGTTGTGCGGGTCGATGGTGACGGTCGGATGAACGCGCGCGCGGGGGTGGACTCTCGTCTCCACGTCGGCCCCGTAGAAGTCGGTGCGGAGGGCGAGGGCCTCGTGGAGCTCGCGGAAGGTGTCGCCCGGCGTAGCCGAAGCCATCACGCCGACGTGCCTCGGCACCCGCGCCAGGAGGGAGGGCGGCACGATGAGCGCATGGCAGCCGCGTTGCACGGCGGTGTCGACGAACGACACTGAGTCCGCGAAGGTCAACATCCCGGCGAGCGGCGACGACACGAAGCCGAGGTTCGCGACGGGGGCGTCGCGAACGACCTCGAGCCCGCAGAGCGCGGCGACATCGGAGAGATTCCAATCGTCTCGTGGCTTGGCGACCGTCATCATCACATCGGCGAACACCGGCGCGGAAAGATCGGTGAACCACGTAACGAGCTCTTGCACGAGCGTCACCCGCAGTATGAATCGTCCCGGTTCGGCGAGAGCGTCGACGAGCATCCGCTGTCGGTGCCGGTCCGACGGCGCCACGGCCCGTGTCAACGCGCTTCTCCTTCCGCTGAGCTCGACCATGCGGCCCGCGTCGTCGAGCCAGTGGTACGCCAGGTGGACCGGCGTGGCGCCGATGGTGGCGAGGCCCTCACGTGCGCGGTTGATGATCTCGACCTCGACCGCGAAGGTCTCGCCCGGCGCCACCTGGCGCGGCGCCGACTCGACGGTGACCGTGATGGCTTCGGCACCGGCGGGGGGGAGCGGCGGCATCGCCCATGTTCCGCCGGCGGTACGCAGGCCCGCCTCGAGCGCGGTGGCGTAGGCCACGACGACGTTGTACGGATCCCGCCACGATGTCGCGGCGGGCGACGGCCGGGCCCGCTCGCCACCGATCGCCGCCTTGTACACGCGCTCGTAGGCGTCGAGCGCGACGGTGAGGCTGCAGCGCGACTGGACGACTTCGGTCACCCGGCAAACATCGTCGGCGTCGATCCGGCGCATGTCTTCCTCGATCACCAAAGGATCGTGGGGGCGCTGCAAACAGCGGTCGCCGACGTTCCAGTCGAGCATCCACTCGATGTCGGCATGTGTCACGAGCCCGCCGTAGCCCGCCTCGTCGACGGCGATGACCGCGCAGCCGGCGGCCATAGCCTCGATCGCGCAGCGGGCCTTGGCGAACACGAGGTCGAATGTGGCGAGCTCCTGCTCCGGATGATGGAGCGTGCGGCCTACGCCGTTACCGAACTCCGCGAGGGATACGTCGGCACGGGCACACGCAATGCGCACCGCCTCGACAAAGCCGCCGGGTGCCGCGTTGTTGCCGAAGACGGCGGCCTCTCGCACGGGCGTCGCCACGCCGGCCCGGACGTCGAAACGATCGACATCGACGGCGTTCGTGATGACGTGGACGGAGTCAGGGCACACACCCTCAGCGCCGAGGCGCTCGCGGCAATTGAGATCGACGGCGACGTACTCGCGGACCGACGGCACCCCTAGAGCCATGTCGTACGGGGAGGTGCGGTCATGGCAGACGAACACAACCGGTGTAGCCGGGAACTGCAGGGCGGCCTCAGTCGCGGGACCGTTGTGGTGGGCATGGATGACGTCGGGCACGAACGGGACACGGTCGACGGTGGCCACCACGGTGCCGCCGCGAGCCGTGATCTCGTCGCTGAGGATTCCCGGGTGAGGGGTGTAGACGCAGACCTCGTGCCCGCGTTGGCGTAGGCCGCGTTCGAGGTCGCGCACGACGATCTCGGTACCCGTGCGGTGATCGAGTTGCACGTTGGTGATCAGGATGCGCATGACGGCAGTGCGTCCTCGGCGATGTAGCTATCTACGCGGTGAGCGAGCTCGTGACCGGGTAAGACGGTGAGGCGTTCCGCTTCCCGCTCCGCGAACGTGCTGTGCTCGACGAGATCGATGAACCGGTGGAACTGAGCTTCGAGCGCGTTGCCGTTTGTCTGGAGCAGGTCGACGGGCTTTGCCCTCTGCCCTTCTTCTTCAATCGCGAGCTCCCGGCGCCGGGTGGCAGCTACCCGGCTGGCATACAGCGACGCGGTCATTCCGCTCGCGAACGTCAACCGGCAGGTGACGGTCTCCGGCCAGTCGCCTTTCCAATCCTCAGCGTGAGCAACGACCTCGACCACCGAGTCGCCGTTTGCCAACGTCAGTATGAGATCGAGATCGTGCAGCAGCACGTCGTTGACCACGCTCGAGTGCACCACCAACGGCGCCGGGCTGAGGCGCATTGTGCTGATACGCGACCGAGCGCTCAGGGGGTAGTTACGCAATCGTGCGAAGGCGGGGTTGAACCGCTCGACGAGGCCACACATCAACGCGACATCGCGGCGGCTGGCGGCGGCGACGATCTGGCGGGTCTCGTTCAACGTCGATGCCAAGGGCTTTTCGATCAGCACGGGGAGCCCGGCGTCGATCAACGCGTGCGAGGTCTGAGCATGCGCGGCCGTCGCCGTGGCCACGACGGCCGCATCGCACTCGAACGCCCACGCGAGGTCGGTCGTGGCCATCGCGCCTGTTGCCTGGGCCAGCCGTTCGGCCCGGTCGCCGTCTCGGTCGACGACCACGGCTATTGAGGCTCGGCGGGAGTCGGCGATCACGCGGGCATGGTTGGCGGCCATCGAACCCGCCCCTACGAGGGCGACGCGGCAACCACTCATACGAGCGCGTTCCGCACTGAGCTGACGATGCGTTCGAGGTCGGCGTCCGACAGATGCTGATGGACCGGAAGCGACAACACCTGCCCCGTGACTGCGGTGGCGCGTTGACATGAGTCGACGATTCCATCGCACACGAGACTTGGGTAGTACACCGCGGCGCCGATGCCGTCGTCGGCGAGGCGAGCCTGCAGCGCGTCGCGATCGACGCGCGCCCGATCGTCGATGCGCAGCGTGTATTGGTGGAACACGTGCCGGTCGCCCCGGCGGACACGGGGCAGGTGGAGACCGCGAAGGTCGGCCAGCCCTGCCGTGAGCCGCGCCGCGTTCCGAGCGCGCGTCTCGTTGATTTCGTCGAGCCGCTCAAGCTGCGGCAGAGCGACCGCAGCCTGCAAATCAGTCAGCCGCAGGTTGAGGCCAAACGCGTCATAGCGGTAGCGCTCTCGCATGCCTTGATTCCGGAAGATCCGAAGTGACGCCGCGAGGTTGTCGTCGTCGGTCGTGACCACGCCACCTTCTCCGGTCGTGACGTTCTTCGTCGCGTAGAACGAGAACGTGCCGAGCCCGAAGCTCCCGGCCGCACAGCCTGCGTGGGTGGCACCGAGCGCCTGGGCGGCGTCCTCGACTATGGCGAGACCGTGATGGTGGGCGATCGCGGCGAGTGCGGTCATGTCGGCCGTCTGCCCATACAAATGCACGGGCAGGACGACCTTGGTTCTCGGCGTCACGAGGGCTTCGACGCTGGCCGGACAAATGGTGAAGGTGTCGATGTCGATGTCAGCGAACCGCGGTCGAGCACCCACGGCGCGGATCGCGTTCACCGTTGCCACGAACGTGAACGGCGATGTGATCACCTCGTCGCCGGCGCCGACCCCGAGCGTGTGCAACGCGGCGACGAGTGCCGCCGTCCCATTGCTGACGGCGACCGCGTTCGACACTCCCACGACCTTCGCGACAGCGTTTTCCATCGCCTCGACGCAGGGACCCTGGGCGATCATTCCGCTGCGGAGTACAGACATAACCATCTCTTCGACACGGCGGTCGAACGTCACCTTCGTGATGTCAATCGCGGCCCGCATCGGACAGCATCTTTCCGCGCTACCCAGGGCAAACGGGGGACCTTCGCCGCCTCGGCCTGACCCGGTTGATTCCCGAGCGGGCGATTGCGGCAAGAATCGCGCATGGACTGGGGTATTCACCTTCCGCACCTCGGTAAGCAAGCGACGGGCCCCGGTTTGGTCTCGTTCGCCCGGCGCGCCGAGGCGCTTGGATTTCATTCGGCGTGGGTCAGTGATCACATCGCCTGGCCGAGCGAGATCACGTCGCGTTACCCGTACACGAGTGACGGAGGCTTCCCGGCGCCGGTCAATCTCCCGTGGCTCGACCCGATCGGCACCCTGTTCTTCGTGGCGGGGTGTACCGAGCGGCTAAAGCTCGGCACGACCGTCCTCATCCTCGGCTACCGACCGCCCGTACAGACCGCGAAGGCCATCGCCTCGCTCGACGTCGTCTCCGGTGGACGCGTGATTCTGGGCGTCGGGGTGGGATGGATGCGCGAAGAGTTCGAAGTGTTGGGCATGCCGTTCGACCATCGTGGCCAGCGCGCCGACGAACAGCTCGAGATTTTCCGCAGGCTCTTCTCCGAAGAGAACCCGAGCTATGCCGGCGAGTACTACCAGTTCCCCGAAGTCGGCTTCGCGCCGAAACCGCCGGGCGGCGCCGTGCCGATCTGGGTGGGCGGCAACAGCGAGGCGGCCTACCGCCGCACGGCTCGCTTCGGCGACGCGCTCCATGCCGCCTTCGAGCCGGTCGACGACGTACGCGCCGCATGGGCCCGCGTGCAGGAGTTGGCTCAGAACGAAGGCCGCGATCCTGCCGGGCTGCGCCTCTCGGTGAGGCTGTACCTCGATCCGGAAGCGATCATGCCCCCAGCGAAGTCCATCGCCGGATCAGACGACCACATGCTCGACACGATCGGCGAGTGGCAGCGGATCGGCGTCAGCCACGTCTTGCTCGACCCGGTGGCGTCGGGGGGTCTCGACGGACGCACCCGGGCGATGGAGCATTTCATGGTCGACGTCGCCCCGCGTCTGGCATAGGTGTAACGACAAGTTTTTACTGTTACACTCCTGACAGGAAATCCATCGAGGAGTGGCCATGGTTCCGAGGACGAGTGCCTCGCGTGGACATCACGTCCCTGTCCTCGCCGGCA
This sequence comes from Acidimicrobiales bacterium, assembly GCA_040002995.1. Taxonomy (GTDB): domain Bacteria; phylum Actinomycetota; class Acidimicrobiia; order Acidimicrobiales; family Ilumatobacteraceae; genus JBDUDK01. Next base: position 8,490 of record JBDUDK010000132.1, on the reverse strand, counting down.
CTGGCGCGGGCAAGGCGAAGGTTCTAGCCGCGCTTGCGGCCGTGCCGCTCGATGAGCAGCGCTTCGCACTGTTGATCATCGACACGCTCCGCACCGCGGCGGGTGAGTCGGAAATGTCGGAGACGGAGGTGCGCAATCTCATGTATCGAGTCCTTCAGTCGGGATTGCTGCAGGAGCGGCGAGCGTCGTCGGCGCGGAGCGAACTCGCCAAGGCCCTCGGTCCGTCGCTCGCCGATGTCGATCCGGTTCCCTACGCGACGGTAGAACAAGCCCGCCGTCTCGCCGAGTTGCGCGCCGCGCTGCTGCGAGGAGGCGCCTTATCGACGTCGGCTATCGCCAACGCCAGGGGTATCACCGCGAACAACGCGCGGCAGTGGGTTTCTCGCAACCGCAAGGCGCACCGCATATTCACCGTGACGCACGATGGGGAGACCCTCGTCCCCGCGTTCTTGCTCGACGACATGTTCGAACCGCGCTCCGACGCCCAAGAACCGATTCGTCTATTGCGCGAAGCCGGCGAGGACGGCTGGGCCCTCTGGGCGTGGTTCGCCACGCCGTCTGCGTGGGTGGGCGGTCGCGTCCCCGCCGAACTGCTCGCCACGGCCCCGGAACTCGTGGCCGAAAGCGCGCGGCAACGGGCGGCAGCGGCGGCGTGACCGCGCCGGGTTGCCTCGACCCGGCGCGTTGCCCGGTGCCGAACCCCGGCGACGTCGACCTTCGCAAACTGCGACTTCATCGCCGACCAGCGGGTGTCACGTTCCACACCGCGTATCGACGCAGCCTCTGGCCGGGTCTGTTCAACGCCTCGGGTCTCGGCAACGCGCGGTTTTCGCCCCTGCTCATCGATGGTCATGCGGTGCCAACGCTGTACGGCGCCGCTACCCAAACCGTCGCGCTTCTCGAGTCGAGCTTCCACGGTGTTCATGAGGCAGGGACGAAGATCATCTCGGAGGCTCTGGACCTCGCACCGCGCGGAGTTGTGGCGCTGACGACGCCGGTGTCTTTGCCACTGATCGATCTGACGAACGAAGGGCTTTCCCGTGTTGGCCTGTCACGGCCGCAGCTCGTAGCCACGACGCCGGAGCACTACGCCTGCACGCGTGAGTGGTCGGAGGCGCTGCACGGCCGGCGGGTCGGTGGCGTCACACCCGTCGGACTGTTGTGGCAGTCGCGCATCGCCGAGCTCGCGCAAGCCGATTCACTGCTCCTGGCCGATCTCCTCACCGTCGCGAGCGACGTGTTCGTGTTGTTCGGTGATCGTGTGCCCACCGACCCGGCCGCGTGGCTGCCTGGTGACCCCCATTACGACGACTTGGCGTCGGGCTACGGGCGAAGCCTCGCCGAGCTCATCGCCGAGCAGCTCGGCGCCGTGATCGTCCCGAGGTGATCGCAAAACGACAAGGAGCGGTGGACCCCCTCGGATCCACCGCTCTCGTCGCCCGATGTTTAGACGCGGACGAGGGGCTTCTCGTCGGCCGTGCCTTCGACCTTGCCGTTCGAACGTTGCGGTGCGGCGAACACCTTGCTCTTCGGTGTCTTCAACGCATGAAGGAACCCGGCCATCGACAGAAGCGCCAGCAGTCCAGCGACGATGTAGGCCACGGTTGCGACCTGCTCGCCCTTTACTCCAAAGACGCTGAATCCGAACGACGTCAGCAGCAAGCCACGAAGCGTCTCGCCCTTGAACAGGGTCTCGCGCTGCGCCGTGACGGCGGTGAGCTGATCCTGCAGATCCTTCAGTGCGGGGTCGCCGGCCTTTGTCGCGGCGGCGACTTTGGCGCGGAGGTCGCTCTGGGGCGCACCGAGATCGGCGTAGGTCTTGCCATCAGCCACGGCCTTGACATGGAGGCCGATGAAGTCGTTGGCGTAGCACTCCGCCTGCTTGCCGGTCGTGAGTTGCTGGCCGGCGTACTTGATGAGGCACGGCGACGCCTTCTCCTCGTTGGTGAGGGTGGCAGCTGTCTTGAAGCTGATGTTCTGCTCGCTCAGCTGATCCTTCACGTAGCGCTTCGCGAAGTTGGCGTTGCTCGTCATGACCAGACCGAGCACGAGCAGAAGGGCGGCCATGGCGAGACCGCCTGCACTGAAGAGAAAATCGAGGGTCCTACGTTTCATTGCGTTAGCTCCCTTGTCGTTGGTAACCCACCCGCAGCGACAGCGTCGGGTCGTCACGTCGACGATGGACCTGCGGAACGGGACGAGGTAGAGGCGAAAGTCACCACCGCCATCACGTGCGCATCAATCGAGTGATCGCGCTACCAAGGTCTGGAGCACCGCTCCCTGAACCAGCGAACCGCCGGATCAACACGTCAAGGGCTCGAGTCGTGTCATAAGAAGGGTATACCCAGCGTCCCGAAACAGCCCGATGGGACGTTCGGCACTAGCGGAACGCGCCTTGACGGCCCCTAATAGCTGTATGGAGCAAGTCCAGGGCACGGATCCGCGCGTGTCGAAGTTCGACGAACTGATCGCACTAGAGGCTGCATGGCTGAATGCCAGTGCGGGGAAGCGAATGTGGCATCCGTCGTTTGGGCGAGACTCTCGCGATGACCGGGGAGATCGACCAGGGTCGTGAGGCGTTCAGGCAACACGCCTGGGCCGACGCGTTCTCCGGGCTTTCGGGCGCCGATCGTGAGGGCTTGCTCGAGCTCGATGATCTTGAACGGCTTGCGGTGGCCGCGTATCTCACCGGCCTCGATACGCAGAGCACCGAGGTCTGGACGCGGGCACACCAGGCGGCGCTGCGCGTTGACGATGTCGCCCGGGCGGTGCGCTGCGCGTTCTGGTTGGCGTTCGGACTGCTGAACCGGGGGGAACTGGCGCGGGGCGGGGGCTGGGTCGACCGGGCCCAACGGCTGCTCGATGACCGTGCCCTCAAATGCGTCGAACACGGCTATCTCCGCTACTGCGTGGGGCTGCGCTCAGTGTTCGAGGGCGACGCTTCGGTAGCGCATGCGGCGTTCAGTAGGTCCGTCAATGTCGGTGACCAGTTCGGGGATCCCCAGCTCGCCGCCCTGGCGCGGGTCGGGCAAGGCCGCTGTCTCATCTACCTCGGCCAGGTTGCCGACGGCGTGGCCCTGCTCGACGAGGCCATGGTGGCCGTTACGGCCCATGAGGTGTCGCCGATCGCCGTGGGCGACGCCTACTGCACAGTGATCGAGGCCTGCCAGGAGCTGTTCGATCTTCGACGGGTGCACGAGTGGACCGCAGCGCTCAGCCAGTGGTGCGACTCCCAACCGACCTTGGTTCTGTACCGCGGCCAGTGTCTGATCCACCGGGCCGAAATTATGCACCTGCACGGTGCATGGTCCGACGCCGTCGATGAGGTGGGGCGCGCCTGCGATCGCCTGGCGCGGGCGGCCACGACGCGGCCGGCGATGGGTGCCGCGCTCTATCTCCGCGCTGAGCTTCACCGTTTACGAGGCGAGTTCGCCTCGGCCGAGGCTTCCTACGGCGAGGCCAATGAGGTCGGTCGCGACCCCCAGCCCGGGCTGGCGCTGATGCGACTGGCGCAGGGGCAGGTCGATGCGGCTCACTCCGCGATGCGTCGGGCGCTCGACGGCGCGGGAGACCCGGTCACGCGCGCGCGACTCCTTGCCCCTTATGTCGAGATCTGTCTCGCGGCGAGTGACGTCGCCGCCCGTACCGCCGCCGACGAGCTGTCAGCGATAGCCGCCGAGCTGAACGCGGACTTTCTTCGGGCGGCTTCGGCCCACTGCGAAGGAGCCGTGCTGCTCGGCGAAGGCGATGCGCGCGGTGCGTCCGCCGCCCTACATCACGCATGCACGGCGTGGCGCGCACTCGACGCGCCATACGAACTGGCCCGTGCACGCGTCCTGTTCGGTCTGGCGTGCCGAAGCGTCGGTGATGCGGACACCGCCAAGATGGAACTCGACGCCGCGTGCCGCGCGTTTAAGCAACTCGGGGCTCTCCCTGATCTCGCACGAGCCGAGGAACTTTCGGGCATCGCGCCCATCGCGGGTGGACTCACCAAGCGCGAGGTCGAAGTACTCGCCCTCGTGGCGGGAGGCAAGACCAACCGGGCGATCGCCGACACGCTCTTCATCAGTGAGAAGACGGTGGCTCGCCATGTGAGCAATATCTTCACGAAACTGGGCCTGTCGTCGCGGTCGGCCGCCACCGCGTACGCCTACGAGCACAAGCTGCTCTGAGCGGTCCTACACATAAGTACCCATCCCCGCGGCGCGCCGATTTGGATGATTCGTCCGATGCGTTGGGCCGCGCACCAGCCGTACCGTCGTCCTCACCCAACAAGGAGGACGGAGATGTCAGAAAACAACATCGCTATCGTGCGCCGGCTTACACAGGAAGGATTCGTCGGCGGCCATGTGAGCGTCGTCGATGAGGTCGTCGCCAAGAACTGTGTCGACCACGACCCGCTGCCCGGACAGGGCCAGGGTCGCGACGGACAGAGGCACAGCTGCCAGATGGTGGTCGACGGCCTGTCGGAGCGTTGCACGCTGCAAGACGAGTTCCTTTCGGTCGACGACACGGTGATCGAGAACTGGATCTTCCAGGGAACCCACACCGGCGACTTCCTGGGCGTGCCCGCCACGGGTAAGAAGCTCCAGGTGCGGGGCATCGAGATCTGGCGGCTGGCCGATGGCAAGGTCATCGAGCGCTGGGGAGTCGTCGACGCCGCGGGCGTGATGGAGCAGCTCGAGTCATGACCAAACAACGCACAACAACCGCAACCGACGTCGACGCCGTGGAGCGACTGAGCCGTGCATTCGCCGGTGTCTTCGAGAATCCCGACTCCGCTCAGAACGTGTTGGCCGCCGATGTCTTTTTCGACCTGAACATGCCCGTGTGGCGGTTCCAGCTTGAGGGCGCCGCCGCTTTCGCTGAGCAGCTGAAGGTGATCAATGAAGGCGACGTGCGCATCGACGTGCTGCGGACGGCGCCGACCGCGTCGGGCTTTGTGACCGAACACGAGGAGCACCAAGTGGTGCACGGGCACGATCTGACGGCGCGCCGCATGTGGCTGTGCGAAGTCCGCGACGGTCATATCGTCGATGCGATCGGCTACTGCAGCGGGGAGTGGGACGAGGAGCTGCGGGCCCGGCACGCGGTCGAGGCCCCGATGATCCGACCGTGACCGGCTAGCTCCGGTGAGAGCATGCCTCGATGTTCGAAGCCGAGATCACGCCAGGAATGTCGACGGCCGAGGTGGTGGCGCTCGGCCGTCTCGCCGAGGAGGTCGGTTTCGATCGTCTCGGCGTATCCGATGTGGTGTTCTGGCCCGATTGCTTCGTGCTGCTGGGACTGCTCGCCCAGAGCACGTCGCACATCGGGCTGGGACCGATGGTCACGAATCCCTACTCACGCCACCCCGCGGTCCTGGCCGGTGTCATGGCGGCGCTGCAGGACGCGTCGGATGGCCGGGCCTTCCTCGGTATCGGTGTGGGCGCCGGCTTGGAGCAGCTCGGCATGAGGTACGAACGGCCAGTGCTTGCGTTGCGCGAAGCGATCGACGCGATCACTGGACTGTTGCGCGGTGAAGAAGTCAGCGTGCACGGCGAGACGATCACTATCGATGCGGCCAGGATGGTTGGTCCCGTTCGACCCGTACCTATCTCGATCGCGAGTCGAAGTCCGCAGGTGATGCGGCTGGCTGGTGAAGTCGCCGACATCGCCCTCGTCGGCGCCCGCCACATCGACGCAAGGATCGCCGGCGAGTACCGGACGTGGCTCGCCGATGGAGCGGCACGCGCGGGGCGAAGCCTCGACGAGATCGACATTGCTCCGCGCCTCACGCTGTGTATCTCGCGCGATGGCGATCTCGCTCGCCGCAGCCTCAAGCGCTACGTCGCGCACTACGCCGCGATCATCCGACCCGACGATCTCCTCGAACGAGACGGGGGACGATGGATGGCCGAGGTCGAAGCGGCGCTGTCCCGGTCGACGGGTTGGTACTTCGATCACGAGCGTCTCGACGATCCCGACCTCGTTCGGCTCGTCGATGACGACCTCGTGCGGCGCTTTGCGATTGCCGGCACGCCGGACGAGTGCGCCGAGCTCACGAGAGATGTCATGAGCCTGGGTTTCACCAGCGCCAGCATGAACATCGCTGCCCCGTGCCGACGCTCGATGTACGAGGGCCTGCACGAAACCCTCGAGAATTCCGCGGAGCTACTCAGTCTCCTTCGGCGTTGACAACAGGCCGGGCTGGGAGGGCACCGTACGATCGGGCCTGTGGACCGCACGTTGATGACGCGCCTGCGCGGGCGCCAGGAGTGGAAGTTCTTCGGCGTGTTGAGCAGGGCCGACCGGCCGCTCGCCTCCCTCTGGTGGGTTGTGCTCGTGTTGCGAGGGTTGCTGCCGGCGGGCTTCGCGATCGCCATGGGCGTGCTGATCCGCGCCGTCCAGCAGGGAAATTCGCTGGCCGCGCCCCTCACCGCGGTCGGCGTGGTTTTCATCCTCGTACAGGTCCTCAACCCCATCCACACGGCGCTCAGCGCAAATCTCGGCGACCGCACCGCGGCCTGGCTGTACGACGAACTCACCGACGCGTGTGTCGCGCCACCGGGGATGGGCCATCTCGAGCATCCAGAGCTCACGAACGACCTGCAAGTCGCCCGTGAGTTCGACCTGGGCATGACCGGACCCCCGCTGTCGATCGCCATGGATTTCATCGCCGGGGGCTTGGCGGAGATGGTCGGCGGCCTTGCCTCTGCCTGCGTGTTGTTCGCGTTCGAGTGGTGGGCACCGTTGCTGCTGGGCGGTGCGTGGCTCTCGACCCACTGGCTGCTCAAGGAAAGCGCCATCTGGCGCGATCGCAACACCGACGAGGTGCGGGCGGCCCAACGTGATGCGGACTACGCGTACCGGCTCGCGGTCAATCCGCCGGCCGCCAAGGAGCTGCGAACGTTCGGCCTGGCCGGGTGGACGATCGACCGCTTCATCGCTCGCCGCACCCTCCTGCACCAGCTGCAGTACAAGGCGACGAAGATGCGCGAGCGGTCGGTGCTGTTGAGCGTGATCCTCGTATCCGCCGCGAACGTGGTGACGTTCTGGATGCTCGCGTCGGCCGCTATCGATGGCCGGCTCGACCTCGGCTCGGTCGTCATATACGCGCAGGCCGCTATTGGCGCTTCGTTGATCGCGTTCGGCGGGCTGAACTGGGCACTCGATGGCGCGGCCGCGCCGGTGGCGGCCGTACTGCGGCTCAAGGCGGCGATGGCTCCCGCCGGAGCTCTGGTGACGGGCGACCGCGCCGCCGATGGCATGCCCGCACGCGACATCCACTTCCGCGACATCACGTTCGCCTACCCAGGCACCGCATCGCCCGTCCTGGAGGGTTTCGACCTCACCATCCCTGCAGGTTCGTCGCTCGCCATCGTTGGGCTGAACGGTGCAGGTAAGACGACGTTGGTCAAGCTGCTGTGCCGGCTGTACGACCCGCAGTCGGGTGCGATCGAGGTCGACGGTGTCGATCTCCGCACACTCGACATCGATTCGTGGCGCTCGCGACTCACCGCGGTGTTCCAGGACTTCATCAAATTCGAGCTGCCGCTGCGCGAGAACGTGGCGCCGCGCGGCGCGCCCGATGCCGTCATCGTGGAAGCGTTGGCCGAGGCCGGCGGCTCGAATCTCGCGTCTCTCGACACGATTCTGGCGAGAGGCTACGAGGGCGGCACCGACCTGTCCGGCGGCCAATGGCAGCGCGTGGCCCTCGCCCGGGCGTTGTCCGCGGTGCGCATGGGCGCCGGCGTGGTGCTGCTCGACGAGCCCACCGCCCAGCTCGACGTGCGGGGCGAGGCCGAGATCTTCGAACGGGTTCTCGCGGCAACTCGCCATTGCACCACGATCCTCATCTCCCACCGCTTCTCGACCGTCCGTCACGCCGATCGCATCTGCGTCCTCGAACACGGCAAAGTCGTGGAGCTTGGCAGCCACGAGGAACTCATGGCCCAGGGTGGCCGCTACCGCACAATGTTCGATCTGCAGGCGCAGCGTTTCGAGACCGGTGCGGCCGACGAGGGCGAAGAGGAGGTGGTCTTCGATGTCCTTACGTGATCGCACGACTCACGCCGTCGACGATGACCTCCCGCCCGCGCTGTCCTCGATGTGGCGGCTCTGCAAGCTCGGCTATCAGCACGAGCCCGGGCTCATGGTGGTGGCCTTTCTGCTCTCGCTGCTTGCCGCGCTGCCCGATGCGCTGTTGGCCATCTGGTTCAAGCTGCTCGGCGAGGGCGTGCTCAAAGGCGACAGCAGCCTCATACGTACGGCGGCGATCGGTTTGGGCGCGTCGGCCACGGCTACCTGGTTTCTCCGTACGGTGTCGACGCGCATCCAGCGGCGCTTCCGCGACAAGGTCACCATCGCGCTCGAGTCGCACGTGGCCCGCTTACAGGCGTCGGTCGTCACGATTGCCCATCACGAACGGCCTGAGTATCTCGACCGCCTCTCGGTGCTGCGCGATCAGATCTTCGTGCTCGACCACATGTACATGTCGGTGTTCTCGAC
>JBDUDK010000144.1:0-6946 GCA_040002995.1 Acidimicrobiales bacterium | reverse complement strand
CCTCATCACCCTCCAACGCCTTCAACGCCGACACCCGCACCACCGGCACATCATCACCAGGGAACTCATACTCCGACAACAACTCCCGCACCTCGAGCTCCACCAACTCCAACAATTCCTCATCGTCGACCGCGTCGGCCTTGTTCAACGCCACAATGATCGACGGCACCCCCACCTGACGAGCCAACAACACATGCTCACGGGTCTGAGGCATCGGACCATCCGTCGCCGCCACCACCAAAATCGCCCCATCCACCTGCGCCGCACCCGTAATCATATTCTTGATGTAATCCGCATGCCCCGGCATATCCACATGCGCGTAATGACGATTCTCCGTCTGATACTCCACATGTGCAATCGAAATCGTAATCCCCCGCGCCTTCTCCTCCGGCGCCTTATCAATCTGATCAAACGGCGTAAAATCCGCCAACCCCTTCAACGCCAACGTCTTCGTAATCGCCGCCGTCAACGTCGTCTTCCCATGATCAATATGCCCCATCGTCCCAATATTCACATGAGGCTTCGTCCGCTGAAACTTCGCCTTACTCATCACAACCTTCTAACTCGAAGAGGAATGGGATTACTCGCCTCTGACCCGGGCGACGATTTCTTTCGCGATGGTCTCGGGGACCTGCTGGTAGGAGTGGAACTGCATCGTGTACGTCGCACGGCCCTGAGTCCGCGAACGGAGGTCGGTAGAGTACCCGAACATCTCCGAGAGAGGCACCTGCGCCCGGATCACTTGCGTGTTGCCTCGGGCCTCCATGCCTTCGATGCGGCCGCGACGGCTCGATAGATCGCCGATGACTTCGCCCATGTAGTCCTCGGGCGTCACCACCTCGACGGCCATGATCGGCTCGAGCAGCACCGGCTTGGCCATCTCGGCGGCCTTCTTGAACACCATCGAGCCGGCGATTTTGAACGCCATTTCCGACGAGTCGACGTCGTGGTACTGGCCGTCGACGAGGGTGATGCGAATGTCGACCGTGGGATAGCCGGCGAGCACGCCGGAGTCGAGAGCGGACTGCACGCCCTGATCGACCGCGGGGATGTACTCGCGCGGGATGCGGCCGCCGGAGATCTTGTCGACAAACTCGAATCCCCCGCCGGGGCCGGTGGGCTCGATGTTGATTTTGACGACGGCGAACTGGCCCGAGCCGCCCGTCTGCTTCACGTGGCGGTACTCGACGTTGGTAATCGGCTTTGTGATCGTTTCGCGGTAGGCCACCTGAGGCTTGCCCACCGTGGCATCGACGCTGAACTCGCGCAGCATCCGGTCGACGAGCACCTCGAGGTGCAACTCGCCCATGCCGGAGATCACGGTCTGACCGGTTTCGTCGTCGGTGCGAACGCGGAACGTGGGGTCTTCCTCCGAAAGGGAGTACAGGGCCTTGCCCAGCTTGTCCTGGTCGGCCTTGGTGCGCGGCTCGATCGCGACGTGGATGACCGGCTCGGGGAACTCCATCCGCTCGAGGATCACCGGGCTCAGGCGATCGCACAGGGTGTCGCCGGTGCTCGTGAACTTGAAGCCGAGTCCGGCCACGATGTCGCCGGCCACGGCTTCTTCGATGTCTTCGTGGTGGTTGGCGTGCATCAGAAGGATGCGGCCGAGGCGCTCGCGCTTGTCCTTGGTGGAGTTGTAGACCTCTGCACCCTTCGCGATGCGCCCCGAGTACACGCGGAAGTAGGTGAGCTTGCCGAACGGGTCGGCGACGATCTTGAACGCGAGGGCGGCAAACGGAGCCTTCTCGTCGGCCGGCCGATCGAGGATCTCGGCGCCCTTCATGTCGGTGCCCGTGGCCGCCGCGATGTCGAGGGGCGAGGGCAGGAAGTCGACGACCGCGTCGAGCATGGGCTGCACGCCCTTGTTCTTGAACGCCGATCCGCAGAGCACCGGCACAAAGCTGAACGCCAACGTTCCCTTACGGATCGCGTTACGAAGCTCCTCGGCCGAGAACGGCTCGTCGGCGAGGTACTTCTCCATCAAGACGTCGTCCTCCGCGGCCACGACGTCGAGCAACTTGTTGCGCCACTCCTCGGCTTGCGCCTCGTACTTGGCGGGGATGGCGACCTCTTCCCAATGCTCGCCTTTGTCCTTCGACTCGTCCCACACGCGCGCCGTCATCGTCACGAGGTCGATCACGCCTTGGAAATGGGCTTCAGAGCCGATCGGCAGTTGCACCACCGCCGGCACGGAGTCGAGGCGGTTCTCGATCATGTGCACGGTGCGGAAGAAATCGGCGCCGATGCGGTCCATCTTGTTCACGAAGCAGATGCGGGGCACCCGATAGCGGTTCGCCTGGCGCCATACCGTCTCTGTTTGCGGCTCGACACCGGCGACCGAGTCGAACACGGCCACGGCTCCGTCGAGCACCCGCAGCGAACGCTCGACTTCGATCGTGAAGTCGACGTGACCCGGCGTGTCGATGATGTTGATGCGATGGTCGCGCCAGATGCATGTGGTGGCGGCCGACGTGATCGTGATGCCGCGTTCTTGCTCCTGGACCATGTGGTCCATCACCGCGGCGCCTTCGTGCACCTCACCGATCTTGTAGGTCTTGCCCGTGTAATAGAGGATGCGCTCGGTGGTGGTGGTTTTGCCCGCGTCGATATGGGCCATGATCCCGATGTTTCGGGTTCGTTCGAGGGGAAACTCACGCGCCATCTGTCATCACTTCTTCGTTTGCTGGGGGAATGCACATGCGGGACACCGGACGAACGCCGGCCCCGCCGATCACCATCGGTAGTGCGCGAAGGCCTTATTAGACTCAGCCATCTTTTGCAGGTCGTCGCGCCGCTTTATTGAGGCACCGACGCCGTTCGACGCGTCAAGCAGCTCGTTGGCCAGACGCTGCGCCATCGTCTTTTCGCGCCGTTGCCGCGAGAAGCCAACGACCCAGCGGATGGCCAGCGTGTTGGCTCGGCGGGGCCGCACCTCGACGGGCACCTGATAGGTGGCCCCACCGACTCGGCGGCTCTTCACCTCGAGCGGCGGCTTCACGTTGTCGACGGCGCGCTTCAGCGTGGCGATCGGTTCGCTGCCGGTCTTGTCCTCGATGACCTTGAGCGCGTCGTAGACGATCGTCTCGGCCAGGGAGCGCTTCCCGCGAAGCAGGATCTTGTTGACGATCTGGGTGACCAGCACCGAGCGGTACACGGGGTCGGGGGTCAGCTCACGACGAGGGGCAGGACCTTTGCGGGGCATCTCTCAGATCACTTGTCCTTCTTGGCGCCGTAGCGGCTACGGGCCTGTTTGCGGTTCTTCACCCCGGACGAGTCGAGCGTGCCCCGAATGATCTTGTAACGGACGCCGGGGAGGTCCTTCACGCGGCCGCCGCGAACGAGCACGATCGAGTGCTCCTGGAGGTTGTGTCCCTCGCCGGGGATGTACGCGGTGACTTCCATGCCGCTCGTGAGCCGGACACGGGCCACCTTGCGCAGCGCGGAGTTCGGTTTCTTCGGCGTGGTCGTGTAGACGCGCGTGCAGACCCCGCGGCGCTGGGGCGCGCCTTTCAGAGCGGGCGTCTTGGTCTTGCTCAGCTTGGTTTCACGGCCCTTACGGACCAACTGCTGGATGGTGGGCACGCTACCTCTACGAAATTTGGCCCTTGCGGGCTGGTGGGGCGGAATGAACCTGCGGGAGAACCTGCGCACGGGCGCGCGAAGCGACCACGAGCCGACCGCCCATGCTAGGGGTTTGTCCCCGAAACCGGCAACCCAGCGTCACCAGGCGCGAGGCGCGGGGCCAGCGCCGCCGCGAGTTGCTCGAGGGCGGTCCGGTCGCCCTGGACCGACAAGACCAGCAGCAACCCGAGGTCCCGTCGTACCACGATCGCGCGCAGGGCGTTCACGCCCCCCTCTGGATCGGGCCCCTCGACGTACTCCGCCGGGCCCCCCGCGACCGAGATCGTCGTGGCGCTTGAGCCGAGCGAGCCCACGACCGCGTCACCGAACGCGCCGGCCTGACCGAGCGCGGCCGGCTTCAGCACCACCGAGACAACCAGGGCCGCACTCCCGCCCGCAGTCGGACTCACGAGGCGAACATCGACGGCGTCGACGACGTCGCCGGAACCCCGGATGCCCCGCACCGTGTTCAAGAGGTCGTGGGCCGTGCCGCCCGGGGCGGCTTCAATCACATAGCCGTCGAGCGTCGCAAACACCGTCGCCGCCGCGCCGCCCACTACCGCGCCGACGGTGGTGGTGACGGGGATCGACACGCTGGTGAACGGGGGCGCCGTGGTGGCCGGGGCCGCGCCGTCATCGCTACATGCGGCCAAAACGGCCAGCGCCGGCACGACCGCCATCGCAATGGCGGCGCGCCGGCGGCCTATGACCATGCCTTGGATCGGCTAACCCTCGCCGCCCACTGCGTCGTCGCCCGGGTCGACGCTGAAGTCGCCATGGATGCTCGCCAGCCATTCGGCGGGGTCGGCCGAATCCGACGAGTAGAACGCCATCGGCTGGTAGTCGGGAGCGGTGATGTCGAACTCCCTGTACTTCGGGAAACCCGAGCCGGCAGGGATCAGCTTGCCGATGATGATGTTTTCCTTCAGCCCGACGAGGTTGTCGGCCCGGCCGTCGATGGCGGCCTCGGTGAGAACCCTCGTCGTTTCTTGGAACGATGCGGCCGACAACCACGAATCGGTGGCAAGTGACGCCTTCGTGATGCCCATGAGCTCCGGGCGCCCTTCGGCGGGACGGCCACCCGCTTCGACGACGAGGCGGTTGGCCTCACGGAAGACCTTCTGGTCGACGCGCTCGCCGGGCAGGAAGGTGGAGTCGCCCGGCTCCTGCACGCCGATGCGGCGGGTCATCTGACGCACGATGAGCTCGATGTGCTTGTCGTGAATCGACACGCCCTGGTCGCGGTACACCTTCTGGACCTCTTCACCGAGGTACAGCTGGGTCTCGCGGACCCCCTTGATCTCCATGAGCTCCTTGGGGTCGAACGGGCCTTCGGTGAGGGGCTGTCCGGCGATGACCTCGTCGCCGCTCGCGACACGCAGGCGGCCGAGAATCGCGCCATAGCTCTCCTCGGTGCCGTCGTCGGTGACGATGGTGAGCTGGCGGCCCTTGCCCTCGTCCTCCGAGACTCGAACCACGCCCGCGCTCCGCGCCAGACGAGCGGCGCCCCGAGGCGTGCGCGCCTCGAAGAGTTCGACGACGCGCGGGAGGCCGCCGGCGATGTCCTGGCCGGCCACACCACCGGTGTGGAACGTACGCATCGTCAGCTGCGTGCCGGGTTCGCCGATGGACTGCGCCGCGATGACCCCGACCGCTTCGCCGAGCTCGATGGGCAAGCCAGTGGCCAGCGAGCGGCCGTAGCACAGTGAGCACACACCCAGCTCCGCATCACACGTGAGCACCGAACGCACGCGGACCTTGTCGATGTTCTGATCGTCACGGAGCTGACGAACCTCGACGTCGCCCAGGATCGAGTTGGCCTTCAGCACCGTGCCATCGGTGAGCTTCGTATCGTTCAGGATGGCTCGGCCGTAGAGCTTGGTCTCGAGGTAATTCCGCTTCGACGCGGTATCGGGCCGGATGTTGTCGACCCACACGCCGAGCGTGGTGAAGCAGTCGTCGATCCGGATGATGAGCTCCTGGGCCACGTCGACAAGGCGGCGGGTGAGGTAGCCGGAGTCGGCGGTGCGCAGTGCCGTGTCGACGAGACCCTTACGGGCGCCCGGCGTCTGGATGAAGTACTCCAGCATCTCGAGACCTTCACGGAAGTTCGATTTGATCGGGCGGGGGATCATGTCGCCACGGGGGTTCGCCACAAGGCCGCGCATACCCGCGATCTGGCGGACCTGGGTCATATTCCCGCGGGCTCCGGAACCCACCATCATGTCGATGGGGTTGAAGCGCTTGGTCTTCAAGGCGCCTTCCATGGCGTCTTGCACCTTGGCGGTGGCCTCGGTCCAGATGCGGACCTCCTGCACGCGCCGCTCGCCGTCGGTGATGATGCCCCGGCGGAACTGGGTCTCGATCTTCTCGGCTTCCTTCTCGTAGCGATCGAGAATGCCCTTCTTCTCGACCGGGGTCCTCACGTCGTCGATCGAGATCGTGAGGCCTGACTGGCTGGCGTAGCGGTAGCACTTGTCTTTGATGTTGTCGAGCGCCTCGGCCACGACGGCCTTCGGGTAGTTCTCCGACAAGATCTCCACGATCGTGCCCATGTCGCGCTTCTTCACGGTGGCGTCGATGAAGCCAAAGCGCGCCGTGTAGTCGTCGGGGAGGGCCTCTTCGAAGAGCAGACGCCCTGCGGTGGTCTCATTCGTGACACCGTTACGGCGCATCGTGATCTTGGCGTGGAGGCTCAACGCGCCCTCGTCGTTCGCGCGGAATGCCTCCCACGGATGACGAAACACGCGTCCCGCGCCCGGAGCATCGGGCACGAGTTCAGTGAGGTAGTACGCGCCGATGATCATGTCCTGCGTCGGCGTGACGATCGGGCGGCCCGATGCCGGCGACAAGATGTTGTTGGCGCTGAGCATGAGGACGCGGCTCTCGGCCTGGGCCTCGGCCGACAGGGGCAGGTGCACGGCCATCTGGTCGCCGTCGAAGTCGGCGTTGAACGCCGTGCAGACGAGCGGGTGGATCTGGATGGCCTTGCCCTCGACGAGCACGGGCTCGAAGGCCTGGATGCCGAGGCGGTGCAAGGTGGGCGCCCGGTTCAGCAACACCGGGTGTTCTTTGATGACCTCCTCGAGCACGTCCCACACCTGGGGACGGCGGCGCTCGACCATGCGCTTGGCGGACTTGATGTTCTGGGCCAGCTCGAGGTCGACGAGGCGCTTCATCACGAACGGCTTGAACAGCTCGAGCGCCATCAGCTTGGGCAGCCCGCACTGATGCAGCTTGAGCGTCGGACCCACCACGATGACCGAACGGCCCGAGTAGTCGACGCGCTTGCCGAGCAGGTTTTGGCGGAAGCGACCCTGCT
>JBDUDK010000124.1:0-6949 GCA_040002995.1 Acidimicrobiales bacterium | reverse complement strand
CCGTCGACCGGCTCGAGCCAGTAACCGGCAATGAATCCAGGCGACGCCTTCACCATGGGAAGCACCTCGTTCATCAGGTGGTCACGCGCGCCGTCGGCGGTGGTGGGGTCGATGGTCGCTGACACGAGAGCTACGTGCATCGCTGTCTCCTTCACTGGATCTGAGGGCCCGCATCCTGACATGGTGCCCGCTGATATCCATCCACAAACCCAGGAGCCCTTATGACCGCCAAGGACCGTCGCGCTCACTTTCGCGATTTACACACACGAGACCAGGTCTTTGTCATGCCTAACCCTTGGGACGTCGGCTCGGCCAAGCTCCTTGCATCGTGCGGGTTCGAGGCGCTCGCGACCACGAGTGCCGGCTTCGCATGGTCGCTCGGAAAGCACGACCAGCAAGTCAGCCGCGACGAACTTATCGCGCACGTTAGGACGCTGTCCGCGGCCACCAACCTGCCGCTCAACGCCGACAGCGAACGCTGCTACGCCGAGGACACCGCGGGCATCGCCGAAACGGTCGGGCTCCTCAACGAGGCCGGGGCCGCCGGCTTCTCGATAGAGGACTACAACCCTGCCACCAAGAGCGTCGACGAGGTGTCGGTGGCCGCGGAGCGGGTGGCCGCCGCGGTCGAAGCTGCGCACCGTGAACGCGAGCCGATGGTTCTCACGGCGCGCGCCGAGAACTATCTCTACGGCGTCACCGATCTCGACGACACGATCGCCCGCCTTCTCGCGTACGGCGAGGCCGGCGCTGATGCCGTGTACGCACCGGGCCTTGCCGACCGAGCGGAGATCGCCACGCTCGTAAAGATGGTCGGGCTGCCGGTAAACGTGCTCGCGCTGCCCAAGGGACCTTCGGTCGCCGAGTTGGGTGCGCTCGGCGTTCGCAGGATCTCAACGGGCGGCGCCCTCGCGCGCCACGCCTATGGCGCGCTCATGGTGGGTGCGCGCGAGCTGCTCGGCAATGGCACGTCGACCTACGCGGCGAACGGAGTCGGCCGGCGAGACCTCACAGCCGCCTTTGGCTGATCACATCGCGACCTCTGTCCCTACGCCACGATCGTGCGCGATTCGCAGGATCAGCGCTGCCGCGGCGGCGTCCTGCACCGCCACACCCACCGACTTGTACAACGTGATCTGCGTGTCGTCGGTACGCCCCCGCACCGTTTCGCTCACGATTTCGCCGAGTTCGGCATGAACCTTGATGCCGCGCTCGCCCGCGCGGATTAACTCGACCGCACCGGCCGGAGGAGGCGCCAGAGCCGCGCCGCGAGATTCGACGATCACGAGCGCGTCGCGCAGCGTCGCTTCGTCGACTTCGCCGGCGCCGGCCACGTTGTAGCCCACGGAGTTGACGTGCGTTCCGGCGATCAACCACTCGCGCCGAACGACCGGTTGGTCGGCGTGCGTGGCTGCGCACACGATGTCGGCGGAGCGGATCGCGTCCTCGATCGAAGAAGCCGCTTCGACCGTGACGCCGAGTTGGGGCCGGAGCTGTTCGACAAGTCCGTTGACATTGTCTTGCGCACGGCCACCGATGCGGACGACGGTCACGTTCGGGTTTCGAGCGAGCGCGCGTGCGTGGGCCGCGGCCTGCACACCCGTGCCGACCACCGCGACGACGGCGGCATCGTGGCGGGCGAGGAACTTGGTGGCACACGCGGAGCCCGCCGCAGTGCGGGTGGCGGTGACGTGCGTGCCGTCGATCACGGCCAGCGGCGTGCCCGTCTCCGGATCGAAACAGCAGATGACGGCCTGGTGCGTCGGACAATCGCGGTTGCGAGGAAAGAGACTCACGAGCTTCGTCGTCAAGGCACCGCTCGACGGGAGGAAGGCGGGCATCGCCGCGAGGAACCCATCGCGTGCAGTGACCATGGCGGCGACACGCGGAGGCACCGATGCCCGACCCGCGCTGAGGTCGACCATCGCGGCGGCGACCGCGTCGACAAGTTGGTCGAGGTCGAGCAGCGACTCCACCTCGGCGCGTGACAGCACCAGCATCAGTTCTCCCTTGTCCCGCTGCGGAGCGTCCAAGCGTCACGAGTCACGACCCACGCACAGTCGATGCCGATCTCCCCCGGCGCGCTTATTTCGTCGGGAGTTTCGGTGACGAGCTCGAAACCAAGACCACGGGGAACGCCCGCACTCGCCACGTTCGCTTTGTCGTGGTGAATCTCGACCCGGTCGATCTCGTCGATTCCGAACCCCAGGTGGGTGAGCGCTTCCGACATCTCCGTGGCGTAGCCGAGTCGCACGTGCGCGATGTGCACCCAGTAGCCGATCTCCAACGCGCCGGGACTCCGCTCATGAAGGCCACATCCGCCGACGATCGCGTCTCCGGCGAAGGCACCGAGCACGAGATCGCCACCGGCCTCCCAAGCGCTTTCCCAGTCGCGGATCAGGGCATGGCGAGCCTCGAGTGTGAGGGGCTCGAACTTGGCCCACGGCATCCACGGTCGGAGATGGTCGAGACTGACAAAGACCGCCGCATTCAACGCCTCCGCGTCGCCGAGTTCCCAGCGGCGGAGGTTCAGCCGAGGTGCGTGTGCGGCGGCAGGGATGCGATCCACGCGCAGATAGTCACAGGCCCTTGGGGGTGAGCGTGACGTAGAGCGCGGGTACGGGGAGCTCGACGACGGCTGCCGTTTGATCACGAAGGTCGCGGAACGCGAAACGGTGATCATCGAACTGCCAGACCAGGACGCCGCTATCGGCGGTGACGGAAATATTGTCGACCCCACGAAAGCTCTGATCGCCCGACGGCAGCGTCGAGGCCTGTGCGGTTGTCGTGTCGACGAGTGTGATCTGCTTCGACCCGTCACCCCGTCGGGTTGCGGTGATGAAGGTCTTCCCGTCGGGAGTGAAGCGGGCCACGCCGGAATCGATCTCATCGGCCACGAGTCGCGTGGTGATTTCGCGTCCGCCGCTCGCCGATCGGAAGCGCAGCAGGCAATCGAGCTTTGCGTCGCAGGATCGGTACGCGACCCTGCCGCTGCCCACCGAGATGACCTCGCCGCTCGCGAGCACTTCCGCCGTACCGACCGTGAGCGGTGCGCTCGACCCGGTGGGCTGATAGGGCACGTGGTAGATCACGCCAAGGCCCTCGAGGATGATCTGATCCGCCGTGAGGCCCGCCACACTGATCGACTCTGCCCACGGCGCGGCCTCGAGCGTTCCCGTCTCTTCGCCCTTAGCGCCGAACAAGGCCAGCGAGCGTTGGCCGTTCGCGGTGGCCAATACCGCGAACCCGGTGTCGGAGGGAATCAAACGGCCCGGCGGGCTGACCACGAGCACGGGCGCGTCGGGATCGAACGAGACCACCAGGCTCCGATCCGGCTGACGGACGATGAACGACTCCGGCGTCAGCCCCTCGACACCACCCGCGCGTCCGGGGAGTTGGGTCCACGACTGGATCCGCCCCGTCTCGATGTCGACGCCGAACACGGTGCCGTCCCCCAGCACCCCTCGGAGCCGGTAGCCAGCCAGTGAGGGCACCGCGGGGAACGCCGGGGCCGCCGTCGTCGTCGGGCCCGCGACGCTTGTGGAAGACGCCGTCGCGGTCGTGCCCGGAGCCAGGGTCGAGAACGCCGACGTGCCATGGTCGGGCGGCGATGGCCGGTGCGAACCCACCACCACGGCGAGCGTGACCACGACCACCAGCGCGGCGACGATGAACACAACGCCGGGCCGCCGCGGACCCAGCGCCACTACCTCTCCGGTGGCCGAAGAACCGTGCACGACCTCGACGGGCAGCTCCTCCACTGACCGCAGCGTATGGCCGGTGGAAGCATCGCCTCGCCTCGGCAATATGGTTGGCGCCATGTCGAACTCGAAGATGCTCTATCGCCGGCTCGGTCGCAGCGGACTCAAGCTTTCAACGCTTTCGTTGGGGAGCTGGGTCACGTTCGACACCCAACTCAACGACGACTTGGCGCTCGAATGCATGCAGACGGCGTTTGATGCGGGCTGCAACTTCTTCGACAACGCCGAGGCCTATGCCGGTGGCGAAAGCGAAGCGATCATGGGTCGCGTCATCGCCAAGCTCGGATGGCCGCGTCATTCGTTCGTGATGTCCACCAAGTTCTTCTGGGGCATCAACGGTGCCGTTCCCAACATGCGGAATACGTTGAACCGCAAGTATCTGATGCAGGCGGTCGAGGGGTCGCTCGATCGGCTGCGCGTCGACTTCATCGACCTCATCTTCTGCCATCGGGCCGACCCGGAGACGCCGATAGAGGAAACGGTTTGGGCGATGCACGACATCGTGTCGTCCGGCAAGGCGCTCTATTGGGGCACGAGCGAATGGACCGCCGACGAGATCCGTGCCGCGTGGGAGATCGCCGAACGCCATCACCTGCACAAGCCCGTCATGGAGCAACCCCAGTACAACCTGCTCGAGCGCGATCGCGTCGAGACCGAGTACGCGCGGTTGTACGACGACATCGGTCTCGGCCTAACGACGTGGAGTCCTCTCGCGTCGGGCTTGCTCACCGGCAAGTACGCCTCCGGCATTCCCGCCGACTCACGAGGCGCCCTGCCGGAGTACGGGTGGCTGGCCCGCCGGCTCACCGATCCAACAGCGGCCGCGAAGGTCGAGCGGCTCCGTTCCATCGCCAACGAGCTTGGATGCACGCTCGCACAGCTGTCGCTCGCGTGGTGCGCGAAGAACCCCCACGTTTCCACGGTGATCACCGGAGCCAGCCGCGCGAGTCAGGTGACCGAGAACTTCGCCGCGCTTGATGTCTTGGAATTGCTGACGCCCGACGTCATGGCTCGTATCGACGAAGCCGTCAGCAAGAAACGCTGACCGCATCTCCCGGGCCTTTGCTCGGGCCGGCACATCTTTTGGTTGACCCTTGGTTGACACAGCGGGGTCGACGATCAAGGATCCCGAAAAACGCTCGATGATCGGCCCGGGAACCGCCCAGGCGCGCTCGAACGTAGGGGGAGTTGACGTGAAACCGTCCCGAAAAGTCTTGCTGGCCGCTGTCGCGCTGCTCGTGCCCGCGGGGGTGCTGGCCGCGCGGTCGGGGGCGTCGTCGAGCGCCACCCCACTTTGGGTCCTCCACGTGCAGCAGTTCCCCGGCGGGATCTCCAACGGCGTCCGCGCGTCGCTCGATACAGCCGTGGAGCAAGCGCAAGCAAGCCGTGCGCAGTCCTCAACGGCGGCGCGTGACTCGTCGGTCTCGGGCAACGTGCAGATGAACGACGACTCGTATCCGCCGCTTCCCCAGAACGAGACGAGCGTCGCTTACAGCCTCGACAACCCGATGGTCGCGGTCGCCGGCGCCAACGACTACGTGAGCGAGGGCACCGTAGTGATGCGCACGAGTGACGGCGGCCGTCATTGGCAGAGCACGCGGGTGGTCCCGGTGTTCCGACCCACTAGCGACGTGTGCAACGGCGGTGATCCCTCTGTTGCCTATAGCCAGCGCGACCACGCGTTCTACCTGGCGCAGCTCTGCTTCTTCCGGGTCGACATACCGTCGGAGGTGCAGGTCTACAAGTCGCTCGACGACGGCAAGACGTGGACTCCAGGGCGGCGCGCCGCGGTCGCGGCGACAAACCTCGACCCGGCTACCGGAGATGTCGACCCCAACGTCTTCAACGACAAGGAGTACATCGCCGTCGACAACACACCGTCGAGCCCGTACTACGGACGGCTCTACGTTACGTACACGCGTTTCCACCTGGACGACACCGGGTTCAGCGACACGTGCCCCGTCAAGCTGTCGTACACCGACGATGTCCCGAGCGTCGACCCGTCGCGCGCCGTGTGGACTCACAGCGACGTGCTTCCCGACCGGCCCGGTGATCAGGGGGTTGGTGAGTCGGCCAACCAGTTCTCGGTTCCGGTGGTGGAGTCGAACGGCACGCTCGACATCGCCTATGTGCTCGAGGAGTGCAACACGTCGATCGATTCCGGGCTGCGTTTCCAACAGTCAGTCGACGGCGGGCAGACGTTCCTGTCGACGCCGGTCAATGTCAATCACGGCACGCAGTGGACGGACAACCCGGACTCGAGCGACCTCCTCCCGAACACGGCATTCCGCGCGCCGAACACAGTCGCGCTGGCGTGGAGCCCGGTGAGTAAGACGCTCGCGTTCATCTACACGAACTACGTGCGGGGCGCCGAGAACGGTGACGTCGAGGTCAGCCTGTCGCACGACGACGGCTCGTCGTGGTCTGACCCGGTTCCGGTCAGCGTGGATTCGGCGGGAGTTCTGGCCGACAACAATCAGTTCTTCCCGTGGATCGCCGTTGATGAGAATGGCCGCTTCCAGGCAATTTGGTTCGACCGACGCCCGGACCCGAACAACCACAACATCACGACGTTCCAGGGCACCTCGAACGACGACGGCCAAACATGGCGCAACGTCCGGATCGGGGCGTCGCTCTGGGACCCCGACCAGGGGTTCTTCGCGTCCGGCGCGTTCATCGGTGACTACAACGGCCTGGCCGCCAACTCGAGGGTCGTGTACCCGGTGTGGACGGACGGCGCCAACAACGCGATCGGGGAGACGGGCCTTGGCGAGACCGACATCTTCACCAAGGTCGAGATCGGCGGCCGCAACTGAGCGGTCGGGCCGGTCATGGGGCCCCCGTTCAGCGGGGGCCCCGGCGGCTCACGAAGAAATCGCGTGGCGTCCGGTCCTCGGTGGTGTCCTCCACGACGACGCTGGGTTCGAAGCCGGCGTCGGCAATGAGCCTTAGCCAGACGTCACGGCTGAACAGGCCGCACCGGTGCGACTCGTGGACGACGCGAACCGAACCGTCGGCCTCTCGGAGCACGAAGGCGTACTCGGTCATGACCCACGTGTCGTCGGGATTCGGATCCGACGACCAGTCGAGGAAGCGCACGCCGCGTCCGTCGGGCGCGTCGCTGCCGCCGATATCGCTCTCCGGCTCGAACGTCTCTGTCGTGTGATCAGGAACGAAGACGGCGATGC
>JBDUDK010000123.1:0-23151 GCA_040002995.1 Acidimicrobiales bacterium | reverse complement strand
AGTGGCGGCACACCGGCATGCTCAACGCCCAGGTCGAGGAGGCCTTCACCGGCCATGCCATCGTCAAGGCGTTCGGTCGTCAACGCGAAGTCGAGGAGCGATTCCGTCAGAAGAACGAAGAGCTGTTCGATGCGAGCTTTGGTGCGCAGTTCCTCTCGGGCATCATCCAGCCGGCGATGATGTTTTTCGGCAACCTCAACTTCGTCGCCATCGCCGTGATCGGTGGTCTGCGGGTTTCGTCCGGGCAACTGAGCATCGGCGATGTGCAGGCGTTTATCCAGTACTCGCGCCAGTTCACCCAGCCGATCACACAAGTGGCGTCGATGGCGAACACGCTCCAGTCGGGGGTGGCTTCGGCGGAGCGGGTCTTCGAGTTCCTCGACGCCCCCGAGCAATCACCCGACGACACTGCGCCGCTGCACGATGAGCGGCCGCTCGGGCGCATCGAGTTCGATCGTGTCGACTTCTCCTACGACCCAGACGTTCCCCTGATCACCGATCTGTCGCTCGTCGCCGAGCCCGGCCAGACCGTTGCGATCGTCGGGCCGACGGGCGCCGGCAAGACCACCCTCGTCAACTTGATCATGCGCTTCTACGAGCTCGATCGTGGGACGATCAGACTCGACGGCAACGACATCGCCCACATGGCGCGCCGCGAGCTTCGATCGAATGTCGGCATGGTGCTGCAAGACACTTGGCTGTTCAACGGCACCATCCGGGAAAACATTGCCTTCGGCAATCTCTCCGCAACCGACGAGCAGATCCTCGAAGCGGCCCGGGCGACCTTCGTCGATCGCTTCGTCCACTCGTTGCCCGATGGCTACGACACGATCATCGACGACGAAGGCGGCAACGTCAGCGCCGGTGAGAAGCAGCTGCTCACGATCGCCCGGGCGTTCCTGGCCGATCCGACGATCCTGATCCTCGATGAGGCGACCAGTTCTGTCGACACGCGCACCGAGGTGATGATCCAAAAGGCGATGGCCGCCCTACGGTCGCAGCGCACGAGCTTTGTCATCGCGCACCGGCTATCGACGATTCGCGACGCCGATGTCATCTTGGTTATGGACAACGGCAAGATCGTCGAGCAGGGCAACCACCGCTCGCTCCTCGCCAGCGGTGGCGCCTACTACAACCTGTACAACGCCCAGTTCGCGGGAGCCGTGGCCGAAGTCTCATAGCCCGCCGCCGATCACCACTGCCGCAACGAGGAGACCTCGGCGAGTGCGCTCGCGACTCGGTCGACCTCCACGTCGGTGAGTTCCGGAAAGCACGGCACGGAAACGCATTCAGCCGCCCAGGCCGCCGAGTGTGGGCAGGGCTCCCTTAGGAACTGAACATAGGCCGGCTGCGCGCTCACCGGCCGCGGGTAGTGAACGCCAGTGGCGATCCCGGCGTCGGCGAGGGCGGCACGGAACTGCTCGCGGTCGCGGGTGCGCACGACGCAGAGGTGATACACGTGGTCGGGGTGGTCTGCGGCCCAGCGCAGCGCGGGCGCGTGTGAGCGGTACGCCGCGGCGATCGCCCGTCTGCGCTCGTTGCCGGCGGCTAGGTCACGCAGACCGAGCTGAAGCCAGAGGGCCTCCAACTCCGACATGCGGAAATTCTGCGCGATGGCGGCGTGGACGTAGAGCTCCGCGGAGCCGTGGGCACGCAGTAGGCGCACCGTGTCGGCCACCGCGGTGTCGTCGGTGACGACCGCGCCGCCGTCCCCAACGCCGCCCAAGTTCTTCGTGGGATAGAAGCTGTAGCAGACCGCGGCCGACACCCGTCGCGGCCGCAACGCGCCGTGGGCTTGGGCGGCGTCCTCCACGATCGGAATACCGAGGGGAACGAGGTCCTCGATAGCGGCGGGTCGACCGTAGAGGTGCACAGGGATCACCGCCCGTGTCCGGCTCGTTCGCGCGGCCGTCGCCGCGTCCGCATCGAGCATCGCCGTCGCGTCGTCGACATCGACGGGCACAGGAACCGCGCCGAGCGCGCAGACGGCCGAGGCAGTCGGAACGGCGGTGAAGTCCGGGACGATCACCTCGTCGCCTGGCCCGACGCCCACGGCGCGAAGCGCGAGTTGCAGTGCCGACGCTCCAGACGACACGCCGACCGCGTGGGCCTGGCCGGTGAACGTGGCGAACGCCTGCTCGAACGCCTCGAGGCGCGGGCCGAGCAGCAACCAGCCGGACTCCAAGACCTCGGCGGCCGCGTCCAGGAACGCTGTTGACAGGTGCGCGGCGCGACGACTCAGGTCGACAACAGGAACCACGGACATGGAGGCGCGAAGCTACTAGCAGTGCTTGGAGGTGCAACCGGGTGGAGCTCGATGAATACCAGCGCATGGCCGACGCCGAGAACGCGCATTGGTGGTACGGCGCGACGAGGGCCCTGCTCACCGATCTTCTCGGACCCCACGTGGGCAAAGGCGGCCGGTTACTCGATGCCGGTGGGGGCACCGGAGCCACCGGTGCCTGGCTGGCCGATCACGGCGAACTCGTTGCGGTCGACACCGAACCGCAGGCAGTCGCGATCTACGCAGAGAACCATCGCGCCGTGTCGGCCGGCGCCGCCGCCGACGTCGCCGCCCTGCCGTTGGCCTCGGAGGCTTTCGACGCCGTGCTCTGCGTGACGGTGTTGTGCCACCGGCTGGTCACATCTCCGGCCGCGGCGGTCGGCGAGTTGGTCCGCGTGACTCGTCGCGGTGGAGTGGTCTGTCTCCTCGAGCCGGGGCGGGCCGGGCGATTTCGCGCCCACGACCGGGTCACGCACACCGCTCGGCGTTTCTCTCGCGCCGAGCTCTCGGCATTGTTGGTTGACGCCGGATGTGACGTCGTGCGATCAACGGGTGCCTACTCGTTTCTCGTGCCGCTCGCCGCGGCCAAGTCCGTGATCGAGCGGGGCCGTACTGCGAGCGACCTCGATCGCGGCCGCGGTGGGCTGGGCGGGCTGCTCCCCGCTGTCGCCGCCGCCGAACGGGCCTTGCTACGGCGCGCGTCACTGCCGTTCGGCCTCTCGGTCGTCGCGGTCGGCCGGCGGCGCTGATGGGCTTCACGGTCGCCCTCGACACAACACCGCTGATTGGCCACCGGACGGGCATCGGGGAGTTCACGGCACGGCTTCTGGAGTCATTGCCTCTCGTTGATGATCCTCCCGACATCGTGCCGTTCGTGCTGTCGCGCCGAGCCGGGTCGCTCCCCCCCGGGACTCGACGTCTCGTCATGCCCGCCCGGTTGGGTCTGCGCGTGTGGGCTCGGGTTTCCTGGCCTCGAGAACGGCGGGCGTTCGAAGCGGTCGACGTCGTGCACGGCACGAACTACATCGCGCCTCCGACCGGCCGCCCAACGATTCTCACGGTGCACGACACCTCACCGATCACCAATCCCGAGCGTTGCGAACCCGGCGTGCGGTCATTCGTTCCTGTGCTACGACGGCTCGTGGAGTCAGGGGCGTGGGTGCACACACCGTCGGAACACGTCGCTCGCCAGGTACGGGAGCTACTCGGCACCGACCGGGTCCACGCCGTTCATTCGGGCGCGCCGGAACTAATCACGCGCGGAGGCGATCCGCACGTCCCAGAGCGACCCTTCGTGCTCGCGGTGGCAACCGCCGAACCACGCAAGAACCTCCCCCGACTGGTAGCGGCCTACGGTCAGGCGCAGCGACGTCTGCCCGAGCTCGCGCTCGTCATCGCCGGCGCCGACGGTAGCGACGGTCCCGCGATCGAAGCCGCGATCGCCGTCCTCGACAAGTCCGCGCTCGTTGTGCGCACCGGAAGAATCGACGACGCGAGGCGATCGGGTCTGTTGCTCGCCGCTCGCGCGCTTGCGTATCCGTCCTACGACGAAGGGTTCGGCTTCCCACTCCTCGAGGCGATGGCGGCCGGCCTACCGGTGGTCGCTTCGGCGGCCGGCGCGATCCCCGAGATTGCGGGGAACGCGGCGCTGCTCGTAGCCGCTGTCGACACCGATGCGCTCGCCGACGCGCTTGTGCGCGTCGTCGACGACACTGCGCTTCGGACGGAATTGATCAACCGAGGGCGAGCACGGCTCGAAATCTTCTCGTGGCGAGCTACGGCCGAGGGCCTCAATGATCTTTACCGTCGCGCGGTGGCCGAAGCATGACTCGCCACCACAGAGAAGCCAATCCCAGGGCCGACCGAGCGAGATGGGGTATCCGGAAGAACTGCGACCGCCCGTGCGGGCGGAAGTAGTGGTGGATAGGAAGCTCGACGAAATGAGCATTTGCCGAGTAGAGGGCCCGCATCATCTCGACGCAGATCACTCCGCTCGTGCTCGTGAGCGGGTGGTCGATCACCAGCTGACGGCGTAACAGACGGAAGTCGCAGTCGGTGTCACGGACGGGCAGCCGGAACAGCAGCTTCACCACATGGTGGTAGGCGCGCCCAATGAACCGTCGTGCGAGGTTGTCACCCCGTCCGATCTTGTAGCCCTGCACGATGTCGGTGTCATCGGCGACGGCCCCGATCATCAGCGCTGCTTCCTTGGCGTCGTACTGACCGTCGCCGTCGGTGTAGAAGACCCATTCTTTCGTGGCGGCGCCGAATGCGCTGATGAGCGCTGCCCCGTAGCCCTGATTGGTCTCGTGGACCACGACCTTCAGCCGGGGGATCTCCCGTTGTAGCGACCGCAGCACCTCGACCGAGGCATCCGTTGAGCCATCGTCGACGACGATCATCTCGAGGTCGTCGACCAGCGGTGCCAGAGCGCCCTGCACGTCGCGAACCATCGTGGCGATGGTCTTGGAATCGTTGAAGCAGGGAAAGCACGCCGTCACCGACGTGACGTTGACGTTCGTGTTCACGCACTCACAGCGTCGGTAGATACCAAGGGTGGTCTCGGTAGAAGGCCAGCGTGTCGGTCAATCCCTCGAACACCGCGACGAACGGTTCCCATCCGAGGACGCGCTTCGCCTTGGCGTAGTCGCCTTGAAAAGAGCCGATGTCGATGCGGAGCCGTTCCGCCGGCCATTCGGTCGTGTGCACTGTGCTGCCGGCGCCCGCGACAGCGGCGAGATGCCGAGCGATGTCGAGTACCGGGAGCGCCTCTGGATGACCCAAGTTGAAGATCTGGCCGACCGCCTCGTCACAGTTGGCCGCGAACAACAGGGCGCGCACGACGTCGCTGACGTGGAGGCAGTCTCGCAACTGACGACCGTCGCCGAACACCTCGATCGGCTCGCCCCGAAGGGCACGGCGGATGAACACCGGGAGAAACCCGAGGTCGTCCTTGATCAGGTTCTGTCGGGGGCCGTAGACGTTGGTGAGCCGCATGGCCACGGTGCGCAAGCCGTGCACGTCGGCGTATAGGAGGTGGAACTGTTCCCCGGCCAGTTTGTCGATGCCGTTCACGTCGACGGGTGCGGTGGGATGCTCCTCGTCGACTGGCAAGTAACGGGCCCGCCCGTACACCTGGCGGGTGCTGGTGTGCACCACTACCGCACCTGGGGCATGGCGCCGCACCAATTCCAAAAACGCTAGGTGGCTGCGCGCGTTCAACTCGAGATCGCGCACGGGATCGATCATCGACTCGTGGTGACTGACTTGACCCGCAATATTGAACACAACCTCGACGCCCTCCAACGCCGGGATAACCGCGCGCCCGTCGGCGATGTCAGCGACGACGACTTGCGGTGCATCGACGATGTGTTCGATGTTCCGGCGGTCGCCGCCGTGTTGCGAGATCAGCGCATCGATAACGGTGACGTGAGCGCCGGCGGCGGCGAGGACATGAGTGACGTTGGAGCCGATGAAGCCCAGGCCACCGGTAACCAAGCACCGACGGTTCCTGAACGCTGAGGCGTTTGGGATGGCGATCGCTCCTCCCGGCACGCTCATGGAACGTAGCCGAACCGTCCCACCAAAGTGGAGAAAAGCACGAGGCCGCCACCCGATATCGCCAAACACGCCGTGCTCCACCGCCGCGGAAAACGCGACAGCACCAATGCGATGGCAGCCATCGCGGGGAAGCACTCATTGCTGTACCGACCCATGCCGACCACGGCGAGTATCAGCGACGGGAGTAGCCAGAGAGCCGCGAACACCTGCCATGCGAGAGGAAGGCGGTGGCGCTCGAGCACGAGGGCGACCACGACAGCGACCGCGCACGCGATGTGAGGCAAGGCGTGGGCCGGGTGATGGACCACCGCGTCGACGAGCGTCACCTCGTGCCACGCTGACTTCGCCTGCCAAAAGATGAAGGGGTCGCCCGCGCGGTGCCACAGCCACAGCCCCCAAGCCCCCACCGCCACCACCGCGGGAGCAATAGTCATAGGGAGTCGACGCCACGATGTGGGCCGCTGCGTCAGCAGCCCAACCGCAAGGGCCACGACCATGATGATGCCGTTCGGTCGACACATGGCCGCGACGGCCGCCAGCGCACCGGTCGACCAGTACCGGTGCTCGCGCAGCATCACAAAGGCCCACACTGACGCCATGAGGAAAAGCGCGTCGGGATAGACCATCGAAAATACAAAGGAAGCAGGGAACAACGCTGTGACCCAGACCGCATTGTCGGCCACGGTTGGTCCCGCGGTGGCGGCGACGAGCCGGCGAACCCCGAAGAGCGCCAGCAGCAACGCGCCGTTACTGACCAGCACCATGACGACGCGGCTGTTGAGGTGTAGCCACATCGCGAGATGGCCGATACCGGGCAGCAGCGGGAAGAACGGCCAGGTGGTTTGGCGGCCCACGCCCACCGGTTGCGGTCCGTACCAAAGCTCAGCGATGAAGTGGTACCACCCACCGTCAAACAGCGCGAGACCTTGGAGAGTAAACCGTCGCGACCGGATGCAGTAGGCCGCGACCAGCGTCACGATCGAGACAACCCTCGACACCGCAAAGGCGACGACCACCGGTGAGCGTGGAGTGACGCGATCGTCCACCGCCGTGGAAGACAAGCATGACTCGATGACCGGCATCGTAGGCGGCGGCACCGCAGTCAATGCCGCTTGTCGAGACCCATACGGGCCAGCATGTCGGGAGGTACAAAGTTGACGAGTTGTGTCTCGCCGGCCTCCACGAGGTCGGCAATCACTAGAACCACCTCGGCTGGGTCGAGCTGATTGGCGGTGATGCGCTGGCGGGCACCTTCGAGCAACCTCAACTCCTCGGGGCGAGCTGTGTCGCGGTCGAACCACTCCCCCGGGTCGTCGATCATGCGGTCGTTGAAACCGGTGGCGAACGGGCCGGGGTTCACCAGGGCGACGTCGATGCCCGCGGGAGCAAGTTCGGCGCGCATCGCCGATCCCATCGCCTGCAGCGCGTGCTTGGTCATCGAGTACGGACCCGTCATCGGTCCGGCCGCCACGCCCGCGACCGACGACAAGATCAGAATCCGGCCCGAGCCGCGCTCGAACATCTGAGGGACGACCGCCTGCGTCATGGCGAGCGTCCCGAACACGTTCGTCTCGAAGATGCGCCGGACGCGATCGAGCGGAATGCTGCGCAGCGGACCGACCTGACCAAGCCCGGCGTTGTTGACGAGCACATCGACGCGCCAGTCTGCGACCTGCCGGCGATCGTCGGGGTCGGTGATGTCGAGCTTCGCCGTCTTTAGCTCGGGCTGGGCGGCGGCGAGCTCGACGGCTTCGGCCTGCGAGACGGTGGTGGCGATCACCGGATGACCGCGCCGAGCCAGCTCGACGGCGGCGCCGCGGCCGAAGCCCGTGCCCGCCCCGGTGATCAGCACGGATGTAGACATGGCTCTCCTTTACGCGACGTGGACATCGAGCAGGGCTTGACGGTGCTCGACCGTCACGACATGGATCGCTCGGGCGAGCGCGGCGGGCAGCGCGGACCCGTCGGTAACGGTCTCGGCGTGGGCGCGGCACGCCCGCGCGACTTGCGTGAAATCGGGGCTGGGAGAAAGACCCGTCAAAGGCATCTCATCGGCCTTGGCCGCGTAGCCCGTCGGGTAGAGGTCGCGCACGGAATGGCGCACGGCGCCGTAGCCCGCGTTGTTGAGTACGACGACGAGAACTGCGATGTTGTGCGCCTCGGCCACGTGGTGACACGCGACCGGGTTGGCGAACATGTACGAACCGTCGCCCATCGTCGCCACCACGAGTCGTTCGGGATCCGACAACTTGATTCCCATGGCGCACGGGAATCCCCATCCGAGGCCGCCGGAGTGAGGTTCTTGTCGCCATGCGTTGTGCTCTGTGAGGCCAAGTTGTTCGTATGGGCAGCCAAGCTCCGAGACCACGGTGGCGACGTGGCCCCGGATCGCCTCACCCACGCACTGCGACACCCACGCCTTCGTCATCGGAATGCGTCCGGCGTCGACCGCCGCACACGACTGCTCACGGCGGGCGACGTTGCGTTCCTCGGCGAGCGCCCGCCGCCGCGCCCGCTGAGACTCATCGGTGCCCGTGTCGAGCTGGCTCATCGCTCGTTCGAGGACCACGAGAGCTCCGCCGACCTCGCTCGTGATCGAAAGGTCGGAGCGGAAGTTCCGTACCGGGGACCGGCTGTACAACGGATCGGGTCCGAGTTGGATCACGTGGCAATCCGATGATGGCCCGTGCGCGTCGGGCATCCACGGGGCGAGGCTGTCAATCACCAGGATGACGTCCGCATCGGCGACCCAGGGCGCGGGATCCTCGCCGACATACATCGGGTGTTCGGAGGAGATCGCGTTGGCGACCGCCCAGTACTGGCACACCGGAATCGACCACCGGTCGGCGATGCGCGCGAGCGCGTCGAATCCCTCGACCGAGCCGGCGCCGCGCTGGGCGAAGATCAGCGGGTGCTCGGCGCCGGCGAGCAATGCGGCCACTTCGGCGATCTGGTCGGGCGAAGCGACCACCGACGCCGCGCGCATGGCGATTGGCGCGTCGAGCTCCTCGACCGGGCACGGCTCGGTCAGCACTTCGCGCGGCAAGCTTAGATAGACGGGACCCTTCGGGGTCGAGGTCGCAATCGCGTAGGCCCGATCCAGCAGCTCAGGTAGCTGCTCGGGAAAGCGCAACTCGTACTCCCATTTGCACGCTTCGCGTACGAGTGCCGCCTGGTCGCGCATCTCCTGACCCCACCCGATCGGAACGGTCCGCGCCCCGAACCGGCCCCGTTCGACGGTTGGCGTGCGACCGGACATCAGGATCACCGGAACCTGATCGTTTGCTGCGTTGATAGCTCCGATCGCGCCGTTCGCGAGGCCGACGTTGGTGTGCAGCATCACCGCCTGCGCACGACCGGAGCCGAAGTAGTAGCCGTGTGCGATCCCCATGGCGACGTGCTCGTGCGGAACGACGATGGAGCGGGGCACGTCGACGTCGTGCGCGTCGGCTTCCGCGAGCCCTTCGATGATCGGCGGGAAGTCGGTGCCGGAATTGACGAGCACGAGGTCGACACCCAGCTGACGCAGTCGCCGAAAGATCGCGCCTCCCGACGTGATCGCCAGGTCGTCGCTCACCAGACCTCCCGGGCATCGTCGACGGAGACGCCACGATAGCCAGAGGGCTCAACGCCAGAGCGACCGCGACGCTTAGCGCGCCGCGCGCAAACCGTTGGTCCAGCGCGGAATCGCGATCTCGAAGCGCACACCACTAGCCACCGTCGCGAGTTCCAGGCGGCCGCCTTCGGCTTCGATGAGGCGGCGGGCGAGCGCGAGCCCGATGCCGCTTCCGGATGCTTGAGCGTTGCGGCGGTCGAAAATCGTCGTGGGATCGGCGATGCCGCCTCCTTCATCGGCTACGGCGAGGACGATGAGAGCGGGTTCACCTCTGACCGTGAGTTCCACCGCACCGCGTCCGTGCTCACGTGCGTTGTCGATGAGCACATCGACAACGTGCACCACCGCCGTGGCCGAGACCTTGGCTAGGAGCACATCCGGCGGTGCCGAGAAGCGGAACGGGCGGGAGCGCTCGGTCAGCAGCGGGTGCCAGCGCCGAGCGATCTCGTCGACCACGGGTACCACGTCGATCGCGGGCCGCTGGACGGCTGTCGTGTCACGGGCGAGATCGAGCAACTGATCGATGGTCGCCTCGAGGCGATCGACTGCACTGAGCGCGACCCCGAGGGCACGGGTCGGGTCGGCCTGCGGATGCGCGAGTTCGGACTCGAGCGTCAGGCGAAGTCCGGCCAACGGGGTACGCAGTTGGTGCGACGCGTCCGACGAGAACGCCTGCTCACGCTCGACGAGGCCGCCGATACGCACCGCTGTCGACGCGAGCGCGTCACCGACCTGGTCGAGCTCTCGCACGCCCGAGCGCGCTGGCCGGACGGTGAAGTCGCCGTCTCCGATCCGCGCCGCGTCAGATCGCAAGGCGTCGAGCGGTCGGGTGAGACGCCGGACGAGAATGGCCGCACCGGCCGAGACCACGCCAACGACGGCGACCGCTGCCGCGCCGAGCCACGCCCACGTCGCCCATACGCGCGAGCGGCTGGCATTGAGGGGTTCACTCACGCGCACGAGCACGATCAGTTGAGCCTGATCGAGCACAGTTGCGACCACAACTCTGTCGCCGTGCAAGGCATTCACGGAGGGCTCGGCGTCGGCCTTGGGAATCGCGCTCGGCTCGATACGAGCCGGTCCGGCTCCGATTAGTCGCGTGCCGTCAGCGGCGTAGACACCGACCATCTGGTTCGACTCGCCCACCGGGATTCGCGATGAGCTCGGCACCTCGAGGTCGACGTGAGCGGCAGCGAGGGCGGCGAGCTGCGTGAGCTCGCGCACGGTTTCATCGGATTGGCGCTGTTGCAGAACGATGCCGAGCGGTACGCCAAGCAAGATGACCGTGCAACCCGCGATCGCGATCGCGGCGAGCATGATGCGACGCTTCACGTGTCGAGGCGGTACCCGACGCCTCTGATCGTGGTGATGCGGCTGCGACTGTGGGAACGCTCGCCGAGCCGGCGCCGCAGCGATGCCATATGGGTGTCGAGCGTCTTGGTCGAGCCCCACCAGTGCTCGTCCCACACGTCGTTGATGAGGTCCTCGCGCTTCACAACGACCCCTGGCTCGCGCGCGAGACGGGCGAGAAGATCGAACTCCTTCGACCGCAGCTCGATCTCATCTTCGCCGACCCACACTCGTCGGGCCGCGAGATCGATTCTGACATCGGAACCGCGCTGCTCCGCTGTCGAGTGCACGCCCGAGGGTGGCGGAACGAGCCTGAGCTGCGCTTGCACGCGAGCGAGAAGCTCGGCGAGTCGGAATGGCTTCGACACGTAGTCAACGGCCCCGGCGTTGAGCCCGAGCACGGTGTCCATTTCGCCGCTGCGCGCGGTGAGCATGATGATCCTCGCGGCGGGATGGGCAGTCAGGATCTCCCGACAAACTTCGAGGCCATCCGCATCGGGCAGTCCGAGGTCGAGCAGCACCACCGCTGGCTCACCGGCGAGCTCGCGTGCGGAGGCGGCCGAGGTGGCCCACTCGACGGCGTGGCCCTCGGCGGTGAGCGTGCGTAACAGGCCAGCACCGATAGACTCGTCGTCCTCGATCACGAAGATCCGAGCCACGTGGGATCCCTTCGCTGTGCCCGAAGTTTTGACTTTGGTCGCACCTTCCTCGCACCACGACCTGCGTACGGTCGGGCCAAGGATGGCACGGAAGAGAGCAGCGAGATGCGACGAACGACCCCCATAGCGGTGCTCACAGCCCTCGGCGTAATCGCGTTGGCGGCCTGTGGAAGCTCGGCGCGCACGACCGCACTGACCAGCGCGGGCACCACCGGCACCACCGCCCCACCTGGGGTGACCGCGCCAGCGACGTCAGCGCCGGGTACCTCGTCACCGGCCACCTCCGTCAGCACGACCGTGGCCGGCGCGGTCGACCCGAACGCGCCCGAGGTGAACGGGCCTGGCGACATCCCCGACAATCAGGTATTCGTGCCGTATAACGACACCAGCGGTCGCTACGTGGTGTCTGTGCCCGAAGGATGGGCGCGGACGGATCTCGCGAACGGCGCGTCGTTCACCGATCAGAACAACATCATCACCGTCGAGGCGATGGCGCTCTCGACGGCTCCCACCCCCGCGTCGGTGAAGGCGAACGACGTCCCGAACGTGAGCAAACTCAAAGGGTTCGCGCTCGGTGACGTGACGGTTGTCAAACGCACCGCCGGCGACGCCGTGCTCGTCACGTACTTTGCTGACAGCGCGCCCAATGCCGTGACCGGTAAGACCGTCGCCGTCGCCGTCGAGCGCTACGAGTTCTGGAAGAACGGCGTCGCCGTCGTGTTGACGCTCGCCGGCGCGAAGGGCGCCGACAACGTCGACCCGTGGCGCACAGTTACCAACAGCTTCGCGTTCTCCATATGACCTCGGGCATGACGACACTGCTCGAGGCCCACGACCTCTTCCGGTTCTTTCACGCCGGCGATCACGAGACCTTGGCGCTTCGCGGTGTGTCATTGAGCGTCGACGCCGGCGAGGTTGTGTCCGTCACGGGTCCTTCCGGTTCAGGGAAGTCGACGCTGTTGGCCTGTCTGGCCGGCCTCGACGTCCCCGACGGCGGCATGGTGGTGGTCGACGGCCACCCCCTTTCTCGCCGCCCGGAGGCAGAGCGAGCCGCGGTACGAGCCGCGATGATCGGCCTGCTGTTCCAGTCGGGGAATCTGCTCGAGCAGTTCAGTGTGCTCGAGAACATCGAAATCGCCATGCGTCTCGCGCACGGCGTCGACCGGGCCCGCGCGCTGAAATTGCTCGATCAGTTGGGTATCGCTCATCGACGGGCCGCCCGGCCTTCGCAACTCTCTGGAGGCGAGTCGGCTCGCGCCGGCTTAGCCGTCGCCCTCGCTAACGATCCGAAGGTCATCCTGGCCGACGAACCAACCGGTGAGCTCGACACCGCAACGGCCACGACGGTCTTGGCGCTGTTGCGGTCGTGCGCCGACGCCGGCGCCGCCGTCGTGATCGTGACGCACAGCCCCGCGGCGGCCGACACCGCGACCCGCGAGGTCCGACTATTCGACGGAGCACTGGTGGCGGCGTGAAAAGCCAGCCTCTGGTGTCGTGCGTCGACGCGGCCCGCACGTTTGGCCGCGGAGAGTCGTGGGTTGTCGCCGTCTATAGCGCGACCTGCGACGTCTATGCCGGTGATCGTATTGCACTCGTGGGTCAGTCCGGTTCGGGCAAGTCCACCCTGATCCACCTGCTCGCGGGGTTGGACCTACCCACCGCGGGCACCATCTCGTGGCCGGCGTTGGGTGCGCGGCGAGATCTACCCGGACGGGTTGCCGTGGTGTTCCAGAACCCGAGCCTGCTCGATCCGCTCGATGTCACCGAGAATGTCGCCTTGCCGTTGCTCATCGGCGGAATGGATGCCGCCCAGGCTTCCGAAAGAGCAAGCGCGGCGCTCGCGCTCCTCGACCTCACCGACCTTGCGGCCAAACTCCCCGAGGAACTCTCCGGAGGGCAGGCGCAACGGGTCGCCGCGGCCCGCGCATTGGCCGGGCGCCCGAAGCTGCTGCTCGCTGACGAGCCAACGGGACAGCTCGATCACATCAGCGGCGCCCAGGTGATCGCGGCACTGATCGCGGCCGCCGATGAAGCCGGCGCGGGCCTTGTGATCGCCACGCACGACCTCGCGGTCTCGAAGCGGCTGGCGACGACCTGGCGGATGATCGACGGTCGAGTCGCGCTGCCCGTCGCACGGCCGAACTTTGAAGTGGTCTCGTCGTGATCCGCCTCTGGCTGCGGGGCATCGCGCGTCGACCCGGTCGACTCAGCGCGGTCACGATCGGCGTCGCGCTGGCCGTCGGGCTACTGGCGACACTCGGCGGGTTCTTGTCGAGCTCGAAGGCGACGATGACCGCCCGCTCGCTCACGAAGGTGGCCGTCGACTGGCAGATCGAGGTGCAGCCGAATTCTGACCCGACTACCACCATCAATGCCATTCGAAGCGCCGCGACGTTTCCCGCCAGCGAGATCGTCGGCTACGGCACCGCCAACGCGCTCAGCTCCGTCACCGGCTCGACCACGCAAACCACAGGCACGGCTCGGGTGCTCGGCATCAGCGCGACCTACCGCACCAGCTTCCCCGGCTCGCTGCGCACACTCGTCGGCGCCGATCAGGGCGCGCTCCTCGCGCAACAGACTGCGGCCAATCTCCACGCCCGCGTCGGCGACACAATCACGATCGACCGGCCTGGGTTCCCGCCCGTCGATGTGCGCGTGGCCGGCGTCGTCGAGCTCCCCACCATCGACTCGCTCTTCCAAATCGTCGGCGCCCCTGACGGCGCACAGCCGCTGGCCCCACCAGACAACGTCGTCCTATTGCGACTCGACCAATGGCACCAGCTCTTCGATCCGCTCGCGAGCACCCGACCCGACTTGGTGCGGACGCAGCTCCACGCCCGTCTCAACCATCACCTCCCAACCGATCCGGCCGCCGCCTATTCGACCGTCGCCGCTCGCGCCCACAACCTCGAGCTCAAGCTGGCCGGCACCGCCCTGGTCGGCGACAACCTCGCCGCCACCCTCGCCGGCGCCCGCACCGATGCGCTCTACGCGCAAGTGCTCTTTCTGTTCCTCGGCGCACCCGCAGCCATCCTCGCGGGCCTCCTCACCGCCATGGTCGCCAGCAGCGGTGCTGAGCGCCGGCGGGCCGAGCAGGCTCTCCTGCGGGCACGGGGTGCGACCATCAATGCCATCGGAAAGGTGGCGATGGTCGAGACCGCGTTGGTCACGCTCACCGGAGGTGGTCTCGGACTCATCGTGGCACTCATCACGACACGAGTCGCGTTCGGGAGTTGGCGTCTCGGTCCGACGACCCTGCAGACGGTGGGGTGGACCGCCGGTGCCCTCGCATTGGGAGCGGCGATTGCGGTATTGGTCATCGCCCGACCAGCCCGTCGCGACGCGCGCGGCCTGACAATTGCCGGCGCTCGGAGCAGCCGGCTCCGCGCCGGCCAGCCTCGGTGGCAGCGGATCTGGCTCGATGTCGCGCTGCTCGGCGGCGCCGCCGTCGTGTTCTGGGTGACCAGCCGCAATGGTTACCACCTCGTTCTCGCACCGGAAGGCGTCGCAACCGTTTCGGTCTCCTATTGGGCGTTCGCCGGTCCGGTACTCGCATGGGCAGGCGGTGGACTGCTGACACTGCGGATCGTCGAGACCGGTTTGCGCCGTGGACGCCGGCCGCTCGCCACCGCGATCAGACCCGTCGCGGGCCCACTCGCCGACACGGTGAGCGCCTCGCTGAGCCGGCAACGTCTACTTGTTGCGCGCGCTGCCGCCCTTGCGATGCTCGCGCTTACGTTCGCGGTGTCTACCGCCATGTTCAACGCCACGTACCGCCATCAGGCCGAGATCGACGCGGTGCTCACGAACGGTGCCGACGTGACGGTGACGCAGCCGCCCGGCTCGACGGTGGGGCCCGCCGAGGCGGCTCGCTACGCCAAGATCGCCGGCGTCTCCAAGGTCGAACCCGTACAACACCGGTACGCGTACGTCGGCGCCGATCTCCAGGATTTCTACGGCGTAAATCCCAAGACGATCGTCTCCGCAGGAAAGCTTCAGGACGCCTATGTCGCCGGTGGCACGGTGGCAACGCTCTTCAACCGGCTGGCCGCGCAACCCGACGCCATCCTGGTCTCTGCCGAAACCGTGAGGGATTTCCAACTCCTACCCGGCGATCAGCTGACCCTTCGGCTGCAAGACACCCGAACGAACAGCTATACCAACGTCGCCTTCCACTACGTCGGTGTGGTCAAAGAGTTCCCGACCGCGCCCCGTGACAGCTTCCTCATCGCGAACGCAACGTACGTCGCCAAGATGACCGGCTCCGACGCCGTGAACACCTTCCTCATCGACGCCAGCGGGAAGAATCCTCGGGTGATCGCGGATCGGCTCCGAACCGCGCTCGGCGCGACCGGTACCGTCACCGACATTACGAGCAGCCGCACGATCGTCGGCTCCAGCCTTACCGCCGTCGACCTCGCGGGACTCACACGAGTCGAGCTGGCCTATGCCTTGGCCTTGGCCGTGGCGGCCAGCGGGCTGACGTTCTGGCTCGGGCTCGCGGAACGCCGGCGCGCCTTCGCCATCGCCGCTGCACTCGGGGCCCGGTCGCGCCAGGTCGGTGCCTTCGTTTGGATCGAAGCCGGAATCATCGCGCTCGCCGCCCTAGTGCTCGGAGGCGCCGGTGGATGGGCCCTTACGCACCTCCTCGTGAAAGTCTTGACGGGCGTGTTCGACCCTGCCCCCGCGGCGTTGACCGTGCCGATCGGGTACCTCGCGATTGTCGCGGCGGTACTCGTTGGTGCTGTGGCCGTCGCCGCGCGCGCCGGAATCGTCGCCAGCCAACGTGATCCACTCGCCACGCTGCGATCGCGCTAGGCAACTGCTTGGTGAGTCATCCCAACCGACGCCGGCCCGTAATCCTCTGCGCCAGCGCGGTACTCACTGCCTTCGCGATCTGGGGGACCGTGCGCGTTATGTCCGGTTCAACACCGGTCGCTAACGGCAAACCGACGAGCAGCACGGCGGCATCATCGACCGCGACCACCGCGAAGACGGCGACGACCTCGAAGAGCACGACGACAAGCACCAAACTCGCGACCCAACAGACCACGATCCCGGCAGCAACTTCGGCTGGGGTGCCGAGCAACGTGTACAGCGCGACATCGAAGGTGCAGCCTGGCATCGCCGCCGACCTTCCCCGCGTCTACGTGCCGAGCGGGCTCGCCAACACCGTGACAGTTATCGATCAGGAGTCGAAGAAGGTCGTTTCCACGTTTCGCCCCGGTAGCAATCCGCAGCACGTGGTGCCGTCGTACGACCTACATACGTTGTGGATTCTCAACAACAAGGGCAACAGCGTCGTACCGATCACGGCCACCACCGGTGCCGTCGGGCCTCCGATCCCCGTGAGCGACCCCTACAACCTCTACTTCACGCCGGACGGGAAGTCGGCCATCGTCGTCGCCGAGAAATTCGCCCGACTCGACTTCCGCGACCCGTTCACGATGAAACCTCAATCGTCGCTGGCCGTGAGGGGCTGCACCGGGATCAACCACGCCGACTTCTCCGCCGACGGCAGCTACATGATTGTGACGTGCGAATTCGCGGGCAAGGTCGCGAAGATCGACATGCTCCAGCACAAGGTCGTCGGCCTCCTCGCCCTGCCGCCGCCCGTTCACACCGCAGACAAGCACATGGCCATGACGGCCATGCCGCAGGACGTCCGGCTGGCTCCTGACGGCACGCGTTTCTTCGTCGCGGACATGGCGGGCGGTGGGCTCCACATCCTCGACGGAGATTCGTTCACCGAGATCGGCTTCATTCCCACCGGCGTCGGTGCCCACGGGATCACACCCAGCCACGACGGGACGAGGCTCTACGTCGCGAACCGAGGATCGGCCATGATAGCGGCCCGACCCAAAGGACCGGGATCGGTCTCCGTCGTCGACGTCGTGACCAACAGAGTCATCGACACCTGGCCCGTCCCCGGAGGAGGGAGCCCGGACATGGGCAATCTCACGGCCGACGGTAAGGAGCTTTGGTTGTCGGGCCGCTACGACGCCGAGGTGTACGCCTTCGATACCGCCACCGGCCAACTGATCGCTCGCATCCCCGTCGCGACCGGACCCCACGGTCTGACCGTATGGCCTCAGGCGGGGCGCTACTCCCTTGGTCATACCGGCAACATGCGTTAGTTGAGCAGCGTGCCCAGCGTGACGGGCTCGAGCCCGTTGGTCGCGAGATGGCGCAGAATGGCCGGCAGCGCGCCGATCGTGCTCTGGTGCCCAAAGTGCAGGCTGACGATGTCGCCGGACTGCACGTGGTTGTTCACGCTCGCGACCACCGCCGCGCCGCCGGGATCATTGAAATCGAGCGAGTCGAGGCTGTAGCCGATCGACCGTGCATAGCCGGCGCGCCCCGCTTCCTCGAGAATCACCTCCGTCGGAACCTTGATACCGGAGGGCCGGAACCACGGGCCAACCGATCCGAGAATCGGCGCGATCGCCGCGCCGCCGCCAACAATCTCGTCACGTACTTGTGCCCGGGTCAGGTTGCCCATCTCTTGGTGCGTCAGCGTGTGGTTGCCGAGTTCATGTCCGTCGTCGATGATCCGTCGTCCGAGGTCGGGATGAGCGGTGATCCACGTTCCGACGGCAAAGACAGTGACGCGCGTCGCCCGCTCGCGGAGCAAGTCAAGAAGCGCGACGCCGAGAGCAGGGTCGCCTGACGCGTGAAATGTCAGCGCCACCTGGTTCGCCGTGATCGATCCTCGATCGATGAACTGTGCCGGTCCCCGTTGGGTACTCGTCGTGGACGTCGACTCGACCACTTCTGAGGTCGTCGTGGTTACTTCGCTCGTCGACGGCGTGGATGTCTCCGCAGCGCTTGATCGCGGTGTCGTGGGTGCGCTCGCACCATTTCGCGAGTCACACGCACCGATGATGCCCATGCCCGCAATCGCCGCGCTTCCCACCACGACCTCGCGGCGACTGAACTTGCGGGGAGAAGTCACCGAGCGCATCGTCGCGCACCGGTTGAACAATCTTCTATCTTCAAGGCTCACTAACCACGGATCAGGGGGCACGTCGTGGCGGATTGGCAGACGATCTCGTCGCTCGCCACGGCGGGCGGCACGCTGGTGCTCGCGCTGGCGACGTTCTCGGCGGTGCGATCGTCAAACCGGTCGGCCCGCATTGCCGAGCAGACAATGTTCATCGGCATGGTGCCGCTGCTCGTACCGTCGCGCTCGGTCGATCCCGACCATAAGGTCCTCTGGGCCGATCAGCACGCTGTCCGGCTCAGCGGCGGGCGGGCCGTCCTCGAGGCACAGAACGATGTGATCTATCTGGCCATGGGGCTGCGCAACGTCGGCGCTGGCATCGCCTTGTTGCACGGCTGGTACCCGATGCCCGAACGGGTATTTGCCAACGATCCGCACGCCGACCCGAAAGACTTTCGGCGCCTCACCATTGATCTGTACATCCCGCCGTCTGATGCGGGCTATTGGGAAGGCGCGATCAGAGATCTCGATGACCCGCTGCGTGCGGGGTTCGTGAGCGCTCTCGCGGAGCGCCGGCCCTTCACCATCGATGTGCTCTACGGCGACCAGCAAGGTGGCCAGCGCTTGATCAGCCGCTTTGCGGTCCTCCCCGCAAGCGACGACGGCTGGTACTGCCAAGCCGCACGTCACTGGAATCTCGACCGGCCCGACCCGCGCTATGTAGCACGGGCGGACCGGCCGTCCTCTGACCGGACTTCACCAGCGCGGCGTCTCGCCGAGTACGCCGAGAAGCCCCTTGCCGATGACTTCGTGAACGACGTTTGCTGTTGGCGGGGTGGAAGCCGCCGCAGCGGACGTCGCGGTACATGCGCTCGAGCTCGTTGCTCTTGAACATCCCGGTGCCACCGGACACATCCATCGCGATGTCGACGATTCGCTTCGCTCCTTCAACCGCCTTGTACTTGGCGGCGAACAGCTTGATCGGCCACGCCATTCCGTAGTCGACGCCTTCTGACCAGTCGGCGGCGACCCGTTCGACCTGGGCGGTGATGCTCTCGAGCTCGATACCCATCTCGGCGATGGAGTACTGCACCATCGGGTTGTAGGCCATGCTGCGGCCGCCCAATGCGACGGACGTCTTCTTCTTGGTGCCCGCAACTGCGAGCTCCACGGCCCGCTCCGCCATGCCCAAGTAGATGCTGGCGAAGGTGGCGTCGGCCCATGCGAAGATGCCGAGCACGAAACCGTCGACGCCCGCCAGCCCAGCCGGCACGACGCGGGCACGGCACCGACCGCGCTGGGAAACACGACCATGAGGCCGTCGCCCAGGTTCTTGACTTCCTCCCCGCCCGCAGTGGCGACCTCCTCACGGAGAATGGAGAAGTGCGTCCGTCTCGCGTCGTCGGCCGCGTCCTCGCCCAGCTTTGCGAGCAGAGCGCTGGAGCCCGCCAAGTCGGTGAACAGGATGGTGACAATCTGCGCGGCCAAGGACGCGGCAGCGTAGACGCGCGGTCTGGCGCCGCAATTGTCGAAAAAACCGGTCGCGAATGTCGCGTTTTTGTCGTGGGCGGTGTCATAAGCGTACGAAGCCGCCGCGCGCCTTAACGGAGTACGACCTTGCCGACCGAGTCGAACCCTGTCACCGAAGAGGAACGGGAAACCATCGTCGACATGTACAAGCGGGGCATCAAGCTGGTGGAGATAACGAGGGTGACGGGTCGTTCGAGGCCGACCATTTATTCCGTGCTCCAAAAGAAGGGGGTTCACCCAACGCGCCAGCACCGTCCTGGTACGGCCGCGGCGGCCAAGATCACCGTCAACGAGATGCTCGACCGTTACCGCGACTGCATCGCGGAGAAGACTCGGCTCGAACTCGAGTGCGAGCGACAACACGCCGAACTCGAGCAACTCCGCGCCGCCCTCGCGAAGGCCCGCAAGACGTAGCGAACAGAGTGCCGCTCAGTAATGCAGCGGTGAGGCCGCGCTCCAGTCGAGGCTGTCCTCACGGACGTCGAGCCGTACCTGTTTCCAGTTGACGGCGACGCGTCCCTCGTCGGCGGGTTCGACGACAAGTTCGAACATGCCGGTGTCCGTCGCTTCGAGCGGCTGATTGAGCAACTGCAACAGAGCCTCCGCGGCCTCATGCGTTTCGAGCATGCGCGGTTGCCAGCGACCAAACACCTTGGGATTCTCCGCGTACTCCCCCGTCATTCCCGTTCGCACGAACGGCAGGAGTATCGAGAAGGCGTTCACGAGGTTCGCCGACCGACCCAGATTCACCTTGAGCACCGAAGGCAGCTGAAGCACCGCCCAATTGCTGATCGCATAGCCCGGCACCGAGGCCCCCGGATCGATCGCCTGTCGGGAACTCACGTACACGAGCCGCAACGGATAATCGGCATAGACGGCTTCGCCTGCCCACAGGTGGGTCGTCGCGAGGAAGCCATCGATCTTGGTGTCGAGCACGAGCCGCGACTCGTCGAGGTTGTCGATAAAGCTCTGCCGCACGCGTGCACGACGTTGCGCCATCGATTCACCGTCGAGATGTCGAAGCGCACGCCCGAAGCTGTAACCCCGCTCGGTGAGGCCGCTGTTGCACACGACCAGGTCGGGCGGAAGACCACCGAACTGCTCGATCACGTAGCTGCGGCTCGCCCACAAGTCTCCGAAATTGGTGACGTCGGCCTGCAGGGGAAACGCTCGCACTCCGGCCGACTCGAGGGCGGCCACGAGGTCGAAGCCGTCGTCAGAGGACCGATGAAAGTGGACGCCGACCGCGTCGGCGCCATTGAGGCCGGCCGCCAGCGCGAAGGCCTGGCCGAGTCCTCCGTCCTTGCCCGCTCCAGTGATGAGGACGCGCTTGCCGGTGACACCGGCGCGCATCGCGTCGCTGAAACGGAACTTGTCCAGGTCGACGGTGAACGCCATCTTGTCCTCCGGGTGCTATCGACGCACCGGCGAGTATTCCAGTCCTGCCATGGTGGCGAACGAAATGAGTTCACGCTCGATGTCGGGGCCCGCTGGTTGGTACACCAGTTCCGTGACGCCGGCGCGCGCGACCTCGTCGAGACGCGCCCGAAGCTCCTCGCTCGAGCCTGAAAAGGTGACCGCCTGAATGAGCGCGCCGTTCATCACCTTGCGGTCGGTGTCGTTGAGGGTCGTGAGGTGCCCGACGTGGGTGCGCAGGTGTCGCTCCTCGGCGGGCACCTTCTCGATCTCCCTGCGCCACTCCGCCGCGCCGGGGAGGTCTTCGACCCCAGCCACCGTTCCCTCGTAGCCGGCGTGGAACAGGATGGCCGCGCCGGGGCCACCCGCTTCGATGACCCGAGGCGAGTCATAGGTCTCGCCCTCGTCGAGCACCGTGCCCTGCGCCATGAGGGCCGACCAATCGAATCCGCCGCGCGGTACGACGGTGAACA
Organism: Acidimicrobiales bacterium; assembly: GCA_040002995.1. Taxonomy (GTDB): domain Bacteria; phylum Actinomycetota; class Acidimicrobiia; order Acidimicrobiales; family Ilumatobacteraceae; genus JBDUDK01. The sequence goes on along the minus strand of JBDUDK010000123.1, from coordinate 1,319 downwards.
CGCCGTCGAACATCTCGGCCGCGAGCGCTTCGCTCTTCGGGCCGCCGATCGCAAGGAGCATGGGGACGTCGATCGGAAAGGCGGGCACCTGCCCCGGACCGTGCAACAACTGCACGAAGGCGCCATCGACCTCGACGGCTTCTCCCCGGAGCAGCGCCTTGAGCGCGATGACGTAGTCGCGAACAGCCCGCAGCGGAAGTGGGCGTTGCCCGAGGGCCAACCGACCGGTGAAGCCCGCACCGACCGCCACGTTCGTGCGACCCGGCGCCAAGTCGAACAGGGTGGCGATGGCCGCGGCGGTTGTCACCACGTGTCTCAGACTCGGGATGATCACCGCCGGGCCAAGGCCGATGCGGGTGGTGCGATCGGCGGCGCGCGCGAGTGTCATCCACACGTCGAGTTGGAGCGCGGGTGTGTCGTAGCACCACGCGTTCTCGTAACCGAGGCTCTCCGCGAGGGCGATGTGCGCCGGCGTCTCCGACACAGGTGGAAACGCGCAAGAAACGGTGAGCATCCGGTCCCCCAACGATCTCTCTCACCGGCAGGGTAGATCTGTCCCGGCCCGTCAGGCTCTTTCGTAGGTGAGCCACACGAGACCGTTCTTGAACGAACGTGACTCCGACAGCTTGAGCTCGGAGGTGTCAACTCCCTTGAACGCGTTCTTGCCGTCGCCCAGGACGACCGGGTTGACCACGAAGGTGTACTGATCGACGAGGCCGAGCCGCGTGAGCTGTTGCACGACCGATCCACTGCCGAGCGTCGTGAAATCGCGGGCTTCGGCCCGCAAGGCTTTGCCATCGATCTCATGACGCAGCTCGACGTTCTGCCAGCGTGGGCCTTCCTCGACCTGGCGCAGCGACGTCGAGAACAGGATCTTCGGACTCTTGGCCATGACGTCGGCCATTCCCGGCTGATCGGCGTGCGCCTCATCGCTCGGCCACGCGCTCGACATCATCTCGTAGGTCGTGCGCCCAAACAGAAAATCTCGTAGGTCGTGCGCCCAAACAGCAGCGTGCTGTTGCCCTGAGCACGCTCGAGGGAAAACTCCTCAAACTCGGGGTCAGGGTTGTTCTTGAACCAATCGATTTCGCCTTGCGGTCCGGCGAAGTACCCGTCGAGAGATACCTGCAGGTAGGTAGAGATGCGGCCCATGATTCCTCCCTCGCTACACGCGGTTCAGAGGTCCTAGGTGATTACCCGATCGTCGCAATACTCAAACGACGGGGCCGATTGTTGGTGAACCGGCGGAAGTTCACACCGATCGAAACTTCACCGTCAAGTCTGCGCGCTGAGGGTTGACTTCCGAGCGCCGCGGTGCG
>JBDUDK010000129.1:0-23988 GCA_040002995.1 Acidimicrobiales bacterium | reverse complement strand
CCCCGGCGCCGCCGTGAAGAAGGGCGACGTCGTCAAGTGCGTCGTCGTCCGCACGAAGAAGGAGAAGCGGCGGCCCGACGGCTCGTATATCCGCTTCGACGAGAACGCCGCCGTGCTGATCAAGGACGATCAGACGCCGCGCGGCACGCGCATCTTCGGGCCGGTCGGCCGGGAGCTGCGCGACAAGAAGTTCATGCGCATCGTGTCTCTGGCTCCGGAGGTGATCTGACGTGAAGATCCGCAAGGGTGACCGCGTGGTCGTGCTCCAGGGCAAGGACCGTGGCAAGGAAGGTGTCGTGATGCGAGCCATGCCCAAGGAGGGCAAGGTCATCGTCGACGGCGTCAATATCGCGAGAAAGCACCAGAAGGCCCGCAAAGCGACGATGCAGGGCGGCATCATCAACAAGGACATGCCGATCGAGGTGTCGAACGTGGCGATCGTTGGCTCCGACGGCAGAGCCACTCGCATCGGTTACAAGGTCAATAAAGACGGCACGAAGGTGCGCATCGATCGGCGCACAGGGGTGGAGCTGTGAGCACGGGCACCATCGACGCGCCGCGGCTGAAGGTGCGCTATCTGAACGAGATTCGCGACGCACTCAAGGAGCAGCTCGAGCTGCCCAACGCGATGCAGGTGCCGCGCCTGTCGAAGATCGTCATCAACATGGGGGTTGGCAAGGCCACCCAGCAGCCGTCGCTTCTCGAAAGCGCAGTGGCCGACCTCACCATCATCAGCGGCCAGAAGCCGCTCGTGACGCGGGCGACGAAATCGATCGCCAGCTTCAAACTTCGTGAGGGTCAGGCGATCGGGTGCAAGGTCACATTGCGCGGGGACCGCATGTGGGAATTCCTCGATCGACTCATCAGCCTCGCCATTCCCCGTATCCGCGACTTCCGCGGACTCCCGGCCAACTTCGACGGTCGGGGGAACTACACGTTCGGAGTCACGGAACAGCTCATCTTCCCGGAAATCGACTACGACAAGGTCGATCAGGCCAGGGGTATGGACATCACGATCGTGACGACCGCCCAATCCGATGCCGAAGGCAAGGCTCTGCTCGACGCCTTCGGCTTCCCGTTCAAACGCGAAGGGCAGCAGTAAGCCATGGCAAAGAAGGCACTCGTCAACAAGCAACAGCGCAAGCCGAAGTTCAAGGTACGCGCCTACACGCGATGCCGGCGTTGCGGGCGTGCGCGGTCGGTGTTCCGCAAGTTCGGCCTGTGCCGGCTCTGCTTGCGCGAAATGGTCCATGCCGGTGAGGTCCCCGGCGTCACCAAGGCGAGCTGGTGAGGGGCCGACTATGACGATGACTGATCCGATCGCCGACATGCTCACCCGCATCCGCAACGCCAACACGGCTATGCACGACGAAGTGCGTATGCCGTCGTCGAAGCAGAAGGTGGCGTTGGCCACGATCCTCAAGCGTGAGGGCTACATCGACGACTTCGCGGTCGCGCCGGCCACCACCAGACCCGGCCACACGCTCACCATTCAGATGCGCTACGCGGCCGACCGCAGCCGCACGATCTCGGGGCTCCGACGTGTGTCGAAGCCCGGTCTGCGGGTCTACTCAAACGCGGCAACCGTTCCCCGTGTTCTCGGGGGCCTCGGCGTTGCCGTCCTCTCAACGAGCCAGGGACTCATGACCGACCGCGAAGCGCGCCAGCGCAAAGTCGGCGGCGAGATCCTGTGTTACGTGTGGTGAGCTGACTATGTCCCGTGTCGGAAAAGCTCCCATCCCCGTGCCCGCAGGCGTCGATATCTCCCTCGGCGATGGCACCATCACCGTGAAGGGCCCGAAGGGGCAGCTGTCCCGCAGCGTCCCTGAACCCATCTCGATTCGCCGCGACGGTGACACGCTGCTCGTCGAGCGGCCCGACGACGAGCGTGCCAGCCGCTCACTGCACGGTCTCACCCGCACACTCGTGAACAACATGGTGCTCGGGGTCACGACCGGCTTCACGAAGGACCTCGACATCATCGGCGTCGGCTACCGCGCCGAAGCGCAAGGTCCGACGAAGATCCGCCTGGCGCTCGGCTTCAGCCACCCCGTACTCGTCGACGCGCCGGAGGGCATCGAATTCGAGGTTCCCCAGGCCACCAGGGTGACGGTCAAGGGGATCGACAAGGAGCGCGTCGGCCAGGTGGCCGCCGATATCCGCTCGATCCGTAAACCCGAGCCCTACAAGGGCAAGGGCGTGCGGTACTCGGGCGAGAAGGTCACGAGAAAAGCAGGAAAGACCGGCAAATGAGCTACAGCGCGAAACAGAAGCGAGAGGCCCGCGTGCGGCGCCACTTCCGGGTCCGCAAGAAGGTCGCGGGCACGGGCGAGCGTCCGCGTCTGGCCGTCTTCCGATCGAACAAGCACTTCACCATGCAAGTCATCGACGACGCCACCGGCCGCACGTTGGCGGCGGCGTCGACGGTCGAAGCCGACCTCCGCACGGGTGGATCCACCGGAAACGTCGACGCCGCTACAAAGGTCGGCTCGCTCGTCGCCGAGCGGGCCAAGGCGGCCGGCGTCACCAGGGTGGTGTTCGACCGAGGGGGCTTTCAGTACCACGGCCGGGTCGCCGCCGCCGCACAGGCCGCGCGCAACGCGGGATTGGAGTTCTGATGGCACAACAAGAGACCGGCGGGCTACGCGAGTCGCGAGTGATCGCGATCAACCGCGTCGCCAAGGTTGTGAAGGGTGGTCGTCGGTTCTCCTTCACGGCCCTCGTCGTTGTCGGAGACGGCGCGGGGCGCGTCGGCCTCGGCTATGGCAAGGCGAAAGAGGTACCCCTCGCGATCCAAAAGGGCACCGAGGAGGCGAAGAAGAACCTCATCTCGGTGGCTCTCGCCGGATCGACCATCACGCATCCGATCATCGGTGAGACCGGTGCCGGACGCGTGCTATTGAAGCCGGCGGCGCCGGGCACCGGTGTCATCGCCGGTGGTGCCGCACGCGTCATCCTCGAGGAGGCGGGCGTCCACGACGTTCTCGCCAAGTCGCTGGGCTCGTCGAACGCGATCAACGTGGCCCGCGCCACGATCGAGGGCCTCAGGCAGCTGAAGCGGCCCGATGAAGTTGCCCGCCGCCGCGGCCTGAACGCCGAGGACTTCGTGCCCAAGGGCATGCTCGATGCGTACCGCGAAAGCCAACGGGGCCCGCACACTCCCACCGAGGTGCGCTGACATGGCCATCAAGGTCACCCAGGTGAGATCGTCGATCAGCACGAAACCCAAACACCGCGGCACACTTCGCGCGCTCGGGCTTCGCGGCATCGGACAGACGAACGTGCTGCCCGACCGACCCGAGATCCGCGGGATGATCGCCCGCGTTCCCCACCTCATCACCGTCGAAACGGTCGAGGAGAACTGACATGAGAGTCGATGAACTACAGCCCGCGCCAGGGTCGAACCGGGCGCCGAAGCGGGTTGGCCGCGGCGTGGGCGGCAAGGGCGGCAAGACCGCCGGCCGCGGCACGAAGGGCCAGCACGCCCGCAACACCGTGGCCGTCGGCTTCGAGGGTGGCCAGATGCCCCTCAAGCAGCGGGTGCCCAAGATGAAGGGCTTCAACAACCCCTTCAGGGTCCAATACCAAGCCATCAACCTCGACACGATTGCGGCCCTTGGCGACCCCGAGGTTACGCCGAGCACGCTCCACGCGCACGGGTTGGCGCACAAGGGTGCCCTGGTCAAGGTGCTCGGCCGGGGCGAGGTCACCAGCGCGATCAAGGTCACCGCCCACGGTTTCTCACGCTCGGCCGCCGCAGCCATCGAGGCGGCGGGCGGTAGCGTGGTGACCTTGCCTTCGCCGTACCGCACCGGCCGCCCGCCCGTAAAGGGCAATCAGTTCACGAACCGTTGACCCCCGCTTGAACCACCTCTGGCCCCCGGCCGTCTCGACACCATAGGAGCCCCGGTGCTTTCGAGCGTGAAGAACATCTTCAAGGTCGAGGACCTGCGCAACAAGGTCCTCTTTACCTTGATGATGATCGTCCTGTACCGGGTGGGCGCCCACCTGCCGGTGCCCGGGGTCGACTTCGAGGCGGTCAAGCAGCTGAAGGATCAGGCGCAACAGGGAGGCGCGCTCGGGTTCCTGAACCTTTTCTCAGGCGGCGCGCTTACGCAGTTCGCGATCTTCGCCCTCGGGATCATGCCGTACATCACCTCGTCGATCATCATGCAGATCCTCGCGGTGGTGATTCCCAAGCTCGAGGAGTGGCAGAACCAGGGCGCGGTCGGTCAGCGCAAGATCACGCAGTGGACTCGCTACGTCGCGATCGTCATCGCGCTCATGCAGGCCACCGGCCTCACGTTCCTCTTCGGCCGGGGTGGGGGACGCACGCTGCTCGGACGCGGTGCTCCCAACGTGATCCTGTTACCCGGTTTCCCGTGGACGCGCGTGCTGTTGGTCGTCATCACGCTCACGGCCGGCGTCGCGCTGCTCATGTGGATGGGCGAGCTCATCACCCAGCGGGGCATCGGCAACGGCATGTCGATACTGATCTTTTCCTCCGTCGTGTCGGGATTGCCGTTCCAGTACGGCCGCATCCTGCGAGAGAACCACCTCCCGATCTTCGTCCTGCTCGTAAGCCTCTCGATCGCGACTCTCGTGGCGATCGTCTACATCGAGCAGGGCCAGCGCCGCATCCCGGTGCAATTCGCCAAACGGGTTGTGGGCCGGCGCATGTACGGCGGGCAGAGCACGTACATCCCGCTGAAGGTCAACCAGGCCGGTGTCATCCCGATCATCTTCGCCAGCTCGGTGCTCTATCTGCCCGCGCTCATCACCAACATCTGGCATGTCGACTGGCTGCAGAAATTCGTCGACAATCACGTGCTGCGCACCACCGACTGGGTCTACCTGTCGTTCTACGCCCTGTTGATCCTGCTGTTCGCCTACTTCTACGTCGCCATCAGCTTCGATCCGGTCAAGCAAGCCGACCAGATCCGAAAACAAGGTGGCTTCATCCCGGGCGTGCGGCCCGGACCGCAGACTGAGCGCTACCTCAGCAAGATCTTGAACCGGATCACCCTGCCTGGGGCGGTGTTCATCGCCCTCATCGCTGTGCTGCCGTCGATCGTGGCCGCGATCTTCAATGTCCAGAGCTATCCGTTCGGCGGTACCACCGTGCTGATCGCCGTGGGCGTGGCACTCGAAACGATGAAGCAGATCGATAGCCAGCTGATGATGAGGAACTACGAGGGCTTTCTCAAATGACCGGTTCCAGACCGAGTCGCTGAGAGCCCTGTGGAACGCGGAACCGGCGAGGGCCTGTGACCCCCGGCGTCGGGCTGATCTTGCTCGGGCGCCAAGGGGCGGGGAAGGGCACCCAGTGCGTTCGACTGTCGCGCCACTACGTCGTCCCCCACATCTCTACGGGCGACATGTTGCGCGCGGCCGTGACGGCAGGAAGTCCGCTCGGCATCCAGGCTCGCCGCTACATGGACGCCGGCGAGCTGCTGCCCGACGACATCATGATCGCCATCGTCGGCAATCGCCTTCATGAAGCCGACGCCAAGATCCGCGGCTACATCCTCGACGGTTTCCCCCGCACCGTGAATCAGGCGGAGGCGCTCATCAGGATCACCTCTACTGCGCGCCCTGTTGATGTCGTGGTCGACCTCGAGGTGCCGCGTGAGCTCGTGTTGGCCCGACTCGCCGCTCGACGGGTATGCGTCGACTGCCAGACGAACTACTCCACCCTGGTTCGCCCCCGTCGCGACTGGACATGCGACGTATGTGGGGGCGACGTCGTGCAGCGCACCGACGACACCGAGGACGCCATCACGAGGCGCCTCGACCTCTACGACCAGCAGACAGCGCCGCTCATCGACTTCTATAAGGAGCGAGACGAGCTGGCGGTGGTCGACGGGGTCGGCCACCCCGACGAGGTGTTGCATCGTCTGATCACCACGATCGAGTCGCGGCGCAAGTGAACGGTCGGATCAGCCGCCGCACCCCCGAAGAAATCGCCGCGATGCGGCGGGCGGGGAGAGTCGTCGCGGAGATGCACGAGGTGATTCGGGCGGCCATCGCTCCGGGCGTCACCACTGCTGAGCTCGACTTGATCGGGCGCCGAGTGCTTGAACGCAGGGGCGCGACGTCGAACTTTCTCGGCTATCACGGCTACCCCGCGGTGATCTGCACTTCGCCTAACCACGCGATCGTGCATGGCATTCCCGGCTCCTACCGCCTCACGGAGGGTGACATCGTCTCGATCGACTGTGGCGCCATCGTCGATGGATGGCACGGTGACGGCGCCTTCACGAGCGGCGTGGGCGAGATCACCCCGAGCGCCCGCCGGCTCATCGACGTCACCGAGGAGGCATTGGCCGCGGGTATCGCCGCCGCTCTCGTCGACAACCGCATCGGCGACATCGGCCACGCCGTGCAGGACGTGGCTGAGCGGGCCGGTTTCTCGGTTGTGCGCGAGTACACGGGTCATGGCATCGGCCGGGCCATGCACGAGCCGCCCGACGTCCCGAACTACGGCAAGCCGGGGACGGGGCCCCGCCTGGCTGCCGGCAACACAATCGCAATCGAGCCGATGGTGTGCGCGGGCGGCTTCGAGACGGTCGAACTCGACGATGGCTGGACGGTGATCACCTCGGACGGGAAGCTCGCAGCCCACGCTGAGCACACGATCGTGGTCACCGACGACGGCCCCGAGATCCTGACCCGCGTGTGAAGGACAAACGGGCTGGCTGGCGGGCTGTGCCTTGACGTGGGCACGGAGTTGGCGAGGCACAACGCAAGCGCTAGCATGCCGATCCGGCCTCGTGCGCCCTTGCTGGCGCGCGGTTCCGCCGTCCCCACGCCCGCCCGAGGAGAGCTAAGCCCTGCCGAAACCTAAGGAAGACGCGATCATCCTCGAGGGAACCGTCGTCGAGCCGTTACCGAATGCAATGTTCAGGGTCGAACTCGAGAACGGCCACAAAGTACTCGCCCACATCTCGGGGAAGATGCGCATGCACTACATCCGCATCCTTCCGGGTGATCGTGTCCAGGTTGAGCTCACGCCCTACGACCTCAGCCGAGGTCGCATCACCTATCGCTACAAGTAGAGAGCCATGAAAGTACGCCCGAGCGTCAAACGGATGTGTGAGAAGTGCAAGGTGATCCGCCGCCACGGGCGCGTGATGGTCATCTGTGAAAACCCGCGCCACAAGCAGCGCCAGGGCTGACAGGAGGGCTCGAATGGCTCGTATCGCCGGTGTCGACATTCCCCGTGAGAAACGGCTCGAGGTGTCGCTGACCTATATCTACGGTGTCGGCCGCACCACCGCCGGCAAGATCTGCGCGGCCCTCGGCATCGATCCGAATACGCGTGTCCGTAACCTCACCGAGGAAGAGGTCACTCGCATTCGTGGGTTCGTCGACGCCAACCTGAAGGTCGAGGGCGACCTTCGCCGCGACGTCGCTCAAGACATCAAGCGGAAGATGGAGATCGGGTGCTACCAGGGCATCCGCCATCGCAAGGGTCTCCCGGTGAGGGGCCAGCGCACGCATACGAATGCCCGTACCCGCAAGGGCCCCAAGAAGACCGTGGCCAACAAGAAGAAGGCCGTGAGGAAGTAGACGATGGCCAAGCCGAAGCCAGGCGGTCGCCGCCCGCGCAAGAAGGAACGCAAGAACGTCACCTACGGGGTCGTGCACATCAAGAGTTCGTTCAACAACACCATCGTCTCCATCACCGATACCGAGGGAAATGTGCTCTCGTGGGCGTCGGCCGGAAACGTCGGGTTCAAGGGCTCGCGTAAGTCGACACCGTTCGCCGCTCAGATGGCGGCGGAGAAGGCGGCGCGTGCCGCGATGGAGCACGGCGTGCGCAAGGTCGAGGTGCTCGTGAAGGGTCCCGGCTCCGGCCGCGAAACTGCCATTCGCTCGATCCAGAACACCGGCATCGAGGTCTCCGGCATCAAAGACGTCACCCCCGTGCCTCACAACGGCTGCCGTCAGCCGAAGCGCCGGAGGGTCTGAGTCTCATGGCGCGCTACACCGGTCCTGTTTGTCGGCTCTGTCGCCGCGAGCGGATGAAGCTGTTCCTGAAGGGCACCAAGTGCGACTCGATGAAATGCCCGATCGAGCGTCGCCCGTATCCACCCGGCGATCACGGTCGTGCTCGGCGCACCAACGGGTCGGAGTACCTGACCCAGTTGCGCGAGAAGCAGAAGGCTCGCCGCATTTATGGGCTCATGGAAAAGCAGTTCCGCAAGGTCTACGCCGCCGCTGTACGCCAGCACGGTGTCACCGGCGAGAACTTGCTGCGCCTCCTCGAGACCCGCCTCGACAACGTTGCCTTCCGGGCCGCTTGGGGTTCGAGCCGGGCCCAGGCCCGCCAGCTCGTCCGCCACGGACACGTGAAGGTGAACGGCAAGCGCGTCACGATTCCGAGCTACATCGTGCGCAAGGGCGACATCGTTACGTTGTCCGAGAAGGCCAAGGCCTTCATCGTCGTACGTCAAAACGTCGACGTGCTCGACCGTTCACTCCCCGCGTGGCTTGATGGCGGCGAGAACGGCAACCAGGTAACTGTGCGCGAGCTGCCGATTCGCGCGCAGATCGACACGGCGGTGCGCGAACAGCTCATCGTCGAGCTCTACTCCAAGTAACCGGCCACGACTCCGAGGGAAGTTCGCCCATGCTGGTCATACAGCGACCCACCGTCGAGCCGCTCGGCGACGACGACGGACACCGTCAGCGCTTCGCCATCGGCCCGCTCGAGCCCGGCTTCGGCCACACCATCGGCAATTCGCTACGCCGCACCTTGCTGTCATCGATCCCAGGCGCGGCGATCACGACGGTGCGCTTCGACGATGCGCTCCACGAGTTCGACACCATCGCGGGTATCACCGAGGACGTCACCGACATCATCTTGAACCTGAAGGACATCGTCCTGCGGTCCGAGAGCGAAGACGCGATCACGGTTCGGCTCGACGTTCGGGGTCCGTCCGACGTGAAGGCCGGCGACATCAAGATGCCGAGCGAGATCGAGATCGTCAATCCCGATCAGCACGTCGCCACGCTCAACACGAAAGGCCGGTTGGCCATCGATCTCACGATCGAAAAGGGCCGCGGCTACCTGACGGCCGAACGCAACCAGGGCAACTCCACGATCGGCATCATCCCGATCGATGCCATTTTCTCTCCCGTTCGCCGCGTGACGTTCGAAGTTGAGCCGACGCGAGTCGAGCAGTCGACGAACTACGACCGTCTGGTTCTCGACATCGAGACCGACGGGTCGATCGCGCCCCGCGATGCGCTGGCTTCGGCCGGCGCCACGCTGCGCTCGCTCGTCGACCTGGTCGCCAACATGAGCGAGAACCCGCAGGGTCTCGAGCTGGGCGAGGTTGCGGGAGCCAACGCCGGCTCGCCCGATCTCGATCACCCGATCGAGGACCTCGATCTCTCCGAACGGCCCCGCAACTGCCTGAAGCGGGCCCAGATCAACACGATCGGTGAGCTCGTTCTGAAGAACGAGGACGATCTGCTCAACATCACCAACTTCGGGCAGAAGTCACTCGACGAAGTGAAGCAGAAGCTCGACGAGCGCGGCTTGTCGCTGCGCGGCTCGTGAGGGATTAGGCACCATGCCGGCCACTCCCAAGAAGTCGCACCGCTTCGGCGGCGACGCCGCGCACCAGCGATTGATGATGGCGAACCTCGTCGCGTCACTCATCGCCGCCGAGGGCATCGTTACCACCGAGGCCAAGGCCAAGGCCCTGCGGCCGATCGCCGAGAAGATGATCACCAAGGCCAAGAAGGGCGGCTTGCATCGCCACCGCCAGCTCGTCGCGTATCTCGGAGACAAGGAAATGGCCGACAAGCTCATGAAGGACGTCGGTCCTCGCTACGTCGACCGACCGGGGGGCTACACGCGCATCTTGAAGCTGGGCCCGCGTCACGGCGACAACGCGCCGATGGCCCGCATCGAGCTGGTCTGACCCCGACCGGCCCGCCGGTGCCCAGATTTCGGTGACCCAGCTTGACCACGTCCGAGTTAAGGCGGTGGTCGCGTACGACGGTGCGGCCTTCCACGGCTTCGCCGCCACGCCAGGCGTCGAGACGGTCGCCGGAGTCTTGCGGGGAGCCCTTGAGCGCGTGTTGCGTCACGATGTCGAACTAGTCGGCGCCGGCCGTACCGACGCCGGAGTGCACGCGTGGGGTCAAGTGGTGTCGTTCGACGTTGACCGCGACCGCTTCGACCCTGCCGGACTGCAGCGGTCGGTGAACGGACTGTGCGGGCCTACCCTCGTGCTGCGGTCCCTCGAGGAGGCCGACTCCGCCTTCCACGCCCGCTTCTCGGCCACGTGGCGTCGCTACCGCTACACGGTCGCGACGGGGGCGGTGGCTAATCCCTTCCTCGCGCGAACGGCCTGGTACGTCGATCGGGACCTCGATCTCGACGCGCTGCGCCTCGGTGTCGATCCCTTCATCGGCGAGCACGACTTCACGTCGTTTTGCCGGCGACCCGATGTTGGACCGGATGACACGCCGCCCTCGCTCGTCCGGCGCGTACTCGACGCGCACTGGGATGACCTGGGCGAGGGTGTCCTGTGCTTCGAGGTGCGGGGCGAAAGCTTCTGCCACAACCAGGTGCGCGCCATGGTGGGCACGCTGGTCGATGTCGGCCTCGGCCGGCGGCACGCGGGCGAGCTCACCGGCATTATCAAGGCACGCGATCGCGCCCGCGCCGGACCGGTGGCCCCCCCGCACGGGTTGTGCCTGTGGGAGGTCGGCTACTGATCGCCCGCGAACGAAACCTCGAAACATGCCTCCGCGGGTACGAAACCTCGAAACGTCCGGGACGCGGCGCGAAGTTTCGAGGTTTCGCACCCTGGGAGGGCACCAACCCTCGAAACCTCTGCGGCGTCACCGTTTGGCGGCATCGCCGCCCACCTCGTATCCTTTACGGGTTCCCTTCGGCCCGTTTAGAGGTCAATTTCCCGTGCGTACGCATTCAACAACTAGCGCCGAGATCACGCGTGCCTGGCACGTCATCGACGCCGACGGCATGGTGCTCGGGCGGCTCTGCACCGAGGCGGCCCGCATCTTGCGCGGCAAGCACAAGCCGATCTTTGCGCCCCATCTCGACACCGGCGATCACGTGATTGTGGTCAATGCGTCCAAGATCGTGCTCACGTCTGGGAAGGCGTCCGCGAAAGACGTCTGGAGCCATTCCGGCTATCCCGGCGGCATCAGCCGCGAGAGCTATGCCGACCTCCTCGCGCGGAAGCCCGCGGATGCCGTCCGCCGTTCCATCCGGGGCATGTTGCCCAAGGGCCCGCTCGGCCGCCAGATGCTGCGCAAGCTGAAGGTGTACGCCGGGCCCGAGCATCCCCACGCCGCCCAGCTACCGCAGCCTCTTGAGCTCGCGCACGCTCGGTCCAGGGCCTGAGCAGGAGTTCACCGTGACCAAGCCACTCGTCCAATCCACCGGCCGCCGCAAGCGCGCCGTCGCGCGGGTTCGCCTGCGTCCTGGTACGGGTCAGATCGTCGTCAACACCCGCCCCATCGAGCAGTACTTCCCGACGGCGACCCACCGGATGGTGGCGTCAGAGCCCCTCCGGCTCACGAACACCGACGAGATGTACGACGTCGACGCCACGCTCGACGGTGGCGGTATCACCGGCCAGGCCGGTGCGCTGCGGATGGGTATTGCTCGCGCCCTTATCGAACTCGATCCCGAGATGCGGCCCTTGCTCAAGAAGTCCGGCCTGCTCACCCGCGACGCACGCGAGAAGGAGAGCAAGAAGTACGGCCTGAAGAAGGCTCGTAAGGCGCCGCAGTACTCGAAGCGCTGAGCGCGCGCCGATGGCTCTCCGTTTCGGCACCGACGGGGTGCGCGGCGTCGCCAACGTCGAGCTGACCCCCGAGGCGGCCCTTGCTCTCGGACGCGCCGCGGCCCGGGTGCTGCACGGCGGACGCTTCATCATCGGGCGCGATACGCGCCGCTCGGGTCCGATGCTCGAGGCGGCGCTCGCCGCGGGCCTGGCCAGCGAGGGGGCGAGCGTCCTGCTCTGCGGCGTAGTGCCGACCCCCGGCGTTGCGTGGATGGCGGCGCAGGACGGATCGGCGGGGGCCGTCATCTCTGGGTCGCACAATCCGTTCACCGACAACGGGATCAAGCTGTTCGCGCCCGGCGGACTGAAGTTGGGCGACGACCTCGAGACCGCCATCGAGACCGAGTGGCATGCGGCCACGAGCGATCGTCTCGCCGGCGACCACGTCGGCACGATCGTCACCGACACTTCGCTGGTCGACCGGTACGAGGACTGGCTGGTTGATTCGGTGGCGGGTCGCCTCGACGGTCTGCGCGTTGTGCTCGACACTGCGCACGGCGCCGCGACGAGGATCGCGCCCGAAGTGTTTCGCCGGCTCGGAGCCACGGTACGTGTGCTGCACGACGCGCCGAACGGGATGAACATCAATGACGGAGCCGGGGCGCTCTACCCCGCCGTGCTCGCCGGCGCGGTGGTGGCCGAAGGGGCTGATGCCGGTCTGGCCTTCGATGGCGATGCCGATCGCCTCATCGCGGTCGACGCGTTGGGTCGCGTCGTCGACGGCGACCATCTCATGGCTATCTGCGCACTCGATCGGCACACGAGCGGCGGGCTCGTGGGCAACACGGTGGTGGTCACGGTCATGACCAATCTCGGCTTCCGCAAAGCGATGACCGAGCGCGCCATCTCTGTTGTGGAGACGGCGGTCGGCGACCGTTACGTGCTCGAAGCACTCGACCGCGGCGGCTACACGTTTGGCGGCGAGCAGTCGGGACACATCATCTTTCGGGATCTGGCCACCACGGGTGACGGGATACTCAGCGGCTTGCAGGTCCTCGATGTCATGACTCGATCAGGGCGATCACTCGACGACCTCGCCGCGGCGGCCATGACGCAGCTTCCGCAGGTGCTCATCAACGTCAAGGTCGCCCATGTGGCACCCGACATCGCGACTCGGATCGCTTCTGAGATCACCGAGGCCGAGAAGCGCCTTGGTGAGGAGGGTCGCGTGCTGGTCCGCGCGAGCGGCACGGAGCCCCTGATCAGGGTGATGGTCGAGGCGCCCACCGAGGCCGAGGCCACATCGGTGGCCGATTCTCTTGTGGCAGCTGCCCTTCGCGCCTGTGGTGCACCCCGGTAGCCTCTCGTCGCATGTGTGGCATCGTCGCGGTGCTGCGCCGCCGGGCCGAGCGCACGCCGCCCGCGTCGGCGTCGGTGCTCGAACCTCTCGATCGGGCGCTCGCATTCCTCGCTGGCCCAGGAGATCTTGCCGCGCGTGCCAGCCGTGCCGCGGCAGCGGTCGCGGAGGCTGACGCGCTCCTGCGCGGTATCCCCGGTGTTACCGCGCTCCTCTCTGATCTCGCCCTCTCACCGGGCATCGTGGCCCGGCTCGATCGGATCGACGCGGCCATGGGTGAGCTCGACGCCGCGCTGGAGGCGACCGCCGGCGATATCGAGGCGGCCAACGGCGCGCTGGTGGTGTTGCGTGACGCGGTGTGGGCGGTCGGACACGACCGAGTCCGTAACGCCGCGGCGATCGATCGCCTCATCGGTGGTCGAGTGGCCACGATCTCGACGATCGAAGCCTTCACCTCAGTGCAGATCGCCTTCTCGGCGCTCGATCGCCTCGAGGTACGCGGTCGCGATTCCGCCGGATTGCACGTTCACGTCGCCGGCCATGGGCTCGATCTCGACGACCCCGCAATCGCCCGTCTGCTCAGCGGCCGCACCGACGATGCTCTGTTTCGTTCGAAGGCCGTGTGCACGCCGGAAGGCGATCTCGCGTTCGTCTACAAGGCTGCCGCCGAAATCGGCGAGCTCGGCGACAACACGAGTGCCCTGCGCGCGGCGGTGATGAACGACGCGCTCCTGCACCTGGCGGTTAGGGCCGACACCGCTCGGAGCGTCGTGCTCGCCCATACGCGGTGGGCCAGCGTCGGCATCATCTCGGAAGCGAACGCCCACCCCCTGAACGAGGAGGAGATCGTGGCGTTCGGCGGTCCGTATGTAGTGGCCGCCCTCAACGGTGATGTCGATAACCACGCCGACCTCAAAGCGGCGCACGGGCTGCGCATCCCGTCGGAGATCACCACCGACGCCAAGGTCATACCGGCGTTGGTGTCACACAACATGATGATCGCGCCGGACCTCGCCGAGGCGTTTCGGCGCACGGTGGCGTCGTTCGAGGGATCAGTGGCCATCGGCGCCTACAGCGGTGCCGACCCCGACCGCGTCGCGCTGGCGCTACGGGGCAGCGGTCAGGCGCTCTACGTCGGACTCGCCGAGGACTGCTTCGTCGTGGCGAGCGAGCCGTACGGGCTTGTCGAGGAGACCACCACCTATCTGCGCATGGACGGGGAAACACCGGCGCGGCCGGAGCAACCGTCGTCGAGTCGCGGCCAGGTCGTGCTCCTGGATGCCGCGCACGCCGGTGAGCTCTTGGGCATCGAACGCTTTGGGTACGACGCCACGCCGCTGCCGGTTTCCGAGGCAGAGTTTGTGACAGCCGAGATCACCACGCGCGACATCGACCGCGGCGAGGCCCCGCACTTCCTGCTCAAAGAGATCACCGAGGCGCCCGAATCGCTGCGCAAGACACTGCGCGGGCGAATTCGAGAAAACGATGGAGTGCTCAGCGCCGATGTCGGCGCGCGCGCCTTGCCGGTCGTCGTGGCCGACAATTTTCGCTCGGGTGCGATCAAACGCGTGATCGTGATCGGTCAGGGCACCGCCGCCATCGCCGGCCGTGCGCTCGCCGCTCTGCTTTCCGAGCTCGCGGGCCACAAGAGCCTCCGCGTCGACGCAATGGTGGCCACCGAGCTGTCGGGCTTCGGCATGGACCACGACATGAGCGACACCCTGATCGTGGCGGTGAGCCAGTCGGGTACCACCACCGACACCAACCGCACCGTCGACCTTGTCCGCGGGCGCGGCGCAACGGTGATCGCGATCGTCAACCGGCGTAACAGCGATCTCACCGACAAAGCCGACGGGGTGCTCTACACGTCCGACGGGCGCGACGTCGAGATGAGCGTCGCCTCCACGAAGGCGTTCTACGCGCAGGTTGCTGCCGGCGCGCTGCTCGCCTGCGCGCTGGCTGAGCTAGTTGACCCGGCCGGGACGGCGCCGCGCCACGAGCTCCTCGTCGCTTTGCGAACGCTTCCGGAAGCCCTCGCCGACGTCATGGGTAGTCGGGCCGACATCGCGCGCGTAGCCCAGTCGTTGGCGCCTTCCCGCCGGCATTGGGCCCTCGTGGGCAATGGGATGAACGCGATCGCGGCGGCGGAGCTACGTATCAAGATGAGCGAGCTCTGTTACAAGTCGATCGCGTGCGACATCACCGAGGACAAGAAGCACATCGATCTGTCGAGCGAGCCCCTCATCATCGTGTGCGCGGCAGGGCTCGTGGGCTCAACCGCCGATGATGTGGCCAAAGAGGTGGCGATCTTCCGCGCTCACAAGGCGGCACCCATTGTCATCGCGACCGAAGGCGACGAGCGCTTCTCGGCCGCGCTTGCCGTGTTGACGGTCCCGTCGCTTCCAGGCCCGCTCTCGTTCGTGCTGGCGACGATGGTCGGTCACCTCTTCGGCTACGAGGCGGCCCTCGCGATCGATGCCCAAGCTCGCCTCCTGCGTGAGGGTCGCGGCGTCGTTGAGGCCGCCGTCACCGACGAGTCGAGCGCCGACGTCGCGCTCGCCCGAGTACAGGCGACGATCTCGCCGGTAGCGCAGCGCATCGTGGAGGGCATCCGTTCCGGCGCTTTCAACGGCCATCTCGAAGCCTCGACCGCGGCCGCCATGCTCGGCTCGCTCCGCTACGCGACGGGCGTCGCGCCGCTCGACTCCTACCCATTCGAGTTCGGCCGCATGGGCACCCCCGATGTCGTCCTGAATGATCTCACCGCCGCGCTCACGCGCGGCATCGAAGAGCTCACGAGACCGATCGACGCGATCAAACACCAGGCCAAAACGGTCACTGTCGGCATCTCCCGCTCCGACGAGGCCCTTCTCGCGAACCGGCTCGTCAAGGAGGTGCTCGCCGCGGGCACCCCGCGTGACCGCCTCAGTTACCGGATGCTCAAAGTGTTGGCCGACCTCGAGCCGGCGATCGCGTCGGTGAACGGCTATGTCCGCTACCGCATCCAAGGCGATCCAAGTTCCGACGACGCCACGATCGAGATCATCGATCGCGGCGGTATTGCGCGCGACCTCGCCTCACGCACCGAGCGGAACCGCGCCCTGCGCGGCACGAAGCGACGCGCCGCGCTCGAACGCGAGATCACCTGCGCACGCGGGCGCCACGATGGGCGCACGTTGCTACTAGTGCCCGAGGTTCGCACGGGTTCCACCACCGGCATCACGCTGTTGCATGTTGGATTCGCCGACCGCCTTCCCGCCGAAGTGCTCAGAGGCGTGCTCGGTGGCTACCGGGGCCGCTACGAAGCTCTACGCGACTTTGTCACCGAGACCGAGCCGGCGTTTCGCGACGACCTGATGGCGACGATGCCCGTTGTCGATCTCCTCACCAGCCCGATCAACGATCTCGCCGACCGCTGGCGCGCCCCTTGATGAGGTTTGTGTGACCTGCCGCTGGCGCAAGGCATGATCGGTGTCGGCATCGATGCCGTCGAACTCGATCGCTTTCGCCGGGCGCTGCGCCGCACGCCGCGCATCGCCGAGCGCCTCTTTTCCGACGCGGAACGCAGCTACGCCTTTCGTCGGAAGGATCCCACCGAGCGTCTCGCCGCGAGGTTTGCCGCGAAGGAAGCCGTGATGAAGGCGATGGGGGTTGGCCTCTGGGCCTTCAACTATCGCGATGTCGAGGTCGTGCGGGCTTCGTCGGGCGCGCCGGCTGTGCAGCTGACGGGAAAGGCCGCTCGCCTCGCTGAGGCCAAGGGCATCCGCGAATGGCGGTTGTCTATCACGCACACGGAGCGCACCGCACAGGCCATAGCCATCGCACTCTGATCGCGTACGGTGAGCGCGTGATCCCGATCGTCACGCCGGCGGAGATGGCCGCGGTCGATGCCCGCGCCGACGTGAGCACTGAAGTGTTGATCCAGCGCGCAGGCGTGGCCGTGGCCCGCGCCGCGCTCGCCTTCCTCGGCGGCACATACGGTCGGCGGGTCACGGTCATCGTAGGTAAGGGCAATAACGGAAACGACGGTCGGGCTGCCGCGCGCCAACTCGAACGCAAAGGCGTGCGCGTCGCTGTGCTCGATGCGACGGCGCTCCCGGAGCGACTTCCCCTCGCCGACCTCGTGATCGACGCCGCGTACGGGACCGGATTTCGAGGCTCGTGGCCGGCGCCGGACGCCGGCGACACTCCGGTGATCGCCGTCGACATCCCTTCGGGCATCGACGGGCTCACGGGCGCTGTCGGCGGACCCGTGATGCGCGCCACCGCCACCATCACGTTCGCCGCGCTCAAACCTGGCCTCGTCCTCGACCCTGGTCGCGAGTTCGTCGGACGCGTCGAGGTGGCCGACATCGGCCTCGACGTTTTCCGGGCGCGCTCGCATCTCGTCGAGGACACCGATGTCGCCGCATGGGTACCGGCGCGGCGAGCCGACGCGCACAAATGGCGAGCGGCCGTTTGGGTGGTCGCCGGTTCGACAGGCATGACCGGCGCCGCGCACCTCGCGGCGAGGGGCGCGCAGCGCGCCGGCGCAGGGATGGTTCGGCTCGGCACTCCCGCCGTTGGTCATGACCCGATGACTCCCGTCGAGGTCGTCGGACGCCCGCTCCCGCCCGCGCCCTGGCACCTCGACGTGCTCGCCGATCTCGATCGCTTCCACGCCCTCGTAGTCGGACCGGGGCTCGGCCGCGGAGACACCACCGCCGAAAGCGTGCGGGCGCTCGTTGCCGCGGCGCAGGTGCCCGTGGTGGTCGACGGCGACGGACTCGTGGCGCTGGCGTGGTCGAGCGAGGGGCCGGCCAAAATACTCGAGGGTCGGGAGCCTCCGACGGTGCTCACCCCCCACGACGGCGAGTTCGCTTTCCTACGGGGCGCACGGGTGGGCGCCGATCGCCTGGCCTCGGCCCGCAAGCTTTCGGCCGACCTGCGCGCCATCGTCCTGCTCAAGGGGCCCACGACGGTGGTGGCCGCGCCCGATGGCCGTGTCCTTGTGATCGCGGAGGGCGACTCGCGTTTGGCGACGGCGGGCACGGGCGACGTTCTGGCGGGTGTGATCGGCGCGCTGCTCGCTCAGAGGGTGGCGCCGCTCGAGGCCGCGGGGGCGGGTGCCTGGCTGCACGCGCGCGCCGCCCTTCATGGCTACGACCGCGGTCTCGTCGCCGGCGATCTGCCCGACCTGCTCCCCGAGGCGTTCGCCGACATTGCCCGCTGACCCCCGCCGGCCCGCGTGGGCAGAGGTCGACCTGGCCGCGATCGCGCACAACGTGAGTGAGCTTCGCCGCGTAAGTACACCCGCGGCCGTATGGGCGGTCGTGAAGGCCAATGGCTACGGCCACGGCAGCGTCGAGGTGGCGCGCGCAGCTCTCGAGGCCGGGGCGGAGGGGTTGTGCGTGGCCTTGGTCGGCGAGGCCGCCGAACTGCGCGCCGAAGGAATCGATGCGCCGATACTTCTGCTCTCCGAACCGCCGCTCGAAAGCGTCGCGGAAACTGTCGCTCTCGGCGTTCGCCTCACGGTGTATCGCCCCATGACCGCGCGTGCGATCGCCGAGGCCGGCGGCGGTCGGCTGCACGTGAAGGTCGATACTGGGATGCATAGGGTCGGCGTTGCCCCTCACGATCTCGCGGCGTTGCTGACGGAGATCGATACGTTGCCGGGCTTGCAGCTTGAAGGGCTATGGACCCATTTCGCGATGGCCGACGCCCCCGACGATCCGTTCACGGCCGAGCAGATCTCTGTCTTCGACGCCGCCGCGCGCGATGTGGTCGTGCCGCTCGTGCATCTCGCCAACTCGGCCGCCGCGTTGACAGTACCCAACGCGCACCGTTCGCTCGTTCGGTGCGGCATCGCGGTGTACGGCATCGCGCCCTCGGCGGCGATTGCCCGCCGCGCTTCTGTCGACCTGCGCCCCGCGCTCTCGCTCAAGGCACGCGTGTCGATGCTCCAGCGGCTTGAGGAAGCAAGTCGTGTGTCCTACGGGCGGCGGCGCCTGTTACCGGCGGGCACGGTCGTGGCCACCGTTCCCATCGGTTACGGCGACGGTGTCGCCCGGCGCTGGTTCGACGTCGGGGGAGAGGTGCTCATCGGCGGCCGCAGGCGGGCGCTCGCCGGCGTCGTGACGATGGATCAGCTGCTCGTCGACTGCGGCGACGATCAGACTGTGGCGGTCGACGATGAGGTCGTGCTCATCGGTAAGCAAGGCGAGGATGAAATATCCGCCATGGAATGGGCTGAGCGACTCGGCACCATCGCGTACGAGATCACATGTGCGATCTCGGCGCGCGTACCGCGCGTATACCTTCGATGATCACTGACATATCGGGCGTGGTGATTGGGCACTGGACCGATCTCGGCGCGCGCACGGGCTGCACCGTGGTTTTGTTGCCCGAGGGCACGGTAGCTTCGGGCGAGGTGCGGGGCGGCGCCCCTGCCACGCGCGAGTTCGATCTGCTCGCGCCCGAGCGCCTCGTCAACCGGCTCGACGCGGTCGTGTTGTCGGGTGGGTCGGCCTTCGGTTTGGCGGCGGCCGACGGCGTGATGCGCTGGTGTGAGGAGCAGGGACGCGGCTTTCCCACCGGCGCGGGTCCTGTGCCGATCGTCGTGGGTATGAGCATCTTCGACCTGCTCGTCGGTGACCCGCGCGCACGACCCACCGCCGAGCACGGCTATCTCGCCGCGTCAGGCGCGAAAGCGGGAGGGCACGAAGTCGGAGCGGTCGGCGCTGGCGCCGGCGCAACCATTGGGAAGTGGCGCGGGCGCGAGTTCGCCAAGCCCGGCGGCCTCGCGGCAGCCACGACGCGCGACGGCGACGTGATCGTGAGCGCACTCGTGGTGGTGAACGCATGGGGCGACCTCGACGACGGCGCCGAGCCACCGTGGCCAGACCTGGCGCCCGTGGTGGCCGAGCAGGCCTTTCAAAACACGACGATTGGTCTCATCGTCACGAACGCTCGGCTCGACAAAGTGGGCTGCCTTCTCGTGGCCCAGGGAGGTCATGATGGGTTGGCGCGCTCGCTCGTTCCCTCGCACGGACGCGCCGACGGCGACGCGATCGTGGCCGCGGCCACGGGGGTCATCGAAGCCAGCATCGATCACGTCCGGTTCCTCGCGACGCGAGCGGTAGAACGAGCGGTCGGGCGTATTCGTTCGCCGCATTCGTAACACAGTGCAGCCTCGTAGCATCGCGACGTGGTCACCCTCGCCGAGATCGCTGCCGAGGCGGCCTCCTGCACGAAATGCCCGCTCGCGGCCGGACGCACGCAGGTCGTGTGGGGCACCGGCGACCCGAACGCCGACCTCATGTTCGTGGGCGAAGGCCCGGGTGCCGAGGAAGATCGTCAGGGTCTGCCGTTTGTGGGTAAGAGCGGGAAGCTGCTCGATCGCCTCATCGCGGAAGAGATGGGGCTCACGCGCGATCGTTGTTACATCGCGAACGTCGTCAAATGCCGCCCCCCGGAGAATCGAGACCCCAGGCCGGAAGAGATCGCGGCGTGCCGGCCCTACCTCGAAGCTCAGGTCGATCTGATCGGCGCGAAGGTCGTCGTCACGTTGGGCCGCTTTGCCGCCCAGGTGCTGCTGGGAACGAGCGACGGCATCATGAAGTTGCGCGGTCGCTCGTATCCCTTCCGGGGTGGCGTGCTCGTGCCGACGCTGCATCCCGCGGCGGCCCTGCGCGGCGGCGGCGAGCCGTTGGCCCAGATGCGCGCCGACTTCGTGCGAGCGAAACGCGCGTTGGCGGAGGCGTTCGCGTGACCCTCACCCTCCATAGCTCGTCGCCCGACGACACACGCGCCATCGCGGCGGCCCTCGCTCCGCTGGTGCGGCCGCGTGATCTGATCGTGCTGGCCGGCGAGATGGGCGCGGGGAAGACCGCGTTCGCACAGGGCCTCGCGCTCGGGCTCGGTGTCGACGATCCGGTCACCAGTCCCACGTTCACGCTTGTGCGCACCTACGAAGGACGTCTTCCCGTCCATCATGTTGATGTCTATCGACTCGAGCGACTCGTCGAGGTGCACGATCTCGGGCTCAGCGAGCTCCTCGACGGCGACGGTGCGGTGGTGATCGAGTGGGGCGATGTCATCACCGCGGCGCTGCCGGTCGACTACGTCGAGGTGTTCATGTCGTTCGCGGTGAGCGAGGACGAACGATCCCTCGTTCTGCGCCCGGTTGGTCATGGTTGGTCGACGCGGTTTCGTTCGGTCGAGGACGCCCTGGCGGCGTGGCGATGCTGATCCTCGGTATCGAATCGGCGACGCTGCAGGTCGGCTGCGCGATTGGCGGTCACGAAGGCGTGATCGCCTTGTTCGAATCGATCAAGGGCCGGCGCCACGCGGAGACGCTCGTGCCGGCTATCGACTTTGTTCGCCGCCAGGCTCAGATCGAGCTCGAAGAGATCAGCGTCGTCGCTGTCGATATCGGTCCCGGTCTTTTCACGGGCTTGCGGGTGGGGCTGGCCACCGCCAAGGCGGTCGCCCACGCGCTGCGGGTGCCGATGATCGGCATACCGAGCCTCGACCTGCTCGCATTTCCCGCCCGCTACACCAGCCGGCTGATCGCGGCCGTGATCGACGCCCGGCGCGGTGAGGTGTTCTCAGCGCTTTACCGCCAGGTGCCAGCCGGTGTGCAACGCGTCTCGCCGTTCAGCGTCGGCCGTCCCGATGATCTCGCCGCCGAACTCGCGCTCACGGGCGACGATGTCCTTCTCATCGGCGACGGCGCCCTGCGCTACAAAGAGGCGTTCGCCGAGTTACGTCGGGTGGAGTTCGCGGAGCAGTGGCTCTCGCACCCGTCGGCGGCTCCTCTCGTGCAACTCGCCCACGCCCGCGCCCTACGCGAGGAGTGGGTCAACCATTGGGATCTCGAGCCGCTGTATCTGCGCAAGCCCGATGCCACCATCAACTGGCAGACCCGTCAGGGGGCCGGGCGGTGAGCGCGTCGCGAGCACCCCATCCCGATGACTTGGTCGTGCGGATCGAGCCCATGCGCCGCCGCCACCTCCGACCGGTGCTGCGCATCGAGGCTCAGGCGTACCCGCGTCCGTGGACCCTCGGCATCTTTTTGTCTGAGCTGCGCCAGCGCGACACGCGGTGCTACGTCGTGGCCCGTGTGGGTGCTGAGGTGGTCGGCTACGGCGGCGAGCTTGTCGGAGTCGACGAAGTCCACGTCACCAACTTGGCCGTCGACCCTCGATGGCACCGGCACAAGATCGCCACTCGTCTTCTCGCCGCGCTTCTGCGGGCGGGCACCGCTCGCGGCGCCACCGGTGTCACGCTCGAAGTGCGCGAGAGCAACTGGCCCGCGCAGAACCTGTACCGCTCGTTCGGCCTCGCACCAGTCGGAGTGCGCAAGCGCTACTACGAGCAGACCGAGGACGCCATCGTCATGTGGTTGCACGACATCGACAAGCCCGAGTACGCAGAACGACTTGCGTCGATCGAGGCGGCCCTTCCGGGCACCACGGTGGTCGATCCGGCTGTGCTCGAACGAGTACCCAAATGAGCCAGCCGGCGGGACCCGACTCGGTCATCTTGGGCATCGAGACGTCGTGTGACGAGACCGCGGCGGCGGTACTGCTCGGCCCGAACGACATCCTCTCGTCAGTGGTGTCGAGTCAGATTGACCTCCACGCGCAGTTTGGTGGTGTCGTACCGGAGATCGCGAGCCGAGCCCATGTCGAACTCGTCACGCCCGTTGTCGCCCGCGCCATCGTCGAGGCCGGCATCGAGGACCGCCGCATCGACGCCGTCGCGGCCACCGTCGGCCCCGGGCTGATCGGCTCCCTGCTCATCGGCGTGGCCACCGCCAAGGCGCTCGCTCTCGTTTGGGACGTGCCCTTTGTTGGTGTGAACCACCTCGAAGCTCATCTTTACGCGGCGTTTCTCGAGGAGCCCGACCTCGAGCTTCCACTCGTGGTCCTGCTCGTCTCCGGTGGCCACACCATGCTCGTGTCGATGGAGGACCACGGTCGCTACCGGCTGCTCGGCCAGACCATCGACGATGCCGCCGGCGAGGCGTTCGACAAAGTGGCCCGCTACCTCGGGTTGGAATACCCGGGCGGACCGGCGATCGACCGGGTGGCCATGGAGGGCGATCCAACCGCGATCGCCTTCCCCCGCGCCCTGCTCAACGACGGGCTCGACTTCTCGTTCAGCGGCCTGAAGACCGCGGTGGTCAACCACGTGCGGGCCAACCCGGATGTCACCACCGCCGACGTGGCCGCGTCGTTTCAGGAGGCCGTCGTAGAGGTGCTGCTGGCGAAGGCCCGCAAGGCCGCCCGCCAGATCGGGGCCAAGGCCCTCGCCCTCGGTGGGGGGGTGGCCGCCAATTCGGCACTTCGCGAGCAGTTCCTCGATGCGTGCGTTGTCGACGGGCTCCGGGCCTTTCTCCCCAGCCGGGCCATGTGCACCGACAACGCCGCCATGATCGCCGCCGCGGGGTGGCACCGCCTCCGCCGCGACGGCCCCAGCGCGCTCGATATGGGGGCCGATCCAAACCTCCGCCTCCCCCTCCTGTGACAGCTGTTAGCAGTCGGGCCCTGCGTTTGCTAACGGGCGAGGGGAGCCGTTAGCTTTAGCACTCACCTATCGTGAGTGCTAACGCCAATGGAGGCTCGCACATGAAGCTCAAGCCCCTCGATGACCGTATCGTCGTCAAGGCCAACGAGGCCGAGGAGCGCACTGCGTCCGGACTCGTCATACCCGACACCGCCAAAGAGAAGCCCCAGCAGGGCTCCGTGCTCGCTGTTGGCGCTGGTCGCCGGTCGGAGCAGACCGGTGAGCTCATCCCCCTCGACGTAAAGGTCGGCGACACCGTCGTCTACTCGAAGTACGGCGGCACCGAGATCACGATCGACGGCG
>JBDUDK010000078.1:0-24461 GCA_040002995.1 Acidimicrobiales bacterium | reverse complement strand
GGCATGCCGCTGCACGCCCGGTACACCGAGAAGGTCAGCCCGGGTGCGGTGTTCCCACCGGGTGACGTAGCGGTGGCCGGCTCGCTGAGCGTCACACTGCGGCCATTCGCGGCCACCGTGATGATCTGCGCGCCCGCTGGGATGTTGGGCGACACGAGCGTCGCCCCGACGTCAGCTTGGACGAAGTTGAACGAACTCGGAGCACCGTTCTGCAGTCGGTAGACCGCCGAGTTGTTGACGGTCCGGCCCCTGTTGTGCGTCGTCGTCGGACTGGTCACTACGCAGTTCTGCAACGGGGTGCTGTTGTCACCCGTCGACAGACCGGCAGGGGCCGGCTGACCGTTGCTCGTGATCGCCGTCGCCGTCGTGATGTTCTTGGCGATGGTGTTGTTGAAGATGCGCACGTTCGACGAGTCGTCGAGGGCGATGCCGCCACCCTCGTGGGTCGACACGTTGTTCGTGAGCATGTTGTTGTAGACGTCTGCCTGCCAGTTCCCCGCCTGCAGGAACCGGATGCCGCCGCCGTCGTCGCCGGCCAGGTTGGCGGCGATGTAGTTGTCGTGGATCTTCACCGGCCCAGAGCCGTTCGACAGGGCACCCGGTAGCGGGAGCGCCGTCGCGGGATCGAGGTGGGGCTCGCCGGCGATCATGATGCCGGCGCCTTCGTCGACGGACTCGTTCAGGTAGATGCGGTTGTGGTCGATCTCACCGTTCTTCGACAGACCGAAGTGGCTGATGGCCCCGCCGTACTCTGCCGAGAAGTTGCCGCAGAACTCGTTGTGGTCGACGTGGTAGCGCTCGCTTCCGTTGAAGAGCGCAACCGCGCCGCCGAGGCTGGTACCACCGTTGGCGGTGATGCGGTTATAGGCGAGGCGCAGGTCGGTGTTCTGCTGGTCATAAGCCGGGAACGTCTCACCGGTTACCGGGTCACCTTCGGGGTTGCCGTCTTCGGTGTCGGTGCCCAACTGCGGGGTGCCGATGCGGATCGCACCAGAGGCGCCGCTGTTGGCGACGACGCTGTTGTTGGTGATCCGCAGGAAGCGGGCGTAGGCGTTGGCCATGATGGCCCCACCTTGGATGTCGAGAACGAAGTTCTCATCCGGCGCGTTGGCGATGCGGCCACCACCGGCCTCGTTGCGGTTGCCCGGGAAGCCCTTCTGATCGCCACCGCTGATGGTTAGACCGTCGATCGCCGCCTTGTACGACGTCTTGTAGTCACCGTTGCGGGCGACCACGTAGAACACTTCGCCCTCGGTCGGTGCCTGCTGGCCGTCCCATCCGTAACCGAACCACGATGCCAGCGGACGCTGGGTTACGGGGATCGACGGGTCGGCCGGGTCAGAACCCGCACCGAGGCGGAAGATGACGAACGTCTCCCAGTAGGCCGCGTAGGGCTCGGCGAACAGCGACGGGTCGAACGGAATCTCGACCGTCGCATCCGGGAGGTCGCTCGTGGTGCCTTCGGGCTTGTTCGTCGCAGCGTTGTAATAACGGCCGTCAACAACGGAGCCGTACAAGGGGCGCGCTCCGAGAGGCTCGTCGTAGATGCCGCCCGGCCCAGTGCCCTGAACCTTCACTGGGTAGAAGAGCACAGGGCTCTCGTAGTAGGCCGCGTTGGGATTGAACGCGATCGCCGGGTCGTTGGGGTCAAAGTTCGGCGTCGTGGTGCCGGGAATGGTCCTCGGCGCACCGCTGAGGGGGTCGACGTCGAAGCGGGGGTAGGTGACCACCAACGGATGGCGGTTCTTCGCTCCCAGAGCCTGCAGCAGAGCTGGGCGCGAATCATCGGGTAGCAACTGGCTGAGGAAGAGGACGATCGCCGAATCGTTCAGCCAACGGTCCCAGCCGTAGTTCAGCGCCTTTTGGATCGGGCCAGGGAAGTAAAACTTCTCCGCGTCGATCGGCGTGAACATGTTCGAACGGTTCGTCTGGCTCCAGTTGTCGTAGGGCGCATTCGGAGCGAGCTCCGCCACATCGGTGGGGGCGAACACGCCTGAGGCGCGATCGATTCTGCGCAGCGTTGAGAGCGGGCCGACGTGGATCACGTCCGGGAACCGATTCTCGAACGACTCCGGTATGACCGTCGTAAGGAGCAGAGCGCCCGAGTTCGCCGGCTGCGACATCTGGACGTGGAGAACGTCGATGAACTTGGCGATTCTCGTATTCGCGGGGATGCCCTGGTTGAGAAGACCGGTGACCCTCGAGCCCACATCGGCGGGAGAGAAGAACGAGCCGAGCAGCAGAGCCACGGGGTTCAGCGTGAGGGTTGTGCTCCCCGTTGTCTTCGAGACCAGGAGCAGTGTCCTGTTAGCCGCCACGGTCGTGTAGGGCGACTTGAGCGAATGGAACGTGAGGCCGTTCACCGTGCTCAATCCGTTCGACCGCACGGCATGGAGCTGATACGCCCCACCCGCAAGGCCGGCCAGCGTCGTGGAGCTGCCGATCGTGATCTGGTGGTCGTTCCACGTGGTCAGGGCGGTGCCCGTGAACGTGGTGGTGGTGCCCGCCTCATTGGTGAGGGTGACGCTGCCCTTTGTTGTTCCGAAGCCCAGACCGTAGATGTTGATCGTGGCTGTGGTCTGGCTGTTGCTCGAGGTGAAGTTGTTCGGGTTCGGCGCGTACGGATAGTCGACGCTGAAGAGCTGCGGCTCGGTGAGGTCGGCCCTGCAGACCGCGGTGGCCGAGAACTGCGAGCCCGCACCCTCGATCTGGATCACTGCGCGTGTGGGCGCGGTGTCGGCCGCTGTGAAGATGCCGGGCCATGCCTGGAAGTTGGCCGCGATGGTGCGGTACGCCGAGTTGTAGTTGAGGTTCGGCCGTTGCGGTTGACCGGGGTCGTTGCCGACGAAGCGGAACATTCCGGCGCAGGGGCCCGCAGGAACCGGGCAGTTGTAGCTGTTCGTCGAGGGCATGAGCACCTCGAACAGACCGTTGTAGTCAGTGTCGGCGACCGTGAGAAGACGGTTCGTCCAGTCGTAGAGACCGACGGGGACATTGGCCACGCCCTGCACTTCTCCGAGGGCCGTTGAGCGACGATCGGTCGAGACCGACACGTCGTCAGTGACGTAGCCGTAGAACTTCGCGGGGATCGGAACGTCGGTGTAGAGGTTGAAGTTCGGGGCCACCGACTGACCGGCCTCGACGTGGATCAACTTGAACTGGCAGGAGTTAACCGGCACGTCCTCGTAGGGGCTGCCACCGACGTTCATGAGGTCGGGGTTCTCCGGGTCGGCACTGTGCGCCTCCAACGGACCGACGCACTTGCCATCGGGATACGGCGACGTCGAGCTGGTCGGCTCGCGCAACCCGATCGCCGGCAGCTGCGGGCTACCGTCATACCGGTTGGCCTTGAGGAAGTCGTTGAACACCATGCCCGTGACATCGGCGCCCTGGGGCACGTAGACATCGCCCGTGAAGACGTTGATGGGATCCTCAGTGCGCACCTTGTACAGCGGCCGGTTGAAGATCGGGTCGTTCGGGATGTTGACGCTAACGACGTAGTCGCCGGGGTGCCACGTGACGAAGCCGTAGTTGCCGTCGACACTCTGGCCATCGGCGGCACCGATGTCGCCGTCGGCGAACGAGAATGTGGTGCCGAGCATCGTGGCCTCGACGCAGTCGCTTTCGGTGCGATTGGCCGCCAGATTGCTCGTGCGGATCGCGTCCTGGATGATCGGCTCGCCGTTGGAGTCGCGCGGCACGCAGCCCGCGGGCCGCGTCCAGGTCTCGGTGAGGTAGTCGGCCGAGTCGTCCGAGATGTTGCCGGCAGCGGCGTCATTCGTGGTCGGGTCGTCGCCGACGCTCACATCTACTGTTGCGAATGAGCCATCAGGGTTGATCTCGTAGCGGCCCGACGAGTCACATGTCGAGACGCAAGCCACGGCCTTCTGGAGATGCACGGTGATTCCAGGGATACCGGGCTCGTAGTCCTCTGTCGCCGCCTTGCGGGCCTGCAGTTCGTTGCGGGTCGCGTCGTATGCGACGGTGGCGACGATGCCGCCCTGGCAGCTGTCGTCACACGGACTGGCCTCGGCGTCGTACGGCAACACGCCGATGTCGACGCGGCCGTCCTGACCAATGATCGGATTAACGCTGAGGTCAACGGCCGCCGTGAGCGTGGTGTGCTCCTGCGGATCATTGTCGGCCTGATAGGTCACACCCGTCGTCTTGTAGCGGGTGTTGAAGAACTCCTCGATGATGAAGGCGCCCATCGGGTAGCCCTCTTTGATGTGGTACGAGCCGTCGGTCTCTGTGGTCGAGACGTTCTGGCCCGACACCATCAAGTCGTTTCTGCGGTTCTTCATGGTGACGTCGAAGTTCGGTACGCCGGGCTCGCCGGGGTCGCGCTTGCCGTTCGAGTTGTTGTCGATGAAGACGTGGCCCGTGATCCGGGTGAACCAGCCGAGCAGCGGAACGTTGCCGACGTCGACGGTCTGACCGCCAATCACGGTCACGTTGAAGACATCGAACGCGTAGTCCTGATCGATGTCCCACACGGACATCAGGTAGGTGCCGTCCTTGATGTTCGTGATGTTGAACGAGCCATCGGCGTTGTTCTCGGTGGAGTAGCCGATCTGGTCGCCGTTGTCGAAGTCGTTGAGCGCGATCCACACCCGGTCGAGGGGACGCGAATAGCGGATGCCCGACTGCCCGTTGGCGCCGCCCTGACCTACGAGGCCGCCTTGGCCGGGAACGTACGGCTCGCCGGCCATCACGGTTCCGTGAATGCGTCCGGTCGTCGCCGCGTGCGTGGTGATCGGGTTGGCCGCGGGATGAGCGGCGTTTCCGACGTCGACGAAGCCGAACTGGGCCCACGGCACGGGCTCGCCCGCCTGCACCAATTCGGTGTCGAGACCGGAGTCGTTTGCCATCAGCCAGAAGTCCCAGTCGTGGCCACCTTCGAGGGTGGTCGTCTGCGACCAGCGATCCTGGTTGTCGAGACCGTGCGGCGGGGCGACCGTGATCGAGTAGCGGTTGGTGCCCAGGTTGGGGATGCGGATGATGCCATCGGCGTCACTGATGCATTGGCCACCCGTGCCCGGGACCCGAACGGGCCCGCCGTCGACCATCGCCACGCCCCAGGTGAAGAAGTCGGCGTAGGTGAACACGTAGTTGGGATCGCCACCGCCGTAGTACGTCGTCGCCATGGCCGCGCCACCGCCGGTCGCGTAGTACGCCAGCGCTTCCGTCGGGGTCATCGTTCCGCCCGAAGGAGGACTGGAGTCGAGGCCATCCGGAACCGAGCGCTCGTACTCGGTGCAGATCGGGTTGACGAACCAGTCGGTGGAAACCTGGCCGAGGATGTCGTTGATCGTTGCGCTAAAGCCGGCGAGGCCGTGCTCAGTGGTCGCGTCGAATGTGCCGTCGGCCGGCGCCGCGTCCTGGAACACCTTCACCTGGATGGTGCCGAGCGGAATCGGATAGGGGTTGAGCCCCACCGTGACGGTGCCGGGGCCGGGGTTGGCCACCGTCATCGGGACGGTGAAGTGCGCGCCGCCAATCTCGAAGCCGTCGGCCGAAACGGAGACGAGGTACTTGCCGTCCGGCAGCGCGTTGATCGCGTTGGTGAGGTTCCACTCGCTGGAGTTGCCCTGGGTGACCACCGGACTCGCCTGCACCGGGTGAACCGATGGCCAGTCGCAGTTTGCAGGGAAGGCGGGATCGCCGTCAGGGTTGGCCGCCGTAAGCGGACGGCAGACGTCGGAAGCATCGATCGCGACGTCGGCGGCATCGACTCCCATGGCGGTGCTCGCCTGGTGCGGATTGCCCGCGGTGTCCTCGTTGATGATCCAGTTATAAGTAAGGGTGGGGTTACCGCACCCCGTGTTGGGAGCGGCGTTCGGGGCCAACAAATTCATCCCACGGAACGGCGCACACGCGTCGTCACCTCGAGGCGGCCGCAGCGAGCTGTCGCGCGCTGAGACCACGTTGAGACGCAAGTCGTGGGTCGTAGCCACCGCCGGCCGCAACACTTGCGGCTTGGGTGCCCCCGACGACGCGGAGGCCGCGGTCATCGGTAGACCCAGGACGAGGATCAGACTCCCGAGTGCCGCCCGTCGTAGACGCATTGTTCCCGTTCGCCGCATGCGTTCGCCCCTCCGTGTTCCCCCCTCGGTGGGGGGCCGATTCAAAGCAGCTGCTCGAGTTCCGCCGCAGCGCCGTAGGCGAACGTACGCTCAGTGGTTGCGCCTCACTAGAGGGCCACCACCCGTATTTTTACTTAACGTTGACGAAACACTTACGGAACTCAGGCCGGCGATCTGCACCGTCTTTCGAGGGAAAACCGCTGGTAGTGGGGCTGAAGGAGGAGCTGCGACGGCGGGGACGGGGTGCATTGATCGCTCAGCACCCGCGGTGAGCGACCCAGCCGTCTTTACACTCGATCTGCGCCGCCGCGCCACGCACGGCGCGAGCAGACAGCCCTGTCCCACCGCCTCTGTCTTCTCTTGACTCTTCGACGCCGTAAGCAACCAGGCCGCGCTGTGGTCGGGAGGATGTAGCCACCGGCGCCCACGTCAGGCGTCGAACGCGACGGCGCGTGCCCGACGCCCGTCAGGTACGTCGTCGGTGTCGGGAACGGTGCCGCTGGTGAGGCCAGGTCGGCGACCGCGGGCTGGTTCGCGTCGGCCGCCAGCTTCCATACCTCTATAAAGGTGAGGGCGCCGACGTTGTCTTGGTCCAACCCACCGGTGTCGACGCGGGTCACGCAGCGGCTCTGCCCGGAGATGGCGAAACGATCACCGGGCTGAGCGGATCCTTTGTAACCAGCAGGCGCGAATCGAGGTCGCTGATGGCAACCAGCGCTTCGTCGTTGGATCTCGGACGACGATGGCTCTTGCGGTCCCTCGGTCACCTTGGTGTCGTCGGTCATGATGACCGTCAAATGGTGACCCGACGGTGAATCGACCGCGACCTCGTGTTCGACGTTCTCTCCTTTGAGGACCTCGCCGGTGAAGTGCTGAGAGAGGGGCCTCAGCTTGGAGCTCGAGGCGCTACTTCACCTCGGCATGAATTCCCGCCGCATCAGGAACGCGACCGGCACCGCGATGCTCACAACCGCAATCAGGTCGACGGACATCGTCGAGAACACGAGTCTCCTGCGCATTCGTCAGCTCTCGTCGCTCGAAATCGTCACCTAAACGAGCGAACAAGTGGCCCACCCTGCGGGCGGGTCAGTACACCTTCCACGTATCCTTTTCCGCATCGGCCGCCCCAACTGGCCGCGGTGGAGGAGCGGGTTCGAGTGTCGTCCGGTAGTTCAAGCGCGAACTCGTCGGTGGCGGCCGACGCGTGACGATCGCCGACCTCGTCCTTGCGATCGTCGTGGTGATCGCCGGCATTGCTGGTTTTCGCACTGGGGCAACGAAGGGCCTCATCTTCACGTCGACCGCATCGATAGGTCTCGTCGTCGGCGCGCGTATTGCTGATCAGATTCACTTCAACAACGGTGCGGGCCGGCAGGCCGTTGCTGCTGTCGTGTTGGTGGGATGCGGGGCCATCGGCCTCGCGGGTGGGCAACTTCTGCGTGCGGCACCAGCCCCTCAGGCGCCACAACCTCAGGTGCCGGCGATTGTTCGCCGTCGCTGGCAGATGGTCCGGAGAGCCGCCTTGACGTTGGTCGTCGGCGCGGCCGGAGGATTCCTGATCGCCAGGGCGACCGAGTCGGACCGGACGTTGACGGACTCGTCGGTCGTGACGCTTCCTCAGACGACGGCCGCGACCACCGTCCCACCGACCACCGTCGTGCACGCGACGTTTCCGTCCACAACCGCCGTATCGCCGAGCACAGTGGGTACCGCCACCACGGTCCCCGCCACCACGTCGAGCCCGGCACCGACGATCGCGCCACTCGCGCTCCGTGTCACATCACCGAGCGACGGCACCAAAGTGACGTCCTCTCGCGTGACCCTCACCGGAACGGCCGAGCCCGGTGCGATCGTGAAGGTGGGCACGGTGGCGGTCACTGCCGCCGCCGACACCACATGGCGCCTAGTCGTGCGCGTCGCCGACGGCGTCAACCAGATCGTCGTCACTGACGGCAGGTCGTCGGTGACCGTCACAGTGGTCTTCAACGCTCCTTCGACCACGACGACGGCCAGCACCGCGCCGCCTCCTCCTCCCGCGCCCACCACAACGACCATCCCGGTTGATACCGAGCCGAAGCCGTGAGCGAACTTCGGCCTCCCCGCCTCAGCTGGGTGCACCGGACACCGCCGAAGCTATTGGACGCGGCCACCGTCGAAGACCGCTCGCAGCCATCGACCCGAAGGCGGCGGTCGTGGGTCGATCGCGCGCTTGGAGCGGCTATGGCGATCTTCACGACGTTGGTTGCCGTTTGGATCGTCACGAGCTCACTGCCTGCGCGCTCGAAGACAAGCGTCGTGGGGAAGGTGCAGCACTCGGCGATCGTGAGACGCATCGACACCGTCGTTCCACCGCTGCGGACGGTGCTCGCGAGCGGGCAAGCGGCGAACAGCGATGGAGTCGGCCTCTTCATCGGCGGCGACCCGGAGCCGTCCGACCGACTCCCGACCCCAGATCGTGCCCTGCTCGAACCCGCGATCGCCATTGCGACGCGATCAACCGTAATGGTCGCGGGCTCGGCGTGTGGGGCCAAGACGGTGGGCGCGGGTGTCGTCATCGCCCGGCACCTGGTTATAACCAACGCCCATGTCATCGCGGGGATGAAGGAGACACGAGTCGGATCGGACTCCGGCGACCACGCGGCTATTCCCGTTCTGGTCGATGCCGAGAACGATGTCGCCGTGTTACGCGTCGACTCCCTCGACGCACCCCCGATACGTACCCAGACCAGTGTCGTCGCGCGAGGCACCGTCAGCGCGTTGCTCGGCTATCCGCGCGGCGGGCAGTTGCAGAGCGATGTCGCCGTCGTCCTCGCCGACTACAGCGCCACCGGCCATAACATCTACGGCCAAGGCAACGTGCGCCGGCCGGTCTATGAGTTGCAAGCCACGGTGCTCCCCGGCGAGTCCGGCAGCCCGCTCGTCGATGCCAACGGGGCGCTCATCGGCTTGGTATTCGCGGCGTCGTCGAACCACGACGACATCGGCTACGCGTTGGCGGGATCGGTGATTCGCGATGCGCTCGACGCGGCCAGGGGCCTCTCGGAGCCGGTCTCGATGGGTGAGTGCATACCGGGGTGATCCGGGCTCGGCTGCCCGTGCGCGGCGCTTAAGGGCCGGGTTCGTCCGCCTCTGGCGCGGCAAACGACACGCTCCGGCGAGCAGAGGAGTCGACGACGAGTCGGAGCACATCGGCGCGGCCGTAGTGGCCCACCGGGTCGAAATGCTGGCGCATGCTCCGCGCTCGGCTGACGTCGGCATCCGCGTAGATAATGCCTTCCTCACCTACAAGGGGCCCGGCGAGGATGTGGCCGTCCGGCCCGACGATCACGGTGTTGCCCTTCGAAAGCCAGTCGTCGTCGCCACCGTAGAGCTCGTCGCGAGAGGGGACGTCGAGAGGAACGTCGGAGCCCCGCATGCAGAAGTTCACGCCAACGACGTAGACGCGGCCTTCCTTCGCGATGTGTTGCATGCTGGCCACCCACACGTCGTCGTTGTCCCAGGTGGGCGCGAGGTACACATCGATGCCCTGCCCGTAGAGCGAGGCCCGCGCGAGGGGCATGTAGTTCTCCCAACACGTGAGCCCTCCGAGACGTCCGAACGCCGTATCAATAACCGTGAGGGTCGATCCGTCGCCCATACCCCACACCAGCCGCTCACCACCGGTGGGCATCAGCTTCCGATGTCGGGACAGAAGGGTGCCGTCGGGCCCGAAGAGGAGCTGGGTGTTGTAGAGCGTGCTCCCATGTTCATCGCGCTCGTTCACACCGATCGACAGGTAGGAATGGGCCCGGGCCGCCGCCTGCCCGAGGGCAACCGTGGTCTCGCTCGGCACGACGACGGCTTGGTCGAGGAGCCGGCCGTACAGCGCGTTGGCCGCCGAGCTCCACGGGATGGTGCGCCATACCCAGTCGGGGTACGTCGGTATGAACGTCTCAGGGAACACCATCAGGCCGGCGCCGTTCTGTGCCGCCTCGTCGACAAGGCCATCGACCTTTTCGACCGTCGCGTCCCGGTCGAGAAAGACCGGCGCGGCTTGGATCGCCGCGATCTTTACCGTCTCCATCTTGGCCTCCTAGGCGCGGAAACGTAGCGTGCGCGCCATGGCGATCACTGCGGATGCGGCCGTCACAGCGGCCCACACTCCTGTCCCGTCGGGCGCCGTCGTGCTGCGACCGGGCGAAGGCACCCAAATAGCTCTCATGGGCAAAAGCCTCGAGATCAAATTGCGGGCCGACCGCTCGCCGCGGTTTGCGATTGTCGACTACAAGGTCGCTCCCCGATTCGTGGCGCAATGACGCCGACGAGCCAGCCCGTTTCCTCGCGATCTACGCGCCGGCCGGGTTCGAGAGCTACTTCGACGACATCGCCGCCGCCCTCAAGGGCAGTAGTGGGGCAGGGCTCACACCCGAAGTCTTGGCTCCCCTGGGGGCTCGGCACGGAGTCGCCAACAGCTAAACCTCACCAACGAGCGGCGAGAAGCTCGAGACTCCGCTCGCGGGCGGCGAGATCGAACGCTACTGCGGTAACCATCAACTCGTTGGCCGCCGTTCGGTTCGCGAGCTCGCGCAACCGCGCCACCACGTCGGAAACCTCGCCGACGATGCGGTTCGTGTTGAGTCGCTGCGCGTCAGCGAAATCGGGGTGATCGGTTGCCGCCTGCGGAGAGGCGAGCGGTGTGAACCGCCCGGTGCGACGGCGGAGCGCGGCGAGGCGGCCCGACGCGCCATGCCACTCAGCTTCCTCCGCGGTCTCGGCCGCGAGGACGTTGGCGGTGACGATCGTGTATGGCTCGTCGAGCGCCGCTGACG
Source organism: Acidimicrobiales bacterium (assembly GCA_040002995.1). GTDB lineage: Bacteria > Actinomycetota > Acidimicrobiia > Acidimicrobiales > Ilumatobacteraceae > JBDUDK01. The sequence goes on along the minus strand of JBDUDK010000078.1, from coordinate 13,567 downwards.
GCTCGAACGACCCGCGGTAGAGCGCGGTCGCCTCCAACGTGCCACCCATGTCGAAGTGATGCGCGAACGCGAACGGCAACCCGAGGATGCCCGCCAGCTGCGCGCTGAAATCGCTGGATCCGAGCAAGTAAATCTGCGGAAAGGAGCTGGCGGCCGGGGTTGCGTGGAATTTGTTCGACAGGCCTTCAGGAAGTCGCTCGTCGCCGAGGAGACCCATCACATCAAGCAGGTGACGGGGGAAGTCTTCGGCCCCCAACGAATCCGCCGAACGGCGCAGCGCGGCGGCCGTCGCGTAGTCGGTGCCCGGTGCGCGCCCGATACCGAGATCGATCCGACCAGGGTGGAGGGCTTCGAGTGCGGCGAACTGTTCCGCCACGACCAGGGGCGCGTGGTTCGGCAACATCACGCCGCCGGACCCCACCCGTATGCGTGACGTAAGCGCGGCCAGATGCGCGATCAGAACCGGGGGCGTGGTGCACGCGACACTCGGCATGTTGTGATGCTCCGCCACCCAAAATCGCCTGTATCCCAACGCATCGGCGCGTTGAGCAAGCGCAGTGGTGGCCCTCAATGCATCGCCGCTTGACGTCCCCTCGTTGAGCACCGACAGGTCGAGCACCGAAAGATTGATCGAGTCGGGCGCATCCATCGGCGGCCCAGGCTACGGGCGCTAGCTCAGTATCCCCCGTAGCCGGCGGGAACGGTGATGCCCGCTCCCGGGTTTGCCGCGGCGGTGCCCGCGGGAGTCATCGCGCTCCACGTCCCCCCGAAGCTGGTGATGCCCTGGCCGTTCACCGTCCCCGGGCCTTTGTCGCCCGAGAATCGGTAGACGGGATAGCCGCCGTAGGTCACGTAGAGGTTGCCGTCGGCGCTCTTCACGGTGCCGAGCAACGATGCCTGAACGCCACTGCCCGCGGTCGCCTGGGTGACGCCAGCCGGAAGCTCGGTGTCGGGCCACACCTTCGTGCACCCGTTGTCGTCGGTGCAGGTGAGTTTGCCGCCCGCCTCCGACGAAAGCAGGTACAGCGTCCGACCCTCGCCGTTGACGAGCACCGTCCCGACGCCAGGGACGTCCGCGGCACTGATGGTGACCCCCGCCGACGGCGAATCAGATCCCGCCGGGCCGGTATCGGCCGTCTTGGTGGCCGCCGAGCTCCCACAGGCCGAAAGGGCCAGCGCAGAGGCCGCGGCGACGATGACTCCACCCCGCCGAATCCCTGTCGCATGTCGATTGAGCTGGGCAATTGCACGCATGCTCCACTCCTTGGTGGCTTTCGAACAGCAATCAATACGTCAGAAAGGGCCGGTTGGATTGAGGGGGGCGCACCGCGTCTAGGGTGCTCGGCGGCCCGGGCGCCAGGAGTTTCAATGGCAACCAGGCGAACGACGGCGATCGGCGGGCTCATCATTGCCACGGGGGTGGGCGCCGGCGTGGCGGCCGGCTTCGCGATCGGGTCACCCACGGCGCGCGATCTCGGAGTGATCCTGCCCATCACCGCGCCACCGACGCCGAGCACCCAACCCGATGCGACAGGCGCCCCTCCTTTCACGACGACGACGGTAACCACGCCACCGAAAGTGACGACCGACGCGACGACCTCCACCAGCACCACGGAAGCCGTGACGACGACGTCGACCCCGACCTCCACGACGACCACGACCGTCCGGCGCAGGACCACAACGAGCCCGACGAGCACTACGACGACCACGACGACGTCGACAACGACAACCACCACGAGCACGACAACCACCACGACGTTGGCGCCCACTCCCGCGCCGATCACCACGACGACGACCACGACGACGACCGTCACCACGCCGCGAACCACTACCGACCGCGAGTGCGACGATGACGATGGCTGTGACGATAACGATCATCACGAGTCCGACGACGACGACCATGAACACGAGCACGCGTCGCCGTCAACGACGGCCCGGCACGACGACTAGCTAGTCGGTGGCGGGGGCGCCGTCGCTTGCGACCCCGCACACCGAATTAGTCCTACTCGACGACGAGTACGACGCCGCCGCCCCGCGCGCGCACTTTCTCGGGGTTGATCAGCTCGCCGAGGAAGTACCCGTACACGAGGTGGAATAGGGCGATCGACACGGGCAGCTTCCAATGGTCGGGGCTGTAGAAGCTGAAGAAGCCGTAGCCAGACTTCGGCGCGTACACGTACGGCACCAGGAATCCCATGCTGATGATGGCCATAATCATGCTGTAGGTGATGCCGTTGAGAACGCTCGACGTTTTCGCGAACGGGAGCAATCTGTAGGCGACCACGGCAAAAAGAATCGCGAACACAACGCCATCGACCATGTGGATGGATTGGCCGACGAAGAACGATCCGGTGTCTCCGTACTTGCTTGCCGGGGCAAAAAGAACGCCATTGAACAGCGGCCAGGGAACCTGCGGCAATCCGATGCCACGAAGGAAGTATCCGACAATCGTGGCCATCTGCACTGCGATGAAACCGGCCAGGGCAAGACTGCCAATCGGGTGACGTCTTGACCACTCCCACCATCGGTCCTCAACCGGCAGAATCTCGTCGATATTTGTGCTCATTTGCGAGCCCCCCTCTCACGTCGCACCCCCCCGGTGCGCACCGCGCGAAGCCTACTGCTGAGCGTCACCCGCAACACTCATACTGAGCGAAACAGTCGAACTCGTTATTCGAAAACTCGTGAACCCGCACGCGCGATAAAGGGCGACCGCGTCGGTCCATGGACGATCAGTCGTGACAAGAAGCGTTTTCATTTCGTTTTGTCGAGCGCGTCGTTGCAGCTCTTTCACTATTGCCGCCGCGATGCCTTTGTGTCTTTGTTGACGAATGACCGCTATGCGCACAAGTTGGCCCGTCTGAATGTCGAGCGGCACGAGTGTTCCTGTCGCGACGACCGCCCCTTCTTCTTCGCACACCACGACCTCCGCTCGACGTTCCAACACGTAGTAGGTCCAGATGTCGTCGAGGTCGACGTTGGCGGCCGGGTCGAACGCGTGGCACCAACGCTCCCGCATTCCGGCGAGCACGATGTCGCGAACCGGGGCCCCATCCTCGGGACGAAAGTCGCGCAAAACCCTCAAAGCTGTGGCATTTTGGATTCCGAACGATCGAAGCCGACATCGACGCGTTGTTCGGGCCGCCGCCATTGCTCCTGCGCGATATCGGAAAGCACACGTTCGTCGGCGTCGGTGAGGGGCGGTTGCACGATGCTGCGCGGCCACAGCCGGCGCGCCAGCACAACGTTGGTCTCCGCCGCGTACAGGCTGAGTTGGGAGACCAACAGCAGCCAACCGATGAGGCCCAGCACGAATGCGAACTGCCCGTAGAGCGCCTCGCTGTGGCGGAGCTGATGTTGGATGAGCGCCGCTCCCACCGTGAGCAGGATCGAGTAGCCAACGCCGCCGACCACGGCCCCCGGCACCAGCCGTTTGACCTCGATCACCTTCGGCGTGAGGATTCTGAACGCCGCGAGATACAAACCGACGTTCAGCACGACAGCCCCAAGGAAGGCGAGGACGCGCGTCACGCCTGGCTGCCCCGCAAGTGTGACGAGGGAGCTGACGACGGTGGCGGCCGCGAGCCCGATGCCGAGGACGGTGAACAAGATCACCGAACGCGCGAGCCGGGGAAAGAAGCCCGAACGGCGGACTCCCGGGACGTTCCACACCTCGGCCATCGCGTGTTGCGCCGCTTGCGCGAAGCCGAGCGAGCCGTAGAACGTGCCCAAGAGGCCCACGATCAGCCCGAAGCCGTTGCCCGATAGAGGATGAGCGGCGTCCTTGCCGATCTGTTGTCCGAACACCGGGAACTGCTGAAGGGTGGTGCCGATGACGTTGCGGGAAAGAGATTCGTTGCCGACGAAACCGAGAATGGTCGTGAGCACCAACAGCAGCGGGAAGATCGAGACGAACGCGTAGTAGGTGAGCATCACTGCGAGGGCGGAGCAACGGTCATCGCCGAACTTCTTGATGACCCCCACCACAAATCCGAGCCTCCGCCGCCGCTGTTGGGCTCGATCCAACTTCCGAATAACGCGCTCAACGACGTTCACGGAGACCCCCTACCCCAATATCCGATCCGTGAGCCGGGCTGCGGGTCGGGCACAGTGCAGTCATGAGCGACGCTCCGTCCGAACTCGAGATCACCGCCCGAACGAAGATTCGGCGCAAACCCGACCGTGGTCACTACGACGTGGCCACCATCCGAGCCATCCTCGACGAGGCCTTCCTCTGTCACGTGGCGGTCGATCTCGGTAGTGGACCCGTGATCATCCCGATGGCGTTCGGTCGCGTTGACGACGACATCTATCTTCACGGCGCGGCGGGCAACGCCATCTTGCGCGCGATCGCCAGCGGCAACGACCTCTGTGTGGCGGTCACACTGACCGACGCACTCGTGCTGGCTCGATCCGCGTTTCACCACTCGATGAACTACCGGTCGGTCGTGGTCTTCGGCACCGGCTTCCGGGTCGACGATGTCGACGAGAAGCGACGAGCGGTCGACGCCATCGTCGATCACGTGGTCGCGGGGCGAAGCGCCGACGCCCGCCCACCAACGGACGCGGAGCTCCGCGCCACGCTCGTCGTCCGCATCCCCATCTCGGAAGCGTCGGCGAAAGTGCGCAGCGGCGGGCCGATCGACGACGCCGAAGACCTCACGCTCCCGATCTGGGGAGGCCATATTCCTCTGCGCATGGTCGCCGACGCGCCGATCGCCGACCCCGAAGTGCCACCGGGCGTGCCGACGCCGGCGTACGCCCTCGACTATCGGCGCGTGCCGGGGGCTTGAGGAAGTCTTCAACGCGCCTGCGCGTTGAGCATGCGCACGATGCTGAACGGCCACGGGCCAGCCGCGACAACGTCGCGTAATGGCCACAGCGACGGAACGATCCTCAACTCGATCGCCGCCCGCGCGTGCAGGTCGATCACGTTTCCGACCGCGGCGACGCCGAGAGGCAACACCGAGTCGGTCGAGATCCACTGCCCATCGGCATCGGTCCACGGCGCGAAGGACTCGGCGGGAAGGTCGTAGCGGTACACCTCGACTCGTTGCATCGAAGGGAGCCACGTGTGCTCGATGGCGTGGAGCCTCGATGCGGTCGTGGTGAAGCATTCCTGGAAGGCGGAGAGTTCAGCGTCGGTGTCGGCCCAGACCGTGACCCGCGGGCAGTCGCGCGGGAACCAGTACAACGGGGCGTGGACGGCGTCGATCGCCCAGACCGCCGGCGGGTGGTTCGGGTTCGTCGCCGGAACGTGGGGGATGAATCGCTCGATGGCCGGGTCTTCGCTGAAGTGGTGCAGAACCAACGGTCGCACGCCCCGATTGTGGCGTCTTGACGGGGTGACGTCGTTCTGACATCATGATGACACTACTTCAGTGTCACGTAGACGCTAAGGCCCAGGCAGAGGAGAGAGCATGCTTTCGGTCAATCCCGATCTCGCCAAGGTGCTCCAGCAGGACCGAAAGCGACGGCTGAGTCGTCGCTGGACCGATGCAAGATCGGTCCGGAAAACCGGTCGTTGATCGATGCACGTCCAGCCGGTCATCAACTCCCTTCAGGCGGCCCTGCTCAATCACAGTGCCCTCGCGGCGGCCGACCCGTCGGTCGACGCGGCGATCGACCAATTGGTCGACGCGATCGGGCCCGCGCTACGGCTCGCCGCGATGGACCTTGCTCAGCAGGCGGCGGCGGAAGTGAGCGCACAGTTGCCCGACCACTCCGTCGACGTCGTTATCTCCGACGGTGATCCCAGTCTTCGTGTCTCCGACGCGCGTGCGCCCTCCGAGAGACCGTCGGCCGAAGAGTTCGACGCGCGAATCACGTTGCGGCTTCCTCCCACGCTGAAACAGTGGATCGAAGATGCCGCCGGCGACGACGGTGAGTCGGTCAATGGTTGGGTGGTTGATGCGTTGAGCAAGAGGGCTCGCCGTCCTGGAGTCCCCGGCAGCAAGGTCACGCAAAGCTTCGATCTGTGAGACTTTCGCTTGTGAGGCGTGACGAGACTTTCACCGTTGGTGAACAGGCCCACGTCGAGATCAACGTGCCCACCGGCACCATCCAGGTCAACGTCGGAGAGCCCGGTTCCGTTTCCGTGTTGATCGATGCCGCCGATGCCGACGACTTCGAGGTGGCGCAGATGGGAGACGTTGTCTCCGTGCGGCAGCCTTCACGATGGCTTTCGCGCGGCCGCAACGTTCAAGTGGTTGTGCGCGTGCCGACCGGCAGTGACGTGAACGTGAACGGTGCCTCGGCCGACGTGAAGTTGCGGGGCGCCCTCGGTGTCGCCCGGCTGCGCACGGCGTCCGGCGATGTTGAGGCCGAGCAGGTCGCCCGCCTCGAGCTCACCACGGCGTCGGGTGACGCTCGCATCGGCGAGTCGGAGGGTGACGCGACGCTCAACACCGCAACCGGCGACCTCACGATCAAGCGGGTGGGCGGCCGGCTGTCGGCCTCCACGGCTTCGGGCGACATGCGAGTGAATCGAGTTGGTGGCGGCCTCGAAGTCGGCACCGTGAGCGGCGACGTGTCGATCGGCCGTTGTGACGGCGACGAGATCGCGATCAAGACCGTCTCAGGCGACATCCAACTCGGCCTTCCCAGCGGGATCCGAGTGAATCCCGACATCTCGACGTTGAGTGGAAGCACGAGACTGCCCGACCCTGCCCCCGCCGACGCGTCGACCGACCGGCGGGCCGTGCGTGTGCGCGTGCGCACAGTCTCGGGCGACATCAGAATCGAGCGCGCCAGCTGAATCCGGTAGGTTCCGTCCTCTACTTCGGGGAGGAAGCCGTGGGCGTCGCACTCACAAAGGATTCGATCGACCTTGGCATCGTCGTCAGCGACGCCGACGCCGCGCTGGCGTTCTATCGCGACACGCTCGGGTTTGAGGCGGTCGGTGAGATGCCGATGCCGGGCGGGAAGATGTACCGACTCATGTGTGGCACGAGCCTCATCAAGCTCGTGCACCTCGAGAAGCCGCCGGCGGCCAAGGCGCCTCCCGGTGGAATCCCCGGCGGCTACGGCTACCGCTACTGGACGATCTCTGTTTCGAACATCGAAGAGCTCACCAAGAGCTGCGAGGCGGCTGGCTATCGCGTCGCCGTGCCCGTACGAGTTTTCCGACCGGGCGTGCAGATCGCGATCGTCGAGGACCCCGACGGCAACTGGGTCGAGTTCCTGCAGATCGACTGAGCCGGTCAGCTCTCGTCGAGCGTGAGGTGGATGGCTACTACTTCTTGCTTGGCGCCGCGACCCAACTTCAGCTTCACCGCGTCGACTACCTGAGCGGCCTTGAACTGCCATCCGTACTTCGAGGCCAGGGCGCGCTCGGCGGTCGCGACGGACTCCGCTCCGGTCTGTACCTCGCCCGTACCCTTATAGATCGCGGTGTTCGGCTTGACACGGCCGCGCATGTCACAGAGCTGCACTTGGACCGCGGGGTTCCGACGCAGTCGTCGCGTCTTCCACGCCTTGTCACCCGTCGTGAACAGATAGGAGCCAGCTGTCCCCGTGATCCACACGGGTGTGGCCTTGGGAGATCCATCCTTCTTGAACGTGGTGAGCGATACGTATCTCGCAGAGTCAAGGTCGATCATTGAGGGCAATACTGCCATGATGGCGATCGTGGCTGACGGTCGTCTCGAGCCCGAGGAGCTGCGAGGTTTCGCGGCCGACGCGCGCCGAGCCGTCACGTTGGCTGAGGTCGAGGCATGCGGACTCGGTCATGACCGCGTCGGCACCGAACACTTGCTGCTCGGTCTCCTCGCGAACGACGGCAGTGGTGCGGCGAAGGTATTGAGCGAGGCAGGAGTAACCATCGCCGCGGCTCGTCACAAGGTGAGCGAAGCCGTTGGCGGCACGCTCGGAGACAGCAGTCGACTGGCCCGTCCGCTCCCCCGCACGGCTCGTGCCGCTCGCGCGCTCGGGCGATCAGTGCGGTTTTCGCACGCGCGCCACGCGGACGCCGTCGCGAGCGAGCACGTGTTGCTGGGCGTGCTCGATGTCGAAGGCAACGCGGGGCAGGTGCTGCGCGGGCTCGGACTCGATGTGGAGCGTCTGCGCTCCTCGCTCGAAGTGCTCGATCTTCCCTCGAGCGGCCAGACGGCCGCAGGCGACGAATTCCACGCGACGCCTGTGACATGTCCATCGTGTACCGCGCCGCTCGACGATGTCGCGTACCGCGACGTACTGGCGTCGGGCGACGGCGGCGCGCGCCAAGTCACCCTGTTCTCCTGCGGTGCGTGTGGCGCACTCCTGGGAATTACGTGATCCGTCACGGCGCCTGGGACGCCGGCGATCTCGCCAGCCGGGCGAGGTGGCGATCCTTCTGGAGGGCGACATCGGGCTGGTGCCCAACCCGTAGCTCAGATTTCGGTGGCGGTCGTATCGATCGCCTTGTGGTACTCCTCGGGTAGCGATTCGTTCTCGGCATCGAGACTGGCCGCGACGCGCTGTCCGAGCCCGCCCTGATTGGCGATCGCCCTCGCAAAGGTTGTGCCCAGGCGTCCACCGAGGGGGAGCTGACCGGATGCAGCCGCGGCGATCAACGCTCTCGACACTTGCGCGGCGATCGGCTGCACCTTCGTCCAGTCGACCCGTTCGGCTGCTGACCGCATCGCTCGCGACGCGTCGCTCGTCCGCGCGGCCGTCGCCGCTCGCACACTGGCCCAGTCGACACCACGAAGCGCCTGTGTCACCTCTTGCGCATCAGTCTCGAGTTCCTCTGCCGGCGGCGGCGAGGCTGATCGAGTCGAGCTCAGCAGGCCGAGCAGCTTGTCCAACTGCTCCTTCGGGGTCGGCCAAATCGGCATCGCGGGCGAATCGTCGCCCACCTTGCCTGCCTGGTACTCGGCCTTTAGCGAACCGGCGGCTCGCTTGGCCTTCGCCGTCCAACTCTTCGTCGTGACGGCACGCGCCATGCGGCCGGCACGGGCTGCAGGGTTGAAGCGGGCCACCGCACGAACGTTACCTGCGACCGCGGTTGCGGCTCAGTAGATCGTCTGCTTCACGCGCTCGGCGTAGGCGTCATCCCACGCCTCACCACCGATCTCGCCGCCCGTGATGTTGTGGAGTATCTGGCCAGCGCTCGGCAAGGCCGACCGCGGGATCTGTGTTTCGGGATCCCAAAGCTTTGAACGAATGATCGCCTTCGGGCATTGCGTGTACACGCTCTCGACGGTGACCACGATGACGCAAGCCGGCACCTTCGAACCGATCGCGAAGTTCTCACGAAGTTCGAGATCAGACGACAGCACAGCTCGGCCGTTGGCTCGCAACGTCTCACCGATGCCAGGGATCAGAAAGAGCAGCGCGATTCTCGGATCGCGCACCAGGTTCGAGAGCGAGTCGACCCGATTGTTGCCCCGACGGTCGGGGATCAACAGCGTCTTGTCATCGACGACGCGAACGAATCCCGCCGGGTCGCCCCTCGGCGAGCAGTCGAGCCCTTCAGGACCCGATGTCGCGACGATGACGAACGGCGCCGCCTCGATGAACTGTCGATGGTCGTCGGAGATGCGGTCGAGTTCCTTGATGATCGACGTGGGCACCGGCTCGCCGTAAATCTCCGCAAGCTCTTCGACCGTCCGAATAATCGTCATGGAGCCAGCGTACAAATCGCCGGCCGGTCGGCGTCGACCAATGCCGCGGTACGCCGCATCTCACGGCCCGTTCATTGAACTCTGAGCGGGCTCCCAAACCGCTCGCCGGGCGTCGACGCTTATACCGACCCGTTGGCCGACCGCCACGACCGGGGCCACCGCGCTGGCCATCGAGGATGTCACCAGGCGGTCGAGGCGGTCGAGGCGCACCGAGATCTCGGTCGACGCTCCCTGGAACGTGGACGCCGTAACAGTGCCCGGCAGCCCTATCTCAGTCGAGGCGGTCACCGCGAGGTCCTCCGGCCGCACCAAGAGCATCACGTTCGCGCCGGCATCCACGCTCAGGCCGTCGGCGGTCGCCACCTTGTACCCCGCGATGTCGACCATGCCATGTTCAGTCACCATCCCTGGAAGCTCGTTCATCGAACCGACGAAGCGGGCAACGAACGCACTCGCGGGATTGCGGTAGACGTCGAGCGGTGTCGCCAACTGCTCGAGACGCCCGTTCGACATCACGCCGACGCGGTCAGAGATGCCGAGTGCCTCCTCTTGATCGTGGGTGACGAACAACGTGGTGATCCCCACCTCGGTTTGAATGCGACGGATCTCCGCGCGCAGTGAAGCGCGGACCTTTGCATCGAGGGCGCTGAGGGGCTCGTCGAGCAAAAGCACGCGCGGCTGAACGGCGAGGGCTCGCGCGAGCGCAACGCGCTGCTGCTGGCCGCCGGAGAGTTGGTGCGGGTAACGCGAGGCCATCGCGTCGAGCTGCACAAGCTCGAGTATTTCTTTGACCCGCCTCTCCCGTTCGGCTCTCGCAATCTTGCGCGTACGTAGGCCGTAGTCGACATTGAGTTCGACGGTCAGGTTCGGGAAGAGGCTGTAGCTCTGGAAGACCATGCCCATATTGCGCTTATGAGCCGATAGATGCGTGATGTCGGTCCCCGCGACCGAAACGGTGCCAGAGTCGGCAACTTCGAACCCGGCGGCAATGCGTAGAACCGTGGTCTTCCCACACCCCGATGGTCCGAGAAGGCTGATCAGCTCCCCTTCTTTGATGTCGAGGTCGAAGTGCTCGAGAGCGACGTTGCTGTCGAAGGTCTTACGGATGCCGGTGAAGGTGAGCGCGCTCATCTAGGCCTGACTCTCTGCCGCGTTGACGACGACGACGGCTCCCCGCTGCCGGGCGCGGCGACGGATAAACACGGTGAACAGTCCGAGCAACGCGGTGGATGCGACGAGCGTGAGAAGCGCCAACGCCATGCCGCCTTGCGAGCTCTTCTGGGCATACTCGAGCGTGAAAGTGGGGAACGTTCGCTTCGACAGCGTGTTGGCGATCGTGAACTCCCCGAGCACCACCGCGGCGGTGAGAAACGACGAGGAGACGACGGCACTGGAGAGGTTGGGGATAAGCACTCGGCGCAGGGTCGTCGCCCAGCCGGCGCCCAGACTGCGCGATGCGTCGACCAACGTACGCACGTCGATGGCTCTGATGCCGGCGTCGATCGCGCGGTACGTGAACGGCAACGCGAGCACGACGTAGAAGGGGATGAGCGAATAGTTGGAATTCACAAACCAGCGGGCGTTCGGCCGGAACAACCCGGCCACCCCGGCCACGATGGCGATCGGCGGCACTACATAAGGCAGCACGGTGAGGAACTCGACAAGCGAGCGGGCCCTCGGCAACCTGAGATGTACGAAGAGGGCCGTTGGGAGGAGCAGCAACAACGTGAGAAAGACGGTTCCGACCGCGAGCTTGAGGCTCAGCGTGAGGGTGGATCCGAACATGGGCTCGTGAAACGCCTCGGTCATGGCGCCCCACGACCAGCGCTTGAACAGGGTCGACCAGCCGAGGCTGATGACAGGGACGCTTTGCAACGCGAATCGGGCCATCGATAGGAGCGGCGCGATGAAGAAAACGGTGGCTGCCAGCAGGATGAGATTGGGACCCAGCCGTCTCGTGAACCGGTGCGCAGGCCGGGACCCCGTCACGACGATCGCCATCGCTCGGCTCTCCGTCTCAGAAGAAAGTAGGCACCCATCGAGAGCGCCATGAAGATGATCATCCATGTGGCCAAGGCGAACGGCATCGGCGATTTCCCGGAGATGTCGCCTTGGAGGTAGTAGGAGATTTTTACCGGCACGAGGTTCGCCCCGGCGTTCAGCGCGAATGCGGTGGCGTACGCGCTGAAGGCGTTGGCGAACAGCAGCATGAAGCCGCCCAGCATCGACGGCATGAGCACCGGAAGACCGACTCGGCGCCAGTAGGTCCACGTCGTGCCGCCGAGGTTGGCCGATGCCTCACGCCATGACTCCTTCAGCCCGTCGATGGCGGGCAGGGTCACGAGAACCATGAGGGGGATCTGGAAGTACATGTACACGGTCGCAATACCGGCGAAGCTGAAAAGCTGGAATCGGCCGCCATAGAGATCGAAGCCAATGGTCTTGAGGATCTTGGTTCCCAGGCCTTGTGCCCCGAGCAGGCTGATGAAGGCAAAGGCCAAAACGACGCCCCCCATGTTGGCGGCCACTCCGCTGAAGGCGCTGACGAGCGATCGCAGCCATCTCGGCCGCTTGGCGGTGGCCGCCGCGTAGGCCAAGAGCGTTCCCAGAACCGCGCCCAGAAAGGCCGTGAGGACGGACAGCTGAATCGACTGACGGAAGGCCGTGCGATTCTTGGAGACCGCGTCGCTCATGCCCGTCCAAGTGAAATGGTCGTGCACGTCGAGAAACGCCTTCCGCACGAATCCGTAGGTCGGCAGCAGCAGGAAGACGAGTAGAAACGCGAGGAACGGAACCAGCCCCAGCCAGGAAAGCCTGCGTCGAATCCGGGGGGCCGCACGAACCGTGCGGCCCCCCTCGACTGCGGCAGTAGTCGCCGTCGTCACCCGTGCTCCTCAGGCGTCGGCGACCATCGGCCCCCATTTGTCGGTGAGGAGCTTGTTCGCCTTGTCGATCTGCGCTGGAGTCATGAACTTGACCTTGGCGATCAGCTCATCCGCGGGCAGGTTCTTCTTGGTCTCAGCGGTGACCTTGCCGGCCTTCACGAGCTCGGCGTAGCGGGCCGGCATGGCGCCGCCCTGGATGTAGCCGAGAGCGCCCTCGTCGGACAAGATGTGTTCTATCCAGAGCTTGGCGCAGTTCTGGTGAGGTGATCCCTTGACAACACCCTGTGAGTAGTAGCCGCCGTAGATGCCGTCAGTGGGGAAGTTCGTCTCGACAGTGAGGCCGGCCTTCTGCAGCTCGGCGGCGAGACCCGGGACGTTGTAGCTCCAGTCGATGGCGATCGGCGTCTCACCCGAGAGCACCGTGGCGTTGGTGATGTTGATCGGCACGAAATTCCCCGACTTCTTCAGGTCAGAGAAGAACTGGATGCCGGGCATGATGTCGTCGGCGCTGCCACCGTTCGCCAGAGCCGCGGCCACCACACCCGCGAAAGCGGCCGTTGCCTTGCGTGGGTCGTCGTTGAGCGCCACCTTGCCCTTGTATTCGGGCTTCTTCAGGTCGGCGAATGTCTTCGGAGCGTTCGTCACGATTTTGGTGTTCGTCGTGATGGCGATGATGCCGTAGTAGGCGGCCACCCAATTGCCGTCGGCGCTCCTTAGTCCCTCCGGTATTTGATCCGCCGTGGTGGGCGTGTACGGCTCCCAGAGTCCCTGGTCGGTCGCCGCCTGCGCCTTGGCGGGACCCACATCGAGGGCGTCGGGCATGTCGGCCTGACCCTTGAGATTGACGACGGCGTCGAGCTCCGCCTGTGACGAAATGTCAGGGCTCGCGACCGGGTTCTTCACGTCGGGGTATTTGTCTCGGAAGGCCTGCAGGATGCCCTTGTAGTTCGCCCACGTGTCGGGCAGAGCGATGAGATTCACCTTCCCTTCCGCCTTGCACGCGGTGACAAGGTCGGCCAGCGCACTCCCAGCGGCGGTCGTTGCCGAGCCACCAGCGGTCGTCACCGCCGCTGCGGA
>JBDUDK010000017.1:0-24593 GCA_040002995.1 Acidimicrobiales bacterium | reverse complement strand
AGAACATCGCCGGGATGATCGCGAAGTACTTGGCGACGTCGTTGGCGATCGAGAAGGTGGTGAGTGACCCTCGTGTGATGAGAAGTTGCTTGCCGATCTCCACGATCTCGATGAGCTTCGTGGGATTCGAGTCGAGATCGACCATGTTGCCGGCCTCTTTCGCGGCTTGCGTCCCCGTATTCATCGCCACACCCACGTCGGCCTGGGCGAGTGCGGGCGCGTCGTTCGTTCCATCGCCCGTCATCGCGACGAGGTTGCCGCCGCGTTGCTCAGACCTGATGAGCGCCATCTTGTCTTCCGGCGTGGCCTCCGCGAGGAAGTCGTCGACGCCGGCTTCGGCCGCGATCGCGGCCGCGGTGAGAGGGTTGTCGCCCGTAATCATCACAGTGCGTATTCCCATCGCCCGCAACTGGTCGAACCTGTCGCGCATCCCCGGCTTCACGGTGTCCTTCAGGCGGATCACGCCGAGGATGCGGAGGCCGTCGGCCACTACGAGCGGTGTCGCACCGTCACGCGACACGCCCTCGACGATCGGCGCGAGCTCGATCGGCACGTGCCCTCCCGCGTCGGCCACCATTCTGCGGACGCTGTCCGCCGCGCCCTTGCGCACCGCGCGACCAGTGGTGAAGTCCATCCCGCTCATCCGTGTCTGCGCCGTAAAGGGCACCATCACCGCGCCGGGGTCGTCGGTCGGTCGCAGGCCGAAGCGTCCTTCGGCCAGCGCCACGATTGAGCGGCCCTCCGGTGTTTCGTCGCTCAGGCTCGACGCGAGCGCCGCTTCGGCCACCTCTACTTCGGTCACGTCGTGAACGGGAAGGAACTCTGAGGCCTGACGCGATCCGAACGTGATCGTGCCGGTCTTGTCGAGTAGGAGCGTGCTGCAGTCGCCGGCCGCTTCGACCGCCCGCCCGCTCATGGCCAACACGTTGCGTTGTACGAGGCGGTCCATCCCCGCGATGCCGATCGCCGACAGCAGCGCGCCAATGGTCGTGGGAATCAGGCACACGAGCAGGGCGACGAGCATCACGATCTGCTGTTCGGCCCTCGAGTAGATCGCGAACGGCTGGAGGGTTACGACGGCGAGCAGGAAGATGATCGTGAGGCCCGAAAGCAGGATGGAGAGCGCGATCTCGTTCGGTGTCTTCTGCCGGTCGGCGCCTTCGACGAGCGCGATCATGCGGTCGAGAAAGGTCTCACCCGGCTTCGAGGTGATCCGCACGACTATTTCGTCGGAGAGAACTCGCGTGCCTCCCGTCACCGCCGAGCGGTCGCCGCCGCTCTCGCGGATCACGGGAGCAGACTCACCCGTTATGGCCGACTCGTCGACGGTGGCAATACCCTCCACGACGTCACCGTCGCCCGGAATGAATGCGCCGGCGGTGACCACGCACAGGTCACCGACCTGGAGTTGCGTCGACCGGGTCTCGACCATCGCCCCGTCGGACCCGCGGACATGGGCGATCGTGTCACTGCGTGTCTTGCGCAGGGTGGCCGCCTGCGCCTTGCCGCGACCCTCGGCCATCGCCTCGGCGAAATTCGCGAACAAGACGGTGAACCAGAGCCAGGCCGACACGAGACCGCCGAACAGGTTCTCGCTGTGGCTCGACGTCCCGAGATCGCGCAAGAACAAGATCGTTGTTAGTACCGACCCGACCTCGACCACGAACATCACCGGGTTTCGGGCCATCGTCCTGGGGCTCAGCTTGACGAAGCTGTCGTTCACCGCGCCCTTCACGATCGACGCGTCGAACAGGTTGCGAGGCGTGCGGGTTCGCGTCACGGTGTACCTAGAGGCTCAGGTGCTCGACGATGGGCCCCAGGGCCAACGCGGGGAAGAAAGTCAGGCCGGCCACGATGACGACAACCCCGATGAGCAGCCCGGCGAAGAGCTTGTTGTCGGTCGGGAACGTTCCGGCCGTGACGGGAACGCTCTGTTTGCGTACGAGCGACCCTCCGATCGCGAGGGCGGGGATGATCAGCATGAAGCGGCCGATCAACATCGAGACGCCCATCGTCGTCGTGTACCACTGCGTCCCGGCATTCATGCCGCCGAACGCCGACCCGTTGTTGTTGGCGACCGACCCGTAGTTGTAGATGATCTCCGACAGCCCGTGCGCACCTGGGTTGGCCAGCGAGTGTTTGGCCGTGGCCATTACCGCCGACGCCGCGGCGAAACCCTTGAGCGCGAGGGGCATTGCCACGATGTAGAGGACCACCAGTTTCATCTCCGCGGCCTGAATTTTCTTACCGAGGTACTCGGGCGTGCGCCCGACCATGAGTCCGGCGATGAAGACGGCCAGGAGGGCGTTCACGAGCATTCCCATCAGGCCGACGCCGACACCGCCGGGCGACACTTCGCCCAACAGCATGTGCGACATCGCTGCTAGTCCACCGACGGGCGTGAGGCTGTCGTGCATGCAGTTGACCGAGCCGTTCGATGTTCCGGTCGTCGACCCCGCCCAGAGACCACAGCTCGATGGCCCGAACCGGATCTCCTTGCCTTCCATGTTGCCGCCGACCTGGCCCGCGCCCGAGGCCTGCGTGACGCCGAGTGCACTCAGCCGGGGATTGCCGCTCGACTCGGCGAAGATCGTGATGACACTCACGAACAACCAGATGGACATCATCACAACGAGGAGCACACGGCCCTGTCGTGGCGCGCCGACCAGCCGTCCGTAGGTGACACAGAGCGCGAGAGGGATGAGAACGATGGCGTACAACTCGAAGAAGTCGGTCCAACCGTTCGGGTTCTCGAAGGGATGCGCGCTGTTGACATTGAGCGGACCGCCGCCGTTCGTGCCCAGTTGCTTGATCGCCTCTTGACTGGCGAACGGCCCGCCCGGTATCGACTGCGTCGTCTGTTCGATTGGCTTGGCGGTGGTGAATCCGTGGAAGTTCTGGACCACCCCTTGGCTGACTAGGAACAGCGCGAAGACGAACGACAGGGGCAGAAGGATTCGCGTCACGGTCCGCACGAGATCGACCCAGAAGTTGCCGAGGGTGCGCCCGCCCCGCCGGGCGATGCCCCGGATGAGGGCGACGGCGATCGCCATGCCCGCCGCCGCCGATACGAAATTCTGAACTGTGAGTCCGAGCATCTGAGTGAGGTGGCTCATGACCTGCTCGCCCGAGTACCACTGCCAGTTCGTGTTCGTCATGAAGCTCACGGCGGTGTTGAACGCTCCCGTGGAAGCGACACCGTTGACGTTCGTCGGGTTGAACGGCAACGAGCCCTGTAGCCGCGCGATGAGATACACGGCGCAGAAACTGACGAGACTGAACGCGAGCAACGAAGTGGCGTAGACGTTCCATCGTTGTTCCCGCTTGGGATCAATCCGGCCGACGCGATAGATGGCCCTTTCAAGAGGAGCGAAGAAGCGATCGCCAGGAGCGCTGCCGTCGGGGAGTTCGCCGTACACCTTGGCCATGTGGCGACCAAGCGGTCTGACGGTGAGCCCGAGCAGCGCGAGAAGGAGAACGAGTTGGAGAAGCCCGGCCGCGGACATCAGAACTTTTCGGGGAAGACCAGGACCAACACCAAGAACCCGAGCAACATCACTGAGATCACGAGTCCCGTGTAGTTGTCAGCGGCCGATGCCAACAGAACCGGCGTCATCGCGTGGTGGTCTCGCGCTCGACGTCGTCGGATTCGTCCGCGTCGACCGGATCGGGTCCGATAATCCGATCGCACAGGCCGACGTAGCCCACGCACAACGCGAAGAACGCGATCGTGCCCACGAGGATGATCACGTCACGCACGGATCGGCTCAGGTGAGTAGCGCGGGCACGGGGCCCCTGGCGAGCGACGCGGCCAAGAGATCCGCGAGGACGATCGCCAGCCGTCGTTCCGGAAGACCCACGCCGTGTCCCGGCGTCGGCTCCAGCAGCACGTATCCCAGTCGCTCACCACCGTGCTCGACGGGTAGTTCGACACCTTGCACGGGAAGTTCGAGTCCAGTCGGTGCGAATTGGACCTCGGTCGTGTGAATCCGCGCGTCGCGGTGGAGTAGCGCGAGGCCGGTGACCGAGCCCGCATGAAACTGCGCGTTGCGAAGTCCGAGATCGTCGATGAGCGCGACGCGGACCGCCGGCCAGAGCTCGTCGGTGCGCGCGCCGCCCGCGGCCTCGTCGATGACCTCACGAACGCGGTCGACACCCCTGCCCCGTTGGCTTCGCTTCGCCTTGCGTACCTTGCGCTCTACCGCGATCTCCCCGACGACCAGTCCCACAATGACGAGGATCACGGTCGTGGCGAGGTCCTTGCGGTCATCGATACGCAATGTCAGGTAGGGCTTGGTGTGGAAGAAGTTGAACGACAGACCCGCGGTGACGGCGGTGGCCGCGCCCGCGACGCTGCCCCCGAGCATGGCGGCCGCTACCACCACGACGACGAGCACCAGCGCCATGTTCGTGTTGCCGAGCGGGTCACGAAGCGGAACGAGGGCCGCGCCGACCACGATGGCGGCGATCGAGCTGAGGGCGGCGGTGACCATATCCGGCGGGTTGGTGGGAGCTGCTGTGGGCGTCACGCAGGCAGTGTCCGCCCGTGAGGAGCGGGAGCGAAGGACATTGACGCGTTCTTGGCGCGTGGTGTTCCGGGATTGTTGCGGCGTTAGCGGGCCCCCCGTTCTCCGCGATGATGACGCCCGTGACCCGTGTGGTGCTTCTCGTACTTGACGGCTACCCCAATCGGCATCTCACGGTCGAGATAGCCCCGACGTTGAGCGAGCTAGCGCGAGATGGCGGCCGGGCGATCGACGGGGGCATTGCCGTGATGACGAGCGCCACGTACCCGAACCACGCCTCGTTCGTGACCGGTGTCGATGTCGACGGTCACGGGATTTACGCGAACGACGTCGCTGGGGGCGGCGAACGCCGACTCGCCGATCTCGTCGGACCGGCCACGCCCACGATCTTCGACGCGCTCAAGGCCGCGGGCCGGACGAGTTCGTGCGTTGTCGGAGATCACCACCTCATCGGCGCGATGGCAGCGATGCGGGCCGACCACCATTGGCCGCCGAACGGCGAGCGGCCCGATGAGGGGCCGTACGACGTGTTGGGGTACGTCGCAGACGACGTCACCGCGCTCCGCATCGTCGAGGCAATCGAGAGCGGTCCGGAGTTTCTCTTCGCGCATCTCAACGAGCCGGACACCGCGGGCCACGTCTTTGGACCCGACAAGCCCCGCGCGATCGACGTCTACAGCGCGACTGATGGGCGCGTCGCCGCGATCGTCGCGGCGCTCGAGCCCGTCTGGGCCGACACGGTGCTCATGGTGGTGAGTGACCACGACATGGAAGCTGCTCTCGACCCCGAACCCGTCGACCTCGTCGCGTTGGCCGAGGCGGCCAACTGCAGGGCCACCGCGGTCCACGAAGGCAGCGGCGCCGCGCTTGTCCACGGCGATCGGTTCGACACCGAATGGCTGCAACACAGTGACGGTGTCGAGTCGTGGCGGGAGTTGCGTCCCGGTCTCGTGGTGCTAAACGCGGCGGAAGGACGTTGGTTCGGCGCGATACCCATTCGGGGTCTCCGCGGCGTGCACGGAGGTGAGCGCACCCGAGCGCAGCTCGCCGTCGTCGCCGGTGGGCATTCCGCGGTTGGGGCCATCCGCGACTCTCTGCAGCAGCGGCGACCGAACGCTTTCGAT
The DNA here is from genome assembly GCA_040002995.1 of Acidimicrobiales bacterium. Lineage (GTDB taxonomy): Bacteria > Actinomycetota > Acidimicrobiia > Acidimicrobiales > Ilumatobacteraceae > JBDUDK01. The sequence continues at coordinate 18,943 of JBDUDK010000017.1, read as the reverse complement.
TGGCCCACCACCGCGGCCGCGCTACTCGGCGTCGCACTCGAACACGCCATCGGCGTCGATTTGAGCAACGTCGGCGGAGGGTGACACCGCCTACCCTGTCGACCCATGCCGGCCAACGACCTCGACCAGATCGTGAACCTGTGCAAGCGGCGCGGGTTCGTGTTCCCGTCGGCCGACATCTATGGCGGCTTCCGCTCCACCTACGACTACGGACCCCTTGGCGCACTGATGTTGCGCAATGTCAAGGATGCGTGGATCCGCTCAATGGTTCAGTGCCGCGACGATGTCGTGCTCATCGACGCGGCGATACTCGGTCCTCCCGCCGTCTACGAGGCGTCCGGCCACCTTGCGAATTTCACCGATCCGCTCGTCGATTGCACGGCCTGCAGGCAGCGCTTCCGCGCCGATCAGCTTCCCGACCCCGACGTTTGCCCGAACTGTGGTGCTCGCAACAGTTTCACGGAGGCTCGGCAGTTCAATCTCATGTTCAAGACGTTCGCCGGCCCTGTCGAGGGCGAGGGGGCCGAGGTGTATCTCCGTCCCGAGACGGCGCAGGGCATGTTCACGAACTTCTCGAACGTGCTCAACGCCACTCGGAAGAAGCCGCCCTTCGGCGTAGCCCAAGTCGGGAAGAGCTTCCGCAACGAGATCACGCCGGGGAACTTCGTGTTTCGCACTCGCGAGTTCGAGCAGATGGAACTCGAGTTTTTCGTCCCGCCGGCCGACGCGCCCCGCTGGTACGAGTACTGGATCGCGGAGCGGCACCGCTGGTACGTGGAGCTTGGCATCGCCGAGTCGATGCTGCGCGTGCGGCCCCACGACGCCGACGAGTTGTCGCACTACTCGGCCGGCACGAGCGACATCGAGTTCACGTTCCCGTGGGGTTGGGGGGAACTCGAGGGTGTGGCCAACCGCACTGACTACGACCTGCGCCAGCATGCCGAACATTCCGGCGAGAAGCTCGACTATTTCGATCAAGCCACCAATGAGCGCTACCAGCCGTTCGTGATCGAGCCGGCGGCGGGCGCGACCCGGACCATGATGGCGTTTCTGATCGCGGCATACGACGAGGATGTCGTGAACGACGAGAAGCGCACGGTGCTGCGCCTGCATCCCCGGTTGGCTCCTTACAAGGTCGCGGTACTGCCGCTGTCGAAGAAGGAGCCGCTCACGTCGATGAGCCACGACATCGCGGCCCTGCTACGCGAGAACTACATGGTCGACTACGACGAAACGCAGGCCATCGGACGCCGGTATCGCCGTCAAGACGAGATCGGCACGCCGTTGTGCATCACCGTCGACTTCGAGTCAGTCGACGACAAGTCGGCCACGATTCGCGATCGTGACTCCACGACGCAGGCGCGAGTTCCGATCGAGACCCTTGTCACAGAAGTGCGTCAACGGTTGGGATTTTGACTGTTTCCAAGCTCGATCGGCTGCGGCTTATCGCGCTGGTGCTCCCCGAGACCACCGAGGAACTCACCTGGGGCGACGTGAATTTTCGGGTGCGGAAAAAGATCTTCTGCTTCCCCGGTGAAACCTCCATGGTCGTCAAAGCCGACCCCGAAGAGCTCGATGGCCTGCTCGGCGATCCCCGCTTCTCGCTGTCGCCCTATGTCGGCCGGTTCGGCTGGGTCACGATGCAGCTCACGGGCAAGATTGATTGGGACGAGGTGGCGGAGCTGATCCGCGACAGCTACCGCCTCATTGCTCCCAAATCCCTCGCCGCCAAGCTCGACTGATCCGAACGCGATCGTCGGTCCGCGAATGCCCTTCACTAGGCTGCGCCGCCGTGACCACGTACGTCTACGCCTTCGAGCACAAGCATCGCCGTCCTCCGATGGACATGAAAGACCTCCTCGGCGGCAAGGGGGCAAACCTGGCGGAAATGACCTCCGTGCTGGGTCTTCCTGTTCCTCCCGGATTCACGATCTCCACCGAGGCGTGCCGCGCGTACCTCAAGGGCGGGTGGCCCGACGCGCTCGATGCTGAAATCGTCCGCCACATCGCCCGCCTCGAGAAGAAGATGCGTCGGCGCCTGGGCGACGCTGGCGATCCGCTGCTCGTGAGCGTGCGTTCGGGCGCCAAGTTCTCGATGCCCGGCATGATGGACACGGTCCTCAACCTCGGTCTGAACGACAAGAGCGTGAAGGGCTTGGCCGCGGGCACGAGCGACGAGCGCTTTGCCTATGACTCGTACCGCCGCTTCCTTTCCATGTACGGGCGGATCGTGCTCGACATCGATGGCCACGCCTTCGAGGAACCGTTCGAGAAGGCGAAAGTGGCCGCGGGGGTGCGCACCGACGCCGAGCTGCCCGCGTCCTACCTCAAAGACCTGTGCGAGCAGTACAAGGCCATCGTCAAGGTCGAGACCGGCAGGCCGTTCCCACAAGACCCGGTCAAGCAGCTGCGCGGCGCAATCGAAGCGGTGTTCCGTAGCTGGATGGGCGCTCGCGCGATCGCTTACCGAGTCAGGGAGCGCATCAGCCACGACCTGGGCACCGCCGTCAACGTGCAGTGCATGGTATTCGGCAACAGGGACGACAACTCGGGCACCGGGGTCGGCTTCACCCGCGACGCCGCCACCGGCGAAAACAAGCCGTACGGCGACTTCCTCGTCAACGCGCAGGGCGAGGACGTCGTGGCCGGTATTCGCAAGACCGAGGATCTCGACGCGCTGAAGCAGGAGTTCCCGGTGATCCACGCCGAGCTCATGGCCATCTTCCGGCGCCTCGAACAGCACTACCGCGATATGTGTGACACGGAGTTCACCATCGAGCAGGGCAAGCTCTGGATGCTTCAGACGCGCGTCGGCAAGCGCACCGGCGTGGCGGCGTTGAAGATGGCCGTCGACATGAGCACCGATCGCCACATCCGGCTCACGAAGGCCGCGGCCGTGCAACGCATCACAGCCGAGCATCTCGACCAGGTGCTGCATCCGCAGTTCGCCGCGAAGGATCAAAAGGTCATCGCCAAGGGTCTCGCCGCTTCACCGGGTGCGGCCGTCGGCCGCGTCTACTTCACCGCCGACGACGCGCAGGACGCGGCCGAGCGGGGCGAGGACGTCATCCTCGTGCGCAGTGAGACATCGCCTGAAGACGTGCACGGCATGATGGTCTCTCGCGGCATCCTCACCTCCCGCGGGGGACTGGTCAGTCACGCGGCGGTCGTGGCGCGCGGGTGGGGCACGCCGGCCGTGGTCGGCGCCGAGAGCGTGAAGATCGAAGGAAAGCAGTTCAGGGCGGGCGACATCGTCGTCCGCGAGGGCGACGTCATCTCGTTGGACGGCACCGCAGGCATCGTTGTGCTCGGCGCCGTCGAGTTGTCAGCGTCGAAACCGCCGCCTGAGTTCGACATCATTTTGGGCTGGGCCGATCGCATCCGTAAGGGCAAGCTCGCCGTGCGGGCAAACGCCGACACCGGCGCCGATGCGAAGAATGCCCGCGAGTTCGGCGCGGAGGGCATTGGTCTGTGCCGTACCGAGCACATGTTCCTTGGCGAAGATCGGTTGCCCGTGGTGCAGCGGATGATCCTGGCCGAGTCCGCCGACGATGAGGCTGCCGCCCTCGAGGAACTGCGCGGCGTGCAAAAGACCGACTTCGTCGAGATTCTGAGGGAGATGGACGGGCTGCCCGTCACGGTGCGTCTCCTCGATCCTCCGCTCCACGAGTTCCTCCCCAAGGTCGACGAACTCGAGGTCAAGGAGGCCACGGAGGGCCTCACCGACCAGGAGCGCCTGCTGCTCAAGGCGGCAAGGAGTTGGGCGGAGTTCAATCCGATGCTCGGCACGCGGGGCGTGCGCCTCGGCGTCGTGAAGCCCGGCCTGTATGCGATGCAGGTGCGCGCCCTCATGGAGGCGGCCGCCCAACTCAGAGCCGACGGTCACAATCCCATCGTCGAGGTGATGATCCCCCTCACGGTCAACCGCGAGGAGCTTGCTCTTGCGCGCTCGTGGGTCGTGGGAGCGATCGCCGAGGCGACGAAGGGTATGAAGAAGAAGCCAATCGTCACGATCGGCACGATGATCGAGACGCCGCGCGCCGCCATCCGAGCCGATGAGATCGCCGAGGAAGCCGACTTCTTCAGCTTCGGTACGAACGATCTCACGCAGATGACGTTCGGGTTCAGCCGTGACGACGTCGAGAGCCGGCTCATGCCCGCGTACCTCGAACAAGGCTTGCTGAAGCGCAACCCGTTCGAGACGATCGACAGTTCCGGGGTCGGCGAGCTGGTCAGGATCGCCGTTCAGCGCGGTCGAGCGACGAAGAAAGATCTGAAGCTCGGCGTGTGTGGCGAGCATGGAGGCGATCCGGAGTCGATCGCGCTGTTCTACGACGCCGGTCTCGACTACGTGAGCTGCTCGCCATTTCGTGTACCGATCGCCCGCCTCGCCGCGGCCCAGGCGGTCATCGGCAAAGGCGGTGACACCCGCTGATCCTCGCGGCGGTAAGGGGAGGCGTCGACCTCGACATCACATGGTGGGCGTGGACGACGGTCGGCGTGGTCGTCGCCGCGCTCCTCGCGATCGACATCCTCGTCGTCCACCGCGAGGCCAAGGAAGTTGGCGCGCGCCGGGCCGGCATCGAGTCTGCGATCTGGATCGCCATTGGCGTCACGTTCGGCGTGATCGTGTTGGCCGCTTACGGCGGGGCGGCCGCCGGCGAATGGTTCTCCGGGTATCTGATCGAGCTCAGCCTCAGCGTCGACAACGTGTTCGTGTGGGCGCTCATCTTCTCCTTCTTCGCCGTGCCGCGGGCCTTTCAACACCGGGTCCTGTTCTGGGGAATCTTCGGCGCCGTCGTGCTCAGAGGACTGTTCATCTTTGCGGGCGTTGAGCTCATCAACCGTTTCGACTGGATCCTCTACGTCTTCGGCGGGTTCCTGCTGTTCACCGCGTTTCGCCTCGTCACACAAGGTGAGGCGCAGATCGATCCCTCAACGAACCCGTTTCTACGACTCGTGCGCAAGGTCGTGCCGTCGACCGAGTCCTACAACGGTCAGCACCTGTTCACCCACGAGCGCGGTCGCCGGCTGGCCACACCGTTGTTCGCCGTGCTCGTGCTCGTGGAGACCACCGACGTGCTGTTCGCCGTCGACTCCGTGCCCGCCGTCCTCGCGGTGAGCCGGGAGCAATTCATCGTGCTCACGTCGAATGCGTTCGCGATTCTCGGGTTGCGGGCGCTGTATTTCCTGCTCGCCGATATGCACGCGCGCTTTCAGTACCTGCAGCACGGCCTGGCTCTGATCTTGGCGTTCGTCGGTGTGAAGATGATCACGTCACATTGGTTCCACATGGCGACGTGGATCTCGCTGCTCGTGATCGCGGTCGTGCTGAGCGTGTCGGTCGTGGCGTCACTGCGCTGGGGTACGAACCCGGCGGCGACGCCGGCCGAGATCGCGGAACCGCCTCCGATCGAAGAGCGATAGCGTCGCCATTCGTGGCTATCGCAGCGGACGTCATCGAACAGGTGCGTTCACGAGTGAACCTCGTTGAGATCGTCCAACCGCATATCGCTCTGCGACGCGTCGGGCGGCGCTGGCAGGGTCTGTGCCCGTTCCATGCCGAAAAGACGCCGTCGTTCTACGTCAACGAGGAGCTAGGTCTTTACAAATGTTTCGGCTGCAACGCGTCGGGTGATGTGATCACGTTCGTTCGCGAGATCGAACACCTCGACTTCGCGCAGGCGGTCGAATATTTGGCGGCGCGAGCTGGTGTCGCGATGGTCTACACCGATCCAGGCGACAACGAGGAGCGGAAACGGAAGCGGCGCTTGCTCGACGCGGTCGCCGCGGCCGTCGACTGGTATCACGATCGACTTCTCAGCGGCGACGACGCCGGTCCGGCGCGCGCGTATTTGCGCGACAGAGGATTCGATGGCGACATGGTGCGCGCATTCCGTCTCGGATGGGCCCCCGACGAATGGGATGCCCTCGTCCGTGCGCTGAACCTGCCGAGCGATGTCATCGTCGACACGGGGCTGGGCTACCTGAACCGCGGCCAACGTCAGACTGATGCCTTCCGGGGTCGGATCCTGTTTCCGATCTTCAACGACCAAGGTGATCCGGTGGCTTTCGGAGGCAGAGTGCTGCCGGGGGCGGAAGGCCACAAATACAAGAACTCGCCTGAGACCAAGATCTACTCCAAGAGCCGCACGCTGTACGGGCTCAATTGGGCCAAGGCCGAGATCGTGCGCGAGAACGAGATCATCGTGTGCGAGGGCTACACCGACGTGATCGGCTTCCACCAGGCGGGGATGCCCCGTGCCGTGGCCACCTGCGGCACCGCGCTCACCGAAGAGCACGTGCGCCTGATGAAGAAGTTCGCGAACCGCGTCGTGCTCGCTTTTGACGCCGACGGAGCTGGTCAGGGCGCCGCAGAGCGTTTCTACGAGTGGGAACATTCCTACGACGTCACGGTGGCGGTGGCCGCGTTCCCGGTGGGTAGCGACCCTGCCGATCTCGCTCGTCGTGATCCCGAGGCGCTGCGTGACGCGATCACGAAGGCCAAGCCGTTTCTTGCGTTCCGCCTCGACCGTTTGCTGGGGAGCGCTCGCCTCGACACGCCCGAAGCCAAGGCACGCGCGGCCGAGAAGGCGATAGAGCTCGTGAACGAGCATCCGAATGTGATCGTGCGCCGTCAGTACGCGGGGGAGGTGGCGATGCGATGCGGACTACCTGCCGCCGATCTCGTGCGACTCGCCGAACGAGGCAGTCACAGCGTGCGCATCGATGTGGCGAGCCCACCTCCGCGTCGTCGCGACTCCGCCGAGATCGAGGTGCTGCGGTTGCTGGTGCACCGTTGGTCGGAGACGGCCCGTTTCCTCGTCGACTCGCTCTTTGCCGACGACGTGAACCTGCTGGTGTTCCGCGCCCTCGCTGAGGCCGATGGCGATGTACGCCGCGCGCTCGAGGTCGCCGATCCGATGGCCGCTGAGCTACTCGGGCGCCTCGCGGTGGAAGAGCCGAGCACCGAGCCCGAGGTCGAGGCCATCCGGCTCATCATCGATGTCTCGCGCCGGCGACTCGACGTGATGCGCGCTACAGGTGACCCCACACTCGCGTCGATACAAACCGTCGTCATGAATTGGATCGAGGACTTGCGTCGCGACGAGACGAAAGATGCGGCCGCGGGGCAGTTGCTAAGGTGGCTCGACGATCTACGCGAGGGTGCGAGATGACCGGTCCGGGCCAGCTGACACCAGAGCGTGACGAGGAGGCGGGCGACACGCGTGGGTCCCCACCGGCCATCGTTCGCTCACACACGACGGTCGAGTTTGCCGCGCTCGCCGCGCAGGGCTTGGCTCAGGCGGGCCGTCTCGATATGGACGATGTCGTCGCCGTCTTCAAGGAGACGGAGCTCACGCCCGAGTTTCTTATCGAGCTGAAACTTGAGCTGTCCAAGCGCGGCGTCGAGGTCGACGAGGCGCTCGGTGTGGAGGTTGTCGAGGTCCCTCTGGCGCAGATGCCGGCGCCCATCGCCGCCGATCTCGACGACGATGGCGACAGTGTCGCGCCGCGAAAGCGGCGGTTGTTCCGTGCTGCCGAACGCAACGACGGACCCCTCACGGGCGACTCGGTGCGCATGTATCTGAAGGAGATCGGCCGCGTCCATCTGCTCACAGCCACCGACGAAGTAGAGCTGGCCAAACGCATCGAGCTCGGGGCCGAGGCCGCCGAGCGTCTCACACTCGAGGCCCGGCTCGACGGCAGTCCGCATCCCGATGCCCGGCAGCTCCAACGGCTCGTCGGTGACGGCCAGGTCGCCAAGGCCGAGCTCATCCAGGCCAACTTGCGGCTCGTCGTCTCCATCGCCAAGCGCTACATGAACCGGGGCATGCAGTTCCAGGACCTCATCCAAGAGGGCAACCTCGGGCTCATGCGGGCGGTCGAGAAGTTCGACCACAACAAGGGGTTCAAGTTCTCCACCTACGCCACGTGGTGGATCCGCCAGGCCATCACCCGGGCCATCGCCGACCAGGCGCGCACAATCCGCATCCCCGTGCACATGGTCGAGCTGATGAACCGGCTCGTCCGCACGCAGCGTCAGATGGCCCAAGAACTTGAGCGCGAGCCCACCTTCGACGAACTTGCCGAGAAGGTCGATCTGCCCGCGGATCGGGTGCGCGAGATACTTCTCATCGCGCAAGATCCCGTCTCGCTCGATTCGCCAATCGGCGACGAGGACGACGTCAACGTCGGTGACTTCATTCCCGACAGCGCCGCCGAGGCTCCGCTCGAGGTGGCTACACGGCGGATGCTCGCCAAAGCGGTCGAGGAGGCGCTCGATGAGCTGAGCGAACGCGAGAAGGAAGTCGTGCGCATGCGCTTCGGCCTCGTCGATGGGCAGGCCAAGACGCTTGAAGAAGTCGGCCGCGAGTTCGGCGTTACCCGCGAACGCATCCGCCAGATCGAAGCCAAGACCCTCGCAAAACTGCGCCACCCGCAGCGGTCGCAAAAGCTCAAGGAGTTCCTCGAAGACCAGTAGCCCCGGGGTTTCTCTGTCACACCCTCGTGCTTCTATCTCCGAATGGGTTTTCGCGTCCATGTCGAACTCCGCGCCGAAGCACGCCGCCTGCGGGCCGACTCCTTGACGCTCGCCGAAATCGCGTCGAGGTTGGGTGTCGCCAAGAGCTCGGTATCGGTCTGGGTGCGCGAGGTCGACTTCATTCCGCGACCTCGCTCGAGCGCCCGCAAACGCGGCCCCAACCGGCTGCAGGTGGCCAAGCAGGCCGAGATTGAGAGCGCGCTTCAATGGGGTCGGGAAACCATCGCAACGCTTTCCGAGCGTGACTTCCTCATCGCCGGAGCCGCCCTCTACGCCGGCGAAGGAGCGAAGACCGACGGTTGCGCCAAGTTCGCCAACAGCGATCCGCGGATGGTCGTGCTCTTCCTTGCTTGGCTGAGGCGGTTCTTCGAGATCGATGAACGCCGACTCCGCGCTGCCCTGTACCTGCACGAGGGACTCGATGTCGAAGCCGTTCGATTTTTCTGGTCTTCGCTGACCGGCATCCCGGAAAGTCAGTTCTTCAAGCCGTACCGCGCAGTGCCCGACTCGTCGTTGCGTTCCGTGAAACACCCGATGGGCTGCCTGGCCGTGGTGTACAACAGCACGTCCGTCCATAGGCGACTCATGGGCCTCGTGACCGCCTTGCTAACCTTCGACGGCGTTTTCCGGGGTAGCTCAACGGCAGAGCATTCGGCTGTTAACCGACAGGTTGTGAGTTCGAATCTCACCCCCGGAGCTCCCGCCTCGTCGGCGGTTGGGGGCCAGTAGCTCAGTGGTCAGAGCAGGGGACTCATAATCCCTTGGTCGCTGGTTCGATCCCAGCCTGGCCCACCCGACGCGGCGCGGGACGTAACGGCGTTCAGCCGGTGTAGAGGCGCTTGTCGGTCTCGCGGAGGCGGGCACACATCGCCAGCAGCAGCTTGTAGGTGATCGTCGCGTTCGCCCGCAGGAGAGGACGGAACGCGAACGGCGCGATCGTCAGCGTCTCCAGGTCGGTATCGGCGACCACAGTGGCCGATCGCTCGCCCCCGTCGAGGACGGCGATCTCGCCGAAATGGTCACCGGCGCGACAACCCCTGAGGCGCTTGCCCCCGACCACGATAGTGGCCCGACCCTTCGTAATCAGATAGAAGCGGGCCGACGCGTCGCCTTCGGTCACGACGTTCTGCCCGGCCCTGAAGGTCTGGGGTTTCATCATGTCTCGCACCATCGCCAGCTCTTTACGGTTGAGCTCGGCGAAGAGGTCGACCGAAGCGAGCAGGTCGAGGACTGGATCCGCTTTGGCCATGGCCCCCCCTATTGGAACGCGGGCGGACTGTAGTCGTTGGCGCGCCGGGTGTGCGCACGGCCCGCTCCGTGGAAACTTGAACGCGCCGAGCGCGAACCTGCAACGATGGAGGCGTTGTGATGGCTCAAGGGGAGGGCAGAAGCTCATGCAACGTCTCGCTTGCGCGGTTGCCGCATGGCGCGACCGGCTAAAGGTCCGGCGGTCATGGCGCTAAGAGTCCCTCCCGCCCAGGTCTATGTGCCCGCCGAGGACCGCGCGTGGATCCTCGAACGTATTGACGAGTGTTTGACCACGGGCCAGCTGACGCTCGGCAAACTCGGCCGCGAGCTCGAGGAGCGCTTCGCTGCCTACCTCGGCGTGCGCCATGCCGTCGCCGTGAACTCAGGGACCAGCGCCCTCGAGATCCCACTCCGCGCCCTCGAGATCGCGGGCGGCGAGGTGCTGGTGCCGGCCAACACGTTCTTCGCCACCGCCGCCGCCGTGATTGCCGCGGGAGGCCGTCCGCGGTTCGTCGATTGCGACCCCTCGACGATGGCGCTCGACCCCATCGCCCTCGAGGCGGCGATTGGCCCTGACACGATCGGTGCGATCGTGGTGCACATCGGGGGGTTCGTGTCGCCCGCGATTCGCGACATCGCCAAGGTGTGCGACAACCACGGCATCTGGCTCGTGGAGGACGCCGCGCATGCGCAGGGCAGCAGCCACGAAGGCGTGATGGCCGGCCGCTTCGGTGCGGCCGCGGCCTTCTCCTTTTACCCGACCAAGGTGATGACGGCAGGCGAGGGCGGCATGATCGTCACCGACGACGACCGCATCGCCGAAGAGGCGCGCGTCTATCGCGATCAGGGAAAGGCCGGCTTCCTCACCAATTTGCACACCCGGCTTGGCTACAACTGGCGGATGAGCGAGCCGCACGCGGCGATCGCCGTCTCGCAGTTGCGCCGCCTCGACGAATTCATCGCGCACCGTCAGGCGGTCGCGGCCCGCTACGACGCGGCCGTCGTCGAGTTGGGGCTGCTGCCGCTAGAGATCCCTGAAACCGCGCGCTGCAACTACTACAAATACGTCGCCTATCTGCCCGACGGCATCGACAGGGGAGCGTTCAAGCAGGCGATGCGCGACGACCACGGAGTCGGTCTTTCCGGTGAGGTCTACGAGACCCCGCTCCACGTGCAACCAGTGTTCGCGCCCTTCACCGCGGGCGCGCTGCCGGGCTCGGAGCACGCGTGCGGGCGCCACATCTGTCTGCCGATCTCCGCGGTGCTCACCGACGAGCAGGTCGACATCGTCATCGAGTCGCTCGCCGAAGTGCTGGCTCGATGAGCAATGCGAAACTGGTCGCCGTAACGGGCGGCTCCGGTTTCATCGGCTCGCATGTCGTCGACGCGCTGCGAACGGCCGGCCACACCGTTCGCGTGATCGATCCGGCGGCGCCTCAGCGCCCCGACGTCGAGTGGCGTCCCGTCGACATTCTCGACACCGATCTCCTCGCTCGTGAGCTGCGTGACATGGAGGCGGTCTTCCACCTTGCCGCCGCCGCCGACGTCAACATCATCCACGCCGATCCGCGGGAGAGCGTCAACCTGAATGTGCTCGGCACCGCCAGCGTGCTCGAGGCGGCCCGACGGGCTGATGCGGGCCGTGTCATCCTCGCCAGCACCGTGTGGGTATACGCGGCGACGGTCGGCGACGTCGTCGACGAGTCCACACCGTTCTCGCCCGAGACCGATCGCCACCTCTACGTGACGACGAAGGTCGCGAGCGAAATGCTGTGTCGCGACTACCACACTCTCTACGGACGGTCCTACACGGTCTTGCGCTACGGCATCCCGTTCGGACCTCGGATGCGCGACAACATCGTCGCCGCGTCGTTCTTTCGGCGAGCGATGCGCGGTGAGCCCCTCACGATCGATGGCGACGGACGGCAAGAGCGGTTCTTCGTCTACGTCGAAGACTTGGCGCGCGCACACGTGCTGGCGCTAGCTCCCGTTGCCGCGAATCGCACGTACAACCTCGACGGCGACAAGCCCGTGAGCATCCGCATGATGGCCGAACGAGTGCGTGAACTCGTCGGCGAAGTGACAGTTACCTACGGCCCGTCGCGCCCCGGCGATCTCGCCGCCAGGGTCGTTCGCACCGACCGCGCCCGAGACGAACTGGGTTGGGTTCCGACCATCGGGTTTGAAGAGGGCATGCGCCGGACCTACGAGTGGTACGTCTCGCTCGCGCAGCCGACCGCCCCGCGAAGTGAGCAGGCGTGAGGGTCCGTCAGCGCCAGGCGCGGCGCCTGGCAGTTGTACCAGCGTTCAATGAGGAGCTGACCGTTGCGAAGGTGCTTGACCGGCTCTACGACTTCGTCGACGAACTCGTGGTTGTTGACGATGGGTCCACGGACGCGACGCGCGCTGAGATAGAGAGCTGGCTGCCGGGGCACGATGAGGTGCGATTGTTGCTGCACGAGCAGAACAAGGGGATGTCGGAGGCCTACTACTCCGCCTTCAGTGATCTGCGTCAGCGCGTCAAGATCGGCGAGCTCGACGCCGATGATGTCGTTTACACCGTTGACGCCGACGGACAACACGAGCTGTCAGTGCTCGACGACCTCCATCAGCTACTGATCGACGAGAACCTTGACGCGTTGCTCGTGCGCAGAGATCTTTCGATCTATCCGATCTACAAGCGAGTCGGCAACTTCGCGATATCGGCGTGGGCATCGTTGTGGGCGGGCGCATCCTTGCCGGATGTGGAGTCCGGTTATCGGATCTTCCGCATCGGGGCGCTCGCCCACGCCCTCGATTACTACCGCGGCTACAGGTATTCGGAAACGGTCGAGGTGGCCGTCGTGCTCAAGCGACTTGGCTACCGGGTGCGGACCGATGTCGTCGTTCCTGTGCCCGTGTACCGCTCACGGACTCGCATGCGAGATGTGGTGATCGACCTCGCCATGATTCCCGTCGCCGCGTGGCGTTCCACGCGACCGCTCGGATGGTTCGGCCGCCTACGCGCGCTTGCCGTGCCCGCGGCGGTCACTGCTTTCCCGGTCGCGGTGGTGATCACGGGCCGGAGGCGTCTGCGCTGATAGCACCGCCGGTCAACAATGATCGCCGTAGCCGGCGATCCCAAGCAGCTCGTCGAGGCGAACGGGTTGAAGGCCCTTGGACCTGAGCCCGTCGAGGATCGTTGGGAGTGCGGCAATGAGCACCGAACGGTCGGCACGGGGGCTCCCGTCAAGGCCATCGTGCAAAACGACGATCGAACCTGGTCGCACCCGTTCGAGCACGCGGCGGGCGAGCGTTTCGGCGTTGGAGGCATTCCAATCGCCCACGGTCACGTCCCACAGGACCGTTGTCATTTGGTGACGTCCGACGACGGCCGACACAAATGGTGTCCGGTCTCCGTGCGGTGGTCGGTAGAACGTGGGACACACGCCGATCTGATGCTCGAACGCTCGCTGCGTGCGTTCGAGTTCGGGGTACCGGGGATCGAGCCATCGCCAGCCGTCGTGCTGGTAGGAGTGGTTGGCCAGAAGATGGCCCCGGGCGTACAACGCGCGCGCTATCTGGGGCTCGCGGTCGATGGCCTTGCCGACCTCAAAAAACGTGCCCCGGACGTCGTAGCTTTCGAGGACCGAGGCGACCTGGAGGGTGTAGGTCTCGTCGGGCCCGTCGTCGAAGGTCAATGCCACCCGCGGGTCCGTGCGGGCTCCGTGCGCAACCGCGGGGCCGAACCACCGCACGGTGACATCGCTGGCACCCACGAAACCGAGCAAGCCGGCGCTGAGCAATACCGCGCCCGCGGCCATCGCGATCGATGCTCTCGAGCTTTTGACCCCGGCCCGAGGGATGGCGCTGATCACCACGACCAGCGCCGCGGTGAGCCGGAGCGCCCCGACGCGACCGGCCAGGACGCTCACTACCACCATGACTGTGGCGGCACCGATGAGCTCAAGAAGCATCGGCCGGCGCGCACCGACAAGCAAACCGACCGCCACGCCGAGTCCAGCGGCAATGAGCAGCGACATCGACTCGACCGACACGATGCCAATGAGCACGGCGCTACCCACGAGCAGCGCCGCGCCGGTAAACCGCAGCCCCGATCCCGGCCTCGCCCGCTGGGTCATGAGCGCGACCGCGGCGGCGATCGCTATCGCGCTCGCGACCGAGAAGACATTGCCGCGCCCGAGGTCAGCGCCGAGGACCGGCAGTACCACCAACGCGAAGAGTGCGCCCGTGTGCCGCTCAACGATGTGCGGACGCTGAGGTCTCGCGCTTGAAAGAATCGAGCTGATGACTACCGAGGCTAAACGCTCGTGGCCCCTGACGGCCTGGGCTCCCTTTGGTCCCGGGGCCGGTATCGCGGCCGTGGTCGCGCTGGCGTGGTGCGCGGGCCTTCTAATTCTCGTATCCCGGCGGCTGATCGTGTCGCTCGACTCGATGAACGACTACGCGCACGTGTGGTGGGCCGCGAAGGGCATGTGGCACGGCCACGGCGTGCCCTGGCGTATGCCCATTCTCGGGCACGGCCGTGGTCTGACGTTCCCATACGCGCTTGGCCCGTGGCTCGCGGCGGCCGTCCTATGGCCGCTATTCGGCGAACGGTCCGTCGCGATCGTGCTTGTTATCGGCGCGGTCGCGGCCGTGGTGGGCTCCTTCTACGCGTTCCCCGAACTGGCGCGAGGTTGGTGGATCGCGGTCGTGCTGGCGAACCCCATCCTCGTGATGGCGCCCCTCGCGGGCCAGCTTCCATTTCTCTGGGCCGTGGCCTTCCTTCTCGGTGCGATTGGCGCGTGGAGGCGAGGACATGTCGCTGTGGCGGTCATCTTGGGCGCGCTGGCGCAGGGCACCCACCCGGCCGTTCTGGTCCCGCTCACGCTGGCGGTCGTACTGCTGGGGCTGGCGTCGGAATCCGGAAGGGGCCGCCTGCTGACGGCGTGGTTGATCTCGACCGCGTTGGCTGCCCCCGCGCTGCTCGTTGTCGCATTGTCGCCCGTCGCCGCCGAGAGTTCGCTCGGGACGAAAGTGATCGCGATTGCCGAGACTCTCCTAGCTCGATCATTCGTTGTCGCCGTTCCCGCCGCATTCGCCTGGCTTCGCCACCGCGTAGGTGACCGCCCCGCGCCTGCTCTGTTCTTCCTCGCGGTACTCAGCAACCTCGTTCTCCTCGTTCCCCTCCAAGTCACGCAAGGCTGGCGTGCCCTCGGTCGTAGGCCCGACACCGTCGTCGCCGACTACGCCAAGTCTTCGTTGTTTCGCCCGGATGCTCGCTACCGAGTACTGCGCTCAGGAGACAGCAAAGTGGGCATGTACCAATTGCTGCGCGCGGGTGCGCGGCTCGACAGCGAGTTCTTCCCCGAGAGCATGGCTCGGCATAGCTGGGCGAGCGCGGCGGCGTACGCCCGGTTCCTTAACACGCGCGGCATAGATCGTGTGCTTGTGTTCTCGTCGTACGATCGGAGGTTCGAAACTAACGAGCACGCGCTCCTCGAGCAGCTGAGCAGGGTGCCCTGTGTGGCAGGACCGCTAAAGGTCACAGTGCACTCTGTTCGGCCAGGATTTCTCGAGTACGACGTCGACCGATCGGCCTGTGGCCGTGGATCGACTAACGACCAAGCCGGGCGGTCACGCCTGGCAAGCGGTGAACGAGGCGTCGAGCCCGTCTGTGAACTGCTGCGTGGCGAAGACCGGGTCATCGGGGTTTACGAACTGACTCACTGTGAGCACGTCAGCCATTCGATCGATCACGCAGTCCGCCGTCTTCAGGTTGACGCTGTCAAGGAGCTGGGTGACGTACACGGCCCGCTGCATCGGTAGCCGCAAAGACTCGACGCCGTTCGCCGCCTTCGGCACCGCCTTACCTGGGTCACACGCCGTCACCAACACATGACCGTTCTCCGATGCCACGGTGACGAGATCCTTCGGACCCGCCGCCGCCCAAGCTTTGTACGCGTCGCCGATCACCTTGGTCGTTGCCGCGCTGTCGCCGACGACGTTCTCGCGCACGCAGACCGTGCCGTCCTTCTTCTTGATCACCAGCGCCTCGTCTCCGCGCCAGCCCCGAGCCGCGGTCAGCGCGACTTTCGGATCGAGACGCTGGGCCAATACCAAGAAGGTCTCGAACGCGCCTAGAGGCTCGGGCGGGAAGAGTTCCGACTCCGTCTCGATCGACTTCGGGATGTCAACAGCGAGAGGGTCCCGCCCGGCGAGATAGCGCGCCGGCCACATCACTTGCTCCATCGACGTAGGCGGGTCGGCAAACGCCTCGTCGACGCGCCCGTAGCCTCCGTCATCGCGAAGTGCGGCGACGAACGCGGGGCCGAACTCGTAGGGCGCGTCGAACTCGAGCGACAGCACCGGTGCGACATCTGCTATCGCGGCCTGGAACTCGCCGTAGTCCTTCGCCTGGGCCACGTCGTACGCAGTCTGATCGGCCGTCGAGAGCGAGCTGTAATACTCGTTTTCGATACTGACCGCGTCGCCCTCGATGAGACTGAGAACCGCGAGATCGCCCCCGGCCGCCGCCTCGGTCCTGAGCTTGTTCAGATCGAAATGCTGATCCTGCAACGCGTGGGTGAGCTCGTGCGCCAAGATCACGCGGGTGCCCGCATCGAGCGCGCCCGTGCCTCGAACCACTACCTTCTCCTCCCGGTCGGAGTAGAAGGCCAGTACGCCGCTGCTTTGGATCTTGGTCGAGTCCTGCTGCAACTTCGTGTCACCGGCGATCAACCCGAGGGCGCGCAGCGACGCCTCGCTGTCGGCATCGCTCGGGTCGGCGACCGCGGAGTCCTGCCCGGTGACGAGGGCTTCGAATTCCTTGTCGGGTAGGTACTCAACGGGGACGGCGTGCGTGTACGTCAGACCCCGATGCTTCTCGACGAACGCCACGATCGGCGCGATCTTCGCGTCCCAGGCCTTCGGGTAGTGATGGTGATCGCGGACGGCCAACAGCGTGAGGCCGACCGTCACGGCGATGGCGATGACCCCGAACGCACCGACGACCCAGGGCCAGACGCGACGCCGCTGTGGTGGGGCAGGAACTGAAGACGGCGGTGCCGGTACCGGCGGGGCGAAGGCCGTGGCGACGGGCGGTGGCCACGCGGGCAGGGTCACAACGAACGAAGGTACCGGTAGCAGTAGCTCAGGGGGTATCGCCGAGCCACGTTGTCGCATTGTCAAGGAGGTACTGGCTCACCGCGAGGCAGCGATCGAGCGTGTCGCAGAGTTGTTCCTCGCCGATGTACACACGCGTCAGCGATACGGGAACTCGCGCCACGATCGACAGGCTGCGCTCCGGCGCGTCGGTAACCGACGGGAACGAGTCGATCGCCGACACCTCGAGCGGAAGATCGGCGCCCCCCACGCCCGCTAGCTCCGTCGCCAACACGAGAAGGTCGGGTCCTTGGGGGAGGGGCGGGAGCTGCCAGGTGAACACGAGCGGAAAATGGAACTCGTCATTGGGGGCGGCCTCTGGGTCCTCCAACAACGCAACCTCGTCCTCGAAGGTCAACAAGATGCGCGGGTCGACCTCGAGTGACAGGTGGAGATCGAGTGGTCCCCCGCACGCCTCCTCGGGATGGAGATCGACTTCCCACGCCTGGCGGAGCGAGTAGGTCTCGACGAAATGACGCTCGTCGTGGACGTGGAAGCCGTGGTCGACGGCATGATCCTTGAGATCGGCCACGAAGCCGGCGATGTCGATTACCGCCAATTCACGTCCTTGGGTTCGGTCGGGCGCCTAAAGCCTGCCACTACGGTGCGACCACCGTGACCTCAGTTGCCCGCTCACTGCTCGCCGTGCTCAACGAGGCGGCGGATGCTGTCGCGGCCGCGCTCGGGCTGATCGACGATTGGGGTCCGTCGGGTACCCGTGTCGATCAATACCTCAGTGACCTCGTGGCCGACGAGGCCGCGCTCGCGGTTCTTGACCGGGCCGGCCTCGGCGTGGTGTCCGAGGAGTCCGGAGTGTCGTGGGGCGACCGAGACGTCATGGTGGTGCTCGATCCGCTCGACGGGTCGACCAACGCTTCGCGCGGGGTGCCGTGGTTCGCCACGTCGTTGTGCGCGATCGATTCGTCCGGACCCGTCGCCGCGGTCGTGGTCAATCTTGCAGACGGCACGCGCTTCGACGCGGTGGCGGGGGAGGGGGCGCGGCGCGATGGCGTGCTGATCCGTCCCTCGACGTGCGAGAGGATCGATGAGTCGATCATCGGTTTGTCGGGTTACCCGACCCGGCGCTTCGGGTGGAAGCAGTACCGATGTCTGGGAGCGGCCGCGCTCGACCTGTGCGCGGTCGCCTGTGGCGTGCTCGATGGATTCGTCGATTGCTCCGTCGACGCCCACGCGCCGTGGGACTACCTCGGCGGTGTGCTCGTGTGCCGTGAGGCCGGCGCGATTGTGGCCGACGCGTTCGATCGCGAGCTCGTGGTGACCGAGCATGCCGCCCGGCGCACGCCGGTGGCCGCCGGGACGGGTGCGCTGATGGGGACCCTCCTCCGCGCGCGCCGCGACTTTGCTTGAGGGTGGCCGTAACCTCGAGTGGGTGAATCGCGCTGTCCACAAGGGTTTGCTGTCGGTCTTTCGACGCCTGCCCCGGCGAGCGCGGGTGCTCGCCACACACGCGATTGCGCCTGAGTTCACCGTTGGCACGCTGTGCGTCATCACGCGCGACGACGGCGCCATCCTGCTGCTGCAGCACTCGTACCGCGCCCGTTGGGGCGTACCGGGCGGGTTGCTTAATCGGCACGAGGCACCGACGGCCGCGGCCGCGCGTGAGGTGCTCGAGGAAACGGGTTTAGAGATAACGCTTGTGGGTCAACCCGAAGTGATTGTCGACCCGAAGACGCGCCGGGTCGATCTCATCTACGCCGCGACGCCGGTGGCCGGGAGCGATACGACGAAGGTGCGCCCCTCGAGCGCGGAGATCACCGAGGTGTGCTGGTTCGGCACGGGCAATTTGCCGCCGCTGCAAGGGGAGACCGCCGGAGCGCTGTTCGCACTTGAACGGCGCCGCGTCGAGCGCGCTCGGCATTGACGGCGAGGTGCCGCGCGCGAGCCCCCGCTACGCTCTCCGTCTCCCGGGCGCTTAGCTCAGCTGGCTAGAGCACCTCCCTTACAAGGAGGGGGTCGGGGGTTCAAGTCCCTCAGCGCCCACTG
>JBDUDK010000064.1:0-65268 GCA_040002995.1 Acidimicrobiales bacterium | reverse complement strand
CAGTGTCGTCTTGCTCGGTGCGAACCTCATCTACCAACCATCGGTCCCAATAGGTCTGCGGCGGATAGCGCGTTCGCGTCCTTCCCCATCGGCGTCACCCGTGATGATCGACGGACGCTGTACGGATCCATCGATCCTCGAGCGGTGCTTCAGGTTCGCGACGGCAACGACGACAAAGAGGTACCACGAGAAACCGAAGGGTTACGATGAGCACATGATCAACCCCGGCGCCACTGAGGAGCCCGGACCCGTCCGCGTCCACAATCCCAACCAAATCGACCGACGCGCCGAGCTCGCGGCCGCCTCTGATGAAGACGAACACCTCCT
The DNA here is from genome assembly GCA_040002995.1 of Acidimicrobiales bacterium. Taxonomy (GTDB): domain Bacteria; phylum Actinomycetota; class Acidimicrobiia; order Acidimicrobiales; family Ilumatobacteraceae; genus JBDUDK01. Next base: position 64,941 of record JBDUDK010000064.1, on the reverse strand, counting down.
GCCCGACCTCCGCCGAGGAATCCCGGGCCACGAGCTCGTGCTCTACTACCAGCCGAAGATCGACCTGGCGACTCGGCGCTGCATCGGCGTCGAGGCACTCGTCCGCTGGCGCCACCCCGATCGCGGGCTGATCTTCCCCGACGAGTTCATCCCTCTCGCGGAGCGCGCCGGGCTCATCGGCGAGTTGACCGAGTGGGTCGTGCGGGAAGCCGTGCGACAGTGTCGGGCCTGGCACGACGTCGGGCTCTACCTCAGCGTCGCCGTCAACATCGCACCTGACTCGCTGCGCGACGATTCGCTCCTGGCAACGTTCCGCTCGGCGCTCGAACAGCACGCGGTGTCGCCGTTCTCCGTCGAGGTCGAGATCACCGAGACGGGGGTCATGGCCGATCCACACGCCGCCATTGCCATTCTCAGCGAGTTCGATCGCGTCGGCATCCACACCGCTGTCGACGATTTCGGCACCGGGTTCTCCTCGCTCGTGTACCTCCGCGACCTCCCGGTGCACACCCTCAAGATCGACAAGTCCTTCGTGATGGGAATGGCGGAGAACGACAAGAGCCGCGCCATCATCCGCTCCACGATCGCACTCGGGCACTCCCTCGGGCTCCGGGTGGTCGCCGAGGGAGTCGAGGACGACGCTTCGGCGGCCGCTCTCGAAGAGGCGGGGTGCGACGTCGGACAGGGCTACTTCTGGAGCCGGCCGCTGCCGGCAGACACGTTGCTCGAGTGGCTCGCGCAAACGGAGGGGCAACGACCCGAGCGCAAGTCGAACGTCGCTTCCGGATCGAAAGACGAGATCGTGAAGCTGGCGATGAACGCGACCAGCGCGGTGTACGCAGCGCGAACCGCCTCCGAGGTCCGCGAGGTAGTGATCGGTTTCGTCACAAGCCTCGGCGGGACGGTCGTCGACGCCGACGCCGCGTATGATCTCGCCGCCATGCATCTCGACATCTCGTGCGGCGACGGCGAGGCACTCCTTGCCGTGGCTACCGAAGGGACGCTGGCCCGACATCATCTCGAGGAGCTCCTTCCGATCCTGCTTCAGAGCACACGTCTCGTCGCCGACCACCTCCCCCGGTAGCCGCCGGGGTCCAGCCAAGGGACGCACACCATTGGAAGAGTTCGTCGTCCAAAGCGAGATTCGTGTCCCGGTCGACGGCGCGGCGGCGCTCGAAGACGCATTTCGCAGCCGGCTCGGTGCGGTGGAGACCGCGCCCGGCTTCCGTCGGCTCGAGGTCTGGGCCGACCGCGCTGATCCCGGGCACTACGTGATGGTCTCGTGGTGGACCAGTCGGGCGGAGTTCGTGGCCTACATGCGCAGCGACGACCACGCCCGATCGCACGCACGGATTCCGGGCGGCGAGCATAGGCCCCACCCGATCGGCGTCCGCCGATTCGGCGTCGTAGCTCGCTGATGCCCGTGACCGCCGACGCGGCTTCACACTTCCTCGACCTTCTCGCCGCGCGCGACCGTCCCGGCGCGTTGGCGTTCGCTCGACGACAGCTGGACGCGGGAGCCTCCGTCGCGGACGTCGTCGTCGATGTGCTGGCCACAGCACAGCGGCGCGTCGGCGAGCTCTGGGAGGCGGGCACGTGGACGGTCTCTCAGGAGCACGCGGCCACCGCCATCGTGGAAGCAGTGCTGGCCGACATCGCTTCCGCCCCACGGCAGGGGTCACGGGGCCGAGTCGTGCTGGCGTGTTGCGAACAGGAGTGGCACAGCCTTCCGGCGCGGATGCTGAGCGAGATGCTGGAAGCACGGTCGTGGGAAGTGACCTTCCTCGGCGCTTCGGCGTCGGCGGACGATCTCGGCGAGTTCCTACGGGACGTCGACCCGATCGGGCTGCTCGTCAGCTGCTCGGTCGCGATGAACCTGCTTGGTGCCGCGCGGATCGTCGATGCCGCCCACGCCGCCGGGTACCGGGTGATCGCGGGAGGCGCCGCCCTCGCCACGGCCGCACGGGCCGACGCGCTCGGCGCCGACGGATGGGCCGCATCCATCGAACAGGCCGACGCCATCCTCGACCAGTGGCGCGCCGAACCAGGGTTGCCCCGGCCCGTCACCCGTCCTGGAGCAAACGCCGGAAGCGCGATCGACGGCTCACAGCGCGAATTGGTCGATGCGGCGATGGCGGCGCTCGCTGGCCGCATTCCAGCGGTCAGCCGCTTCACCGAACGCCAGATCAGCCGGACGCGCGCTGACTACGGCTACATCGTGTCGTTCGCCGCCGCATCCGTCTTGCTCGAGGACAATGCGTTGTTCGACGAATTCGTCGAGTGGCTCGACGGCATCCTCGTTCGGCTCGGCCATGCGGGCGTGCTGGCTGTCTCCCTCGAAGTGCTTGCATCGGTAGCTCGCGACCATCCCGAGTTGGTGGAGCTGCTCGGTCGCTCATAATCGCGGGCCGTAGAGTCGACCACGCCGTCATCGCGCGAGCGCACAAGTGCCGATCAAGTGCGGGCGTCTTGTTCCTGATGGCCCTCGATCACCGCCCGGTATTGCTCGTCCACAGGATGCCGCGATCCAAGCTGAACAGCCCGACCCCGATGAGCGCACCGCTCGCGCCCTGCTGGTCCGTGTTTGCTGCTTCTGTGGTCCTACGCATGTCGGTCGACCGGGTTCGTCATCGGCACTGCTGGACAACGTTTGTCGAGGTCAGGCACCACATCGCCGACGCAGTCCTTTCTCCACAAGGACTGCTCACAGAACTACGACAAATGGCGCGATCGCCAACTCGCACGCTTAGGTGTCCGACCGATGAGAGTCAGCGAGGACAACATTCGTTTCCGCCTCGAAACGGTGATCGGAGATATCGCTGCAGTGCTCCGCAAGTGAACTCGCGCGCGAAACCGACACCAGAGACCAAAAAAGCGCGTCAGAACGCCCCAGGGTTTAGACCTTGGAGGTGCGGTCGGCCCAGTAGGGGGCGCGCAGTTCGCGTTTGAGGATCTTGCCGGATCCTGTCTTGGGTAGCTCGTCGATGAACGTCACCGACCTGGGCACCTTGTAACCGGCGAGATGGGTCCGTGCGTGCGCGGCCACGTCGGCGGCGGTCAATGTCGACCCCGGCCCTGCCACCACGACCGCGTGCACGCTCTCGCCCCACTCCTCGCTCGGAATCCCGAAGACCGCGGCCTCATAGATGGCCGGATGGCTCTCGAGGGCGCTTTCGATCTCGGCGGGGTAGATGTTCACGCCACCGGAGATGATCATGTCCTTCTTGCGGTCGCAGATGTAGAAATAGCCCTCGGCATCCCGATACGCGATGTCGCCCACGGTCTGGTAGCCGTGGCGCTGGTCCTCGAGGAATTTGTCGTGCTGCTTGTAGTAGTCGGCGAATATCGAGGCCGAACGCACGAAGAGTTCGCCGGCCGCGTCCGGGCCCGCACCCTTGACCTCCGTGCCGTTCTCGTCGAACAGCTTGATCTCGACGCCCGGTGCCGCCTTCCCGCACGAGCCGGGCTTGCGAAGTTGATCGGCCGGCTCGAGGATGCAGTTCACGCCCAGCTCGGTGGAGCCATAGACCTCCCACAGAGAATCGTCGGGGAAGTCGGCGAGATACATCTGTTTCAACGCGAAGCTCCACGGCGCGGCGTTCGCGATCATCCGCCGCATGGTCGACCGGACAAAGCGCGCCTTCACGTCGGCGGGCAGGCTGCAAATCATCCGGATCGGTGTGGGCGCCGAGAACGTCGTGGTCACCTTGTACTTCTCGACAAGGCGCAGCCAATCGGTGGCGTCGAACTTGCGCTGCAGCACAACCGTCTGCCCCAGTATCAGCGCGATGCCCATGAAGCCGCCCGGTCCGGAGTGATAGAGCGGACCGGTCGATATATAGATGTCGTCGGCGCTGTACCCGATCAACGCCAGCATGGCCATCACCTGCGTCGGGTCGCCGGCCCCACGCCGCAGCGCGCCTTTCGGCTTTCCGGTCGTCCCGGACGTGTAGATCATCGTGTCTCCGGCCTCGCCTCCGTCGGCGGGCGGCGGCGTGTCGGGAGCCGCCTCGACAATGGCCTCCGCGCTCAACATTCCCTCCGGAGCCGGGCCGTCGAACACGATGATGTGGCGCACCTTCGGAAGCTGGGCGCGGATGCGCTCGAACATCGGCGCGAATTCGGCGTCGACGTACACCACCGTGGCGTCACAGTGATCGGTGACGTACACCGCTTCCTCGTCGGACAACCGGTAGTTGAGCGGCACCGCCGTGGCGCCGATCTTGCGGGCCGCGTTGACGATGACGACCACGCCCGGCGAATTTTGTCCGCACCAAACGACCTTGGTGCCCCTGCCCACCGCGAGGCCGGTGAGCGCGTGCCCGAGTCGGTTGGCCCGCCGCTCGAGTTCGGCATACGTCCAGCGAATAAGGGTGCCATCCGGTCGATCATCGACAACCGCGAGCGTCTTTGGCTGGAGATCCGCGTGATTGGTCAAAAAGTCGGCCATGCCTGAGTTTGGCACCGGCCAACTCGCCTAACGAACCAACACGGTCCGACCTGACGTTGTGCGGATCGCCCGGTGCAGCCACTCCCCGCTCCTGACGACCGCGCCGGGCCAGATCACGGACTGCTCGATCACGCCCTCGACCCTTGCTGTCTCCCCCACGACCGACGCCCCTTGCGACTGCCAGAGATTGGCCTCCAGATAGTCGCGCACACGACCGCAGTCGAACCACCCACTAGCACCACCGGCCACGACGACGACATCGCCGGACGCTGCCGCGGGCGCCCACCACCGCGCGTACAGCCCGTGCGGCGACTCGCGAATCTCCCGCACCACCCTCCAGGGCATCAGGGCCGCCACCAGCCGCATCCCAGCTGCGAACTGGGTGGGACGCGCTTCTGCGGTGACGAAGCCGATGCGATCTCTGTCCCACCCTGCGACCAAGGTTGAAAGCGCGACGTCGTGGACGGTGTCGGCGTTGGCGACGACCACATCGCGACCATCAATCCACGACCGGAGGCGCCCGATCGCTCCGCCGGTTCCCAATAGTTCCGACTCGACGGACACGTAGATTCGTCCTCCGAGGTAGGCGACGAGGGCGGCCGCCCCGTGGTGGGCGTTCACCGCAACGGCCGGGGTCACGGCGGACAGCTGGGCAATGGCCCTGTCCACCAGCGTCGCCGAGCCGAACGGGCACAGGGGCTTGGGCCGTTCGAGGGTAAGCGGATGCAGACGCGTGCCCGCACCCGCCGCCAAGACCACCCCTGCCACACTGTCGGCCATGGCGTCAGAGCCCACTCGGTGGTGGAATCCGTCGTTGCCGCAGACCCTCCAGATCTCGATGTTCCTGCTGTACCTCAACGCGGTGTTCGGCATCATCGGCGGCGCCCTCGGAAATCCAGCACTGGCCGCGATCGCGCTCGGCGAAGGCGCCGGCGCATTCGGAATCGCCAACGAGAAGCGGTGGGGGTACTTTCTCGGGGTCTTCGTCGCGGTGATACGGGTCGCGTTGATCGTGCTGCTCGCCGGCCTCACCGGTCTGGTCCAGTTCACCGAGCTCGTGCCCTTCCTGTTCGCCGTCGCCCTCGTAGCTGTCCTCGTGCATCCGATGAGCCGCGACTACCAGCGCATCTGGTTTCGCTAACGGGCGGCGCGCGCCCGCCGGCGCGTCTGTCAGGATGCGGCCATGACGATCACCATCAACGGCATCGAAGGCCTGAAGAAACACATCGGTGACCACCTGGGCTACAGCGACTACGTCACGATCACGCAGGAGCAAGTGAACGCGTTCGCTGACGCGACGGGCGATCACCAGTGGATCCACATCGACGTCGAGAGAGCCAAGGCCGGACCGTTCGGCGCTCCGATCGCTCACGGCTACCTCACGCTCTCGCTCGGCCCCTCGCTGTCGCCGCAAATCTTCGGGGTCACCGGCATCGCCATGGGCGTCAACTACGGAGCGAACAAGGTCCGATTCCCCGCGCCGGTACCCGTCGGGTCGAAGCTCCGACTGGGCGCCAAGTTGCTCGGCGTAGAGGACGTCACCGGTGGCGTTCAGGTGACGATGGAGTTCGTGTTCGAGGTGGAAGGCGCGTCCAAACCATCGTGCGTCGCCGAGTGCGTGTTCCGCTACTACGTCTGAAAACGAGTGTGATCCAGGCACCGCGGGCACGCTAGGGCGCAGGGTTGCGGCGTAGGGTCGCCGGATGGCTCTGGCCGTCGGGGATGTTCACGAGGCCATCGCGGCCACGCGTCCCGACGAGGAGTGTCTGGTGTTTCACGACCGTCGCCTCACGTGGGCCGACGTCACCGACCGCACGCGACGGCTCGCCAACTACCTCCATGACCGAGGACTCGGCTGCCACACCGAACGGTCGGAGCTCGCGAACTGGCAGTCGGGGCAAGACCACCTTGCGATCTATCTCTACAACGGCAACGAGTACCTCGAATCGATGCTGGGCGCGTTCAAGGCGCGGGTCGCGCCCTTCAACGTCAACTACCGCTACGTCGCCGACGAACTCATCTATCTCCTGAACGACGCGCGGGCGCGAGCCATCGTGTCGCACTCGGCGTTCGCACCGTTGCTCGATGCCGTGCGCGAACACGTCCCGACACTCGAGGTTTTCCTACAGGTCGCCGACGACTCCGGCAACGGGCTGCTCGACGGAGCCGTTTGGTACGAAGATGCGCTCGCAACGTCGTCACCGGAGCGTCCACCGGTGTGCCCTTCGTCCGACGACTTGTACATCCTCTACACCGGTGGGACGACGGGCATGCCCAAAGGTGTCCTCTGGCGTCAGGGCGACGCGTGGGTGTCGTGCTTCGGCGGCTCGGCTGACGCCACCACGCTCGAGGAGGCGGTCGCCGAGGCGAGTGCCCCGCTCCGTGCCGTGCTGGCCCCGCCGTTCATGCACGGCGCGGGCCATTGGATGAGCATGCGGACGTGGAACCTCGGCGGCACCATCTTCATTCAAGACGTTCCCGAACGGCTCGACCCGGCAGATTTGTGGGGCCTGATCGAACGCGAGCACCTGTCGTTTCTCCTCATCGTCGGTGACGCGTTCGCCCGGCCCCTGCTCGATGAACTCGACCGCCACGTCTACGACCTGACGAGTCTGTCGGTGGTGCTGTCCGGCGGTGCGCCACTCTCCGCCCCGCTGAAAGACGAACTGCTCTCACACCTCCCCGCGCTCATCATCGTCGACGGCCTCGGATCATCGGAGGCGGGCGGGCAACTCGCGCAGGTCTCCGCCGGCGGCGGGGCGACGACGGGAACCTTCCCGTGGTCGGACGGCAATCACGTGCTGTCGGCCGACCTTGATCGAGTGCTCGAGCCCGGTCACGACGATCTCGGCTGGCTGGCCAAGAGCGGGCGCTTGGCGCTCGGCTACCTCGACGACCAAGCGAAGACCGAGCGCACCTACCCCGTGATCGCCGGCGTGCGCTATGCAGTTCCGGGCGATCGTGCCCGCCTCCGCTCGGATCTCCACATCGAATTGCACGGCCGCGACTCTCAGACAATCAACTCCGGTGGCGAGAAGATCTTCGCCGAGGAGGTCGAGGCCGCGGTGAAGGCGCACCCTGGCGTCTACGACTGTGTGGTCGCTGGTCGTCCCAGCGAACGCTGGGGCAGCGAAGTGATCGCCATCGTGCGCGTCCGCGACACCTACACGGTGACCGAGGCTGATTTGCTCGCCGAGGCCGAACGTCATATCGCCCGTTACAAGCTGCCCAAGGCATTTGTATTCGTCGACGAGATCGTGCGGTCACCGTCGGGCAAAGCCGACTACCGGTGGGCCCGCGGCATCGTTTCGAGTGCACGGCCGTGAGCGGAGTGCGGGCCCGCCAGGCCCTTCCCCAGGGCGAGGAGAAAGTGCGGGCCGTGCGCACGATGTTCGACGCAATAGCGCCCCGGTACGACCTCGTGAACCGGTTGATGACATTTCGCCTCGACGTGCGCTGGCGAAGGCTCGCGGTCGAGTCGCTCGGATTGGCCCACGGAGCGCTCGTGGCCGATCTCGCGTCGGGCACCGGCGATCTCTGTGTCGAACTGGCGAAGGCGGGCCAGCGACCGCTGTCGTTCGACCTGTCCCTCGGCATGCTCACCGCCGACCGCAGCGGAGTGGCGCGCGTCCAGGCCGACATCTTGCGCCTTCCCCTCGAGGCCGGCCGGCTCGACGGCGCCACGTGCGGCTTCGCTCTGCGCAATCTCGTCGACCTCGGTTCCTTCTTCGACGAACTGGCGCGGGTCGTGCGGGTGGAAGGTCGCATCGCGCTGCTCGACGTGGCCACGCCGCCAAACCCCATCCTGCGCTGGGGCCACAAGATCTACTTCGGCCGCGTGGTGCCAAGAATCGGCGCGCTGCTCAGCGACGGCGCCGCGTACCGTTATTTGCCTCAGTCCGTCGCCTATCTGCCCCCGCCGGCCCACATGCTCGAACGGCTGGGTGCGGCCGGCTATCACAACGTGCAGCGCCGCCTGCTCTCCGGAGGAATCACGCAACTCATCACGGCCACGCGGAGCTGACACCGGTGCGCGCGGTCACTCGCCGGCTCGACGAGGACGTCGACCTGAACGGCTTCTGCCGCGGGGACGGCTGCCTTTTCGTACGCGACGACGTGGGATTCGCCGGCCGCGGGATAGCAGCCAGGGTGCCCGTCACCGAAGCGGCCACCGCGCTCGCCTCGATCGATCGCGACGACGACGTGCGCCAGCCGGGGTGCGGCCCGCTCGCGTTCGGCGCGCTGCCGTTCCGGCCCGACGCCCCCGGTGAGGTCATTGTCCCCGAAGTCGTCGTCGGCAAGGGCGCCGACGGCACGCGATGGATCACGGTGATCGACGAAGCCGAGGTGGATCTCGCCCCGACCCCCGCCCCGAGAGCAACGGCCGGAGGATTCACCATCGAGCCGGGCATGGATCCCGCCGACTTCTGCGCGGCCGTGGTAACGGGCCGCGATGCCGTCGTGGCCGGCCGGCTGACCAAGGTCGTGCTGGCTCGCGACATCTTCGTGCGGGCCGATCGCCCCCTCGACGTGCACGCCATCCTGCTCCGTCTGCGCGCCACGTTCGGTTCGAGCTACCGCTACTGCGTCGAGGGTTTCGTCGGGGCCTCACCGGAACTCCTGGTGGCGCGCCACGGCGACATCGTGCGGAGTCACCCACTGGCAGGCACGGCGCCGCGCACCGGTGACGCGGCTACCGATCAACGTCTAGCCGCCGATCTCATCGCGTCGACGAAAGATCAGGTCGAGCACCGCGTCGTCATCGAGGTGGTGCACGACACGTTGTTGCCGTGGTGCAGCTACCTCGACTGGGAGGCCGAACCCACGATCGTCACCGTCGCCAACGTCCAGCACTTGGGCAGCGCGGTGGAGGGTCGCCTGTCGTCGCCCGCGCCGCCCGTTCTCGAAATGGTGCACGCCCTTCAACCGACGCCCGCTCTCGGCGGACACCCGCGCGCGAAGGCGCTCGAGTTGATCGCACAACTCGAGCCGTTCGATCGCGGCCGCTATGGCGGGGCGGTCGGTTGGATGGACGCCGACGGCAACGGCACCTGGGCGGTCGCCATCCGGTGCGCCGAGATTCAAGGCGCGTCGGCCCGCTTGTTCGCCGGCGTGGGTGTCGTTGCCGACTCCGACCCCAATGCGGAGCTCGCCGAGACCCAGGCGAAGTTTCAGGCAATGCTGGGCGCAATCGTGCGGCCGTAGCCGTCGCTAGCGCACACTCTCGAGAGCCGAACCCACCGCCTTATGAAGGGCGTCGTGCGCAGTGACGTTGAGGGTCCGGTCGGTGCGCACCCGCACGACACGCGTACCCCGATGCGCAAGCGCGGCCGTCAGAGCGGCCGGGGTGTCAACGTCGCAGAATTCGATGTCGTGCGCGCGGGCGACGGCCCCGATGTCGACCCCGTGCGGGGTGCCGAAGAGCAACTCGAACTCCGCCACGGGCAGCGCCTCGGCCTGCGGCAAGAACGAGAAGATGCCGCCACCGTCGTTGTCGACCACCACGATCGCGAGATCGACGGTGCGGCGACGGAGACCCACGAGGGCACTGGAGTCGTGCAAGAACGCGATATCACCGGTGAGCAGAGCGGTGGGTTGTCCGGGTCGCGCCAGCGCGATGCCGACCGCGGTCGAGGTGACACCGTCGATTCCGTTCGCCCCGCGGTTGGCCGTGACGCGGAGGTGATCGCGCGGCGCCGCGAACCACTCGACATCGCGGATGGGCATCGACGACGACACGTGCAAATGCGCATCTTCCGCGAGTGCCGCGACCACGGTGCGCGCCACGCCCGGTTCGGTAAGTCGCCCTTGCGACGCGACGACCTTGTCGAGGGCCTCCTGCGCGGCTGCATCGGCGCGGTGCCAACGCGTCAGCCACGGAGTAGCTACCCGATCGTGCACAGTACCGGCCAGGAGATGGCAGATCGCCCCAGGGTTGGCGACGATGCGGTGGGCGAGGGTGTGGTCCGGGTCGATCCACGCCGAGGTGGCGTGCACGCCAATCTGCACCGCGTCGGACGACTTCAACCACTCCGCCAACACCTTCGAGGCGGGAGGCGCGCCGAGGCGAAGCACAACCCGAGGACGATGATCGGTCGCGAACGACGCGTGACGCAGCAGCGAGTCGAATGCGGCGATCGTGGTTCGCCTCGGCAGACGGCAGCCGCTGACGGGATCGGCAAGTACGGGCCAGCCGAACGCATCGGCGAGTGCGTGCACGGCCTCGGCGTCACCCGCGCCCCGGCCGGCGACGATGACCCCACGGGGCTCCTCGGCGAGCGCGAGCAGACCGGGAGGAATGGTCACTCCGGCCATGTGGTCGGCGACCCACGGGCCGTCGCCGTCGCGGCCCGGGGGCAGCGGCCCAGCATCGCCGACGAGCGGATCGCGAAACGACAGGTTGAGGTGCACAGGGCCCGGACGGGGCCGGGTGGCCTCAACGAACGCCCGGGCCGCAAGCCCGCGCCACGTGCCGGCCACGGTCGCGTCGGGCACGCCGGGATCGTGAAACCACCGAACGGCGGGACCGAACAACCGGACCTGGTCGATGGTTTGTGGGGCGCTGGTGTCGCGAAGCTCTGGTGGCCGGTCGGCCGTGCAGACCAGCAGGGGCGTCTCGCTCTGATGGGCCTCGATCACCGCGGCATGAAACTCGGCCGCCGCCGTCCCGCTCGTGCAGAGCACCACCGACGGCATGCCGCTCGGAAGGGCCGCGCCGAGGGCCATGAACGATGCACCACGCTCGTCGACATGTACGTGGACAGTGATCCGAGGGTGCGCCGCAAGAGCGACCCCCATCGGTGTCGACCGCGATCCCGGGGCGATGAACGCGACTCGCACACCACAACGCACCCACTCGTCGACCAGAGTCGCGCAGAACGTGGCAGCGGCGGTGACGGCCATCGGTGCCTATCTTGGCCCGGTGGGCCTCGCCGTCGAGCATCTGGGGGACGCCAAACACCCGCGTCTCGTACTGGTCCACGGCTTCACGCAGACCGGGCGCTCCTGGTCGCAGATCGCAACGGATCTTGCGCGAGATCGGCTGGTTGTGCTCGTGGACGCTCCGGGTCACGGTGCCTCAGCGTCGACGCGCGCCGCCTTGCGCGACGGTGCTGAGCTTCTGGGCCAAGCGGGCGGTGAGGCGGCCTACGTCGGCTACTCGATGGGGGGACGGCTCGCGCTGCACCTCGCTTTGGCCCAACCCGACCTCGTGCGCGCGCTCGTGCTCGTCGGCGCGACCGGTGGAATCGAGGACGATGTGGAGCGCGACGCCCGGCGGGAAGCCGACGCGCGGCTGGCCGACGACATCGAGCGCGACGGCGTGGACGCCTTCCTGACTCGCTGGCTCGCGCAGCCGCTCTTCGCGTCGCTGCCGCGCGATGAGGCCGCTCTCGACGAACGACGGCGCAACACGGCCGAGGGTTTGGCGTCGAGCCTCCGCCTGGCCGGCACGGGCAGCCAGCAGCCGTTGTGGGGCGCCCTCCCCTCGCTGGCGATGCCCGTGCTGGTGGTAGCGGGCGACCGCGACGCGAAGTACGTCGCTCTGGGACACAGACTCGCGATGGGAATCGGCGAGAACGCCCGCTTCGCTGCGGTGCAGGACGCCGGGCACGCCGCGCACTTGGAACAGCCGGCCCGGTTTGTGGCTCTCCTGCGCGAGTGGCTCGCAGAGATCAACCGCTGAGCCAGAGACCCACCGCGAACAGACTCCCGTACACGAGCTGCAGGCGCGCGGTTCCCCCGAGGACGGGTATCAACGATCTGCCGGCGGCGCCGCGAGCGACCGTGCGGACAAGCGGGAGCGCGAGCACGAGGGCAGCTATCGAAAGCAGCGCCCACGGCCGCGCCGCGGCCACCAGTGCCCCGACTACGAAGGACAACCCGACGAGCGCGCCGTAGAGGATTCGAGTCGCGTGATCGCCAAGACGAACGGCGAGCGTGCGCTTTCCGGCCACACGGTCCGTGGGAATGTCGCGCAGGTTGTTGGCCACGAGGATGGCGGTACACAGCAGTCCGACGGGCACGGCCGCGGCGAGCGACAGCCCTGTGACTCGTTCGGTTTGCACATACGTCGAGAAGACGGTGGCGACCAGGCCGAAGAATATGAAGACGAAGAGCTCGCCGAACCCGTAGTAGCCGTACGGTTTGGAACCGCCCGTGTAGAGATAGCCCGCCCCGATGCTAGCGGCCCCAACCGCGAGCAGCTCAGGCCCGACCGCAACCGTCAGTGCGATACCGGCCGCGGCGGCGATAACCGCGGCCAACGCCGCTGCTCGTTTGACCGCCGATGCCGTCGCCAGGCCGCCCGCCACGAGGCGTACGGGCCCAACCCTGGTTGTATCGGTACCGCGGACGCCGTCGGCGACATCGTTCACATAGTTCGTCATCACCTGGATCGACAGCGCCACCACCAGCGCTGCGCCGGCGCGCCACCAAATCACGGGAGCGACACCGTGCGCACATGCGGTACCGACGAGCACGGGCACCACCGCGGCCGGCCACGTGCGGGGACGCGCTCCGAGGACCCACTTGTTCACGCGCTCAACCCAATCACGGGCGTTTGGGGTACTTACCGAAATCCGGGTTCCGACGCTCGTTGTACGCGTCGCGTCCCTCTTGGGCTTCCTCGGTCATGTAGAAGAGCATCGTCGCGTCGCCCGCCAGCTGTTGGATGCCGGCCAGGCCGTCGTCGGCCGCGTTCATCGACGCTTTCAGCATCCGCAGTGCGATCGGCGAGTGGTGCAGCATCCTGCGACACCATGCCACCGTCTCGAGTTCGAGCTCAGCTACAGGCACCACCTTGTTGACGAGGCCCATCTGGAGGGCTTCGCCTGCGTCGTAGGACTCGCACAGGTACCAGATCTCGCGGGCCTTCTTCTGCCCCACGATGCGCGCCAGGAGCCCCGAGCCGTAGCCGCCGTCGAACGATCCCACTCGCGGGCCGGTCTGGCCGAAGCGCGCGTTGTCGGCCGCGACTGTGAGATCGCAGACCACGTGGAGGACGTGGCCCCCACCGATCGCCCACCCGGCCACCATCGCCACGACCGGCTTGGGAGTGCGGCGGATCTGCACCTGCAGGTCGAGAACGTTGAGCCGGCCGATGCCCTTGTTGGCAACAGCGTCGTCGCCGATGTAGCCGTCGTCGCCCCGGATGCGCTGGTCGCCACCGGAACAGAAGGCCTCGGTGCCCGCTCCGGTGAAAATGATCACGCCGACGTGGTCGTCGTCGCGGGCGCGGTTGAACGCATCGGCCAACTCGAACAGTGTCTGGGGTCGGAAGGCGTTGTGCACCTCGGGACGATTGATCGTGATCTTGGCGATGCCTTCGGCGGTCTCGTAGACGATGTCGCTGTAGTCGCCTACGGCGGCCCATGTGATCGGGGCATACAGGTCCCCGTAGAAATTTGGCTTCATGAAGGGCTCAGCTTCCCACCCACCCGCGGCCGATTGCCATCCCGGCCGTCGGGACCCCACCGCTACCGTCGTGCTCGTGGCCGAGCTCGTCGCCATCGCACTTCCCGGGGGGCGGGCGTTCGTCGACGCCCTACGGCGAGTTTGGGACGACGGCGACGCCGCGTTCCCGGTCGATTCCCGCTATCCGCCCGCTCTGGCCCAAGCGATCCTCGACGCGGTGGCCCCGGCTTGGATCGTGGGCAACGGCGGTGAACGGGTCCGTAGGGCCAGAGGCCGACCCGTCGACGATGGCGACGCGCTCGTCGTGGCCACCAGTGGTTCGACCGGCGAGCCCAAAGCGGTGGTGCTGACGCATGATGCGGTGGCGGCATCGGCGTGGGCCACGAGCGAGCGGCTCGGCGTCGATCCGGCCGCTGATCTGTGGCTCGCGTGTCTCCCGCTGGCGCACGTGGGTGGCCTCTCGGTCGTGACCCGTGCGCTCGTCACCGAGACGTCACTGACGGTGCTACCCAAGTTCGACCCCGACGACGTCATGGCGAGCGGAGCGACACTCGTATCGCTTGTGCCGGCGGCGCTGCGCCGTATCGATCCCGCGCCGTTTCGTTGGATCGTGCTCGGCGGGAGCGCGCCACCGCCCTCGCTGCCGGCCAACATCGTCACCACCTACGGGATGACCGAGACAGGAAGCGGCGTGGTGTACGACGGCGTCCCGCTCAGCGGCGTCGACGTACGGGTCGACGACCACGCGCAGATCTGGCTCAGGGGCCCGATGCTCCTGCGCGTCTATCGCGATGGGTTCGACCCGAAGGATCGTGACGGCTGGTTCGCCACGGGAGATCTCGGTGCATGGGAGCCAACGGTTGGTCACCTCACGGTCTACGGCAGGCAGGGCGATCTCATCATCACCGGGGGCGAGAACGTGTGGCCCGAGCCCGTCGAACGGGTGCTGCTGACGCACCCTGGCGTGGCCGACGTCGCTGTCGCTGGGTTGGAGGACCCCGAGTGGGGCCATGTCGTGACCGCGTATGTCGTGCCGGCCGACGCCGGCGCGATTCCGACGCTCGATGAGCTGCGCGCGTACTCGAAATCCGAACTGCCGGCCCATTGCGCGCCGAGACGAGTCGTCGTCGTCACCGCGATTCCGCGCACTTCCCTCGGCAAGATTCGTCGGAGCGAACTCGTCAGATGAGTGAGGTGACTGGGCTCGCCGCACCGACGACGAAACTGGCGCCGCGCTTTTGGCGGCTCTGGTGGGCGTCGAGCATCTCGGCACTCGGCGACGGCGTCACGGTGGCCGCGCTCCCCCTCCTCGCCGCCTCCCTTTCGAGCGATCCTCGCCTCGTGTCAGGTATAGCCACAGCGGGCACGCTTCCGTGGCTCGTTTTCTCCTTGCACGCGGGCGCCCTCGTCGATCGCTTCGATCGGCGGAAAGTCATGTTCGCGATGGACATCGTGCGGGGCGCCGTCACGGTGCTGATCGCCGTCAGTGTGTTCCAGCACTGGGTCCGCATGCCGCTGCTGTACCTCACGTCGCTGACGATCGGCTTTGCCGACGTTTTGTTCGGCAACGCCGCGCAGGCGATCATCCCGTCGCTCGTCGAGACCGATCAACTCGAACGGGCGAACGGTTTCCAACAGGCCTCGGAGACTGCGGGGCGTCAATTTCTCGGACCGCCCGTAGGCAGTTTGCTTTTCGCCGCCGCCATGGGTCTGCCGTTCGTCGTGGATGGCGCCACGTTTCTCGCATCGGCCGTGCTTCTCATGACGATCCGTGGCCGATTCCGTCCCGTGGCCGCGCCCCGTCCGGACGGTCGTACCAAGATGCGCCACGAAATCGCGGAGGGCCTCAAGTGGCTCTTCGCCCACCGCCTGCTGCGCACGTTGGCCCTCTGTTTGGGCGTGATGAACCTGGCCGCCAATGGCGCCTTCGCGGTCTTCGTCTTGTTGGCCAAGCAGCGCCTACACGTCAGCGACCGTGGGTTCGGCATCCTGCTCGCCGCCGCGGCGATCGGTTCGGTCGCGGGAGGGCTCCTGGGCTCGCGCCTGGCGCGCTGGTTGGGCCAGGGACGCACGCTCGCGGCAACGGTGGTGTTCGAAGCGATCGCGCTCGTCGGGATGGCATACATCACGAATCCCGTACCCGCCGCGGTCTTCATGGTCCTCGAAGGGCTCTGGGGCGTGAGCTGGAACGTCGTCACGGTCGCGCTGAGACAGCAGATCGTGCCGCAGCGCTTGTTCGGCCGCGTGAACAGCGCCTACCGCTTGTTTGGCCTCGGCATGATGCCGATCGGCACGATCGCCGGGGGCTTGCTCGCCAATGCTTTCGGGATACGCGCGCCGTTCATCGTCTTCGGCATCGTCACTGCCGTGCTCGTGGTGCCAATCGGGCTCGTGGCCACCGACGGTGCGATCGCCGACGCCCGAGAGACAGCCCGTACTTAGACGGGCTCGGCGAGGCTGAAGACATTTCCTTCGGTGTCGGCCACGTCGGCGAGACGGATGGGCTCACCGGGTCGGTCACTCGGGGGCGCAACGATCGCTCCGCCCGCCGCCGCGACCTTTTTGCAGGCGGCCGCGAGGTCGTCGACCTCGAAACCCAGACCCGTGACGCGTCGGTCGGTCGATGATGCGCCGCCGTGCAGGGCCACCGTCGCATCACCCCAGGCGAACTCGCTCCACTGGGGCGACACGAAACGCACGTCGAGCCCAACACCCTCGCGATAGAACGCCGCGGCACGATCCATGTCGACCACGTGGAGCATGAAGTACGTCTTCGTGATGGTCATGTGACCATCCTTACACCGGCCCCACCATCGACGACGAAGGTGTCGGCGGTGATCCAGCTCGCCTTGTCGCTCGCGAGGAAAAGCGCCAGGTTGGCCACGTCTTCGGGCTCGCCGAGGCGTTTGAGGGGCACGCTGGCGGCGAGGCGCTCACCGAAATTCTTGACGAGCATGGCGGAGAAATCGGTCTTCACGAGACCCGGCGCGATGCCCACCACTCGGGTAGGTCCGAGTTCGGCGGCGAGTTGGCGGGTCAGATGAATGAGGGCGGCCTTCGTGACGTTGTACACGCCGAGGAGAGACTCTGCGCGAAGACCCCCCACCGACGCGATATTGACGATGACGCCCGGCTTGTCGACGAACGCCCGCCTCCAAGCGGATTGGCACCAGAACACAGGCCCCCGAAGATTTACTTGGAGCGTCTTGTCGAAGCGACTGGGATCGATGTCCATCGTGGGCCCGGCGTACGGGTTCGTGGCCGCGTTGTTGACGAGGATGTCGAGGGCGCCGAAACGCTCGACGGTCGCCTGCACGCACGCGTCGGCGGCGTCGATGTCTCCGGCGTTCGCCGCGAACGTGGCGACCTCCCCGCCAATGTCGGCCACCGCCTCATCGAGCGCGTCCTGCTTGCGCGACGAGAGCATCACCTTGGCGCCGGCGTCGGCGTAAGCCTTCGCGATCGCCTTGCCGATGCCCTTCGACGCGCCCGTCACGAGCGCTACCTTGCCGTCTAAACGAATCTCCATAGGCCGAGCAACGTAGCCGCCGAGAGTCATATAGGAGCGAGCCGGTATCGCCCGCTCGCCGGTACCGTGCGCCCGTGAATCGTCTTGCCGGGGAGAGCTCCCCCTACCTACGCCAGCACCAGGACAACCCGGTCGACTGGTACCCGTGGGGTCCCGAGGCCTTCGCCGCCGCGCGCGAGCACGATCGCCCGATACTCCTGTCGGTCGGCTACAGCGCATGTCATTGGTGCCACGTCATGGCCCACGAGTGTTTCGAGGATGCCGAGGTCGCGCAACAGATGAACGACCTCTTCGTGAACGTGAAGGTCGACAGAGAGGAGCGCCCCGACGTCGACGCGGTCTACATGGATGCTGTTCAAGCAGTCAGCGGACGGGGCGGATGGCCGATGACCGTTTTCTGCGACACCGAAGGCCGGCCGTTCTTCGGCGGGACGTATTACCCGAAGCCCCAATTCCTGCAGCTGCTCACCGCGGTCGACGACGCCTGGCGCAATCGCCGTGAGGGGCTGGCGCAGCAGGCGGGCGAGCTCACCGAGGCCGTCGGTCGCACGGAGCACATGACCAGCAGCGGCGAAATCCCGGGCGCGGAAACGATGAACACCGCACTCGAGGGCTTGGCCTCGCAGTTCGATGCCGAGTGGGGCGGGTTTGGTCGCGCTCCCAAGTTCCCACAATCGATGAGCCTCGAACTGTGCCTGCGCGCCCACGCGGAAACAGACAGCCCCGACGCGCTCGATGTCGTGCAGACCTCACTCGATGCCATGGCCTCAGGCGGTATGTATGACCACCTCGGTGGGGGCTTCGCCCGCTACTCCGTCGACGACCAGTGGCTGGTCCCCCACTTCGAGAAGATGCTCTACGACCAGGCCCTACTCGCGCGGGTGTACTTACACGCGTTCCAAGTCACGCACGAGCCGCGCTACGCCCAAGTGGCGGTGGAGACGATCGAGTACGTACTGCGCGACCTGCACCATGGCTTTGGGGGCTTTTACAGCGCGGAGGACGCCGACTCGCCCGACGGGCACGGCCACAGCCACGAGGGCCTCTTCTACGTGTGGAAGCCGTCGGAGATCTTCGACGTCGTGGGCGCCGAACTCGCCCCCGTCGCCATCGAGTGGTACGGCGTCACCGACGATGGCAACTTCGAAGACGCCAACATCCTGCACCGGCCGGTTCGGGGTGATCTTCTGCGTCCCCCGCCAGTCGAGAAAGCCCGTGCCTTGCTGTTCGCCGCCCGCGAGCACCGGGCTCGGCCCAGCCTCGACGACAAGGTTCTCACCGAGTGGAACGCACTTTTCCTCGCCACGCTCGCCGAGGCTGCGCTCGTTCTCGAACGCGACGACTGGCTCCGCGCGGCCGTGAAAAACGCCGAGTTTCTCTGCACGTCGTTGCGGCGGCCCGACGGGCGCTGGATGCGGTCATGGCAAGCCGACAGCGGCGCTCGCCACCTGGCGTTCGCCGCGGACCACGCCGCCCTCGTCGATGCGTTCACTCGTCTGGCCGAGGCGAGCGGCGAGGCCCGCTGGATCGAGGAGGCGACCCGCACGGCCGACGCGCTCCTCGACGGATTCTGGGACGCGGGGGCCGGCGGTGTGTTCACGACCGGTATCGACGGCGAGGCTCTCGTGGTCCGCCAGAAGGACCTGTTCGACAACGCCACGCCCTCGGCCAACTCCCTTGCGGCGCTCGCTCTCCTCCGCCTGGCGGCTCTCACCGGCGAGCAGCGATACCGCCACCACGCCGAACAGATCCTGGCCCTGGTGGGCGGTTTGGCTGCTCAATACCCCACGGCGTTCGCGCACGCGTTGTCGGCCATCGACGTCCACCGGTCGGGTCTGATCGAAATCGCCGTGGTGGGCCCCCGCCCCGACCTGGTGCGCACGGTGGCCGCCCGCTACCTCCCGAACGCCGTGCTGGCTTGGGGGGAACCGTTCGCGTCGCCGCTCTGGGAAGGGCGAGCCGAGGGGCATGCCTACGTATGTCGCGACTTCGTTTGCCTCGCGCCTGTAACAGAATCGGCGGCTCTCGACGCCCAAATCTCGTCCTGAGCTGCCACACTGCGTGGGCAGCCAACATTTGGCAGCCCCTCGAAAGGAACCCCTCATGACTCGTCGTCTGCGCACGGCGGCCGTGTCCGTCGCCCTGGTCGGTGCCCTCGCGGCCTGTGGCGGGGGCTCGTCCTCGTCGTCATCCAAGACGACCGCCAAGGCGTCGACGCCAGGAAACGTCGGCACCAACGGCACCGACGGCATAACCGGCTCGACAGACGCCGCCACGGACGAGTCCATCACCATCGACACGTCGTTCACGGGTAAGGGCAGCGATGCGGTCTGCAACTACGCGAAGGATCTCGAAGCGACCGACTTCGGCGGAGATTCGACATCGGCTACCGACTTGAAGGCGTCGTTCACCAAGATCGAGGAAGTCCTCAACAACATCAAGGACAAGGCGCCCGACGAGATCAAAGCCGACGTCGACACGATGTTCACCGGCTACCAGAAGTTGATCGACCTCTACAAGAAGTACGACTACGACACCGCGAAGATGGTCGCCGCCGCGGCGAATGATCCCGACCTCGCGGCCCAGTTCGCCGGCATCAGCAGCGCCGAGATGACCGCGGCAACCGCTCGGGTCTCTGCGTATTTCTCGAACGTCTGCGGTCTCACCACCGCCACCAGCTGACGCTTACCACCGACCTCGGTGGACGACCTCGTCGAGCGGGCGGCGAGGGCGGTCGGCCGACTGGCCGGGCTCGTCGTCAAGCGGCCGTCCGAGCGCGACGGCGCCGATGAGTTCGTGACCGGTCGGCGCGCCCAGCACGTCGAGCAGCCGCTCGGCGTTGCGAAACACGCCGAAGAACAACGCGCCCAGCCCCGCGTCGGCCGCCGCGAGCAAGAGGAGCATCGTGGCGAAGGCCGTGTCGATCTGCCAATAAGGCACCGGCCAGTTCGCGGCGACACCGAGTCCGGTCGACACCTTGTCGGGTTCGCGGTAGCGCGCGGTGTAGGCGTCGCGGTCGGCCAGCGGGAGCACGATCGTGGGCGCGTCGAGGAGCTGTTTCCAGCGAAACGACGACCGGCGATCATCGGGCAGCGTGATGTCCCAGAACGTCGCCGTCTCCGCGGGGCCGTCGAGCACGATGAAGTCCCACCCCTGGCTGTTGCCCGCCGATGGCGCACGGCGGGCCAGATCCACGAGCGAATCGACGATCTCTACCCCGAGAGGTTCGGGTGAGAACGCCCGGTGCATGCGCCGGCCGCGGATGACGTCGGCGAGCTCCACTCGAGAACCGGGCGAGGCCTAGAGATACTTGGCGAGATCTTCCGCCATCGCCCACGCGCAGCTGACGATGCAATCACCCTTGGCGGGCTTGAGGCCCTTGAAGAGGGCGGCGACATCGGGAGGGATCGTCTCGGGCTTCGACGATTCATAGTCGAACACGCCCTGGACGGCTCCGGTGCCCTTGACCTTGAAGCCCTGCTCGTCGTAGCTGCCCTCAACGGAGAAGCGGCGTACGAGGCGCCGGCCCCAGGCCCGCTCCTCGCCGTTGGCCTTGTGGCCGGGCCTCGGCACGATGTCGTGAAGGAGCCGGAAGGCCTCGAATGCCCCCGGATCGAGGAGGCGGGTGCCGAAGAGCACGTCTTCGTCGGGAAACGACATCAGGGCGAGGTGAGACAGCTCGGCCATGAGGATCTTGAGCGCGCTCTCCCGCTTGGACGTGCGCTTCACACCGGCCATGCCGATCAGCACGCAGGGGGTGCCGCCAATACGTTCGAGGGTGGCAAACGCGAAGGCTTGCAGCTTGGCCCCGTCGCGCGCCTGGACGATCCGCACCCATTCCTCACGGAATTTGGACAAGTGCCCGACGCCGATACGCGACGGTCCGTCGGTGCAGATGTCGGCCATATCGCCGAGCTCCGCATCACTTAGTGCCGTGCAGTCCTTGGTATCGACGACGATCGCCATCGGTTCAGCCCCCGAGGATGAAGAAACCGGGTACGCAACAGGCGGTGGTTGACCGCCGGAATGCGCACATTCTGCCACTTCCGATGGGGTCTTCCGCCAGCCGACCGCTCACAGGTGGTCGCGGGGTGCCGTCAGACAGTCACGACCCCGGCACCGAACGCGGCCCGGAGCTCTCCCACCAGGCCCCTTCCCAGGTCGACACAGAACGTTTCCGGCAGGCGAATGACGGGTCCGTCGCCGAGGTGGATGAACACCGGTGACTCCCCTGGGTGCTCAGCGAGCAAGCGATGCAGCATGCTCACGGTCTCCTCGCTCAGACCCGACGGCAGCCTGAGGTGGAGCGGCGCGGCCCCGACGCCGACATTGGCCAGGACTGTGACCTCCATGCAGACCAACTTCGGAACCTCCTCCCGCATGTCGAGGCGGCCCTTCAAGGTCACCACAACGTCGTCGGCCAGCTTGTGGCCTTGCTCGAGCATCGTCTTCGGGAAGACCATGACATCGATCGTCGCGTGAAGGTCTTCGAGAATAAACGACCCCATGAGATCGCCGCGCTTGGTGTACTTGCGCGACAACCCCGTGACGACTCCGCCGACCGTGAGCACGGTGCCTTCGTCGCGCTCGACCAGGTCGGCGATCGTGCAGTCGCAGCGCCGGCGCAACGCCGCCTCGGCCCCCATCAAAGGGTGATCGCTGACGTAGAGCCCCAGCATTTCCTTCTCGAACGCAAGGCGTTGGGCTTTGTCGAACTCGAGCTCCCCGATTTCGATGCGCTCGCTGTAGCCGAAATCGGAGCTCGCCGCTCCCTCGGCCCAGTCGGCGAACAGGCTCATCACGCCCTGATCGCGCTCGCGCCGGCGTTCGAGCGTGGTATCGATGATTTGCTCGAACACCGCGAGGAGAGCCCTGCGCTTGTGACCGACCGCGTCGAACGCGCCCGCCTTGATCAGCGACTCGATGGCCCGCTTGTTCAACACCTGCGGGTCGACACGTTCGACGAAGTCGTAGAAGTCGGTGAAAGGACCGTTGGCGGCCCGCTCGTCGCAAATGAGCGCGACCAGACCCTCGCCGACATTGCGCACCGCGGAGAGCCCGAACGGGATCACCCCGACACAACCGCGAGGCAGTTCGACCCGCGCCGGCGCCTCGGCCGGTTTGAGCGCGACAAAATCGGAAGCGGACACGTTGATGTCGGGGTTCAGAACCTTCACACCCAGCGCCCGGCAGTCGGCAAGATAGACAGCGGCCCTCTCGAGGCTTCCCTTCACGCTCGTGAGTAGGCAGGCGAGGTACTCGACCGGGTAATGCGCCTTGAGGTACGCGGTCTGGTAGGCAACGAGCCCGTAGCCGTAGGCGTGGCTCTTGTTGAACGCGTAGTCGGCGAACGGCTCGATGATGTCGAACAGTTTCTTGCCCAGCTCGCGCCCATAGCCGGTTTGCTCGCAACCTTCGACGAACTTCTCTCGCTCCTTCGCGATGAGCTCACGAATTTTCTTGCCGCAGGCCTTGCGCAGGTTGTCGGCTTCGGCCAACGAGTAGCCGGCACAGCGTTGGGCCACGCGCATGACCGACTCTTGATAGATCATGAGGCCGTAGGTGTCGCCGAGCACCTCCTCCAGATCGGGATGAAGGAAGTCGATGGGCCGCCGGCCGTTCTTGCGGTCGGCGTAGTCGTTGTGCATGTTCGCGGCCATCGGCCCGGGCCGGTACAGCGCGACCAGGGCCGCGACATCGTCGAACGTCGTGGGCGCCAGGCTGCGCATGAGCGCCCGCATGGGTCCGCCCTCGAGTTGGAACACGCCGATCGAGTCGCCCTTTTGCAGCAGCGCGAAGGTGGCCGCGTCGTCGAGGTCGACGTTGTCGATGTCGAACGCCGGATCCTTGATGGCCCGGATCATCGCGACCGCGTCGGTAATCACGTCGAGGTTGCGAAGTCCGAGAAAGTCCATCTTCAGCAGGCCGAGCTCTTCGACCCCGTGCATCTCGTACTGCGTGACGATGGGCGCATCGTCGGCGGCCTGACCGGGCTCGGGCTTGCGCTGGACCGGGAGGTACTCCGTGAGCGGCTCGCGGGTGATGACGACGGCGGCGGCGTGGATGCCGTCCTGGCGGCGGAGGCCCTCGAGCCCGCGTGCTACCTGGACGACCTTGTCGACGTCGGGATCGGCTTCGACCATGGCGCGCAGCTCGGCGGCCGCTCGATAACCGTCCTCGAACCTCGGATGAAGCTCGAGGCAGGCGTACAAGGGCGTGTCGCGTCCCATCACCAAGGGCGGCATCGCCTTGGCGATCTTGTCGCCCACCGCGTACGGGTAGCCGAGCACGCGGGCGGCGTCTCGCACCGCGGCGCGGGCCTTGATCGTGGAGAACGTCACGATCTGCGCGACGTGATCGCGGCCGTACCGCTCGGTGGCGTAGCGGATCATCTCGTCGCGATAGCGGGAGTCGAAGTCCATGTCGATGTCGGGCATCGAGACGCGGCTCGGGTTGAGAAACCTTTCGAAAAGAAGGTCGTAGCGGATCGGGTCGAGATCGGTGATCTGCAGGCAATAGGCGACGGCACACCCCGCCGCGCTCCCCCGCCCGGGACCGACGCGAATGCCGTTGTCCTTGGCGTGCTTGATGAGATCCCAAACGATGAGGAAGTACGAGCTGAAACCCATGTCGGAGATGACCTGCAACTCATACGACAGACGCTCGGCGAGCTCTGGCGAGGGATCGCTGCCCCACCGCCGGCGCGCCCCTTCGAACGTGAGATGGCGTAAGTAGTCGGAGTCGTCGGCGAAGCCCTGAGGGATGGCGAACGACGGAAGCTGGGGCTTGCCGAAGTCGATGGTGACGTTCGCCCGCTCGGCGATCCATAGCGAGTTGTCACACGCCTCTGGGACCTCGCGGAACAGATAACGCATCTCGGCCGCGGTCTTCAGGTAGTGCTGATCGCCTTCAAACTTGAAACGCTTCGGATCGCTCATCAGCGCGCCGGTCTGCACGCAGAGCAGGGCGTCGTGGGCGAGGTGGTCGTGCTGGTGGGTGTAGTGAGAATCGTTCGTCGCGAGCAGCGGCGCACCGATCTGGCGAGCGATCTCGACGAGCTGTGGATTCGTCTCTCTCTGCGCCCCGAGTCCGTGGTCTTGCAACTCGACGAACAGGTTGTCCCTTCCGAATATGTCCTGGAGGCGTCCGGCCTTCTTGAGCGCATCCTCGAAACGCCCCTGCAGCAGCGATTGCAGCACATGCCCGCCCAGGCAACCGGTTGTGGCGAGCAGGCCCTCGTGGTGGCGCTCGAGCAGCTCCCAGTCGAGCCGAGGCTTGTAGTAGTAGCCCTCGAGGAAGGCCATCGACGCGAGCTGGATGAGGTTGCGATAGCCGGCGTTGGTCTCGGCGAGCAGGGTGAGGTGGTAGTAGAGCTTCTCGCCCGCTTCGGTGTCGCCGCCCGTGTCGTCGACGCGCCCTCGCCGGCTCGGCCGGTCGAACCGGCTGTCGCCCGCTTGGTAGGCCTCCATCCCGATCACCGGGGTGATGCCCTGGCCCCTGCACTCTTTGTAGAAGTCGAGGACGCCGTACATGTTTCCGTGGTCGGTGATCCCGATCGCGGGCTGGCCGTCGGCCACGGCGGCGGCAACGACCTCGCTGATCCGGGCGGCGCCGTCGAGCATCGAGAACTCGGTGTGCAGGTGTAGGTGGGCGAACGAATCCCCCACGGCCGCAGATGCCTCCCTCGTGGTTGCTTAACTAGCCGATTGCCGTATTTGCCGTACTTCCCTCGCGTATCCACCGGGTTGCCCACACCCTGTGGAGAACTACATCGGTGTGATTTCGGCGACGTTAGCCCACCGCGATCGTTCCGGCCAGACAGGATCTAGAGATAGGTGCCGGGGCGATCGGATTCCTGCCGCGGCGCCCCACCAGGGCCGATGCTGCCCCCGCTTCTAATCTGCTCGAGCTGTTGGCGCGCGGCCATCTGCTGGGCGAACAGCGTCGCCTGGATACCGTGAAACAGGCCCTCCAGCCACCCGACGAGTTGAGCCTGGGCGACGCGAAGCTCGGCCTCCGAGGGTGTTGACGCGGTGGCGAACGGTGGTGCCAGGCGTCGCAGTTCCTCGGCGAGATCGGGAGAGAGGGCGTCGGCGAGGTCGGCCACGGACAGGTCGAAGATCGCCTTCATCCGCTCCCTGCTCTTCTCGTCGAGCGGTGCGGCACGCACTTCATCGAGGAGCTGTTTGATCATCGAGCCTATGCGGAGCACCTTCGCCGGCTTCTCCACCGACTCGGTGTTGGAGGGATCGGCGGTCGGCACCACGACCAGCTCCCCCCGCTCGACTTCATCGCCTTGAGACATAGCTCGTTCCTATCAGACCGTCGCCGCAAGTAGGGGAACGAGCATTTCGTTCGGCGTGAGGCTCCCATGGCGCGCGATCAACGTGAACGCGCCCGAGTCGGCCGGGTCGTCGAAGCTGATCGGATCCCTCGCGACGAGCGCCACGTCGCCCAGACGCGCCGCCGCCGCGGGAGCCAGGTGCCGCCCGAACCACTGCTCGTCGCGCATCTGCCCCAGTGGCACGACCCACGCGTGGTGGGCGTGGGCGGTGGTGGCGGCGGCGAGGAGTTCACCCTCCCGGCCGCGCTGCGCGTGTAACCAACGAAACCGGCCCTCCCCGGACTGGAGTCGGGTGTGCGCAAGCACCTCGCGCGCGGGCGTGACGATGTTGGTGCCCACATCGACCTGGCCATGATCGGCGGTCACCAACACCTGGGTGCCGGAAGGGAGCGCAGCCAGGAGCGCGGCGACCAGGCGGTCGGTCGCGGCGAGCTCCGCGTCGTAGTGCGCGCCGAGTCCGTACTCGTGGGCCACCCGGTCGGGACCGTCGTAGTACGCGTACACGAAACGCTCGCCGGCGCGGACGGCCGCGGCGGTTTCGACAATGAGGGTCGACGGCAGCCTCCATCCGCGATGGCGGACGCCCGCGAGATGAGCAAGGGTGAAGCCCGTCATGGCGAACTCCGCCTTCGTCACCGCCACCGGCTGGGTGCCTCGGAACGCGCTCCGATGCTGGATTTGTTCGGGCGGCATGCGGCGCCGCGCGTCGCCCTCGCCCGTTGACCACCGCAACACATTGAGAATGTCACCGTGCACGTACATCCGGTACCCGACGATGCCGTGTTCGCCCGGTGGCGTTCCCGTGCTGATCGACGTGAGGGCGGCGGCCGTCGTCGTCGGCGCCACGGAGTGAATCGGCCCGCCGGACAGCGCGGCCAGGCAAGGAGCGAGTGGCCAGCGTTCGCAGAGTTGGAGCCAGCCGAGTCCGTCGATCACCAGCAGCACCGTCGGAACTCCCGGTCGCCGGGCGGGTTCGGGGAGCCACGACCGGTCGCCTCCGAGGAGGCCGGGGACCAGCCCCGAGAGGCACGCGCCCTCGTAGTCGGGTACGAGCGGCGCCTCCATGGGGCAAGGCTAGAAGGCGGCCGTGCCTTGCAACGGGGGATACGCCCCCTACGCTTTGTCGCCGATGCGGGTCTCGACACGTGGTGACTATGCCGCAAGGGCGTTGCTGTCGCTCTCGCTACACGTCGGCGAGTCGGGCCCGACGTCAGTGCGCGACATCGCCGACCGCACGGGGCTCCCGCAGCCCTACCTGGAACAGATTCTGCTCGCGCTCAAAGGGGCAGGCCTCGTGCGCTCCAAGCGCGGGGTCGGCGGCGGCTACGTGCTCGCTCGCCCGCCCTCCGAGATTCGCCTGTCGGAGATCATCAGCGCGGTCGATGGTCCCATCCAGGTCGGCGATTTCGGCGAACCCCACCAGAACGGTGCGTGCGACCACGAGGGCCAGTGCGTCCTGCTCGCGATCTGGCGTGTCGTGGGTGAGCATATGCGCACCGAACTCGGCGGCTACACACTCGCCGACATCGCGTCGCAGGCGCGCGGCGAGCTGCCCTGGCCCGACTGAGGCGCGTCACTCAAGGCTGTCGATGAGCGACTGCATGTCGGGCGGTAAGGCCGATGTGAACTCGAGGCGCTCCCCCGTAGTGGGATGGGTGATCGCGAGGCGGGCTGCGTGCAGCATCGGTCTCGCGACATTGATCGCACCGCGGTCGCCTCGGTACTGAGCATCGCCCAGAACCGGATGCCCGATCGCGGCCAGGTGCACACGGATCTGGTGGGTGCGTCCGGTCTCGAGGTGACACTCGACCAGCGCCGTCGGGACAGGCCGGTGGAACGTTCTCAGCACTTCGTAACGGGTACGCGCCGCCTTGCCCTCGGGTCGGACCGCCATTCGGGTGCGGTCTCTCGTCGAGCGGCCGATCGGAGCGTCGACGACGCCAACGACCGAAGAAGGCGCGCCCCAGACCAGCGCGAGATAGACCCGACCCGCCGTCCGTTCGGCGAGCTGAGCGACGAGCGACGAGTAGGCGTGCTGAGTGCGGGCCACGACCATAAGCCCGGAGGTCCCCTTGTCGAGACGGTGCACGATGCCCGGTCGGGCCGCCTCCCCAACATCGGCGAGCTCGGGGAACCGCGCGAGCAGTCCGTGGACAAGCGTCGGCGACGACCGCCCCGACCCGGGATGCACCACGACACCTTCGGGCTTATCGACGACGATCACGTCGTCGTCGGCGTACACCACGACAACGGGCACGCTCGCGTCGGCAAGGAGGGGTGGCTCTGGCGCGAGCCGCTCGACATCTATGACGATGTCGGCGCCCTCGCGTACGCGAGTCGAGCCGGCGGTCACGGCACCGCCGTCGAGGCGCACGGCGCCCGCGGCAATCAGTTCGGCCGCCTCGCGGCGGCTCACACCGGCCACCATGGCCACGACCCGATCCACGCGCTCGTCGGCGAGCGCAGCGGGGATCACGTCACGCACGTTTGGCCGCCGCAGTCATCGCGAACACGAGCAGCACGCCGCCGATCGTGACCGCCATATCGGCCACATTGAAGACTGGCCACCATTGGAGGTCGATGAAGTCGACGACCTCGCCGCGAAGGAAGCCGCCGCTGCGAAAAATACGGTCGCAGATGTTGCCGAGCGCGCCGCCGATCACAAGGCCGGATGCCACGGTGGCCAATGCGCCATTGACCGCGCGCAACTTGAGGACGAGGACGACAATGATCACGAGGGCCGCGACTCCAATCAAGGGTCCGAGACCGCGACCGCGGCTGAACGCCATGCCGCTGTTGTACGACACGTTGAATTGGAGCGTCCACACCACATGGGTCGGGCGAGCCGGGTCGAGCGCGGTCAGTGCCCACCATTTGGTGAGCTGATCGACGGCAATAACGAACGCGGCGACGAGGAGGCTCCGCGCGCGCGGCGCGCTCATCGACGTCCGAGCCCGCCCACCTTTTCCTCGACGAGCTCTGTGGCCCAGGGGATCGCCCGCAACCGCTCCTTGGGGATCGGGCGACCAGACACGGTGGACAATCCGTAGGTTCCGTTCTCGAGCCGCTGGAGCGCCGCGTCGATGTCGGCGATCATCTGTCGAGCCTGGCCCGAGAGCGCGAGATCGCGTTCGCGCTCGACCACGAGGGAATCGCCTTCTCCGGACTCATCGTCAAACTGCACATCGCCCGGGTCGAGGTCTTCCATCAGCGCCGCCGCCTCGCCTTCGAGGCGTTCGGCCGAGCCGATCAGGTTCAGACGCTCCTCGAAGAGCGACTGGCGCTGTTCCTCGAGGAACTTGGCGTCGAAGGCGGGCCTGACCGGTTTGGGCGGTTTGGGAGGCTTCGCCGGCTTCACGATCGCTTTCTTCACCGCGGCTTTCGACGGGGCCGCGACTTTCTTGGCCGCAGCCTTGGTAGGCGCCTTGGCGGGCCCCGCGGCCTTCTTCGCCGCGGGGCCACGCGGCGGGACCGCGCTCCGTGGCGAGGCCTTCGTGGCGATGCCCTTCTTGGCCGCCCCTGCCTTGGCGGCCGCCTTCTTCGTGGGCGCTGGTTTGCTCACCGTCTTTTTGGTAGCGGGCTTGCTTGCCTTGGCCATCAGTGTCCCCTCTTAGCGGGATAGGCCCTATCGGGAAAAGAGCGCCGAAGTGTACGCATCGCACGCGCGGAAGGCGAGCCGGGCTCGGGGCGCTTCACTCCTTCACGAGGCCGACGTGAATCCGGCGGCCATCGACCTCGGCGTTGGGCGTAAGGTCCGCCTCGGTGACGGTGATGCCCGTCGCCAACGTCTCTCGAGCGAGCACGTCGCGATGCGTCTCGACCGCCCAGACCAGATCGGCGGGCAACCCGTCGAGGGTGAGCGATACGCGATCACTAACATGCAACTGCGCATCTCGGCGCGCCTGTTGGATAGCCCGGACGAGATCGCGGGCCAGTCCCTCGGTCGTCAACTCGGGGGTGACGGCGAGATCGACGAGGACGACGCCAACACTGCCCGGCAGGCACGCCGACGCCGCGTTGTCCATCGGTACGAGGCGCACGGTGTACTCACCCTCCACGAGAGCGACGCCTCCGGCGATAACGGCGCCATCGCCGGCGCGCGTCCAGTCGCCGCCCTTCGCGGCCTGGATGACCTTCTGTGTCTGCGCACCGAGCCGGGGACCGAGGACCGCAGGAACGAGAGCGAGATCGCTCGTGGCCACGGCGCCGACATCACTCGAGAGGCGTACCTCTTTCACGTTGACCTCATCGGCGATAAGCGAAACGAACGGGGCGAGGGTCTCGGCGTCGGGCACGGCGACGGTGAGCGAGGCCAGGGGTAGGCGGACGCGCAGGCCGTTGGCCTTCCGGATGCTCAGCGCGACCGAGCACACATCTCTGACCCGATCCATGGCGCGTACGAGGGCCGCATCCGCCGGTAGCTCAGAAGCGAGCGGCCAGTCGGCGAGGTGCACTGATCGCGCGTCGGTGAGGCCCGTGAAGACCTCCTCGGTCACGAGAGGCAACAGCGGCGCGGCCACGCGACATAAGACGTGCAGCGCGGTGAACAGTGTGTCGAACGCGTCTGAGTCGCCCACCCAGAAGCGGTCGCGGCTGCGGCGGATGTACCAGTTAGTGAGGGTGTCGAGGAACGATCGGATGGCGGCACAGGCGGCGAAGAAGTCGTAGGCATCCATGGCCGTTGTGGTCTGTGTGACCAGATCGTGCAGCTTGGCCAGGACGTAGCGGTCGAGCACCTGAACCTGGTCAGTACGAAATCTTGCGCGGTAGCCACTCTCACCGGCGCTGTTGGCGTAGAGCGTGAAGAAGTACCAGGTATTCCACAAGGGGTTGATGACTTGGCGTACCGCATCGCGGATCGCCGGTTCGGTGACGGCGAGGTCGCTCCCCCGCAGGATGCTCGACGACAGAAGGAACCAACGCATGGCATCGGAGCCGTACGAGTCGAACATGTCGTACGGGTCGGGATAGTTGCGCAGGCTCTTCGACATCTTCTGCGCGTCACTCCCCAACACGATGCCGTGGGCGACGCACGTTCGAAAGGCGGGACGATCGAAGAGAGCCGTAGCGAGAACGTGCAGCGTGTAGAACCAGCCCCGCGTTTGGGAGATGTACTCGACGATGAAGTCGCCCGGGTAGTGATGCTCGAACCATTCGCGGTTCTCGAACGGGTAGTGGACCTGCGCGAAGGGCATCGACCCCGACTCGAACCAGCAGTCGAGCACGTCGGGTACTCGCAGCATCATCGAGCGGCCACTGGGGTCGTCGGGATTCGGCCGCACGAGTTCGTCGACCATCGGACGGTGCAGGTCGACCGGCCGCACACCAAAGTCGGCAGCGAGCTGATCGAGGCTCCCGTAGACGTCGATGCGTGGGTAGGCGGGGTCGTCGCTCTTCCACACAGGGATCGGCGAACCCCAGAATCGGCTGCGGCTGATCGACCAATCACGCGCGTTCTCGAGCCACTTGCCGAAGCTGCCGTCGCCCACGTGGGTTGGTACCCAGGTGATCTCGCGATTGAGCTCGACCATGCGGTCCTTCACCGCCGTCACCTGCACGAACCATGATGAGATCGCTCGGTACACGAGCGGCTGCCCGCACCGCCAGCAGTGCGGGTAGGAGTGGTCGTAGGTCTCGTGCCGAAGGACGAGCCCGCGCTCTTTGAGCTCGCGGATCACGAGGGGGTTCGCCTCGAAGACCTGCGTCTCGGCCCACGTCGTGACCTCGGACGTGTAGCGCCCCCGGCTGTCCATCGGAACCACAGTCGCGATGCCGTTTTCGTTGCAGACGACCTGGTCGTCCTCGCCGTGACCGGGCGACAGATGCACCACACCCGTGCCCTCGTCGAGGGACACGAACGGCGCGCCGAGTACGCGAAACGCATTCGGCTGCTGTGCGAAGAACGGAAAAAGGGGCTCGTAGGAACGCCCGACGAGATCAGAACCTTTGAGGGTGCCCACCCGTGTCGACCCGCCGAGCTCGCGGTCGTACGCCTCGAGCCTGGCTTCGGCGAGGACGTACCGCGTGCCGTCGAGTTCGACGACGGCGTAGTCGATATCGGGCCCGACGGCGACCGCGAGGTTCGACGGCAGCGTCCACGGCGTGGTCGTCCACGCGAGAAGCCGCTCGCCCGTCTCCAAGCTGAACGCGACGGTGATGGCCGGATCGCGCCGGTCTTTGTAGACGTCGTCCATGCGGGTCTCGGTGTTCGACAACGGCGTCTCGCACCGCCAGCAGTAGGGCAACACCTTGTAGCCCTCGTACACCAGACCCTTGTCCCACAGCGTCTTGAAGGCCCACATGACGGATTCCATGTAGGTGAGGTCGAGCGTCTTGTAGTCGTTGCTGAAGTCGACCCAGCGCGCCGCCCGTTTGACGTAGCGCTCCCATTCGGCGGTGTAACGCAGCACGCTCGTGCGGCACGCGTCGTTGAACCGGTCGATGCCGTAGGCCACGATCTCGTTGCGTCCCGACACGCCGATGAGCCGCTCCGCCTCGACCTCGGCAGGGAGACCGTGGCAGTCCCATCCAAAGCGACGCTCGACCCGCCGGCCCCGCATGGTCTGGTAGCGCGGCACCGCGTCCTTCACGTAGCCCGTGAGGAGATGGCCGTAGTGCGGCAGACCGTTGGCGAAGGGAGGGCCGTCGTAGAAGACGAACTCGTTGGCCCCACTCGCACCGGCCGGACGAGCTTCCACCGAAGCGCGAAAGGTGTCGTCGGCGTCCCAGCGGTCGAGGATGCGTTGCTCGAGTGCAGGCAACGAGGGCTGCGACTCGACGGACGGGTACGGACGTTGGCTCACTCGTGCTCCTGGGCGACTCGATTGCGTCGCAGGGACGAGGGCCCGGTTGAGGACTCCCGCGGTACCACCCCGCTTGTCGGGATCGGGCGAGCCCGATCCCTCCCACTCGTTCGCCGGCGATCACGGGCCGGACCCGTCCCGGTCTACTGCGGCAGGCGCCGGTTCTTCGGGAGGCTCGGGGGTGATGGCCCCGTCATCGCCAGTGCGGGCAGGCTACCGGAGGGGCCTGCCCGCCGATGGGTCATTCACCGGTTGCGCTCCCGCCGCGGTTTCCACCGTTCGTCGCGAAACGTCTCGGTGTCGTCGAAGAACGTGCTCGGCGTGTCGGCGGGCGGAGCCGTGGACGCGTGGTCCCTGGAGAT
Organism: Acidimicrobiales bacterium; assembly: GCA_040002995.1. Lineage (GTDB taxonomy): Bacteria > Actinomycetota > Acidimicrobiia > Acidimicrobiales > Ilumatobacteraceae > JBDUDK01. The sequence continues at coordinate 32,039 of JBDUDK010000064.1, read as the reverse complement.
GCCGCCCGGCGGTGTCGGATCTCCGTCATCGAGGATCGGGATCTCCGGCTCTTCGTCGTCGGCGTGCTCGTCGATCGGCGCGGGCGGCGGCAGCGCCACCGGCGAGCTGTCGTCAGCGAGATCGGGGGCGATATCAGGCACAGTATCGAGGTCGGGAGGATCGGCGGCGGGCTCCTCGTGGCTTCTCTCGTTGAACTGGAGCACCGGCGTCTCGTCGGGGAGCTCGAGCGGAGCCAGTTCCGGTACGGGCTCCCCCGACAGCGTCTCGCCCGCCAAGACGCGCAGGTTGTCGGCGGCCTCGATCAGGCTGTCGCGGCGAGCGGCGAGGTGCTGCTCGAGCAAGGTGATCTCGGAGCGCAGGCGGTTGCGCGCCTCCTCGAGCGCGGCCACCTCGCTCCGGAGCCGCGTGCGCAACTCCTCACTGGCCGCTCGGGCCTCGGCCTCGGCCTCCGCGAGCACCTGCGCGGCGCGTACGTGCGCGTCGTCGAGCGTTCGTGATGCCTCTCGTGTGGCGTCGCCGCGAGCGTCTTCGGCCTCGCGACCGGCTTCGGTGATCAGCGCATCTGCTTCTCGGCGGGCTTCGGCGACGAGATCGTCGGCGGTGCGCTGCGCCAACTTCAATGTGCGGCCGATCGTCTCATCAGACGGGCTCTCGGGCCGTGGGTGAGCGAGTTCGGCCTCGAGTTCGGCGATGCGCTTCTGCATCGCCTCGACACCCTTGGCCGCCTTGACCAGGAACGCGTCGACTTCGTCGCGGTCGAAGCCGCGGCGCACCTCGGAAAACTCGGCCTCGATGAACTGCTGCGGCGTCAGCTCCATGCAGTCATCGTAGAACGGGGTCTCGACCGCGGCCCGCGATAGGAGACCGACCGCCGGATCAACAGTGCAAGATCGCGCGACCCACTACCAGCTCGAGCACGATGATCGCGATGGTGGGCGAGAGATCAAGCCCCATGCCGCCGACGCGCATCATCGGCATGAGGCGCCGCAAAGGACCAAGCAAGGGCTCGGTGATGGCGAACAGAAACTGCGACACCGTGCTCATCATCCCGCGGCTGCGATCGAAGGGGATCCACGAGAGGATCATCCGTAAGACGATGCAGATGATGTAGAAGTTCAAGAGCGCGCACAGAACTCCCATCTTGGCGAGGGCAGCGGGTCAGTCTGTGTCGGGCCGGGCGAGGCGCTGACGTTCCTCGGCCGATACCTCAACGTTTGCCGGTGTCAAGAGGTAGACACCGTTCGCGACCTTCTCCATCGAGCCACCCAAGCCGTAGCAAAGTCCGCTGGCGAAATCGATGAGCCGACGCGACAGATCACGATCAACATCTTGGAGGTTGACGATCACCGGTTGACCGTCTTTGAACGTGTCGGCAACTTCTTGCGCGGAGTTGAACGAGCGCGGGATCACGGTGTGGGGCTTCGCCTTGGCCGACGCGTGCACGGGCCGCACGGAGGTCGAGGTACGCGGCCTGATCGTGACCGCCGGGATGTCGACGTCGCGGTGCTCGTCGCGAACGTCGACGGCCCGCTCGCGCGGACGGCCGGCAATCGGGCGCACCGTGCCGGTGGGTTCGATGTCGGGTCCGGCGGGGCGGGTACCCACACGGGCACGCGTGGGCGCGGCTTCAGGCTCTTCGTCGTACTCGCCGTACTCGTCATACTCGTCGTCGCTGCCCAGACCGAGGTAGGTCATGGCCTTGCGGAACATCGTCATCGCGCCCTCCTGTAGAAGGTGGCGGCGAGCCTAGTTTCCAGCCGCTGCATTCGGTGGACGTGCCCCGAACAGGGCGCTCCCTACCCGCACGATAGTGGCGCCCTCCGCGACTGCGATCTCGAGATCGTCGCTCATCCCCATCGAACGCTCGGCGAGGCCGAGGCGATCGGCGAGCACGCTTAGAACCGCAAAGCCGGGTCGAGCCTCGCTCGCGGGGCCGGTGCGACCCACGGTCATCAGCCCGGCTACGTCGAGCCCAAGCGCGCCGAGCTGCTTGACGAGGTTGGGCGTGTTCTCCGGTGGGCAGCCGCCCTTCGAAGGTTCCTCGCTCACGTTTACTTGCACGAGGACGCGTGCGCCCGGCGCCCGCCGCGCGATCTCCTCACCCAGCGCCACGCGGTCAACGCTTTGCCAGCACGCGACGAGCGGTGCGATGACGCGCACCTTGTTCTTCTGGAGCCGTCCGATGAAATGAAGGTGCAGACCGCCCAGGGCGTCGCGCTTGGCCACAACGTCCTGCGCGTAGTTCTCGCCGATCTCGGACAACCCTGCCGCTCGCGCCGCGTCGATCGCATCGCGGCCGAAGCCCTTCGTGACAGCGACGAGCTTGACGCGCTCGGAATCACCTCCCGCGCGGGCAATGCGGTCACGCACCGTCTCCAGCGCGTGGTCGATGTTCATCATCTCACCGCGACTCAAACGTAGAGGCGCAGTGCGCTCCTACTTGAGGAATGAGGGCACGTCGAAATCGTCGGGGTCGTCGGCGTCGAGATCGTCTTCGGCTTCGAAAATGTCGGTGCCTTTGGGCAACGCGTCGACGTTGCGCGGTTCGCCCTGGCCGGGTGCACGCGGCGCGCTGTCCCAGCGGTCGAAGCCGGCCGCAATCACGGTGACCCTGACCTCGTCGCCCATCTCGTCGTCGATCACCGTGCCGAAGATGATGTTGGCGTCCTGATGAGCGACGCCCTTGATGATCTCGGCGGCCGCGTTCACTTCGAACAGGCCCAAGTCGCTTGGCCCGGAGATGTTGAGCAGGATGCCACGAGCGCCGTCGATGGCCGCTTCGAGCAACGGGCTCGAGATGGCGGCCTTGGCGGCGTTGACGGCACGGTTGTCGCCCGTGGCCTGGCCGATACCCATGAGTGCGGAGCCGGCGTTCGTCATGATCATCTTGACGTCGGCGAAGTCGGTGTTGATCAAACCGGGCGTGGTGATCAACGTCGTGATGCCCGAGACGCCTTGGAGGAGAACCTCGTCAGCCATCTTGAACGCGCTGAGTACCGATGTCTTCTCGTTCGACACGGTGAGGAGGCGGTCGTTCGGGATGACGATGAGCGTGTCGACCTTCTCCTTCAATTTCTGGATGCCCGCCTCGGCCTGCACCGCACGGCGACGTCCCTCGAAGGAGAACGGCCGGGTGACCACCCCGATCGTCAGCGCGCCGACGCCTTTGGCGATCTCGGCGATCACCGGCGCACCTCCGGTACCGGTGCCGCCGCCCTTGCCCGCGGTGATGAACACCATGTCGGCGCCCTGGAGGACGTCTTCGATCTCCTCGCGATGTGAGTCGGCCGACAGGCGGCCCACTTCCGGGTCGGAGCCGGCACCCAGGCCGCGTGTGATCTCGCGACCGATGTCGAGCTTGACGTCGGCGTCGCTCATCAGGAGCGCCTGGGCGTCGGTATTCACCGCGATGAACTCCACCCCCTTGAGGCCGGCATCGATCATGCGGTTGATGGCGTTGACACCGCCACCTCCGACACCGACCACCTTGATGACGGCCAGGTAGTTCTGGGGTGAGCTGGCCATAGGGACTACCTCCTGGAGGCAAGGCGGCTCGATGCGAGAGGGAACACGGCGGGGCTTGGACGGCCCCGATTGGCCACCCTCAACATTCGAGGTGAACTGTAGGTGCAGGTCAGAACTGGTCGAGACTAGCGCGCCGCGCCGCCGGCTCATGGCTGTGCCGCCGTCGCGTCGAAGGGACGGATCGTGGGGGCCTCGGGCGCGCGGACGTCGACCTCGCCGATGGTGGCGGGGTCGACGTTGGAGAGGAGCGTGTCGAGCGCGAGCAGTTTTTCGGTGAGTTGGGTGGGCGGACCCACCAGAACCCGGCCCCTGGGTGCGAGCCCGAGCCGTACCTCGCCCCGGTCGTTCCATTCCGCCTGGACCACCTTGCCCATGAGGGTCGGGGGGAGAGCGGCGGCGACCTGCAGCGCACCGCGCGCGGCGGCATCGACACTGCTGCCTGGCGCTCCGGGCGCAATCGGGCCGACGACTTCGACGAGGCCGGGTGGGGCGGCGGCAGCCACGTCGAGCACGCGCCCTTCGGCATCGAGAAGGCGAAGCGACCCATCGGCGGCGGGGGCGACCGCGACGGCGACCCGTTCGGTGATCGTGATGCGCAGCGTGCGGGGCCAGTGTCGCTCGATGTGGGCCTCGCGCACCCAGGGCAACGCTTCGAGCCGGTGTTGTATGGCTCCGGCGTTCACGGCATAGATCGGGTGACCCTTCACGGCCCCGACTGCTTGCGTGACGGCATCCCCGGGCGTGCGGGCGGCGCCGTCGATGTCGACGGTCTGGACGGACACGAGCGGTGAGCGCGCGAGCACCGCCACCAGGACAACAACGGCGAGCAACACACCGAGGATGGCGAGCCGGTGAAGCCGCCGGCGCCCCGCATCTCGCGCCACCGCGATGCGTCGCGCCCGCAGACGCGGATCGACCGACGTGGTGTCGGGCGGTGCGGGCGGGCTGGTGGTGGTCACGGCTCTTCCTCGAAGCCGATCAACCGGATCTCTGAGCGCAGCGCGATGCCGGTGGCTTCGCGGACGCGCCGGCGAATCTCTGCCATAAGCGCATGGACGTCGTCAGACGAGCCGCCCTCGTCGGCTTGGATGAAGTTCGCGTGCTTGTCGGACACGGACGCGGTACCCACGCGCAGACCCCGAAGGCCGAGGCCGTCGATGATGCGACCGGCTGAGTCGGGCAGAGGGTTCACGAAAACTGATCCGGCGTTCTGGCCGCCCGGCTGGTTCTCCCGCCGCCACCGCACGATCTCGTCGATGACGGCCTCGCCCTCGCCGGGGTCGCCGGGAGCCAGCCCGAATGTGGCGTCCAGCACGATGTCGGTGTCGCCGAGCGCGGATCGGCGGAACGCCAACTGCAGAGAGGCGGCGGTCACCTCCTTATCCTCGCCGCTCACCAGGTCAAACACGCGGACCCTCACGAGTGTCTGCGCGACGTCGCCGCCGTGGCCCCCGGCGTTCATGCGCACCCCTCCGCCGACCGAACCGGGGACTCCCACCGCCCATTCGAGGCCGCTGAGCCCGGCGGCGGCGCTGCGACGCGCCAGCACGGGCAGGCTCACGGCCGAGCCGGCTCGAACCTGGGTGCCTTCGATCTCGATCGTGGCGCACCACGGGCCGAGGCTGACGGCGATGCCGGGAAAACCCCGATCAGCGACGAGCAAATTCGAGCCTCGCCCCACCACGAGCAGGGGCAGTCCACTCACTTGGCGCGCTCGCGCGACCGCTCGCAACGCATCGATCGACTCGGCCTCGACGAAGAGCGCAGCCGTGCCTCCGACGCGATAGGTGGTCATCGGTCCGAGCGCCACCCCGCGGCGAGCGATGTCGCCGAGCGCATCCGCCGCCGCGTCGATTGGATTCACACCGCTCATCGATCGGCGAGATTGGCGCGCGCCGCCATGACCTCGTCGGGTAGCGACGCGATATCGCCGCAGCCCATCGAGATGCAGAGGTCGCCACGCCGCAGTCGCGAGGCGACAAACGCCGCGAGCTCGGCTCGACGCGGGAGGTAGGCGAGGGTGGTGGATGGATGGGCGTCGAGGACGGCGTTGACGACGAGCTTGCCGGTGACGCCGGCGATCGGGGCATCACCCGACGGATAGATGTCGGTGAGCACCACGACGTCGGCATCGACGAACGCATCGCGGTACTCATCCGACATCAGCGCCATACGCCGGTATCGATTTGGCTGAAACACCGCGACAACGCGGCTCCAGTCGTCGCCGCTCGTGCGGGCCGCGTTGAGCACGGCAGCGATCTCGCCCGGCAGATGGGCGTAGTCGTCGACGAGTGTGGCGCCACCGCTCTCGCCCCGGAACTCAAACCGTCGCGCCACGCCTCGGAAGCGCTCGACGGCGCGGGCGGCGGCGGCGAACGATGCACCGAGCTCCAGAGCCATAGCAATGGCCGCGCACGCGTTCGCGGCCATGTGCGCGCCCCGAAGGGGGACGCTGACCGGGCCGAGCAATGATCCGCGGTGCAGCAGCGAGAAGCGCTGCGCGTCGCCGTTGGGCACGCGGTCGACAATCCGGTAGACGGCGTCATCGGCCGTGCCGTAGGTGATGGCGCCGACCTCCGTGCCGAGCCCCGCCGCGATGGGGTCGTCGGCGCAAACGACGACAGGACCCTTCAGCCGGGACAGGTAGTCGCGGAAACCGTCGACGAGCGCGGCGAAGCTCCCCCAGTGCTCGAGATGGTCGGCCTCGACGTTCGTGAGTACCGATGCTTCCAGCGGCAGCGCACGAAAACTGTCATCGCTCTCGTCGGCCTCTACGACGATCCATTCGGCGCCCGTCCACGCCGCACCGGTGCCGAGCTCGTGCACGTGACCGCCAACTATGAACGATGGATCGAATCCCGCTTCACGGAGGATGAGCGTGAGCAGCGAGGTGGTCGTGGTCTTGCCGTGCGTGCCCGCCACCCCGATTCCGCGGGCCTGGTCGACGATCGCCGCGAGAATGTTGGCCCTCGCCAACACGGGTACTCCGCGTAAACGAGCGGCCAGAGCCTCGGGGTTCGATTCGCCGATCGCCGTCGAGACCGCCACGACCTCCATGTCGTCGACATGCCGAGCGTCGTGGCCGATCCGCACGTCGACGCCCGCGCGCCGGACCCGCTCGAGAAATTCCGTCTCTTTGATGTCGGTACCCCTCACGCGGTGACCCATCTCGGCGAGCGCGATCGCGATCGCACTCATGCCGGGCCCTCCGACGCCGACGATCAGCACCGCGCGCGGACGCGAGAGATCAAAGCCGTTCATCGCGCCAGCCGCTCCACGATCGTGGCGATGCGAACGGCGGCGTCGGCCTTGGCCAGCGAGTGGGCGCCGGCCGCCATCGCAGCGCGAGCGTTGGGGTTGATGCGGAGCCGTTCGATCTCGGCCGCGAGTCGCGTCGGGGTGAGGTCGGATTCCGCGATGAGCACCGCGCCCCCGGTGGCCGCCAGGGCTCGGCCGTTCGCGGTCTGGTGGTCGTTGGTGGCCGCGGGCCAGGGCACCACGATCGCGGGCAGTCCGACGGCCGCGAGCTCGGCGGTGACCGTGGCCCCCGCACGGGTGAGCGCGAGGTCGGAAGCCGCGTACGCGATGTCCATCGCGGTGTCGAAACCGATCACTTGATACAAGATGCCACCGGCGCCATCCAGCGGCTTCCGGCTGCCGTCGTCGTTGCGCGCCCCGACCAGGTGGCGCACCGCAAGGTCCGCGCGGTCGCCGTGAGCAGCGACGAACGCGTCGACCAGCTCGTTGAGACGGCCAGAGCCGAGGGATCCGCCCACCACGAGCAGCAGGAAGCGGTCGAGCGGCACCCCCAGTTTGGCCCGGGCGGCGGCGCGATCGTTCGTGCGGTCGGTACTGGCAATCGAAGCGGAGATCGGCGCACCGGTGATTTCGGAACGCGGAAGCCGGCACGCCGGGAAGGCCACCGCCGTCGCCGCGGCCACCCGGGCCGTCAGGCGCGTCGCGAGCCCCGGCACCGCGTCATAGGCGATCGCCACGACGGGCACACCAGTGAGCTTCGCCGCGATCACCGGCGCCACGCTCGCGAACCCTCCGACCGATACCAGCACCCGCGGGCGTAGCGCGCGAAGCAGTCGCACCGAACGGACAGCCGCGACGACGAGCCGGCCTGTCGATGTCAGGAGCTGCACGCTCGGCCGTCGGGGAAAGTTGGTGACGGCGAGGGGCACGAGCCGGAAACCCGCGTCGGGAACGAGTTGGGCCTCCATGCCTGTGGTCGAGCCGACAAACACGATCGAGTCTCGATCGTGACCCGCGTCGACGAGGGCTTCAGCCACGGCGAGCGCAGGATGGACGTGGCCGGCGGTGCCCCCTCCCGCGATGAGTGCAAAAACGCGGTCCGCGCGCTCGGACATGTCGTCGCCTGCGGCCACGGCCGGCACTGCCGTCACGGTTGGCCCTGCCGGGCCACGTTCACGAGAAGGCCTGCGGCCGCCATGGTGACCAGCAACGCCGATCCGCCGAACGAGATGAACGGCAGCGGGAGTCCGGTGAGCGGCATCAGACCGATCACCCCCCCGACGTTGATGAGCGCCTGCGTCACGATCCACGCGGTGACCCCGCCGGCGAGCAGCATGCCGAATCGGTCAGGAGCGCGAAGCGCCACGCGGACTCCGAGCACCGCAATCACCGCGAATAGCGCGATGACGATGAACGCGCCGAGAAAGCCCAGCTCCTCACCAATGATCGCGAAGATGAAATCGGTGTGGGCCTCCGGCAAGAAGCCCCACTTGGCTCTTCCCTCGCCGAGCCCGGTGCCGGGCAAGCCGCCCGACGCGATCCCGACCAGCGACTGCGAGAGTTGCCAGCAGTCGCCGTTGGCGTTGAGGTTCGGGTGCAAGAAGCACGTGAGCCGCGCGCGCCGCACCGAAGAGCCGGCTACGAGGTACCACGCCACAATGGCCAACCCGCCGGTCACCGACGACAGAGGGACAAGAGGAGTACCGGCGAGATAGAGCACCGCGAGCACGATCGACGCGATCACAATGGCCGTACCGAGGTCGGGCTGCACCATCACAAGGAGCGACGCGAGCCCGAGCACCAACAGCGGCGGCCACATCGTCGCGTGCAGGTCGTCCATGCGATCGGCGCGTCGTGCGAGCAGATCGGCCGTATAGACCAGCAATGCCATTTTGGCGAACTCGGCGGGCTGAAAGCGCACAGGGCCACCGAGGATGATCCAGCTGCGCGCGCCGTTGACTGTGCTGCCGCCGACGAGCACGGCCACGAGCAGACCGAAGCTGATTGTGAGCCCGGGCACCACCCAACGGCGCCAGCGGTGGTAGTCGACGCGCGCGGTGATGAACAGTGCGACCGATCCGAAAGCCGTCCACAGCAATTGGCGCCGAAAGAAGTACCAGCCCGTGCCGACTTGGCGCAGCGCGGTGACCGACGACGCCGACAACACCATCACGAGCCCGAACAGCGTGAGTACCGCCACGACGACCAGCACGAGCCACGATCGGCCCGGAACCGGCGCGGTGCGTCGTGAGGTCGGGTGACGGCGTCGGGAGCCGTCGAGATGGCGCCGGTAGGTGGTGGTCATGCCGAAGCCACCAGTCCGAGCTGTGCGCGAACGGCGCGCGCGAAATCGTCGCCGCGCTCCGCATAGCCGCGGTACCAGTCGAACGAGGTACACGCGGGCGAAAGGAGCACGACATCGCCGGCTCTGGCATGGCGGCGGGCGACCGCGACGGCCTCGTCCATCGATCCGGCCGGTTCGACCGGGCAGATCCCCCTGAAGGCCACCGAGACCTCGTCAGCCGCCTCGCCGATGGCCACCACGGCGCGCATCCGACTCGGCTCTTCAGCCAGCCGCCTCAGATCGAGGTCCTTGTTCCGTCCGCCGGCGATGAGCACGACGTGGTCGAAGCCCCGGATCGCCGTCGTCGCGGCATGCGGGGTGGTCGCCTTCGAGTCGTCGTAGTAGCCGACACCGCCGGCCTCCGCGACCAGGCTGATTCGGTGGGCGATGCCGCGAAAGTCGGCCAGCGCGGTTCGCACTCCGTCGACCGTGGCCGCTCCGGACTCGAGAGCAGTCGCCGCCGCGGCCAGCGCGTTCGTGCGGTCGTGCGGCATCCGGCGCGACAACCGATCGATGTCGAAGAAGGGACCCATGGGCGCCGTCAACGCGCCGTTGCGTTCGTCGTAGTCGCCACCGGGACCAAATGTGACAAGACGCGCCGTGGCGCGCTTGGCCCACTTCATCACGGTGGGATCGTCGATCGCCGCGAGGGCGACGTCGGTGGGCCGTTGGTACTCCCAGATGCGCGCCTTGGCGGCGGCGTACGCCTCGGTGCTGCCGTGCCAGTCGAGGTGGTCGTCGGCGAGATTCAGCCATGTGGCGACATCGGGGCGAAAGCCGCTGAGCCAGCGGAGACGAAACGATGCACACTCAACGACGAACACGTCGACCTCGTGGTCGAGCGCGCTCACGAGTGGGACATCGGTGTTGCCGCACGCGATGGCTCGACGTCCGGACGCGACCAGCATGGCGGTGACGAGCGTGGTCACCGTCGTCTTGCCGTCGGTGCCCGTGATCGCCAGCATCGGACGCGCCCCCTCGGGGCGCTGCTGCTCCCACTCGTAGCCGAGATCGATCTCGGTGCGAAGGGCCACACCCGCGTCGAGGGCCGCGGCGATCACCGTGTGCTGCTCGGGCACGCCCGGACTGGGCACGACAACGTCGACGCCACCCACCAAGGCCGCGATCGTTTGCGCGTCGGGCGCGACAACGACGTCGAGGCCGAGCGTTTCGAGCAACGCCAGGGCATCGGGTTCCAAATCATCGGGTCGCGGCGCGTCGTCGGCCACAACAACGTCGTGTCCGCGCGCGACGGCCGTACGTATGACGGCCTGCGCAGCCACGCCCGTGCCGTACACGAGAAGGCGCATCAGTCCACCGCCGCGGCGCCGAGCGCAACGAAGTCTGCGTAGTAGAGCCCGAGACCGACGGCTGTGAGCAGACCGGCGACGATCCAGAAACGGATGATCACGGTGGTTTCCGCCCAGCCCTTCAACTCGAAGTGATGGTGTACCGGCGACATCGCGAAGAGGCGACGCCCGAAGCCGCGGTAGCTGATCACCTGCAGGATCACCGACATCGTCTCCGCGACGTAGAGGCCGCAGATGATGGGCAATAAGAGCTGCGTGTTTGTGGTCGCGGCCAGCGTGGCCAGACCGGTGCCGATCGCGAGCGAGCCGGTGTCACCCATGAAGATTCGGGCCGGCGCCGCGTTCCACCACAGAAATCCGGCACACGCCCCCGCCATCGAGACGGCGATGACCGACAGGTCGAGCGCGTGGTCGATCTTGTAAATCTCGGGGTGGCGAAAGCCCCAGAACGCGATGACCGTGAACGCGATGAACCCGTAGATCGCTGATCCGGCGGCGAGGCCGTCGAGGCCGTCGGAAACGTTGACCGCGTTCGAAGTGCTCAGGATCATGAACGCCGCGAGGATCACCCATCCCGCCGCGTGGAGGTTCCACCCGGGATTGTCGAAACGAGTGAACGCCAGCCCGTAGTGGACCCGGGTGACGGTGACCAACAGAACGCCGAACCCGATCGCGACAACGAGGAGTCCGAGCATCTTCATGCGCTTGCTGAGGCCGAGGTTCCGGGCGTTGGTGACCTTGATCCAATCGTCGAGGAACCCCACCGTGGCTGCGCCAAAGATGGTGAGCACCACGATCAGACCGGTATTCGTGAAGATCGTGCCGTGGCGGAGGTGCGCGACCGCGTAGCCCGCCAACATCGACGCGACGATCGCGACGCCGCCCATTGTCGGGGTTCCTATCTTTGCGGCGTGGGGCGGCGCGTTCTTGCCCTCGAGCACCAAAATCGGTTGGCTCACGCTGCGGCGCTGCAGCCACTTAATGAGCAAGCGAGTACCGACGAGAGATGATGCCAGGGACACGGCCGCCGCGATGAGGAGGGCGATCACCGGGAGCGGTCCTCCAAGAGCTCCCGCGCGACAACGCGATCATCGAATGCCCGTACCTGGTCGCCGATGGTCTGCGTCGTCTCGTGACCCTTGCCGGCCACCACGACTACATCACCGTCTCTGGCCTCGGCGATCGCCAGGCCGATAGCCCGCCGCCGATCGGGCTCGATGAGCACGCGAGCGCGCGACGGACTGACGATGCCGCTCCTCACGGCCGCGATGATGGCATCGGGATCCTCGCTCCGCGGGTTATCCGAGGTGATTACGGCGACATCGGCCAGCTCGGCGGCGGCCTGGCCCATGGCGGGCCGCTTGGTCGCGTCACGCTCCCCGCCGCATCCGAAGACCACGAGAACCCGGCCTCCGACGGCCACATCTCGGGCCGCCCGCAGGACCTGTTCGAGCCCGTCTGGGGTATGGGCATAGTCGACGATTAGCGGAAAAGGCTGGCCGGCATCGACCGATTCGAAACGACCGGGCACCTGCGCCGCCGCGCGCAGGCCGTTCGCGACGACGTGGGGCTCGATGCCGAGCACCGAGGCCGCCGTCGCCGCGGCGAGCGCGTTCGTGACGTTGAAGCGACCGCCAAGGGCGATCTCGACGTCGACGCCGTGCCAACGAAACGTGGAGTGCGTCGCGCCCACCCGTAGCTCCGACAGATGGCTGAGCGAAAAACCTGTGACCGGCACTCCCAACGTGTCCGCCAGCAGACGGCCGTGCGGATCGTCGAGGTTCACGACGGCGTGCCCCGCACGACCGGGCTCGAAGAGGCTCGCCTTGGCGGCGAAGTATGCCTCCATGGTGCCGTGATAGTCGAGATGGTCGCGCGACAAGTTTGTGAAGACGCCGACAGCAAACGTGATGGCGTCGACGCGGTGCTGTGCAAGCCCGTGCGACGTCACCTCCATCGCCACCGCGTTCGCGCCCTCGTCGCGGAAGCGGGCCAGAAGGGCTTGCAACTCCGGAGCTTCGGGAGTCGTGCGCGGGCCCGTGAGTGTGCCGATCGTCGCGCCCGACCATCCGTTCGCGGCGAAGATCGACGCCAAGAACGAGACCGTTGTGGTCTTGCCGTTCGTGCCCGTTACCCCGACCATCGTCATCGCTCTCGACGGATGGCCGTGGATCGCGCTGGCGAGCGGCGCCATCGCGATCCGGGTGTCATTGACGACGATCTGCGCGGTGTCGAACGGCAGTCGGCGTTCGACGGCGAGCGCGACGGCGCCGGCCCCTATCGCGTCCTGCGCGAAATCATGGCCGTCGACGCGCTGGCCTCGCACGCAGCAGAACAACGCCCCGGGTACGACCAGCGTCGACCGATGCTCGATAGCTACGACTTCGGGATCGCCCCCGACGCGATCGGAGAGCCGCAGCTCCGCCGCGGTGACCAAACTCGACAGCCGCACGGCTCAGCCTGAGGGAGTCGCCCGATAGGGAGGGATCTGGAGTTGGCGGAGGGCCTCGGTCGTGACCTTGGCGAACAACGGCGCGGCCACGGTGCCGGCGAAGTACTCGTCGGGCCCACTTCCCTGCGGCTCGTCGAGCACCACGATCGTCGAGATTTGCGGACGCTCGGCCGGAGCGAAGCCGGCGAAAGTGGACACATAGTGGAACTTGCCGTCTTTGTCCTCGTACGTTCCCGTGTCCTGCGGCTTGCGGGCCGTACCGGTCTTACCGGCAACCGTGTAGCCGGCGATCTGAGCGTTCTGGCCGGTGCCCTCGGCGACGACCCGTTGCAGGATCTGATTCACGGTGGCGGCGGTGTCCTCCGACACCACGCGATGACGCTCGGCCGGCGCCGCCGCGACTTCCTTGCCGTCGGGGTTGATGGTCGCCGCGACAAGGGTGGGGGCCACGAGGTCGCCACCGGCGGCGATCACGTTGAACGCCTGGAGCATCTGAATGGCGGTAACCGCGACACCCTGACCGATGGGGATCGAACCCATCGATGACTTCGTCCATGTCGACACGCTCGGAAGGATGCCACCGGATTCGTTCGGAAAGGCGAGCGCGGTTTTCCGACCGAGCCCGAACGCCCGCAGGTAGTGATCGAGCTGCGCGGCCTTCAGCCGTTGGGCGATCATGATCGTGCCGACGTTCGAGGACTTCGTGAGAATGTCAGAAAGGCTCCACGACTCAGGCGCGTGTTTCTCGGCATCAGAGAAGATGGCGTCGGCGGCGAGGGCGTACGAATCGGGCACCCACATCGGCGTCAGAGGATCGGCCACGCCTTGCTGTAGGGCGGCGGCCGCGGTGATGACCTTGACCACCGAGCCCGGCTCGAAAACGTTCACGAGCGCCATGTTCGCCGAGGCCACAACGGGTGCAGGGGCTACAACACTGCCGTCCGGAGTGGCGGGCACGGTGACGTTCGCGATGGCGAGCACCTCGCCGGTGGTCGGCCGCATCACCACCACCATGCCGCCTTTGGCCTTCGTGGCCTGCACCTGATTGATCAGCATCTGCTCGACGCTGTACTCCAGGTTGCGGTCGAGCGTCAGCACGACATCGCTCCCGGGTCGGGCCGGCTCGAATCGGCGTTGGCCGCCGGGGATCGAGTCGCCTCTGCCGTCGCGCTCGCGGACGAGCGATCCGGTGGAACCTGTGAGCTCGCCGTTGTAGGCCTTCTCCACCCCGGAGATGCCCTTGCCGTCGATGTCGGTCTGTCCCAGGACTCCGCGCGCAAGGTCAGCGGCCGGCAATACCCGCTTGGGCTCCGGAAGGAAGAACAACCCGTTGAGTCTCATGGCCTTGATCTGGGTGGCCTCGTCATCATCGACCTCGCGGGCGATCCACACGAACTCGCTCGTGCTCTGGAGCTTGGACAGCAGACTCGTGCGATCGACGCCGAGGACGTCGGCGAGTGTCGATGCCGTCGTCTCTTTGTCGGTGACCAGCCGCGGGTCGGCCCACACCGAGGTATGAGGCACCGACATCGCGAGCTCGTGCATGTTGCGGTCGAATACGACGCCGCGGTCGGCGGTGAGCTTCACCGTGTCGACGAGTTGCTGCTCGCCGCGCGCGGCAAGGCCCGGGCGATCGATCGTCTGCAGCACGCCCACCTTGATGACCACGGCTGCCATCATCGCAAGCGTCACGAGCGCCAGGCCGAGAAGTCTCCGGTGAGGACGTCCGGGTCGCCACTGGCGACGCGAGCGGGTCACGTAGCGGCCGGTCATGAGGTCAGCGGGCTGACACCACGTAGGGTTTCAGCTTCGTCCATTCGTCGGAGGCACTCGCCTCCGATGCTGGAGCCTCCGACCCGGCGGCGGGCACGGCCGCGGCGGCCGTTTCGAGCGCGGCGTCACCCGTTGGCGCGAGATACGCCACGGTGTCGGGCACCACCATGCCCAATCGCTCGCGCGCCGTCGCGACGATTCTCGCCGGTGCCTCGAGCTCGGCCACGTCGTAACGCAGCGTCTTGTTGGCAGCCTGCGCGGTGCCGACGTCGGTCGTGAGTCGATCGAGCCGAGCCTGACCCTGGGCGATGATCGTCTGGAACGCCGCGAGGCCGAGCATCACCGAGAACATCACGGCCATCGCGAGGATTGTCGCCACCGCTGTCCGCCGCCGGCGGAGACCGACAGGCACCACCCGCAGAGATGGTCGTGCTGCGTGCTCATGGCGATCTGGGCGCTCGGGCGCGCGAAGGGGGATGACGGTGGCGAGGGCGGCGCGGCTCGCCCGTCCCGCACGCGTACCGTCGGTCATGCCCGACGAGGTCGAGGCGCGATTTTCTCAACGGCGCGCACCCGCACGCTCTCGGCGCGGGGGTTCGCGGCAATCTCGGCGGGTGTCGCCTTCCATGCGCCTGCCTTTACGAGGCGCACGGTCTGCACGGCGTCGCAGACACACGGCAGACCCGGTGGACACGTACATCCTCCGGTCGCCGCGGTGCGGAACACATCCTTGGTGATGCGGTCTTCGCCCGAGTGATAGCTCATCACCACGACGCGACCGCCCTCCTGGGTGATGTCGATCGCGTGGTTGACGGCGGCGGCCAGCAGCACGAGCTCCTGGTTGACCTCGATCCGAATAGCTTGGAACGTGCGCTTCGCGGGATGGCCGCCCCGGCGGCGGGCGGGCGCAGGAATCGCGGCCGCGACGAGAGCAGCGAGTTCACTCGTCGTCTCGATCGGTCGCGCCGCGACGATCGCCCGCGCAATGCGCTCGGCGTGCCGGTCCTCGCCACCGGACTTGAGCATCGCGATCAGTCGGACCTCGTCGTAGCCGTTCACGACGTCGGCGGCCTTGCGCTCCTCGGTGCGGTCCATCCGCATGTCGAGGGGGCCGGACTGACGGTAGGAAAAGCCGCGGTCGGCGCGGTCAAGCTGAGGCGACGACACCCCAAGGTCAAACAACACACCTGAGACCGGCGGATCGTGAAGATCGGTCATGATGGCTTCGAGGGCATCGAACCGGGCGTGGCGCAACGTGATCCGCTCACCGAACGGCGCGAGCCGGTCGGCAGCAGCAGCGAGGGCGTCAAGATCCCGATCGATGGCGACGAGAGTCAGGTCCTGCCTGGCCTCGAGGATCGCTCGGGCGTGTCCGCCCCCGCCAACCGTGGTGTCGACCACCACCCCCGGGGGGACCGGCCGGAAGAGCTCGACGATGAGCTCAACGAGCACGGGGTGGTGGGTGAAACCTTCGGTCACGTGGCGCCCAGCTAAGCCCGGCGGTTCATCGAGCGTCGCTTATCCGCAGTCCCCCGACCGACGGTTGCCGTCGGGATGTCTCCCCGATCGTGCAGACGGAAGCGGGCGGAGTTGGGGCTGTCCATCTTGTCGGTCGGGAGACTGCGGATGAGCGACGACGCGGTGAGCGCCGAGCCTGGTGCGGGGTCCTCGTTCCTCCTTTCAGCTGTCCTGGCCGGCAAGGAGGGCCCCGCCGGACGAGTTGACCTGATTCCATTTCGCCGAATCCCACAGCTCGATGCTCGCAAAGGCACCGATCACGGTGACCTCCTTGGTGAGCCCGGCGTAGGTCCGTAGGGAGGCGGGGACCGCAATGCGGCCCTGAGCGTCGGGCTTGATCTCGAAGGTGTTCGCGGCAAGGGCACGAAGCGCATTGCGCTCGACCTCACCCCGCTTGACCCTCTCCACCATCTCGTCGGCCTCCCGCTGGTAGTCGTCCGGGGTCCACACGGCGAGGCAGCGATCGAGACCCTGGGCGATGTAGCCGCCCACGGCCAGGCGCTCCCGGAATGCCGAGGGGAGGACCAGCCGGCCCTTATCGTCGAGCTGGTGCTCGAACTGCCCCACGAACATCTGGAAACGCCTCGTTTCTGCCTCGTGTGCAGATCGGGGAGTTGACGAGTCAACCCGGCGCCCCGATCCCCCACTTCGACCCACCCTAAACCACAACCCCCCATAGAGCAACCTTTTTCCTTCCCCTATCCCCACGCAAAACGTGAACTGTTCGCGTTTCGAGGCACTGGGCGACCGCGAAACGCGAACAGTTCGCCAATTGGGGCGTTTTGCTAGAGGGCGGCGAGGTGGGTGAGGAGGGCGTCGACCACCAGGTCGGGGTCGAGGCCGAGGCGTGTGGTATCGGTGGCCACACCGGCCAACTCCAAGACGGTGGGCCAAGGTGGGGCGAGCAGCTCGATCAAGCGCTCGGGCCGCCAGCGCCGCAACAACACGCACTGGAACCGGGCCCCCGACCGCGTCCGCCGCTGCGAGACACCGACGAGCTTCGTGCCGTCAAACAAGACCTCGCCCGGCCCAACACCGGCGAAGCAGACACGATCCGACCACGGACCCCGCACGAGCCCGCCCCGGTGCACCGTGACGGCATCGTCCGGCACACCACCGGCGCCGAGCGCGTGAGCCCACGCCTCGCCGACCCAGTGGGCCGCCCGCGCGATGTCGTCGTCCCACAAAGGGTCGTCGCGTGGCACCATCAGATCGACCCAGGTCGCGTCATCCGGATCGAGGAGGACGGCGCCGCCCCCGCTGCGCCGGCGCACGACATCGACACCGGCGCGCCCGCACGCCTCGACGTCGACTCCGGCCATCGACTGGGTCGAGCCCAATACGAGCGCGGGTGCGTCGACGTCGAAGATCCACGCTGTTCGCTCGAGCGGTTCGGGGAGTTCACGCGCGTGGAAGCTCGCCGCTTCGCCTCTGGCTCTCTCGAGGGCCCAGCTCACCCGCTCAGGCGGTGAGGCCGGCGGCCCGCACGTCGAGATACGGCCGCCACGCCTCGGGCACACGACCGACCGCAACCGTCACCCAAGAGATGTCGCGCGGCGCGACCGGCCGGCGGGCGAGGCGCATGCCGGACTCCTCCAACGGGCGATCGCGTTTGCGGATGTTGCACGGGCGGCACGCGGCCACCACGTTGTCCCAGGCGTGCTCGCCCCCACGCGAGCGAGGCACCACGTGATCGATGGAGTCGGCGGTGGCGCCGCAGTACTGGCACCGATGGTCGTCGCGCGCGAACACCGCCCTGCGGCTGAGGGCCGTGCGCCTCACGTAGGGAACCTTGACGACATAACGCAACCGGATGATCGAAGGACGCGCCATGGTGAGGCGTTCCGACCGCACTTCGCCCCCATCGCTTTCGATGAGATCGGCCTTGCCCGCCAAGACCAGGCATATCGCGCGGCGTCCGGGTACGACGCAGATCGGCTCGAAGGTGCCATTCAGCACGAGCGCCCCGGTCATGACGGCGAACCTACCTCGGCCCCCGCCGGACGCCGTGCGGCAAATGCATCTCCTGGGGCGGGCTCCGAACTCATGCCCCGACCTGACGCATCTGCGCGCACCACGCCAAATAGCTCACCACATCGTGGCCACTCGGGTGACCCCGAGGGTCGCCGTAGTGCGTCGTCAGCCGAAAGCGGAGGTAGTCACGGTCGGGGACGGGCATAAACGGCGCTCGTGTCCACCAGCGCGAGGGAACGAGACGGCGGACCTGGCGAAACGCAGTCGGCCACAGACGCGGACGCGCCGCAACCGCACCGACCGCCGCCGCCCATCTCATGACTCGCGAGCCGTCAGCCCTTCACGCTCTCAGGCGCCTTCGGCTCCTTCGGCAAACCATGACATGCCCACCCACCCTGCCACCGTCGCCGCCGGCTCACGCCTTCGGCTCCTTCGGCAAACCATGACATGCCCACCCACCCTGCCACCGTCGCCGCCGGCTCACGCCTTCGGCTCCTTCGGCAGTCCCAGGACCATTTCACCGATGATGTTTCGCTGGATCTGAGAGGTTCCCGCGTAGATCGTTCCCGCGCGTGCGTTGAGAAAGGTCATCGCCCACGAGTTCGTCGAGTTGGGCGCGCCAAGGTCGTCGCTGCGGAACGCACTCGCTGGCCGCCGTCCTTCGGGCGCGAGCCCCTGTGCGCCCATGATGTCCATCGCCAGCTCGGTCACGGCGCGGTGGTACTCGCTCCAGTACAACTTCGACAGCGCGGCCTCAGGACCGGGATGCTCACCGTGGAGGAAGCGCGTGAGTGTGCGCAAGCCGTTCCAACGCATGATCTGCACCTTCGAGTGGCACCACGCCAGCCGTTGCCGCACGATCGGATCGTCACTGACACCGAGTTCCCTCGCGAATGCGAACAGACGGTCGAGTTCGACCTGGAACCCGATCGGCATCGTGGCGGCCGCCTCGCCGCGCTCGAAGCCGAGCAACGTCATCGCGACGGCCCAACCGTTGTTCACACCACCGACGACGTTTTCCTTCGGACACACCGCATCGGTGAAGAAGACCTCGTTGAATTCGCTTTCGCCCGAGATCATCTTGATGGGGCGGACTTCGACGCCTGGTTGCTTCATCGGCACGAGGAGGAAGGTGATGCCCTTGTGCTTGGGCGCATCGGGGTCGGTGCGAGTCAGAAGAAAAATGTGGTCGGCGAGATGGCCGGCCGACGTCCAGATCTTCTGCCCGTTGATGACCCACTGATCGCCGTCGAGGACGGCACGGCAGCCGAGATTGCCGAGATCGGAACCGGCATTGGGCTCCGAGTAGCCCTGACACCACGTGTCCTCCTTGGAGAGCACGCGGGGCAAGTAGTAACTCTTCTGCTCCTCGGTACCCCACCTCAGGAGGGTGTTGCCGAGCATCGAGATGCCGAACGCGTCGTTTGGCCCTCCGGTGGGTACCCCCGCCTTGGCGAACTCCTCAGCGACGATCACGCCTTCGAGTGGCGACAGCCCCCCACCGCCGTACTCCACCGGCCATCGGGTGGCGAGGTAGCCATTCTCAAAAAGGATCTTGCGCCACTCGTCGACGAAATGCTCGTGGGCCTCGCCCTCCAGTGCGCCGATGCCCTTCCAATCAGGCGGAAGGTGCTCGGCGAGAAACGCCTGGACCTTCTCGCGGTAAACCTCGGCTTCCGCGCTGTAGCTCGGCTGCATGCCCTGAGGATACTCGCCGGTCACCACAGGTCCCGGCCCAGGCCCCTCCATCCGACGGCCGCGGCGCCAATGAGTGCGGCTTCGGCGCCGAGACCTGCGGGCACGATGCGCGCGCCGCGAGCGAACTCGATGCGGGCGCGCTCGTCGAGCTCGCGCTGGGCGGCGGCAAAGAACGGCGCGCCATAACCAAGGGCGACCGAGCCGGCCACGACCGCGAGACGCAGATCGAGGAGATTGCAGACGCTCGCGACCGCTCGCCCGACGAGCCGGCCAGTGCGGGCGACGATCTCGGGCGGCGCCTCCTCCGCGGGCCGTCCCGTGACCGCGGCGATGGATGGTCCAGACGTCTCGGCCTCGAGGCATCCGCGGCCGCCACACGCGCAGGCCCGCCCGTCGGGCTCGACGATGACATGGCCGATATGACCGGCGTTGCCCGCGGCGCCATCGAGCAGTCGCCCGTCGAGCACGATTCCGCCGCCGACCCCGGTGGACACGACCATGCCGATGAAGTTGCGCCAACCCGCCGCCGCACCCAGCCAGCCTTCGGCGAGCGCCAGTGCCTTGGCGTCGTTGTCGATGAAAACCGGCAACCGCGTCAGCTCGGCGAGTCGTGACCGAAGCGGAAAATCTCTCCAGCCCGCGATATTCAGCGGGGACACCTGCTCGCCTCCCGGGGTCATCGGACCGCCGGCCCCCACGCCGATCACACTGACCTTCGGGGCACCCGCGAGCACGTCACCGACAAGGTCGGCGAGCGCCGGCCACGGCTCGTCGACAACGGTCTTCGCCCGCCGTTGCGTGAGAATGCGTCCGTTCTCATCGACGAGACCGACCGCGAGCTTGGTGCCTCCGATGTCGATCGCCAAGCCGACATCCACGTCACGACGGTAGACGCCTACGCTGCCGACCCATGTCGTCTCCGCAGCCGGCCGCCACGCCGACCACCTTCACCGACTTGTTCGCTCTGATAACCGACAACGTCCAGCAGGTGATCCAAGGCAAGCCGGAGGTCGTGGAGTTGGCGCTCATGTGTCTCGTGGCCGAAGGCCACCTCCTCATCGAGGACGTCCCTGGGGTGGGCAAGACCAGCCTCGCCAAGGCGCTCTCGGCATCCATCAACTGCCAGTGGGGTCGGGTGCAGTTCACCCCCGACCTGCTGCCGTCCGACGTGGTCGGCGTCACGGTTTGGAATCGAGGACGCGACCTCTTCGAGTTCCGGCGTGGCCCGATCTTCGCCAACATCGTGCTGGCCGACGAGATCAACCGCGCCTCACCAAAGACCCAGTCAGCTCTTCTCGAGGCGATGGAAGAACGTCAGATCACCGTCGACGGAACGACGTACCCACTCGAAGCGCCGTTCATGGTGATTGCCACGCAGAACCCGATCGAACACGAGGGCACCTACCCGCTCCCGGAGAGCCAACTCGACCGCTTCCTCATGCGCCTTTCGGTCGGATACCCGGCGCGGGCAAGCGAGATCGAGATCCTCGAGCGCCACGGTGAAGGCAGCCGCCTCCCCGATCTCGCTGCCGTCGCGTCGGCGCTCGATGTGCGCCGCATGGCGGCTGCGGTTCGTACCGTCCACATCGCGCCGGGCCTCCGGTCGTATTTCGTCGATCTCGCCGACGCCAGCCGCCGCCACCGCAGCCTCTCGCTCGGTATGTCCCCGCGCGCCACGCTCGCGCTCCAACGAGCGTCGCGCGCGCACGCCGCCGCCAACGGCCGCAACTACGTCGTACCCGACGACGTAAAGGCCGTCGCCGTTCCGGTACTCGCCCACCGCCTCCTGATGGCGCCCGACGCCCAACTCACGGGCGCGGACACCAAGCACGTCATCGGCGAGTTGCTCGCCGCGGTGCCGGTGCCGAGCGGCCGCGCGACTGCAGGCTGACGGTGCCCACCTCCCGGGGATGGGCTGTCGCTCTTGTCGGCGCGTTCACGGTTTTCGCGGGTCGCGCGTTCGGCATCATCGAGCTCTTCGTGATTGGCCTCGGCCTCCTCGTTCTCGTCGGGGGTGCGTGGGCCATCGTGCGCTTCGTGCGACTTCGTCTTGAAGTGGCGCGGGAGGTCACTCCCCTTCGCGTGCATGCCGGGGGCACCGCCAAGGTCGAGCTTCGCGTCACGAACCTCGGACGCGCCCGTTCGCCACTGCTCGCGCTTACAGATCCGGTGGCGGGCACCAAGGGCGCTCGACTTCACGTGGCACCGCTCCGGCGCAAGGCCGCGGCCCGCGCCGCGTACCGCCTTCCGACGGCGCGTCGCGGCGTGGTCGCGATCGGACCTCTGTTGGTGCGTGTGCAAGATCCGTTCGGACTCGCTGCGATAGAGGCGATTGGCGCACCTAGGGTCGAGCTCACCGTGTACCCGGCGGTGGAGGAGCTCGAAGCGAAACCGGCATCGGGCAACCGAGACCCCCATGCGGGGGCCGAACATCCCAACGCACTCGGACGCCATGGCGAGGACTTCTACGCGCTGCGTCCCTATGTGGTCGGCGACGACCTCCGACGGGTTCACTGGCCGAGCACGGCACGCAACGACGAATTGATGGTGCGCCAGGACGAGCTGCCGTGGCAGGGACGCACCACAGTCATGCTCGACACTCGCCAACTCGGTTACGACGAAGAAACGTTCGAAACCGCGGTGTCGGCCACCGCGAGCATCTTGCTTGCCGGGTGGCATCGCCACGACCTCGTCCGCATCGTCACCACCGACGGCACCGACAGCGGCTTCGCGTCCGGCCATGCCTTCGAAGCTTCGATGGAATATCTCGCGGTCGTGCACCCGTCGACACGCGGTTCGCAGCCGGCTCTTACCGCCGCTCTCGGTCGAGCCGTCGGCGGATCGTTGGTGGTCGTGGTGGGGCGCACGCCACCGGGTGAGCTCGAGACGCTTGGCCGCGCTTCCCGGCGTTTCTCCACCACCACCGTCGTGGTCTGCGATACGACGCCCGTCGCGAAACCACCGGGCGTGACTCATCTCGTCAACGTCACCCCGGGGCGTCCCTTCGCGGCCGATTGGGCCGACGCCCATAGGGGCCGCAGGCGGGAGCCCGCATGACCGCCACCACCGTCGCGGCCCGCGCCCAACCCACGCGCGCCGAAAGCAAGCCGGGTGCGCCGCTGCTCGTCGCCAGCGAACTCGCGCTCACGGGATTCACGCTCGCGGTCGTCGTCGGCTTCGCCCGAATATTCGACAAGTGGGCGTTCTTCGGCCCCCTCGCGCTCGCGGCCGTGGCCGCGCACCTCCTCGCCATCGCCGCCCGTCGCCTGCGCCTGGGGCTCGCCGCCAGCTCGCTGCTGTCGCTTTTTGGTCTCGTCGTTCTCGGCGCGGTGTTGTTCTACGCGTCGACGACGAACCACGGAATCCCCACGGCCACGACATGGGACGCCTTCACCGCTCAGCTCGCGCAGGCGTGGCACCGCTTCGACAATGTCGTCGCCCCCGTGTCTTCCGACGGTGGCGAGTTGGTCGCCGCGTTCATCGCGGTGTGGGTGGCGAGCCACCTCGCCGACGCGTTCGCCTTCCGAGGTGGCGCGCTCGTTGAAGCACTGGTGCCCGGCGGTCTTCTTTTCATCTTCAGCGCCGCGCTGGCCGCCGACCGGAACCGGTTGACCTCGGCCGCGCTCGCCCTCGCCGCCGGACTCGTCTTCGCGCTCGTCTTCTCGGCCGACCGGCGCAGCGCATCGGGTTCGTGGCTCGCCACCGACGAACGCAGCGCCACGAGCGCATTACTCGCCGGAGGCTCGATGCTCGTGCTCGGCGCGGTGGTCGCCGGCCTCGCGTTCGGACCCGCCATACCGGGCGCACACGACGCGGCCCTGATCGATCTTCAGGGCACCGGTGGCAACCCGGCGCGCGTCACGCTGTCCCCGCTCGTCGACATCCGCGGCCGCCTGTCCGACCGAAGCGAGGTCGAAGTCTTCGCGGTACGCGCCGACCGGGCGAGTTACTGGCGCCTAACTTCGCTCGACATCTTCGACGGCAAGATCTGGCGGTCGGAGATCAACTACCGCAAGGCCAAGGGCAACCTCCCAAGCAAGCCGGCGCAGAACGTCGTGTTGCGGCAACTCAACCAGCAGTTCACGATCGAGGCACTGGGCGGCATCTGGTTACCGGCCGCGTTGACACCGGCCTTCGAGAGCGGGGGCGACAAGGTGTCGTTCGATCCCGGGTCGTCGACACTTATCACGGGCGACGCCACTCCGAACGGGATGCGCTACATCGTCGCTTCGAGCCTTCCCGAAATCAGCGCCGCCGTGCTTCAGAAAGCGAGCGACCCGCCATCGTCGTCGATCGCCAAGCGCTACCTGCAACTCCCCGACGACTTTCCTGATTCGCTCCGGCGGCAGGCGGCCGCAATTGTAGGGACCGCCGCGACGCCGTTCGAAAAGGCACTCACGCTGCAGAACTACTTCCGCACGAACTTCGTCTACGACCCCACCGTGCGCCTCGGCCACAGCGACGCCGCGATCGAGGCCTTCCTTGCGCAAAAGGCCGGTTACTGCGAGCAGTTCGCGGGGAGCTACGCCGCCCTCGCCCGCGCGCTCGGTTTGCCGGCGCGCGTCGCCGTCGGGTTCACGCCGGGCACGCTCGGCTCCGATGGCCAGCGCCACGTGCTCGGTAAGCACGCTCATGCGTGGCCCGAGGTGTACTTCACCGGCGTCGGCTGGGTCCCGTTCGAGCCCACGCCCGGACGCGGCGACGCGGGCAGCGAGTCGTACACGGGAGTGCCCGCCGCGCAGGCCGGCGACTTCGGGAACGACCCGTCGGCCACGTCGTCGACCACTGCAAACACGGGAACCACCGCGCCGAACACCAACGGCGCCGGCCCGAGGGATCCAGCGAACTTCCCCAGCCTCCCGAACTCGGGCTCGAACAGCGGCGGCGCGGGCAAGGGGGCCCCCTCACCCTGGCCGGGGCGGATTCTCTACGGCGCCCTATGGGTGCTGGCGGCGGCCGTGTTGTGGCCCATCGCGCTCGGCGCGGTGCGCCGGCAGCGGCGGCGCAAACGTTGGATGGCGGCGGGCACCGACCGCGATCGGGTGCTGGCCGCGTGGGACGACGCGGTCGAGCGGGTCGGGGTAGCTGGCGTGCGGCCGGGGCTTGGCGAAACCCGCCGTGAGTTCTCCCGACGGGTCCAAGGCCGGCTCGGGATCGCGGCGGCGCCGCTAGGGACGCTCGCCGACGCGGCCGACCTCGCGGGCTTCGCCGGTGAGCCCGTCGACGGCAGCGCGGTCAGCGCAGCGCGTGCCGTGGTAGAGCAGGTACGCGGCGCGGTCAAAGCCAAGGTGGCGTGGTGGGATCGAGTGCGCTGGCTTCTCGACCCGAGAACAATCGACCGCACACCGGACCGCGTTCGACGCGGCGGTCTACGTTTCGCCCGCTAGGAAAGGTTCGGTTACTCGCGCTCGCCGCGGCGGAAACGGTGCCGCATGCGCTCGCCCGCGCCGCCGAGGCGCTCGCCGAGTTTCGCGGCCCGCATGGAACTCGTGACATGCGCCAGGCCGGCCCGGCCCATCGCCCTGGCGTTGCGCTCGATCACGAATGCGCAGCCCAGCATCACGAGAAAGCCGGTGAACGCGAGCAAGACGTGGACAGAGAGGGTCAGGAGCAGAAAGACCAAACCCGCTACCAGCCCGAGGGCAGCCCATTTGATGTTGCGGAAGGCGTGACGGTAGAGCGAGGTTTGGCTGACGTTGTAGGCAAAGTCGGGGTCACTCTCGTAGAACTGCTGCTCGATCTGATGGAGGATGCGCTGTTCGTCCTCACTGAGCGGCATGCCCAACTCCTTGCCCTCTTCCCCGACACCGGGGCAGCACCGGCCTTAATCTTCGCACAGCCCATGGGCGCCGACAACGCGCGGGCGCCCCTGTTGAGGATACAGAGGGCGATTGGGGGGCCCACCCCCGTCACGGCTGTTCGTTCGGCCCCCACTGCTGCGCGCCCCGCCGCAACGTACGCAATGTCGCGTCGTGGACGAGCGCCGCCGGCCCAATCGAACGATCGCCGAAACGCCGGCGGATCTCGTCGACGGTGCGGCTCGCGTCATCCCACTCCGTGCCACCCGGCTCGACCGCGACCCCTTCGAGGCTCAGCTGCCGGGCGGAGTGTGCGGATAGCGCGCTGACGCTCAAACCCAAGAGCCGGATCCCTGGTGCGGGATCGACGGTTTCGAGCACCCCGCGTGCCGCGGCGATGAGCACGGGGCCAGTGTCGGCGTGGTCGGCCAGAGTCACCGAGCGCGTAATTGTGTGGAAGTCGCCGAAGCGCACCTTCATCGTCACCGTGCGACCGGCGAGGCCGTGGGCGCGCAGCCGCGAGGCGACAGCGTCGGCGAGCCGGACGACCTCACGATCCACCTCGGTCCGCTCGTGCATGTCGTGCGCGAACGTCTCCTCGTGACCGATTGACTTCGTGTCCCGGTCGGCCACGACCGGGCGATCGTCGACACCGCGAGAGAGCGCGGCGAGGTGGGTACCGGCGGCCCGACCAACCGACGCGACGAGCGCGTCAATCGGTAGCGCGGCGAGGTCGCCAACCGTGGTGACACCGAGACGGCGTAGGCGTTCGAGCGTGGCCGGCCCGACGCCCCACATCGCCTGCACGGGCAGTGGATGGAGAAAGGCGAGTTCCTCACCCGGCCGCACGACGACGACGCCGTGACCGGCAAGGATCCGGTGAGGCGTAGCAGTGGGCTTCGCGGCCTCGGACGCCAGCTTGGCGAGGAACTTGTTCGGGGCGACACCGACCGAGCACGCCAACCCGAGCCGTTCGTCGATGCGCCGCCGGATCAGTTCGGCAATCGCGCGCCCCCCGCCCAGTAACCGTCTCGCTCCGCCCACGTCGAGGAAGGCCTCATCGAGTGAGATGGGCTCCACGATCGGTGTCACCGAGTGAAAGACCTCGTGCACCTCGCGGCTCACCTCGCCATACAACTCATGGTCGCCGGGCAGGACGATCGCGTGGGGGCAGAGGCGTCGCGCACGCGTTGATGGCATCGCGGAGTGGACGCCGAATCGACGCGCTTCGTAGGACGCCGCGGCGACCACACCGCGGTTGCCGGTACCGCCGACGATAACTGCCTTGCCCGCGAGCTCGGGATGGCGACGAACCTCGCACGCGACGAAGAACGCATCCATGTCGACGTGAAGGATCGTGCGCACGTCGGACAGTGGCGCATTCATCGTCGCTCAACCACCATCGTCGCCCGATCCGCTCCCTGAACCTCATAGCGGAACGTGCGGATCCCCTCCCAGCGCTCGCTGAGCCACTCCCCTACGGGCTCGTGGACCCAGCGCGCGCTGCCCACGAGATGTACGGAGCATTCGAGTGCGGGAACGAACCGGGCATCGACCACGATGCCATCGGGGTCGGCGAGCTCGAGCGCGCCGCTGAACTCAACCGCGCGGAAAACCTCCACCCGTAAGCGCCAACCCATGTCGGGCGCGAGTATCTCGACCTCGTACAGCGGACCGACCCACTCATGCACGACGAGGCCCGTCTCTTCCGCGACCTCGCGGGTGAGGCCGTCCAAGACGCTCTCACCTTCGTCGATCACGCCGCCCGGCGGACTCCAGTCGTGGCTGGCGTCGCGGCGGCGATTACATACCAACAACACGCCGTCGTCGGCCTCAATCAGCGCCCCACCCACGAGCCAGTCCCGCACCCCTTCAGTCTCGCGCTCGACGAGGCGATAAGGCTTCTCAGCCGCGGCGGCGCAGCAACCGATCGCGGAAGGCCCAGAACGTGACCAGGCCGAGGGCTTCCACGATGATGTGGGAGTTCATCTTCGAGGCCCCGCGTACGCGGTCGGTGAACGAAATCGGTACCTCGACGACCCGGCCCCCGCGCTGTACGACCGCATAGGCCATCTCGATCTGGAAGCCGTAGCCATCGGCCCGGACCCGCTTGAGGTCGATCGCGTCGAGCACCGAGGCGCGGTACGCCCGAAAGCCCGATGTGGCGTCGTTGACGGCGAGACCCAACATGCCCGCGGCGTACCGGTTGCCCCACCGCGACAGGAATTTGCGGCGCCAACTCCAGTTGGGGATGGTGCCGCCGGGCACGTAGCGCGACCCGATGGCGAGATCGGCGCCGTGTTGAACGGCGGCGAGAAGCGAGGGCAGTGCGGCGGGATCGTGAGAGAGGTCGGCGTCCATCTCGATGAGCACGTCGAATCCCTCGGCCATCCCCTGGGCGAAACCCGACCGGTAGGCCGAGCCGAGTCCGCTCTTGCGCGGCCGCCGCAGCACACTGATCTGACCCAAGCCCACCGCGTCGCGCTCCGCGAGATCGGCGGTGCCGTCGGGGCTGTTGTCGTCGACGACGAGGATGTGGGCATCGGGCACCGCGGTGCGGATGCGCCTGAGCACCTCGGAGATGTTCGCGGCCTCGTCGTAGGTCGGCAAGACGACCAGAGGTCGCACGAGCTCGGACTCTACGATGCCGTCGATGGCCGAAATGTCTGGCGAAAGCGCGCGACCGCTGTCGGCGCTGCCTTCTCCCGGGGCCCGTCTGCTCGCCTTCATTGCGATTCTCATCGGCGGCGCGTGCGGCGGATTGATCGGTTTTGGCTTCATGCGCCTCGAAGTCGGCCCTGGCCACGACATCGCTACGGCGTTGGGGGCGCTGGTGGGCGCCATCCTCGCCGCGATCGGGATGTCGGTCGTGGCCGTGTTGGTGTTACGCGCGATGGGCGAGTGGCGCCATATTCGAGAGTCCGCCGGCGACTGACGACCTCAGGGCGCCGATGCGATCGCGCGCACGGCGCGCTCGATTCCGGCATCGTCGACGTCGAGATGGGTGGCGAAACGCATGACTCCCGGCGCCAGAGTTCCGGCGCGGATGCCTTCGCTCTCGAGATGCGCGATGAGTTTCATCGGGTGCGGATGTTCGAACGCCACGATGTTGGTCGTGACCTTCGCGGGATCGAGACCACCTGCCGGCCAGCGCTCGGCCGCCGCGTCGGCAAGGACTCGGGCCCGCCGGTGATCGTCGGCGAGGCGCTCGATCTGCTGCGACAGCGCGACGAGCCCCGCGGCGGCGAGGATGCCCGCCTGACGCATACCTCCGCCGAGACGCTTGCGCTCCCCTCTTGCGCGCTCCATGAGCTCGCGGGAGCCCGCGAGCAGTGAACCAACCGGGGCCGCAAGACCCTTCGAAAGGCAGCACATCACCGTGGCCGCCCGCGCCGCGAACGTCGCCGCGTCGATCCCGGTGGCGACCTCGGCGTTGAAGAGGCGCGCACCGTCCATGTGCAGAGGGAGACCACACGCCTCGAGCTCGTCCAACACGGTCAAGCTCATGGGCGCGCCACACGTCGGCATGTGTGTGTTCTCCACGAATACCGCGCTGACGCTCAACCAGTGGTTCTCGGCGGCCTCGATCGCCCAGCGAACATCGTCGGGCCTGACCGTGCCCTCGGTGTCGTCGACCAGATGGAGCTGCACCGACGAATTCGTCGCCGCGCCGCCGTTCTCGTAGGTGACGACGTGTTGACGCCGGCCCACCACCACAGACGTTCCGGGCACGCCGAGTAGGCGCAGCGCGATCTGGTTCGCCATCGTGCCCGACGGAACGAACAGCGCCGCCTCCTTGCCGAGCCGACGCGCGAAGACCGCCTCGAGTTCGTTGACGGTGGGGTCTTCTCGCATCCCGTCGTCACCCACTTCTGCCGCCGCCATCGCCCGGCGCATCGCGGCGGTCGGGCGGCTCACGGTGTCGGAACGGAGATCGACCCAGTCGCTCATGCCCGCCTGACGCTAGTAGGGGCGCGTACCGTTCGGCTGTGGTCGACCCGAACCCTCTCGAACTGCTCAGCCTGGCCGAGCGCCTTGCGTCCCAAGCGGCGGCGCTCGTCCTCGACGGGTTGACCCGCGCGAGGTCGTCGGTGACGACGAAGTCGAGTGTCACCGACATGGTTACCGAAATGGATCGAGCCGCGGAGAGCGTGATCGTGGCCGGCATCCGCGCCGCGCGGCCCGCCGATGCGATTGTCGGAGAGGAAGGTACCCACAGCGACGGGTCCTCGGGCGTGGCGTGGTTCGTCGATCCGATCGACGGGACGACGAACTACGTCTACTCGCTCCCCGGCTTCGGCATTTCGATCGCCGCCCGCTCCGGTGAACAGACATTGGTGGCCGTTGTCGCCGACCCGATGCGCGGCGACACCTACACCGCCGTGCGGGGCCGGGGCGCTTTCCGCAACGGCGCGGAGATCACCTGCTCGCACGCGGAACAGCTCGGTACCGCGCTCATCGGCACCGGCTTCAGCTACGACTCCGATCGCAGGCGCCAGCAAGCAACCGTGCTCGTTCACGTGTTGCCGTTGATTCGAGACATCCGCCGATTGGGCGCCGCGGCCGTCGACCTCTGCCTAGTGGCGAGCGGCCGCCTTGACGGCTTCTACGAGCGCGGGCTGGCGCCGTGGGACAAGGCGGCGGGCCTGCTCGTGGCCACCGAGGCTGGCGCGCGCATCGAGGACCGACCGAGCGGACTCACCGTGGTTGCCGCGCCCGGTGTGTTTGACGAACTCCGAGATCTTCTCGTGACGGCCGGCGCCGATCAGGCCTGACCCGGCCACGCGAGGGTCCACGCCTCGTTGCAAGGAACCGAACACTTCTCGAGCTGCTCGGCCACCTCCGCATCGCGCGACGACGGTAGGCACAGGCGCTTACGTACGAACGCCACCTCTTGCGCCGGCGTCGCCCAACCCGTTCGTGGCCGATCGTGGATCGCCACTTCCGGCCCGATACCGAGCTCGTGGACGACCGCGAGGGCGTCCGCGGCCGACGGTCCACTCGGGCGCTCGAGGTTCCAGAAGTGGCGCCAGAGCGGGGCGAGGGGGGTGAGGGGATGGGTCGCGCCGAACTCGAGCACGACGCGCCGCCGAGCGTGGGCGGTAAGCGCCTGGACGAATCCGGCCAGGTCGGCGACGTTGTAGGCCACGTGATGACAGACCACCACGTCGGCTGCTGCGACGCTACCGGCGACTTTCGGCCACGACCCGATCACCTCGGTGCACGCCACGCCCCGCTCGGCGCACGCGGCGCCGAGTTCGGCCAGTGCACCCGCTCTCTCGTCAACACCGATGATCGAGCCGACGTGCGGTACGAGCGCGAGCGAGGCCGCTCCCCCACCGCACCCGACGTCGAGCACCGTCCCGTTCGGAGGGAGAGCGGCCAACGCGAAACGTCGTGAAGGGCTGTCCGCCGGCGTCTCCGGTGCTGCGTGGTGACCCTCCGGGAACCCCCACGGTGATTCGGGCGTCGCCTCCAGGATGGCCTCGGGAATCGCCCACTCCTCGAGCGAGTTACGCCAGTGCGCGGCGGCCGAAGTCATGTCGAACCGACGATACGCGGCTCCGTGCGCGCCGCGCACCCACGCGATGGGGCAACATGGGTGGTAATGGGAACCCGCATCCTGGCCGTCGAAGACGACGAACGCATCCGCATGGCGGTCAAGATGGCTCTTGAAGACGAAGGGTGGTCGGTAGAAGAGGCCGCCAGCGGCGAGGACGCGATCGACTCGTTCACGCGATTGCCCGCCGACGTCGTCCTCATCGACATCATGCTGCCTGGCATCGACGGCTTCGAGCTGTGCCGCACGCTGCGCAAGGCCAGCGACGTCCCGATCGTGATGGTGACGGCACGCGCCGACACCCACGATGTGGTGGCCGGTCTCGAAGCAGGGGCCGATGACTACCTCACCAAGCCCTTTGCACCCAAGGAACTGTCGGCGCGAATTCGCGCGCTCTTGCGGCGCGCCCGCCCGGGTCAGCCGGGCCACGCGAAGCTCGTCTTCGGCGATCTCGAGATCATCCCCGACGAGGGCAAGGTCACACTCGCCACTCGCGAGATCCATCTCACCAAGACCGAGTTCCGTCTGCTGTGCGAGCTCGGCTCGAACCCCGGTCGGGTCTTCTCGCGCGAGATGCTGCTCGACCGCGTGTGGGGCTACGGCTACTTCGGTGACGGACGACTCGTCGATGTGCATGTGCGCCGGCTGCGCACCAAGGTCGAGGTCGACCCGGCTAACCCGCGTCATGTCGTGACGGTACGGGGGCTCGGTTACCGCCTCCAGGGCTGACGTGCCTGGTGCCTTCCTCCGCGGCTTGGCCCGCTTGCGACCCCAGCGCCTGGGTCTGCGGGCCCGCATCACCGCCACGTTTGCGTTGGGTGCGCTCGT
>JBDUDK010000151.1:0-7466 GCA_040002995.1 Acidimicrobiales bacterium | reverse complement strand
CCAGCGATCGCCCCAGAGCCCGAACATGCGGCCGGCCTCGCCGTGGTACTCGACGGCGAACTGACGACACCCCCACTGGTTGAGCAAACGCAGCAACGCTTTCGTGTGAACAGCGTCGTGGAGGTTGATGGCATTACCCGTTGCGTGTTTCAACTCGTCGCCCGACGTGTCGTTCCTCGTGAACTCGCCGAAGAGCCGGCAGCAGTACGCAAGCTCGACGAGTCGCACGGCCATCGACGCTACGCCCGGGTGATAACGACTGAGGCGCGAGACTTTGAGGCGTGGCGACGTTCGTGATCGTGCACGGTGCGTGGGGCGGAGGGTGGGAATGGGCGGCGGTGGCCCGAGCGCTGCGCGAGCGCGGCCATGATGTCTTCACCCCGACCCTGACCGGCATGGGCGATCGAGCCCATCTGGCTGGGCCGCACGTGGGCTTGGACACGCATGTCGACGACGTGGTTTCGGTGCTCGAGTTCGAGGACCTCCGCGACGTCGTGCTTTGTGGCCACAGCTCGGGCGGCATGGCGGTCAGTGGCGCGGCCGATCGAGTCGCCGACCGCGTACGGCTGGTGGTTTACATCGACGCCCTTGTTCCCGAGGACGGACAGTCCGCCCTCGAGTTACTCCCCGCGCAGACGCCCGACGGAGCGGAGTGGCTACGGGAGCCGCTCGAGGGGTGGCGGATTCCGGTCCCGGAAGCGTTGCTTCCCTCGGAGACGGCCGCTTCCGCAGTGGAACGGGCGCGCTACATCGCTCGCCTACGCGACTCGCCCCTTGCGATGTTCACGGAACCGGTTCACCTCACCGGTGCTCTCGACCAGATCGCCCACGCGTTTATTCGTTGCACAGGCGCAGACTTCGGCGAACGCGACCCGATCGCACAATTCGCAGCGCGAGCGCACTCCGAGGGTTGGCTCTATCGGGAGCTCGAGACGTCGCACGACCCACAGCTGACCGACCCCACTGGCACTGCGGCGCTGCTCGACGAGCTGGCGGCGACCGTTCCGCCCGAATCAAGCTCACGCTGAGCCAATCGCGTCCCGCCGCTCGCGGTCGTATCGTTCGATCGTGGAGATCGTGGTGCTGATGTTCACCGACGTTGAGGGTTCCACTCGCGCGTGGGCGTCCGACCCCGGAATGCTCGGCTCGCTTGAGCAGCACGATGGGATTCTTCGTGCGGCGATTCGTCGACACGGCGGCCACGAGTTCAAGCACACGGGTGACGGTCTGTGCGTAACTTTCCCGACGGTGGCCGCGGCCGTTTCCGCCGCAGTCGATTCGCAGAGGGCGCTGTCGACAGCGGACTGGCACGGACCCGACCTCAAGGTTCGTATCGCGGTGCACGCGGGGACGGCTCACCGGCGCGGCGAAGACTGGTTCGGACTCTCGCTGAGCCGCTGTGCCCGATTGATGGCGGCCGGCCACGGCGGCCAGGTTCTTCTGAGCGGTTCGGCCGCCTCGATGATGACGGAGTCGCCCGTCGACGCTGTCGAGCTCGCGGATCTCGGCCTCGTCGAGCTACGCGATCTGGCGCAACCGGAACACGTATGGCAGGTACTGGCGCCCGGGTTGCGCGTCGAGTTCCCGGTGTTGCGTCAGGCTCACTCGAGGGCTGGGAACGTGCCGGCCGAGCTGTCGAGCATGATCGGCCGCGCCGACGAGATCGAACAGGTCCGTGCCGATCTGGGCGAGGTCCGCCTTGTGGTGCTCACGGGGACTGGCGGTATTGGCAAGACTCGGCTCGCCATGGCGGTGGCGGGAAGGATCAGCTCCGAGTTCTCTGGCGGCATATGGATGGTGGAGCTGGCCGCCGCCGGAGACCCGAATGATGTCGACCCGCTCGTGTCAGGCGTGCTCGGGTTCGTTCCTCGGCCCGGCCTGTCGGCGCGGGAGTCGATCATCCAAGGGATCGGAGACCGCGAGCTGCTCCTGGTGCTCGACAACTGCGAACGCGTCCTCGACGCGGCGGCCGACTTCGCCAGCGATGTGTTACGCCGATGCCCACGGTTGCGGATCCTCGCCACCAGCCGCCAGGAGCTTGGTGTCGACGGCGAACGGGTCGTGCGGGTGCCCTCGCTTCGCGTTGACACCGATGCTGTCGAGCTCTTCATGGATCGGGCGCACAACGCAGATCCGTCGTTCCGGGCCGATCCCCGCGCGTTGATCGAGGAGATCTGTCGGCGACTCGACGGGATTCCGTTGGCCATCGAACTCGCCGCGGCCCGGGTCCGCACGCTGCGGCTACCCGAACTCGTGGCTCGGCTCGGGGCGCGCCTCGATGTCCTCACCGCCGGCCGCGGGCGAGTCGAGCGGCACAAGACGTTGCGGGCCGCGCTCGACTGGAGCTGGGACCTGCTCGGCCACGACGAACGGGTGGCGTTCGCACGGTGTTCGGTGTTCGCCGGGCGTTTCGATCTTGATGCCGCGGAGGCGATCGTCGCGGGGACGCCTCTTGGCGACGATGTGCTCGACGTCCTGTCGGCGCTGGTTGACAAGTCCATGGTCGTTGCCGACATGCACGGTCCAAGTCCCTTCCGGCTGCTGGAGCCGCTCCGCCAGTACGCCGCCGAGCAATTGTCGGCCCTCGCCGACTCGTCAGAACTGGCTCGCCGCCACGCGAGCTATTACGCGGACCTCGGCGGACACCTCGCCGTGGAAGTGGGCGGGCCGAACGAGATGGAGGCTTCCACCGCGCTTGACGCGGCGCGGGACAACCTCCGTGCTGCGTTTGCCTTCGCTGTCGCCGGCGACGACGCCGACCTGGCTCTACGCGTCGTCGCACCCTTGGGCGAATACACCAATCTTCATGTGTGGGCCGAACCGTGGTCGTGGTGCGCGATCGCGCTCACCCTCCCCGGAGCAGAGGTCCATCCTCTGCGCGCCCCCACGCTCGTTCACGCCAGCCTCGGGGCATGGCAGCTCGGGGACCACACGGGCGCGCTCGCGCTCGCCGACCAAGCCATCGCGCTGGTCGTACGGGGCAGTAGGGCTTGGTGCGATGCCCAAACCTGTCGGGCTTTCGCGCTGACGTTTCTTGGACGGCTCGAAGAGGCCGATGCGGCGGCAACATCGGCCGTCCAACTTGAACTCGACGCTGCCGACAGTGCCTCCCTTCGCCGGACGGCGACCATGCTGCTCATTCGTAACCTCGCTGGTCGCCCTGAACCGGAGCTGGCGCAGCAGCTGCTCGATCGGGCCAGCGCGTCCGGCCCGACCACCCACGCGCTTGCTCTCCACGTGGCCGCGGTGATCGCCGGGGCCAATGACCGCGCCACCGCGATCGCCTACAACCAACGGGCCGTCGAGATGGCCGCCGCGAGCAACGCCGTGCTCATTGAAGGCTTCGCGCTGGTATCGCTTGCCGCGCTCGAAGCCGTCTCGGATCCGGCGAGCGGAGCGAGGAGATTCGTCGACGTGATGGCCCACTACCTCCGAGTCGGAAACCATGCCCATCTGCGGGGATTCGGGCGAGGCCTTATCGACCCACTCGTGCAATCCGGCGCATACGAGCCGGCTGCCACGGTCGCTGGTGCCACGCGGGCCGACGACGTTCTCGCGTCAGCGATCACCACCATCGACGATGCCATCGCCCGAGCCAAAGCGGAGCTCGGAGTCGCATACGACGCGGCGGCGACGCGGGGCGAGAACCTCACCGACGACCAGCTCGTCCACTATCTCCAACGAGTGGTCGCCGACCTCTGAGTGCAGATCAGCGGCGCTTCGCGTAGTCCGCGACACCTTGCCAGTCGATGACCACGCAGGGCTCGTTGCCGACGGTCCACGCATCGTGACCGGGAGGACACACCATGAAGTCGCCCGGTCCGAACTCGCCTTCTTCTCCGTCGTCCATCACAACCTTCATACGCCCGGAGATGAAGTAGCCCATGTGGGCGGCCTGACAGCTGTCGGTGCCGGCGATGGGCTTGACGTGCTTAGACCACTTCCAACCGGGCTCGAACGTGGCCTTTCCAACGGGACCACCTTCGAGGTTCACCAGCTCGAGCTTGCCGGAGCCCTGATCGAACTTACGGACTTCTTCGGGGCTGTCGAAGTTCTTCTGTATGAGGCCGGCCATGGCGTCCTCCTCTTGTAGGTGTCGGCAGTATCGCCCTCATTGACGCCTCTGGACAACAGCGTTGAGAAGTTTCTCGGCGCCATCACCGAGCTCGCGTACCACCTCGGCGGCGGGCACGATCGCGCTCACCGCGCCCACCGACTGGCCGGCGTACAACGCCATCGCGTCGATGCGCCCGCGTGTCGCCCGGTCCGGCGGTCGCACCGCGAAGCGTGGAATGGGAAACGGCTCGGCTCCGTCGCCCACCTCGCCCACGACCTCGTCGCCGAGGGCTTCGGCTGCTTCCACCGCGGATCGCAGAACCCGGTGCGGCGCGTCGGGCCACCACACCGAATAGGCCTCGGTCAACACGGTGTCAGCGGCTCCCGCGTCGACGAGGGCCTGCTGGTAGGTGGGATGAACGCCAGATTCCACCGTCGCAACGAAGCGGGTGCCGATCCGCGCCGCTGACGCGCCGGCAGCGAGGACCGCGGCCACACCACGCGCGGTTCCGATACCGCCGGCGGCGATAACGGGCACGGCCACAGAGTCGAGGATGGTGTCGAGCAGTGGTACGAGGCCGATGCCGCCCCGGACATGGCCCCCGGCCTCGACGCCCTGGGCGACGATCAGGTCGCACCCCGCGGCCGCCGCGGCGAGAGCTTCGTCTCTGGAGCCCACCTGCCAAACCGCCAACGCGCCGGCATCGTGGGCGACGCCGACGAGCACCGGGTCGGGTTCACCCCAGAACCACTCCACCAGCGGAACCCGGGGCGCGACGGCGTCGAGCAGGGCGCGCTCGAAGAACGGCATCAGGAAGTTGACGCCGAAGGGCCGGCCCGAAACGGCGCCCACGGTGGCATCGATGTCAGCGGATATGTCATTGGCCGTGCCTGTCAGCATCCCGAGCCCTCCGGCATTCGAGACGGCGGCGGCCAGCTCTGGGGTGGACGCGCCTCCCATAGCAGCCTGCTGGATGGGCACAGTGCAGCCGACGAGCTCGGTAAACCGGGTGGCGACGGTCATGCGGAGTCTCCTTGTCGTCGTCGACGTCTCTTGGCAACCCTAAAGAGCGCGACGACGTGAGCCTCGACGCTAGGGCGTGGCTCGGAGCAAGTCGACGTCGTCTTCGCGGATGAGGGACGCGCCGTCACACTCGGGGCACCGGTGATAGGCGCGGCCGCCGTGGAGCTCGACGCCGCCCGCTGTCACGGTCGTGCGGACCCAGCACACTCGACACGCGAAGGTGGGCGGCCCGATCTGAACGTGGTAGCGACGTTCATGGAACTCCGATGGCGTCGCGGTCTCCACGAGGGGTTCCACGAGGCGCAAGTGTCGAGCTGGCCGCATCGCTACCTCGTTTCGGTCGGAGTACCTGACCTTTATCGCGAAACGGGGCGGCGGTCATTACGTCACGCTCGGGTATTGCCGAGTCTTAACGCAGTCGGGGGGCCTGCCCCCACGCACGCCGGTTATCAGAGAAGCCAGGCGATCAATCGAACGGTGAGGGCCAACCATGCCACCGTGCAGGTGGCCAACAGCATCACGATGGCGACGTAGCTGACGCGCGCCGCGAATCGGCGCGGCCATTGGCGATAGTGGGCCGGCAAGCTCGGTTGTGATTGGAGCATGTCGGCGTCGTCCGCGCGGATGCGAGACGCGCCAGAGCAGTGAGGACAGCGGTGGTAAACGCGGCCGTCGAACACCACCATCCGGCCTGGTGCCACCCTCGTTAGAGCCGAGCAGACCCGGCACGCGACGGTGGGCGGTACAACCGCTGGGCGATAGCGACGTTCCTGGGAGTCCCATGCCGCGACGGGCCGGACGAGGGGTTCCACGGCACGCAGGTGTCGAGCCGGTTGCATGGCGCCTCGTTCCGGTGGGGGTCACTCACCCTCATCGCAGTACGGGCCGATCTCGTTACAGGATTTTCGGTTTGTACGAATTTTCACCAACAGACAGCGCCGATCTCACCGCTTGTAGTCAGAGCTTGCCTCAATCTTTTTCTCCGTGGCTTCTTCGGCTTCCTTGCGTCCGCCCCAGAACTCGTCTCGTTCGGCGTGGCGTCGCGACTGGGATTTTCCGCGCCATTCGCTCGTGCCACGGCTGATGCTGCTGAACGCGACCTCGACACCTTGACGGTCGGCCCGGAAGTTCGAGACGCTCCCGGCCGCGACGCCGAGGCCGCCGCCGGCGGCGTAGCTGTCCTGGTTGGCGCCGAGGAACACGAACGTCCACCCCGCGTCTTTGAGGCGCGTGATGCGAGCGAACACGGCCTCGCGACTGACGTGGTGGCTCGCGTTCTCGAGACCGTCGGTGAACACGACGACGAGCTGGTCGGTGGGGGAGCCGCCCGCGCGTTCGGCCCGATCGAGGAGGACGTCGATGGCGTCGAACAGTGGGGTCATCCCACGCGGCTTGTAGCGGTGGGCGTCGAGGTCGACGACGTTGGCCACGTCGGCCCGGTCGATGAGCACCTCGTGGGGGGCCTGGTCGTCGAACTGGACGACGGTGACGCGCAAGTGCCCGGCCTGGGCCCGCTGCTCGGCGAAGAACTGATTGAAGCCGCCGACCACGTCGGAGGCGATGCTCTGCATCGAGCCTGAGCGGTCGAGCAGGAACCACACCTCGGGCTGTGTCACCGGGACCACTTTCTTTCCGTTTCGAGAAACCTTTGCGTCCTTCATGGCCGCCTCCAGATCATTGGGTCGATCTGACTATAACATGGGTTTCGGTCATTTGTACCCATACCGGCCTAGAATGTTGTCTTGGCCAAGAAACGTGCGCCGGGTGCGGCCCGCGCTGGTCACCGCGTTCCTCAGGGTTACGACGCCGCGACCTACCCGGCCTTCGCGGTGACGGTCGACATCGTGATCTTCACGATCGTCGACGACGCGCTCACCGTGCTGCTCGTGCGGCGCGGCGGCGATCCCTACGCCGGTTCGTGGGCTCTGCCGGGCGGATTCAAACGACCCGACGAAACCCTCGACCAGGCCGCGGCACGCGAGCTGCGTGAGGAGACCGGTGTGGTCGACGCCGCTCACCTCGTTCAACTCGGCGCGTACGGCGACCCCGGACGCGACCCACGTACCGACGTCGTGACCGTTGCGTACGTTGCCGTGCTGCGCGACGTCGGCGAGCCGAAAGCTGCGACCGATGTGACCGAGACCGCACTTCGTCCCGTCGCGGATGTCGTGAGTGGACGCATGGAACTCGCCTTCGACCACGCGCGTATCGTCGGCGACGCGGTCGAACGGGCCCAGCGCGACCTCGAGACAACGAGCTTGGCCACTGCGTTCGTGGGCCCCGACTTCACCCTCAGCGAGTTGCGGCGCGTCTTCGAAGCAGTGTGGGACACCCAGTTCGACCCAGCCAACTTCCGCCGCAAGCTGCTCAGTGAACCCGATTGGGT
>JBDUDK010000007.1:0-7476 GCA_040002995.1 Acidimicrobiales bacterium | reverse complement strand
CCATGAACAGTGCCGCTCCGGCACGGACGACCTTTGATCGCATTTTTGGGGAGCCTTCCTCGTTCGATTATCCGGACGGGGCCGGTTTCGCCTGGCTCCCCGCTAGCTCAGCGACCAATCGGCTGGCGGATCTGGGCCTCCCCACCACCTGTTGTAGTCATAGTCACTCTCCGTGGCAAGACCCCCACGTAGAGTTGAGAAAACCTTGTCTCCAGTTCGGGGGGTGGCCCCTCATGACCCGCCAAAAATGGCTCCCTGTATGGGACGTTCGACGCTAGCGGTGACGGTCAGCGTCGAGCAGGCCATCGAGCTCCTCGGCTGTCATGAGCACGACTCGTGCCTTGGATCCCTCGCTCGGGCCGACCAGGCCGCGCTGCTCGAGGAGGTCCATGATCCGCCCGGCCCGGGCGAAGCCGATCTTGAGCTTGCGCTGGAGCATCGAGGTCGACCCCAACTGGCTGCGGACGACGAGGTCGATGGCCGCGCGCATCAGTGCTTCGTCGTCGGCGTCGTCGCCGGAGACCGCCATGAACTCCCCGAACGCATCGTCGGCGTCGTCGCCCTCGACTCCCGACTCATAGCTCGGCTCCGGCGCCTGGCGCCGCCAGTGCGCGACGACTTTGCGCGTCTCGTCCTCACTCACGAACGCGCCCTGGATCCGCTGGGCGATGCTCGAGGTGGGACCGAGCAGCAGCATGTCGCCGAGGCCGACGAGGCGTTCGGCGCCGACCTGATCGAGGACGACCCGGCTATCGGTCTGACTCGCCACCGCGAGCGCCACCCGGGCGGGAATGTTGGCCTTGATGACCCCGGTAATGACGTTGACCGACGGTCGTTGGGTGGCGATCACCAGGTGGATGCCGACCGCGCGCGCCATTTGCGCGATGCGACAGATCGACTCCTCGACGTCGCGCGCCGCCACCATCATGAGGTCGTTCAACTCGTCGACGACGATCACGATGAACGGCAGGCGCTCGTAGACCATCTCACTGCCGGGCTCGGCTACCAGCTCACCCCGGTCGAAGGCCGCGTTGTAGCCGGTGATGTCGCGCACGCCGACTCCGTGAAGCAGGTCGTAGCGCCGTTCCATCTCGTGAACGGCCCACTGCAACGCGTTGGCCGCCTTCTTCGGCACGGTGACCACCTGCGTGAGCAGATGAGGAAGGCGGTTGTACTGGCCCATCTCGACCCGTTTGGGATCGACCAGGATCAGCCGCACTTGGTCGGGCGTGTTGCGCATGAGCAGCGACGTGACCATCGCGTTGAGGAGGCTCGATTTCCCTTTGCCGGTGGCTCCGGCAATTAGCAGATGCGGGGTGGTGGCGAGGTTCATGAAGACGGCACGGCCGGCGATGTCACGCCCCACCGCGACCTCGAGGGGATGGGTGGCCTGACGCGCCTCCGCACTCGCGAGGATGTCGCCCAGCGCTACGAGCTGACGCTGCCGGTTCGGCACCTCGACCCCGATCGCCGACTTGCCGGGGATAGGGGCCAGGATGCGCACGTGCTCGGCAGCCATCGCGTAGGCGATGTCGCGCTGTAGCGCGGTGACACGCGCGACGCGAACCCCAGGGCCCAGCTCAAGCTCGTAGCGCGTGACCGTGGGTCCGATGGTCATGCCGACCAGTCGGGTCTCGACGCCGTGAGCGGCCAGCGCGCCCTCGAGTTGGCGACCCGTGGCCTCGATGATCGTGCGGTCGATCTCGTGGCTTTCTGACTGGTGCAGAAGGTTTCGCGGCGGGAGCTTCCACGGGCCCTTGTCGGCCCCCGGGCCGAGGTCGATGGCGAGCTGTTCGGTGGGGCCGATCTCGTCGGCCGGGTCGACGAGCTTCGGCCGGCGTCGACGCGGCTCCCTAACGTCGACCGCTGTGAGGTCGACGAGTGCATCGTCTTCGGTCTCGACGTCGTAGAGAGTCGGCGCGATCTCGCCGTCGGAATGGACCTGATCGAGGTCTTCGCGCATGCCCAACCGTTCGCCGGCGAGGGTGGTCATGTTGCCTAGTGCGCGGCGTGCCGCGCTGACACTGGGCTTGACGACGGCGGTGGCCCGACGCGTTGCGGCGGCAATGGTCGTACGCGTGATGATCAGCAGACCCGCGAGCCCGACGCCGACGAGAAGCAGGGCCGCGCCCCAAGAAGACAGCGCGTTCTCGAGCGGGTGCCCGACGAGCGCGCCCACGATGCCGCCTGCCCTCCGCAGCTCGTCTCGGCCGCCGGGGAACAACTCGGGGCCGCGCGCGACATGGGCCAACCCGGTAACGGCCACCGTGACCAGTCCGCCCCCGATCGCCAAGCGGGTGCGATCACCAAGGGGACGATCGCGGATGAGCAACAGGCCGGCCGCCCCGAGCAGCAACGGAACGACCGCCTCGGCCACCCCGACCGCGGTGCCCACGCCGATGCGAACGCCTTCGGCGATGGCGCCGGCGAGGTTGAGCCAGATGGCGAGCGCGCCGACGAGCGCGAGCGCGAGCAGAAGTAATCCCGCGAAGTCGGCCTCGTGGCCGGCGAGCGCGCTACGTACAGGCGCGAGGCGATTCGCGCGCCGGCGGCGCGCCGCTGGCTTCTTCTTGGTCGTCTTCTTTTTGGTCGACGAGCGCGTCGAGGCCGTTCGCGTCGCCATGGCGATGACCTTACCGGCGTGACCTCACCCGCATCGGGCACCCACCAGGTCAGGCCGACATTACGACCGGGACGATCATTGGCCGGCGCCGGGTGCGGTCGCTGACGAACTTCCCTGCGGCGCGGCGCACCTCCCGCTCGAGCGCCTCGGGATCGCGCACGCCGTTTCCCACCGCGTGCTCGACGGCGGCCTTCACGGTCTCGCGCGCCTCGCCGAGAAGGCTCTCGGCCTCAGGCGCGTACACCCATCCCCGCGTGATGATCTCGGGGCCGGTGATGACTTTGCCGGTCGTTACGTCGACCGCGACGATCACGACCACGACACCCTCTTCTGCGAGCACGCGGCGATCACGCAGCACACCCTGACCAACGTCGCCCACGATGCCATCGACATACAGGTAGCCGGACGGGACGCGCTCACCGAAGTCGATGCCGTCATCGTGGAGTACGACGACATCGCCGTCCTCCGCGAGCAGGATGCGCTCGTCGCCGACTCCCATCAGGTTGGCCAACTTCGCGTGCGCGACGAGGTGTCGGTACTCACCGTGCACAGGGATGAAGAACTCCGGTCGCGCGATCGCGAGCAAGGTCTTCAACTCGTCGGCTTGTGCGTGCCCGGTGGCGTGGACATCGGCCACACCCGTGTGCACGACTTCGGCGCCGAGGCGCAACAGGCCATCGATCACGCGACTGACGTTGAACTCGTTGCCGGGGATGGCGTGCGACGACAAGATCACCGTGTCGTCGCTCGTGATCTTGAGCCACTTGTTGTCGCCGCCGGCCATGAGCGCGAGCGCCGACATCGGCTCGCCCTGCGAGCCGGTGGAAATCACGCAGACTCTGCCGGGGGGCAGAGAATCGACGGCCTCGATATCGACGAGCGAGGCGTCGGGCACATGCAGCAGGCCGAGGTCACGCGCCATCCGCACGTTGCGCGCCACCGACATGCCGAGGGTGGCCACCACTCGCCCGCTCGCGACGGCGGCGTCGATGATCTGTTGGATGCGATGGATGTGGCTGGCAAAGCTGGCGGTGATGATGCGACGGCCGTCGAGACGGGCGAACACCGCCCTCAAAACGGCACCAACGGCCCGCTCGCTCGGCGCATGCCCGGCTTCCTCGGCGTTGGTGGAATCGGACAGCAGCAGACGGATGCCGCCGGGACTCGACGCCAGCGCGCCCATGCGCGACAGATCGGTGAGGCGTCCGTCGACGGGCGTGAGATCGAGTTTGAAGTCACCCGAGTGCAAGATCACGCCTTGCGGGGTGTGGAAGGCGATGGCGAACGCGTGAGGTACCGAGTGGGTGACAGGGATGAACTCGACGTCGAACGGCCCGATCTTGCGGCGCTCGCCGTCGGCGACGGGGATCAGCTCGGTGCGGCCGAGTAGGCCAGCCTCTTCGATGCGGTTGCGGGCCAGCCCCAGCGTGAGCCGCGAGCCGTAGATCGGAAACGTGAGGTCGCGCAGGATGTAGGTCAGCCCGCCGACATGATCCTCGTGCCCGTGCGTGGCCACGCAGCCCACCACCTGATCGGCGTGGTCGCGCAGGTACGTGAAGTCGGGAAGCACAAGGTCGATGCCGTGCATGTCGGCGTCGGGGAACATGAGGCCGCAATCGAGCAAGATGATCTTGCCCGCGACTTCCACGGCCATGCAGTTACGGCCGATCTCACCGAGACCGCCGAGAAAAACAATGCGTACCGCGTCAGCCACGAGCCGCCTGCAGATCGGCTAGCACTTGACGGGCTTTTGGTTCGACCCAGTCCGGTGCGTCGCCCATCGGGAGGCGGCACTGGCCCCCAGGGAGCCCGAGCACACGAAGCATCGCCTTCGTGGGCACCGGGTTCGGCGCGTCGTCGCCGGTTTCGAACGCGAAGCTCGGGAGCAACCGGGCATTGACGGCGCGGGCCGCGCCGACGTCGCCTTTCTCGAACGCGGTGATCATCTCCTGATGGTCGAGCCCCGACCAGTGTGTGGCCACGCCCACCACCCCAACCGCGCCGATCGCGAGTAGCGGGAGGGTGAGCGCGTCGTCGCCGCTGTAGCACTCGAAACCCGCCGGTGCGTGCGCGAGCACGACGGCGGTCTCGGCGGGATTGCCCGCGGCGTCCTTGACGGCGACCACATTGGGAACCTCACGCGCGAGCGTGGCGAGCAACGCCGATGACACCTTGCGGCCCGTGCGGATCGGGATGTCGTACACCATCACCGGCAGGTCGGTGGCCTCGGCCACGGCGCGGAAGTGGCCCTCGAGCCCACGCTG
Source organism: Acidimicrobiales bacterium (assembly GCA_040002995.1). Classification (GTDB taxonomy): domain Bacteria; phylum Actinomycetota; class Acidimicrobiia; order Acidimicrobiales; family Ilumatobacteraceae; genus JBDUDK01. The sequence goes on along the minus strand of JBDUDK010000007.1, from coordinate 2,589 downwards.
TGAAGGCCGGTTGTAGTACGGCGTCACGACCAGCACCCCGGCGACACCAAGACGGCTCGCCTCACGTGTGAGATGTACTGAGTGTGCGGTGTCGTTCGTGCCGGTGCCCGCGATCACCGGGATGGTGACCGCCTCGGCCACCGCGGCCCACAGCGCGAGTTTCTCGTCGTCGGTCAGCACGGGTGCCTCGCCCGTCGTACCCGCGACCACTAGCCCGTCGTTGCCGTGCTCGGCGAGGTGGCGGGCGAGGGTGCAAGCACCGTCGAGATCGAGAGCCGCGTCGTCGTCGAACGGCGTGACCATGGCGGTGAGCACCCGCCCAAAGCGACCGGTCATCAGAAGCTCCCTTCAGAGGTGCGATCGATGCGGAGCGTGAGAATGAGATCTTCGTGGAGTTCCATCCAGACGTCGTGGTAGCTGCCGCACATGACGCCTGTGAAGAGGTTGCGCTCGCCGTTCGCAACGCGTTCGGCGGCGCTCTGGAGTCTGCCTCCATAGGGCGAGAGTCGGAGCATCACCTCACCAAACGTCGCGCACACTGGGCGAGCCTCGTGGTCGAGGTCGCGCAGGCGACCGATAACCGCTCGGTCGTATGCGCTGTCGCTGTGGTCGTTCGGCTGACCGTCGCGCAGCTGCCAGTCGCCGCAGAGAAGCTTGAACGCGTCGTTCAGTTCAAGAAACGAGGGATAGGACTTCTTGAGGTGGTCGATCGGCGCGGCGGCGACGTCGTCGGCTAGCGCCGAGGCGTGCGCGTCTTTGCCCTCCGGCGTGAGTTGCCAGAGCGAACGGGCCTCCCGGAACACCGCGTGGCCGTCGGACTCGAGGCGCCGGAGATGACCCTCGACCTCTGGGATCGGGCGGGCGGCCAGCTCGGAGAGCGTGTCGACCTTCGCGAAACCCTTCACCCTCAACGCGTGCAGCACCAGAAAAGTTGGCTCGGACGCGTAGGCCATATCGACGACGAACCGTAGCAGCGGCCGCCGTCGGCCCCCTGGTGGGTTGCGGTAGAAGACGCGTGCCGATCAGCCGGGAGCCGGCGGCGGCACGAACCCCGCCGGCGCGCTGGCAACGCACGACGCGTAGCCCTGATCGGGAGTCAGACCTTGCTGCGTGCGCTCGTCGAGGCACCGACGGAAGCGAGCGCCGATGTCCGGCACAGTCGTTGGCGGCACAGTCGGGCGCTCCTTGATTGGAGGCAGTTCGACGCCCGGCGGCAGCTTCTCCTTGCACGCCTGCTGGGCGGCCTGGATGGTGACGCCCGCCTTCACCTGAAGCTCGACGCAAACGCGAAACGCTCGCATAGCGAGCTCACGGTCGCCCGATGCCACGGTCGTCGTCACCGGCGGCTTGGGTTCGTCGTCGGTGCGGCGCGGCTCGCTGTGCTTGACGGGTCCGCCGAACTGATCAGGCGTCGGCTCGGGCCCACACGTCGCCCTGGCCTCGTCGATGGTCTGGCCCGCTTCGCGTTGGGCGTGCAGGCAGTCTTCCCACGCTTTGTGGGCCCGGCGGTAGGGCTCGACCCACGCGGGCTTCGGCGGCTCAGGCGGCTTGGGCAGACCGAAGTCGGCCAGCATGGGCATCGGGCAAGCCGCCCGCAACGCGTCACGGTGGACGCTCTTCGCCAGTTGCTCGCGAACACACAGGCGCCAGTCCTTGATCGCCTGACGGAACCGCCCGAGCCGCGGGTCGGCCGGCGGCTTGGGTTCCGCACCGCACTGTGTCCTTGACGCCTCGATCGTTCCGCCCACGGAAATGACCCCACGGACGCACGCCCGCCAGTCGGCGATCTGCTGGTACCAGGTGGACACCGGGTCGGTTTCGGCCCGAGCGGAGGGCGCCAGCCCGCCGACGGCCCCGAGCACCAGCATGAACGCCAACAGGCACCGACGCATACCCACCTCCTTGGAGAGCGAGGCTTTGCACCGGCCCTGCCGGCCCTCTTTCCCCCGAGAACGACAAAGGGCCGCACCGAGGTACGGCCCTTGCCAAACCTTGAGAGAACGCAGCGAATCAGGCCGCGGGCGTGCCCTCGAGCGCGAACGCGTTGTACTCCTCACCCGTGTCGGCCCAGTCCTCGAACTGGATCACGTCCATCTCCTCGAAACGCCGGCGCAGCCACTGGTCGTTGCGATCAAGGAGGCCGAGTTTCTTGCAGTTCGGCACGATCTTCGAGAACAGCAGCGCCTGGAACTGCGGCCGTGTCGGGTCGTTCAGAATGAGTGGAACGATCTTGCGGGTGTCGACGCCGAGACGCTCCCACACCTCCTGCTGCAAGAACCGATCGCGCATCCGCACCGCGGCTTCGAACGCGAACTCCTGGCGCTCCTTCATCTCCGCATCGCTCATGTGGTCGTAAACCTCCTTGAGCGAGAGCACGCCGAAGGCAACGTGGCGCGCCTCGTCGCTCATGACATAGCGGAGGAGCTTCTTGAGGAGCGGCTCCGTGGTCATCTGCTGCTGGAAGCCGAACGCCGCCAGCGCCAACCCTTCGACCATGATCTGCATGCCGAGATAGGTCATGTCCCAGCGGCTGTCGTTGATGATGTCGTCGAGCAGCATGCGCAGGTGGGCGTTGATCGGGTAGTGGCC
>JBDUDK010000102.1:0-7499 GCA_040002995.1 Acidimicrobiales bacterium | reverse complement strand
GTCGGAAACGGGGATCACAGTACGGGCCATAGAGGTCCTTTCTTTGGTGGCTAGTCGGCGCTCTCGCCGGTGGGCGTCTGCTCGAACACGTAGTACAACGCAACGAGCGCCATCAACACGAGAGCCGCCGGCGCGCTCACAAACGCCAGCCCGATCGTCACCAGATAGACGAGAGAGCCGATCGTGAAGCGCAGAACCGCCGCTCGGGCAGCACCAGCGGGGAGCGGCTCGCGCCGCCGGTCTCTGCGGAGCGACCACACGAAGACGGCGGCGAAACTCAAACCCATGCCTTCGAGGACAGCCGCGTAGAGCGCGGCGGCGAGGTGGGCATCGGCGCCACCGCCGCGGAGGTAGCTCGCCATCGTGGCGGTTGCAAAGGGGATCGCCACGATGAACAGCAGCAGCAGCAAATTCAAGAAGGCCAACAAGCGATCGGTCTTGGCGAATGTCTTGAACAGCGCGTGATGATTCACCCACGTGATCCCGATTGTGAAGAAGCTGACGACGTAGGCCGCGAACGAGGGCCAATGGTCACTCAGTTGATGGGCGAGCGAACCGTGACCGGTTCCCGGACCCTCCACCGCGAGATCGAGCGCGAGCAGTGTGATGGCCACGGCGAAAACACCGTCACTGAAAGCTTCCAACCTTGTGCTGTTCATCGTCGTTCTGCTACCGCCCAAAATGGCCTTGGCTGTAGGCACGGTAGTGGGCTTTGACCAGCGCAGCACCGAATGTTCACTTGTGCGCGACGCGACGGAAACGAATCGCTGCCATCCTCGCTCGATGCACCCCCGTAGTCGCAAGCCTCTGCCGGTGATCGGTCCGCGCGACGACTCGCCGCGGCGAATCGCTCTCGTGGCTCATGACAACAAGAAGCGCGACCTACTCGACTGGGCCCACTTCAACCGCGACATCCTCGCCGAACACCAACTGTTCGCAACCGGCACGACGGGCGGTTTGGTCGAGAGCGAGCTCGGGATTCCCGTCACGCTGTTTCGTAGTGGCCCTCTGGGTGGCGACCAACAGCTCGGCGCGAAGATCACGGAAGGCGAAATCGATCTCGTGCTGTTCTTCTGGGATCCGCTCGAGCCCCAACCGCACGACCCCGACGTACGCGCGCTTCTGCGCATCGCGGTGGTGTGGAACATCCCGATCGCTTGCAACCGGGCCACGGCTGACTACCTGATCTCGTCGCCGCTGCTCAACAGCGACTATCAGCCGGTCCTGCCCGACTATGGAGCGGTGGCCACCAGGCCGTGAGCTCGTCGCGCTAAGTCGCCCAGAGGTGGCACCATGAGCGTGGTTGCCAATAAGGAGGCGACATGGACACGCCGACCGATCGGGGCATTCGCTATCGCGACGACGGCTTCATCGTGGAACCGAACCTACTAAGCCGAGCCGAAGTCGACGCCACGATCGCCGAAGCGCTCGCCGTTTGTCGAGGCGACCGCGGCCCTATCGACGGACTCGCCGAGCTCGATGAAGGCGACACCGATGCCGAGATCATGCGTCGTCACTTGGCCATCCACTTTCCACACAAGATTTCAAAGCTCTTCCTCGAGCTTCTATCCCAGCCGGCGATCGTCGATGTGCTCCGTGATGTCATCGGCCCCAACGTCAAGTGCATGCAGTCGATGCTCTTCATCAAGGCGGCACGGAAGCCGGGTCAGGCTTGGCACCAGGACGAGAATTTTATCCCGACGCGTGATCGGTCGCTGTGTGGCGCGTGGATCGCGCTCGATGACGCGACGATCGACAACGGCTGTCTTTGGGTGTTGCCCGGATCGCACGTCCATGGCGTGATCTGGCCATCCAAACCCCACGAGACGCAGGACTTTGACGAGGGGCGGGAGAGCTTCGGCTTTCCAGAGTCCGCGGACCGCGCTGTCCCAGTCGAGGTCGAGGCCGGCGGCGTCGTTTTCTTCAACGGCTATCTGCTGCACCGATCACTGCCCAACCGCACTCCCGACCGATTCCGGCGGGCGCTCGTCAACCACTACATGTCGGCGGAGTCACTTCTCCCGTGGGATTGGGACGGGCGACTCGCGGCCACACGCGACAACCGCGACATCGTTCTCGTCGCGGGCGGCGATCCGTACGCGTACAAAGGTACGGAAAACCTCACGTTCCCGTACGTGCGCCGTGAAGTTCCCGACCCGGAGTCGAAACTCTTTCGGTGAACCAACGAGGAGTGTGACAGCTTGGAGATGGCCAACCCCCCGACCGGCGATCCCGAACTCCCCAAGAGCCGACATCACAGTCATCTCGGCGAGTTCTTCCGACCCGGCGCCGGCCCTCCGGCGAAGATCCAGCTCGAACAGACGGGTCCCGCCAACTTCAAGATGCTGTGTCAGCTGGGCTACCAGGACTCGCATTTCGCCGAACCGTTCATCGTCCCGCCCGACATCGAATCCTTCCGAACCGATCTGACGTCGGTGCCGTCACTCTTCCAATGGCTGGTGCCTTCGATTGGCGTTCATCTTTCCGCCGCGCTGATTCACGACGGCCTCATCTACGCGCCAAATGAAGGCAAGACCTACATCGGACCCGACGTCAGTCGTGAACAGGCCGACCGCGTCTTCCGCGATGGCATGAGAGACCTGGGCACACCTCTGATCCGGCGCTGGGTGATATGGACCGCCGTGACCGTCGCCACCGTCTTGTCGTCTCCGAAGCACAAGGTCCGTTGGCGAGCCACCATATTCCTCACGATCGGCATCGTCATCGCCCTCGGCGTGATGGCCACCCTCAACCTCTTCAACGTGTGGCACGGCGTCCCATGGATGGGGCATCGTTCGCTTGTCGCGCAGCTCGCGCTCGGCGCGCTGTTCGCGGCGATCATCCCGATCGTGCTCTGCGCCCTATGGGGTCATCTTTGGCGGGCCGGCCTCATCCTCGGATGGGCGCTCGCCTTCCTCATTCACGTCACCGTCGCCGTGGCAATTGTGTTTGGCATATATCTCTTGCTCGAGTCGGTCGCCTCGCTGTTCGACCATCGAGGACCGAGCATCAAACGCAATCTCGATGTCGTCGACAAGGAGGACGCGTACGCCGCGACCTGAGGTCAGCTGTCGAGGGCTCGCAGTTCGTCCTCGACCTTTTGCAGTCGGGCCTTGGCGGCCGCGAGCACCTTTTCGGCGGCGCGGACCGCAGACTCCGCGTGCTCGACTTCGCCAAGCGCCGTCTTGCGCTTGTCCTCCGCGCGCTGACGCCTTGCGATATCCGACGGCGACGGTCCCTTTGCCGGTTTCGTCGCCGCGGATTTCGTGCGGGGCGGCGGGTCGGGTGCGCCGGCGAACAGATCGCTGTCCGCCTCCTGGGCCGCCGACCCAACAAGACCATCGACCACCAGCTCCGGTCCGTTGCCGGCGCTCAGCCCCTGCACGGCGGTCGCGACCTGAGCTCTCTTCGTTCCCGCTTCGCCGCCAAGGGCGGCGACCGCGGCGTTCACCAGGGCGCCGGTGGCCGTGCGGAGCTCCGCGGTCGCCTCACGAAACGCCGCGCCAGAGCCACCGCCGATGGTCGCCGACTGGGCCTCGACCGCCGCTGCCACCGCTTTGGCCCACCGCTCGACGACATCCTTCTTCTCGCGGGCGACCGTGTTGACTGCGTGCTCGACGGCCGATGGCTTCCGCAACGCGGCGACGAACGCGGCGTCCTCCGCGCGCTTGGCCTTCTTCAGTTCCTTGACGACGGCATTCCGTTCCGCGGTGAAGTCAGACGGATCGAGTGAGTAGAGGCGGCGCACATACCCCGCCAATTCTTCAGCAGTCACTCGAGGCTCCTAGCGAATGCCGTGGTCGGCCGCCCAGCGGATGAGTTCGGCGCGTCGGGTGAGGTGGAGTTTGCCCAAGATGTTGCGGACGTGGTTCTCCACCGTCTTCTCCGCGATGAACAGCTCACTGCCGGCCTGACGGTAGGTGTAGCCGCGGGCCACAAGGTTGAGGACCTCGCGCTCGCGATCGGACAACGGGTTGCTTCCAGTGGCGTTGCGGGCGACGCGTCGAAACTCACCCAGCAGCAGCGTCGCCAACTCCGGCGCGAATGGCGGGTCCCCGTCTACGGCGCGAAGGAGTTGCCGGCGCAACTCGGGACCGGGTGTCGACTTGATGAGATAGCCGTAGGCGCCGCTAGCGACCGCGTCTAGAAGGTCGCTCTCTTGCTCGGACACCGTGAACACCACGACCTTTATTCTGTCCGCGTAGCGCGCAGCCGTCTCACGCACGACTCGGAGTCCCCCGCCGCCCGGCATATTGAGGTCGCAGACCACGAGATCCGGCTGGTGCGTGGCGATCATGGCCAAGGCTTCGTCAGCGTCGCCTGCCTCGCCGACGACGACGAACGGCGGACCGAGGTCCGCCCGGATCCCCGAACGCACGGTCGGGTGATCGTCGGCAATCACGACGGTGTGGACGGTGTCAGCCACGGTGTCAGCCACGGTGCGCTGCTCGTCGCGATGACGGAGGGACGGCTATCCGTACCTCGGCGCCGTCGCCCCGTATGGAGGCGAACTCGACTCGACCTCCGACTTGTTCGATGCGACCGCGGATACTGCGAGCCATACCCATTCCCTCGACCACCGCGGCGGGGTCGAAGCCGCCACCGTCGTCCTTCACGCTCAGGAACAGCCCACCCGACGACTCATCGATGTCGGCGAAGACGACGACGTGATGTGCACGTCCGTGCTTCGCCGCATTCGTGAGCGCTTCGGTGGCGGCTCCCACCACGGCGTCTACCTTTGCCGTTTCTAGCTTCGGTGCATCGACCGACACGGTCACTGTCACTGTGGTCGACGGCCAACTGCGCTCGAGGCGACTCGCCGCTGCGCGTAACTCGGCGGGCAGTCCGCCGTTTTCCGGTCGACCACCGAACAAGTAGGCGCGCAGGTCACGCTCTTGGTCGCGTGCCAGGCGGGCGATTTCGGTGGATTCTGACCGGCGCTCTATGAGCGCGAGCGTTTGCAGAACCCCATCGTGAAGGTCATGGGCGATCGCGTCACGGGCCTCGGCCTCGGCGAGCTGGTGTTGCGCGCGGCGAAGCAGGCGAATGATCGTGCCGCACACGGCCCCGATCACGATCCACGACACGCCCGTCGACACCGCGGCGAGCGCGGCGCGGCCGCCCTGACCGACGGCCGACCCACCGAGCGTCAGCGCCACGATCCGAGCGCCGGCGAGCAACGTGCCTACGCCGACGCCCCACACCAGACCGCCGGCCACGGCCGCCACAAGGATGGCCGCCAACGGCCAGGTGCCGGCGAGGCTCTGCCCACTCACCGGCGCCTGGCGAACCCATGCCTCCGCGGTAACAACGGCCGCCGCTACCGCCACCTCGGCGCCAACCAGACCGGGCCGCATGGCCCGTTCCCAGCCGGGCGTGCGGAGCGCCATGGTCGCCACCACGGTGACCACGCCGGTTGCGACCACGCCCGCCACGGATACGGCGGGGTGGTGAACCCGGTCGAGATTGAGCAGCGCGACGACCGTCAACCACACCCACGCCGCCCAGCGGAGCCCCACTACACCGACGAGGACACCGCGTTCCACCCCTCCACATTGCCGTACGCGAGGCCCGGACGCATGGAGAAGTTCAGCGACCGCCACGGTGGCGCTGAGCGATCGGGACCGACGCATCCTCCGCGTCGAAGCGGTGCAGGAAGCGGAAGGCCCACCCCCCGAGCGGCACGGCAATGCTGATCGTGATGGCGACGTTTATCGCACCCGCCGCAACAGATGCACCCTGCGCCCAGGTCGCGCCGAGGAGCGAACCAATCAACTGCGCGGCATACGTCACAAGCCGGCCCACGCCTACGACGACGCACGCCCAAACGAGCACCAGCGCAAGAGTCCGCCGCGAGCGCGACCATGCGGCGACCGGATCGTCGCGGTCAACGCGAGCCGCCCAACGATGGGCCCAGAGCGCGAACGGAATAGAGCAGAACAGCACCGACAACCAGCTGGCAAGGGTGTCACGGTCAAGGGGCCGGTCGAGACTGGCCGTGAGGAGGTGGCCACACGTACCGGCCGCGAGCGCCGCCAGCCCAGTCGTGAGCAGCAGAGCCGAGTACCCGAGGTTGTGTTCGTTGAATCGGCGCCGGTACTGCGCGGCTGCATTGGCCGCCTCGATCGGGTGCCAGCCACTGCGCAGGAGTTCCTCTTCGACGAGACGAGGGTGGACCAACGTGCTCTCTCGCCGGTCCAAATAATCGGCGAGCTGACCCGCTCGCGACCGTGAAGGCGACCTCGGTTCGTCAAAGCTCGGGGGGGTTGGTGTTCTCATCATGGCGTGCTCCTCGTGTTAGGGACCACGTCATGGAACGCCAACCGCACCGACCCCAGAAACCCCCCAGGTTCAGAATGAGTGCAATCCCCTACCCGCGCCGACAGTCAATCGCGGGCAACGATGCGTACGAGCCGTGACGACGGAACGGTGGCGATGAATCTCGTGGTGCCGCGGAGGACGTCGATCCTCAACGGCTGACCGTTGAATCGGACAGCGTCGGCGTCGATCTGCTCCTCTCCACCGAGAGGCCGGCCGTTTCGCGCCTGCGCGGCCGAAAGTGTCACGACCACCGGGCCCACCACTCGGTCCCAGTTGACGGCACCGGCTGGGCGTCGGTGGTGAAGACCGCAAAACACGCAGTGCCCGTCAGTAAGCGTCTCTGCCACCACTTCTCCCCCACACGGCGGCGACAGGCAGGTCGTCATGAAGGCGCCGACATTAGGGTCTACCCCAGCAAATCAACCATCCCTGACCAAACTCATTTGTTAAGAGTTGGTTCAGGTGGCGGGATGGCATCCGGCCACCTGGAGCGCGGCATTCCTCAAGAAGCACGCAGCCCGGGTTAAAGGCCGTCTCAGGGTCAACGACCATATTTGGTCCGTGCGCCCCATCATGTGTCCGTCTCCACAGCCGACGAGTAGAGGCAGGACAAATCAGGCCCCACCAATCGAAACGGGAGACACATAATGGATTTCAAGGCTCAATGGGACGTGCTCGCAACATGGATCCGCGCCCATAGCAAAGACGAGCGCGGCGCCAGCCTCGTGGAATACGCCCTTCTCGTGGCGCTGATCGCCGTCGTCTGCATCGCGGCCGTCAGCCTCCTCGGGAGCTCGGCCTCGACCAAGTTCAGCGCACTCGGAAGCGCAATCAGCGGCTCCGGCTCCTGATCTAGTTCACGGCTTTCTCCCGTAGGGGACGAAGCGAAGCGAGTTTGACCCGCGAGCACCCCTCGCGGGTCATTTCGCGTTTACGGGTGGAATTTGGGCTCGAGACACCAATCGAGAGCGACGACGGCGCCCATAACTGAAGCGGTCAGCAAGATCACATGGGCCGGAGGCGAGATCAAGCCCGGCGAGTAAGAGCGCCAACTCCTGCGGGGAGGCGGCGGGACGTCGGAGGGCGCGATGCCACGCGGGTCGAACGTGATCGCGCGCTAGCCCGCGTCGATGAGGGCTCAAAGTTGGGCCGGCAACGACGCCGAGCCGGGCGCCCCG
>JBDUDK010000086.1:0-7559 GCA_040002995.1 Acidimicrobiales bacterium | reverse complement strand
AACCGACGCGACGCCAAGGTTCCCCGTGTCGAGGGGTGGGGGACGCGTCGGTTCCCGGGCGCCGGGTTCGTGGCTGCGCAGTTCCGACACCGCACCAGCCGGGCCGGCGATCCGCAACTCCATTGGCATGTCCTGGTCGCCAACATCACCCGAGGCCCGGACCGTCGATGGACGGCGCTCGACGCCACCGGTCTCTACCGATCGCAGCGCGCCGCGGGCGCCGCGTTCCAGGCGGCGCTGCGCCGCGAGCTCACCGCGCGGCTCGGCGTGGAATGGACGCCGCCGGTCAAAGACGCCTGCGAGATCGCCGGCATCCCGCAGCGCATCGTGCGGCTGTTCTCGAAACGTCGCGAGGAGATCGAAGCCGAGCTGGAACGCCTGGGGGCATCCGGTTCGAAGGCCGCCCAAGCCGCGACCCTGGCGACCCGCAAGACCAAGGCCGCCATCGACCCCGACGGCATCGTCGAACGATGGCAGCACGAAGCCGAGGCCGCCGGCTGGGGGCCAACCCAACTCGACGCCCTCCTCGCCGGCAGCACAGCGCATGCCCGACACGGGCCGGTTGACATCGAGCAGCTCGCCGCTGTTGTCGCCGATCGCCTCATCGCGCAGGACTCGACGTTCACCCGCCACGATGTCACCAAAACGGTCGCGTCCGTGATGCAACCCGGCGCGACTGGTGCCGACGTTGACCGTCTCACCGCCGGCGTGCTCGCCCTCGACGAGATCGTCACCATCCGCGACCCGGCCACACTCGACCGGCCTGCTGGATGGGAACAGCGCTACACGACCCGCCGGTTGATCGCGTCGGAAGCCGAGCTCGCCGACGCGATCGCGTCGGGAGTCGCGTCCCACACCGGCGCACTCGCGCCCGACGGGGTGACAATCGCGTGCGCGGTCGCGTCACTCGGCGACGACCAGCACGCCGCAGCCACGCGGCTGTGCACCCAGGGCAACGCGATCGAGGTTCTCGTCGGACGAGCCGGCACGGGCAAGACGTACACGCTGGCCGCGGTCGCGTCCGCCTACCGAGCCGTCGGGTGGAACATCGTCGGAGTCGCGCCATCAGCGCGGGCTGCCCGCGAACTCGAAACCGGTGGCCACATCCCGGCGTTCACCATTCCCCGCTTCGACCACCACATCAACGACCACCCGCTCACCACCAACACTGTCGTCGTGGTGGACGAGGCCGGGATGTGCGGCACCATCGACCTTTATCACGTCGTCACCACCGCACGCCGCGCCGGTGCGAAGGTGATCCTGGTCGGCGATCACCACCAACTCCCCGAAATCGCTGCGGGCGGAGGACTCGCCAACGCCATCGCCACCCTCGGCGACCACGTCTGCGAGCTCACCACTAATCGACGCCAGAACGAGGCGTGGGAGATCGACGCGCTCGAAGATCTCCGCCACGGCGACGTCACCACCGCATGGAATGCCTACCTCGCGCACGATCGCGTCCGCGTCGCAGACGACCCTGTCGTGCTCCACCGCAGCGCCGTCGACGAGTGGTGGAGCGCCCACACCGCGGGTAGCGACGCACTTCTCCTGGCCGGAACCCGCAGCGAGGCACAGGCACTGAACCGGCTCGCCCGCCGGCGTGCCGCCGACGAAGGCCTCCTCGCCGGCCCCGAACTCACCGTCGGCGGCACAACGTTCCAATCTGGTGATCGGGTGCTCGCCTGCCGCAACGACACCAACCAGCACACCCCCGACGGACGAGCGATCCGGATCGACAACGGCATGGTCGGAACCGTCGTCGCCGTCGACGTCCAGCGCGGCACGCTCGACATGCTGCTGCGCTCCAGGGAAACGGTCCGATTCGACCACGACTACCTCGCCGCCGGGTTCCTGGAGCACGGTTACGCGATGACTATCCACAAGAGCCAAGGCGCCACCTGCGACGCCGTGTTCATCGTCGGGCCCGCCGGCCTCTACCGCGAAGCGGCCTATGTCGCCCTCTCCCGAGCACGGCAGGGCGCGTTCCTGTACGCGACCAACCGTCAAGCCGCCGAGTTCGGCGAACGCGACCACGCCCGCGGCCTGCCCCTCCCCGGCGAAACGGAACGACCGGAGCACGAGCTGCTGGCCACCATCGGTCGCTCGGAGGCCAAGAGCTTCGCCACTCGCTCCGACCCAGCCGCCGCGCTCGTTGCCGACCTCGCCCACCTCGACCTCGCCACCCTCGAGGACCGGTGCGGCCATGCTGCCACGGCGGAGACGCGAGCAAAAGCCGCTCGCGTCAGAGACCCTGCCGACGACATCGCCACACTCGAACGAGCCCGACACGCACGCCGGAACCTCGCCGTCGAGCGCCGGGTGCGGGCACTCGACCGCGACAACGTCGGCACCATCACCGCCGTCCACGACACATCCGGTAACGCAACCGTGCTCTTCGTCGCCGACGATGGCACCTCCGCCGTCCGGACTCTCTCTTGGAGCGAACTCAAGCCCATCGACCACCCCGACCCCGTCGACATCACACACGCGGCACGACGGTGGCTCGACCAGGAGGCCGCCAGAATCGAACACGCCTCCGACCTCTGGGCCGCCGCGCTCGCCGAGTGGTCGATCGAACCGGGCGACGTCACACTCCTTCGGCGGGCCATCGAGACACGGCGCGAGACGCTCGCCTATCAGATGCACGCCGACGCACCCGAATGGCTCACCTGGTGGATCGGCACACGACCAGCCGACCCCGCCGGTGCCACCGTCTGGGACGACACCGTCGCCCACATCGCCGTATGGCGCGACCTCCACCACATCGCCCCGCACCACCCCGGTCTCGGACCCGAACCCGAAGACCCCAACCTCTGTCCGCGGTGGCTCGACGCGATGGCCACCACGCTCGCAAAGCGCACCTGGCTTGCCAACCGCGTGATTCAGCCCCAACCCACCGTCGGCGAGCCGTCGCTCACCCCGATCGAGATTCACGACCGCATCAGCCACCTCGACCGGCTCTTCGCCGACGCACCACCTGATCAGAGCCGCATCATCGACGACCTCATCGCCGGCGGTCGACTCGACACTCCGGATCTCTACAGTGCGCTCGCCGACGCGACCAAAGCCCAGTCCGAGCGCAACCGGTGGATCCTGGCCAACTGGCCCTACATCGTCGAACACCACGAACTCCAACGCCTCGCCGCCCAACACGACGCCCTCGCCCACTGGCCCACACCCGTGCGGTCTGCGGTCCAAAGTGCCCTCGACGCCCTTGCGGCCACCCTCGACACGAACGAACCCACCGAAGAGCGGACCCTGGCGCAACTACACGAGGCCCTCGCTGCGCTCGATCCGGGCCGCCGACTCCGTGAGCTGACCGAGGACTTGGTCGCCGTCAACGACCGCCTCGCTCACGTCGAATCCCAGCTGGCAGCCGAGACCGGCCACGAACGGCGCGCCCTTCTTACCAGCGAGCGCGACACACTCATCGCCACGCAATCCAACGACCGCGCGACGGTCACGGCGGAACGCGACGCGATCGCCGACCGCCGTTGGGAACCGAACGACACGGACCACCTCCGCACCGCGATCGTCCACCGCACCACCACCATCTACCAACGAGCGGTGACGGACCGGCATCAGTGGGTCGTCGATCTCCTCAACGAACTCGACGACCGCGGAACGTTGGAACAACTCCGCCCCCGCCAGCTGCATCAGCTCATCGCCGACACCGCCATCCAACGAGACCTAGGTGCCGAACCAGCGGCGCACTCGATGCAACTCAGCAGAGTCGAGGCCGTTCTCGTTCGCTAGACCGAAGCGAACCTCTGAAGATTGGGCTTAGCCACCAGGTGCCGCCGCTGTGCTGTCGTCCAAGACTCGACCACTACGCCGTCGCGCACCCGCTTCACCGTCACCTCGGCCTCGCTTCGCCGGGAACGAACCCGCCGGGCCTGTCACGACGGACCACGGCTATCACGGACCCGACTAGGACGCGGATGCGAGCATCGGGGTTGTGATCCAGGTCCGTCCCGCCACCCGTGGCGATGTCGCCGCTATGGTCGCCATTGCCGCCGCCCGGCGCGAACGCCTCGAGACCTACCAGCCCCAGTTCTGGCGGCGGCGCCCCGACGCCGAAAAAGTTCAGGCAGCATTCTTCGAGCACCTCTTCGAAAACGACGACACGTACACCCTCGTCGCCACCGACAACGACACCGTTGTCGGGTTCGTGATCGCTCGACTCGAACCGGCACCGCCCGTCTATGATCCTGGCGGCCCGGCCTGCACCATCGACGACTTCGGCGCCGACAATGTCACCACGGCCCGCGAGCTGCTCGTCGGGGTCCGGCGATGGGCCACCAAACGAGGCGCCACCCAACTCGTCGTGATCGCCGCCCACGGCGACCAAACCACCCGCGCCCTGCTCGAAGACGAAGGCCTGACCCTCGCCTCGGAATGGTGGGTGCAACCACTCCACTGACCACGCCCGATCGGCCCTTGCGGTCGCCATAACGGGATACGCCACCGATTCGGCCTCCACCACGGCCACGTGACGGCGCCCACCGCCGATCCGAGTCTCGTAACCCATCGCGGTGCGTGGCCCACTCGTGGACCAACGTTTTAGCCGCTGCGATGGTTGAGGTCGTCGTGCACTCGCGCCTCGCGGCTGATGAAGCCTGTCTGCCTGTTCCACGTCGTCTCACGGGTCCGTCGACGAGACCGACGGAGACCCAGCCGCGGTGAGCTCGGCGACGTCGGCGCCCCAACACAACGACGACAGCGAGCACAGCGACGGCACCCGTCGACGACCAATAATTCCCGGGACCGGGTAGCAGTGCCCGAGCTCCGGCGGCCACGCAGCGCGTGGATCCCGGCCGTGCTCGCCAGTACCAGCGTCGCACGAATCGCATCGCCCAGTACGGCTTAGAAAACGGTTCCCAGCCAGCCGGGCCGCCAACGCCGCGCCGCTTCACACCACCACCCCCCCGCCGAAACCGACGGCCAGGACGGCTGCGACGAGCAACTCCGCGGGACACCATTCCATCGACGGCGGAGGCTCCAATCGCATCTCTCTCACGTGCGGAAGGTCCGACATCGATGTTGCGATTCGCGCGACCGACGCCCTAGCTGGCACGCGACTGACGACGCGGCTCTCCTGGTCACAGCCGCCTCGGACGCGACTGCCCACGCGACTGGGCCCTAGTGCCTCAATATCAACAGGCAGTCGCATCGGCAGGCGCGTGTCCAGCAACAGCCGGTCTTCACTGTCGGTACTGCCGACCACCCACCGGAGGACCGCTCGTGACCACCACCAGCCTCGCCGACCACAGCCTTATCCTCGCCACCCGTCGCGTCACCCGACGACGCGACCGTCCGCTCCTCGCCGCTCTCGGGCCCGGGCTGTGCAGGCTCGCCGGACATGTTCGATCCTGCGCGACATCACGCCGCGTTCGATGACCGCTTTGGTCAGCGCCGACGCAGCACCACCCAAGACGATTTCGCACCATGCTGCGCGTTGCGGTCACGGGCCTCTGTACGTCGGTGAGCGCCCGTCGGCGCCGACTCGCTAGGAGGCCTGCCGTGGGCATCACCGTTCGAGATCTCAACCGATCGCAGGGAGACCCTCGTCGGGCTCGATCACGCTCCACGGGCGCCGCATTGGCTTTACAGACGAGCGAGCACCCGTCGACCGACAGCTGGCTTGACCAGTTGGGCCTTGCCGACCATGCGGTCCTAACCATCGACGAAACCGCGAAGATCCTTCGGATCTCCGACCGGACCGTACGCGAGCGGATCAAGGTAGGCGACATCCCGGCATTGCATTTCGGGCGGAGGGTCCTCATCCCAGTCCCCTGGCTAATGAGCATTCTCATCGACCGGCCCGCCCCAGACGAGTAGAACTGGACGGCGATGGCGAGAGGTTCGATCGGCAAGCGCGGCAGCAGTTGGTACTACGCGCACCGCATCGACGATCCTGAGACGGGCAGTCGGCGTCAGAAGTGGCAAGGCGGGTTCGCCACGAAGAAGGACGCCGACCGAGCACTTCGGGAAGCGCTCGCTGCAGTCGAGACGGGCATCTGGATCGAGCCGTCGAAGCTGACGTATAGCGACTACGTCGAGCAGGTCTGGCTCCCCGCGCTCGAGCGCCAGGTGGAGAGCTCGACCCAGGAGTCCTACAGCCGAAATATGCGGTTGCACGTGCTACCCAAAGTCGGAGGGCTCCGACTCCAGCGCCTCACACCCAACCACCTCAACGAGTTCTACCGCCAGCTCCTCGAGGAACCCAAGCCGATCCCGAGGAAGACGAACCGACGCCACGACAGCCAGGTGTACGCGGTGATCGACGCGCTGAGGCAGCAGCGGTGGTCCTACGGCGCGATCGCAATGGAGATCCAGCGGCGCATGCCCAGCGAGGATCACATCACTCGCCATGCCGTCGCCCGTATCGTGGCCCGCTCGATGCTTCGGGTCGACGTAGCTAGCTCAACTTTGTCGGTGCGCACCGTTCGCTATATCCATACGATCATCAGCAAGTCGCTTCGCGACGCCATACGCCTCGGGATCGTGAACCAGAACGCGGCTGCGAACGCATCGCCACCCCGCCCGCCCAAGACTCGCCCCGAGCGCAAGCTCTGGACCGCCGACCAGACCCGTTATTTTCTCCAGTGGTCGCGAGAAGTCGACCACCCGCTCTGGGAGGCGTGGGCCTTCGTTGCCACCTCAGGAGATCGGCGAGGAGCCAACCTCGGTCTGAGATGGCAGGACATCGACTTCGACAGCGGCACCGCGAGCCTCATCTGGACGGTCACCTCCGTGTCCCACAAGATCGTCGTGAAGCCTTACGGAAAGACCGGCAAACCGCACGAGATCATCCTCGACAAGAGCACGTTGGCGATGCTCCGGTCGCTCAAAGCCCGCCAGGCCCAAGAGCAGATCGGCCTCGGCAGCCGGCACGTCTGCACGTCTTCACGGCCCGACTGCCCCGAGCCCGGCTATCACAACCGAGACCTCGTCTTCTGCCGCCCCGATGGGAACTACCTCCAACCCGAACGCTTCACCAGGGAGTTCCAACGGGGCCAGGAGCGATACAACGCAGCACACCCCAACGAGCCGCTCCCGAAGGTCAACCTCCACGCCCTTCGCCACGGCTGGGCCACCCTCGCCCTCGAGGCCGGCGTACCCATGAAGGTCATACAGGACCGGCTCAACCACGCCAGCGAACGCATCACGGCCGACATCTACACCCACGTTCGCCGCCCAATGCAAAGCGACGCCGCCGATCGAGTCGCCGCGCTGATCTTCGGCTCAAACTGACCCGAGATCTCGACGCGGCGAACCAGAGGCAAACTTCCCGGCCCCGTGCCCCGACTGCGGGAAGGTCACGCCGACGAACGCCCTGACCACTGGAACAAGTCGCGTCGAAACTGCTCACGTTCCGCGGACAGATCTGCCCGAAATTCTTCCGCGGGAAACCTTCCGCGGGAAACGCTCGTGCTTGCAAACTGCTTGCAAAACGACACACTTTTTGGGTTTCGTACCCCTCCGACCTGGGAATTTATGTGTGTCGGAGGGGGGACTTGAACCCCCATGTCCTTTCGGACACTAGGCCCTCAACC
>JBDUDK010000062.1:0-7570 GCA_040002995.1 Acidimicrobiales bacterium | reverse complement strand
ATCAGAGGGGTTTAAGCCCTCAGCGTCTGCCAGTTACGCCACCCGGGCGGGCACGCTCACGCTAGGCGGGCCGTCGGCGATGGCGGCCCACAAGGCCGCCCGCGCGCGGTCGGCATCGTGGCCTGTGAGCCCGTTCGCGGCGATGACTCCGTCGACGAGATCAGCCTGGACCGCAGTCCACGGTCGTCCCTTCAACCGGACCGCCACCGTCGGCGAGCCCCCGGCACGTCGGCGCAGCGATCGATCGACGCCGGCCAGGCGGGGCGGGGTACGAAATCCCGGCACCTCCAACCCGAGGGCCCGCGCCACCCGGCCCAGCCTGCGGACGGTGTGCGCGAACTCGAGGGTGAGCGACAACGTCATACAGGAGCATCCAACCACAAGGGTGTGACACAGAAGCCCGTAACGTCGCCTTCGTGGAGTCGCCCCTCACGCCGACGCAGGCACTCATCGTCGAGCAACTCCGGCGGCCCGACATCTCGCCGCCGGCGTTCGAGGCCGACCTCGCCGACCAGCTGACTGAGGCCATCGAGGATGAGCTCTCGTCGCTCGGCGACCTCTCCCCCGCCAAGAACCTATTCATCAGCAAGCACCCGCTGAGCACGATCCACGCGTGCGAGGCCCACTATCTCGCCACGTCGACCTCGTTCGAGTGGTCGATTCCGACCGCGCGGGGAAGCGTGGCCCATCGGGCGATCGAGCTGTCGATTCACTGGCGCGGTGAGGCCGTGCCGCTCGAGCTCGTCGACGAGGCGATGGCCCGGATGGTCGATGAGGCGAGAGGTCCGGGCGCGTGGCTCGCCACGCTCCGCGAAGCCGATCGCGCGCAGTTGCGCAGCGAGGTCGGCGATCTTGTGACCAAATTCATGGAGTGCTTCCCGCCCCTGAAGCCGGTGTGGCGACCGGTGAGCGAAGGCGGCGTCTACCACGATCTCCTCGGCGGCGCGCTCACGCTTCAAGGCAAGCCCGACCTCACACTCGGCCAGGCGCCCGACAAGGTGATCATCGACTTCAAGACGGGACGGCCCGCGCTGGCCCACCGAGACGACCTCCGCTTCTACGCGCTTGTGGAGACGCTCGCTCGGAAGGTTCCTCCCCGCCTGACTGGCACCCTTTACCTCGACGCCGCACGCGTCGAGACCGAGCCGGTGAGTTCGGGCGGACTGTGGGCCGCGGCGCGACGGATGGTCGACGCGGTCACGAAGATCGTCGAGGTGGAGCGGCAGGGGCGGGCGGCGGCGAGGTCGGCGGGTCCGATGTGTCGCTGGTGCCCGCTGATGGACGAGTGTGACGAGGGACGCGTCTACCTCGCCGGTCTCGACGACTACTGACTACGCACTCATCAACGCAACCGGCACGCGCAGGTCGGCGTGGATCGTGGTGATGAGTCGTCCCTCCTGCGCGGCGGGCTTCGGGGTGCCCATGCGGTCGCCGAGGAAGGACTTCGCGTCGTCGAGCGACGTCATAGTGAGCGCGATTCCGTAGAAGCGTGCCGGCCCTCCGCGCGGATCGGCCTCGGGACCGCCGACCACTTCGAGGATCACTTCCCCCATCCGGAAGAACGCCTGTCGCATGGGCTTGCCGTACGTGTCGCTGTCCTTCATGCCCCGCAACGGAAGCCCGAGACCGTCGAGCACCGCGACGGTGCGCACGACGTCGGGCGACAGCACGACGAGATGGTCAATGATCTCCGCCCCGATCTTGTGAACCGGCGGCGGGGCTTCGGCGACGACACCCGTCGTCGTCGTCAGACCATCGACACTGGTGGTGCCCTCAAGTGCGTCGTGCAACGCCCAACTCACGATGCCTTTGTCGGCCGCCGTCGGGTCGAGGCGAACACGAACCGTGCCGATCTGGCACACGCTGTCGTCGTCGACCGTGAATCCGCATTCACGCCAGGCCTCGGGTTCGTCGGCTACGAGCAGCTCTGCGATCCAAACCATCAGCCGACGCTACGCCTCTGGTCCGCCCAGTTGCCACGAAAGAAACGTAAGGACGTCGGCCAGCTCGTCGGCCTGTTTGTGCACCGGCTTGCCCTGCCCGTGCCCGGCGCGCTCCTCGATGCGCAGAAGGATCGGGTGCTCGCCCTGACACGTCGAGGCGTGCTGCAAGGCCGCGGCCATCTTGCGGGCATGCGACGGGTCGACGCGGCTGTCTTCCTCGGCCGTCGTGATCAGTGTCGCCGGGTAGCACGCCGGCGCGACGTGGTGATACGGCGAATACGCGTGCAGCCAGGCGAACTCGTCGGCCACATCGGGGTCGCCGTACTCCGCGATCCAGAGGCGGGCGATGAGGAAGCGGTGGAAGCGCACCATGTCGAGAAGCGGGACCGCGCAATGGACCGCACGTGCGAGGTCGGGGCGCTGCGTGATGGCCACCCCCATGAGGAGGCCACCGTTCGAGCCACCGCGCAAGGCGAGCTTGGAGCGTGACGTGAGCTTTTGCTCAACGAGCCAGTCGGCTGCGGCGTGGAAATCGTCAAAGACGTTCTGCTTGTTCTCGCGCATGCCGGCGCGGTGCCACGCCTCGCCTTCCTCGTTACCGCCGCGCAGCCCCGCGATCGCGTAGAGGCCGCCGCGTTCGCACCACGCCACGATCCCTGGGCCGTAGGCCGGGGTCTCGGCGATGTTGAAACCGCCGTAGCCCGTGAGGATGCATGGCGTATCGGCGCTCGTCGTCGTCCGGGCCGCCCGCACCAAGAACATCGGAATCGCGGTGCCGTCGCGCGTGGGATAACGGACCTGTTCGACCACGAACGCGTCGGGATCCGCGGCAACCGGAAAACTGCCCCACGGCTCGACACCGTGCTCTGGGGTCCAGCGGTACAGCGCGGCCGGACGCGCGAATCCTTCCGCCTGGAAGAAGACGCGCTCTGTGTCGCGGTCCGCGTCGAGGCCGTGGAAGGAAATGCGGTCGGTCAACTCGATCTCATTGATGAGCGGACCGTCGAAGCGGCGGAACTGAAGTCCGTGAACGGCGGACCGCAACGTCGTCACGTAAATGCCCTCGCAGCCGACGTTCGCGGCCTCGATGACATCGTCACCCTCCGCCACGATCGTGGTCCAGGCGTCGGGCTGCTCGAGCGGGGCCGATACGATCCGACCCTTCTCGGCATCGAGGTTCGTGACGCCGATGAGCCCGAACGGTGAGAACGCCATCGTCGTGAGTGCCTCGAGATCCTTGATGACGGTGCGCCATTCGTTCTTGCCCCGGTCGAGCAGATGCACATCGACACGGCTCCAGCCCAGCGACACGTGCACCAACAGATGGCTACCGTCGGGAGAGATCGTCACCATCGGCCACGCCGTCTCGTCGGGCAGATCTCCGAACACCAGGTCGTCCGTCGCGGCATCCGCGGCGAGGCGGTGGAAAAAGACGCGCCGGTCGTACTCGCTGTCGGGTGGATAGCGCGTGTAGAAGAAGCCGCTCGCGTCGGGGAGCCACGCCACCGACGCGGCGCGCGTGTCGGCAATCTCATCGGCAAGCACCGTTGCGTTCGCCACGTCGATGACACGAAGAACGCTGCGCTCGCTGCCGCCCTCGCTCACCCCATACGCAACCAATGCTCCGTCAGCCGACGGCTCGAACCAATCGATGGCCGCGGTTCCGTCCGCGGCCAGCGTCGCCGGGTCGACAAGCACGCTGGGCGCGGCCAAAGGATCAGACGCCGATCGCACGACGAGTTGGAACTGCGGCGTCCCCGATCGTTCGAGGCAAAACAGATGCGGCCCCGCGAGGCGCACCGAGGTCGACATTCCGGCCGACAGCAACTCGACCAAGCGAAGGTGCCAGGCGCTCCGCGCGGCTCGACCGTCGAGAACAGAGCGGGTGTGCCCGTTCTGCTCGGTAACCCAGGACTGGACTTCGGGACTGCCGCCATCCTCGAGCCAGCGGTACGGGTCGGGTACCTCCACACCGTGAAGGACATCGACAACCGCTTCGCGGCGGGTACCAGGCGCGCTCATCGGCGCGTGCGCACCGTCAGCCGCGGCCGCAGTTGGGCTTCTTGCCGTGGTTCGCCTTGTTGCGGCGCATCTTGGCCTTGCGCTTCTTCGTCTTTTTCGACATGGGTGACCACCTTACGCTGTGTCAGCAAGCGTTTCCCAGGTGAGCGCGCCCCCGCACTAATCCCCGAAAGACAGGGGCCACCCCCGTAGCGTTGTCGCAACGCGAAGTCCAGACTTCGCGATAGGGAGCGGATCGGTGGTCCTTGGCCGGCTCATCCACCGGGTACGGCCAAGGCTCACCAAACAACCGTCCTGTCGGTGGTTGCGTCCCCCTGCGACCCCGACCTTGAAGCTGGCCCCCGACCCCACACGGGGGCCGCTTCGCGTTACGCCTATCCCACGTGCGCGAGCAGATCTTCCACACCAAGTGTGTTGATGATGCGCTCGGGTTCGATGCCGGCCTTCACGGCCTTGTCGCATCCGTAGGGCTGCCATTCGAGTTGGCCCGGGCTGTGCGCATCGGAGTCGATCGAGAAACGACAGCCGTACTCAACCGCCAGGTCGAGAAGGTCGTCGGGCGGATCGAGGCGCTCGGGGCGGCAGTTGATCTCGACCGCCGTCGAGAACTGCGCGCAGGCGGTGAACACGACATCGGCGTCGAACACGGACTCGGGCCGCTTGCCGATCAGCCGCCCGGTGCAATGCCCGAGAATGTCGACGTGGGGACTCGCGGCGGCGAGCACCATGCGCTCGGTCATCCTTTGGCGATCCATGCGCAGCTTCGAGTGGACGCTCGCGACCACGACATCGAGCCGTACGAGAAGGTCGTCGTCGAGATCGAGGGAACCGTCCTCGAGGATGTCGACTTCCATACCGCGGAGGATACGGAAAGGCGCCAACTCGGCGTCGAGGCGGTCGAGCTCGATGAACTGTTCGAGGAGGCGCTCGCGGCTCAGCCCGTGGGCGATCGTCAGACGCGGAGAATGATCAGTGAGGACGAGGTACTCGTGACCCAACGCGATCGCGGCTCGGGCCATCGCCTCGATCGGTGCGCCACCGTCGCTCCAGAGCGAGTGGCTATGGCAATCGCCCTTCAACTTGGCTCGCAGCTCGCGACCCTCGGGCGAGCACGGCACTTGGGTCTCGGCGTCGAGCTTGGCGAGATAGGCGATGTCGTTTGACCCGGAGAGCGCTTCCTTGATGAGCCTGGCCGTGGCCGGACCAATTCCGGGTAGGTCGGTGAGCGTATTCGTGGCCGTCCGTTGCTCCACCTCCTCCTCAGACAGCTCGCGGATGACATCGCGAGCGCGCACGAACGCCTGGGCTTTGAAGCCGCCCACGAAGCCGCGATCGAGGAGGGCGATCGCGCGGTCGAGAGCCTCGAGCGGCGTCATGCGGCGTCGACCTTGAGAGGCATGCTCGTGCACCCGCGCAACAGAAAGCTCGTGGTGCCGACGATGTCACCGGCGAGCTCGATCGTTCCGGTGGCGTTGAAAAGCGTCTCCATCGCAATCCTCGCTTCGAGGCGAGCTAACGGTGCACCAAGGCAGAGATGCACACCCTGGCCGAAGCCGACATGATCGGCGGACCGCCGATCGAGGTCGAACCGGTGAGCATCGGGGAACCGCCGGTCGTCGCGGTTCGCCGAACCGATGACCGGCATCACGCGTACACCGGCGGGCAGCTCTACGCCGCTTAATTCAGCCGGTGCGGTAGTCGCGCGGAAGAGGCATTGCACCGGCGCGTCGAAGCGCAGGACCTCCTCGAGCATCTGCGGGAGCAGCGATCGGTCTTCGCGGACGCGAGCGAGCACATCCGGCCGTTCGAAGAAGATCCGCATCGAGTTGCCGAGCAAGTTGGTGCTGGTCTCGTTGCCGGCGACCAGCAGGAGCGTGGAGAAGCCGACGAGTTCGTCGAGCGTGAGCGCATCCTCGCCGTCGGCGCCCTTCGTGACGAGGATCGAGATCATGTCTTTGCCGGGATTCGCCCTGCGTTGGGCCACGATCTCGATGAAGTAGTCGATCATCTCGATGGCCTGCGTCCTGGTGGTCGCCGCGTCGGCGCTCAGTGTGAACGCGGAAACGATGGCATCGCTCCATCTCTTGAAGTCGGCGCGCCGCTCGGTCGGGATGCCCAGCAACTCGGCGATCACGATCACCGGCAATGGGTAGGCGAGGTCGGCCACGAAGTCACCTTCGCCGCGCTCGACGAGTCCGCCGACGAGTTCTTTAGCGATCTGTCGGATACGCGATTCGAGCTCCGCGATCGCGCGCGGGGTGAACGCCCGCGAAACGAGCCGCCGGAGATCGGTGTGCACGGGCGGATCGCTCGCGATGAGTGAACGACTCACCGCGCTGGCACCGGTCGCCCGAGCTTTGCCCCCTCCCTTGCCGCTCCCGAAGACCAAGCTGAGGAGGTCGCCCATGCCCTTGGCCGACGAGAACAGGTTGGGTTGGCGCAACAGCGCGACGACGTCGTCATAGCGGGTGACGACGTACGTGCTGAGCGATTCGAGCCAGTGCACAGGGTCCTCGGCCCGGAGGCGCGCGTAGTGCGGATACGGATCGGCCAGCACGTCGGGGTCGAACGGGTTGTAGGGAACCACTGGCCGGAGCGTATTCGGGGGAACTTCGGCTCGCGGCCGGTATCGGCGTACCCTCACCGGAGATGGAACGGTTCGGCTTTGTTGGCCTCCCGAACTCGGGGAAGTCGTCTCTCTTCAATGCGCTCACGGGCGGCGGCGCGGTCACCGCTCGCTACGCGTTCGCCACCAAGGACGCGAACACGGGCGTCGCGCGGGTACCCGATCATCGCCTCGATGCGCTAGCGGTGCTGTCGAAGAGCAAGAACGTCGTTCCCGCGACGGTGCAGGTGGTCGACATCGGAGGTCTCGCCGAGGGCGCGAACCGTGGTGAGGGACTGGGCAACCGGTTTCTCGGTGGCATCCGCGAGGTCGAGGCCATCGTGTACGTGTTGCGAGCCTTCGTCGATGACGACGTCATCGGTTCGACCGATCCCCTCGAAAATCTGCACATCCTCGAGTTGGAACTGGCGCTGGCCGACCTTGAAACGGTCGAGCGGCAGATCGACAAGCGCCGCAAGGCCGCCAAGACCGACAAGTCGATCGCCGACGAAATCGCCGCGGCCGACTCCGCGCTGAAGGCACTGTCGGACGGGACGCCGCTCTACCGCTCTCAGCTCGACGCCGCCGAGCGCGAACTGCTCGGGCTCTGGTTTCTGCTCACGAACAAGCCAGTGCTCGCGGTCGTGAACGTGAGTGAGGCCGATCTGGCGCGGGTCGACGAAATCGCGAGTCCGGTGGCCGCCGAGATGACGGGGGCAGAGATAGTGACGATGTGCGTCGAGCTCGAGGCGCAGGCCGCGCAACTCGACGTTGCCGACCGTGCTGAGATGCTCGACGCCCTCGGCGTCGGTGAGGGCGCGCTCACGCGACTCGTGCGCGCCGCGTATCACCGCCTCGGCTTGCGCACGTTTCTCACGACAGGTGACAAGGAGAGCCGGGCGTGGACGTTTCGCGCCGGTGCGAAGGCCCCCGAGTGCGCGGGCGTGATCCACACCGACCTTCAGCGCGGCTTCATCAAGGCCGAGGTCATCCACTGGGA
>JBDUDK010000104.1:0-7602 GCA_040002995.1 Acidimicrobiales bacterium | reverse complement strand
CAACGACTGGAAACACTGCCTCCACCCCGACAACACCCTCGAAATCCTCACCCCCCGACGGACGCGCCTTCCAAAGCCGACCACCGCCGAGAGTCGCCACCGGCTAGGCCGACGAGCGATCGTCCGCGAGCCTCCTTAGGAAGTCCTGGGCTTCCTCGCGGTCTTTGGTGCGGCGCATGGCGGGAAGAGCGCGCACGAGATCCCAGCGATAGCCGGCGGTGGCCAAGCGCGGGTCGAACACCGCGACGACGCCACGGTCGGTCGTGGAACGGATCAAACGGCCCGCGGCCTGTGCGAGCAGCGTGGCCGCGCGCGGAAGGTCGACGGTGCGGAACGCGGCTGGTCCGGCGCGCTCGCGGCGCGCCTCGAGGAGAGGTTCGTCAGGGCGGGGGAAGGGTATGCGGTCAAGAGTCACGAGGTGCAGTGCTGCGCCGGGTATGTCGACACCCTGGAACAGACCGGCGGTGGCGAAAAGGCAACTCGACTCATCGGCACGGAACGCGTCGAGCAGCGCCGGCTTGGGGAGGTCGGCCTGGGTGAGCACGAGATAGGGAAGCTCGTCGCGAAGCGCGTCGACCGCGGCGTACATCGCCCGCCAACTCGTGAACAGCGCGAGGGTACGGCCGCCGGCCGCAGTGATCAGGGCCCGCAGCTCCTCGTGCACCGCGGCGTCGAAGCCCGCCGCGCGCGGGTCGGGCAGGTGAGCGGCGCAGTACAGCAGCGCGTTTGTCTCGTACTCAAACGGACTGCCGACATCGAGGACATCGACATCGTCGGCCGGGAGACCGACCCGCTCGGGCAGCGCGATGGGGATCGTGGCACTCGTCAACACCGCCGTGCGCTTCGACCACAGGCCGTCGTTCAGGAGGGGACCGACATCGAGCGGAGCCACGAGCAGGCGGGCGTTCTCGACCGGGCCCTCGACCCAAAGCACGTATGAGGGCGGGACGCGAAGCGCGGCGTCGATGTCTTCGAGAAGCGTCGTCGCCGCCTTCATCGCACGGACGCGACGTTGGTTCGCGTCGGTAACTTGCGTGTCGATCGCGCGCAGCACGACGACGGCGGCCTCCACCTTGGCTCGGCCGGCGATCAGGCTGTCGGCGATCACCGGTGCCAGGTCGCCCAGCGGGAGCCGCTTGCCGATGAACGGAGTGAGCTCGGCGGCGAGACGTGAGCCGGCGAGTGCGAGCTCACCGACGAGCGAGTCGTCGGCCACGATCGCCCGCACGAGTCGCGCGAGGTACGTGAAGCGGGTCGGCCCGATGGCCATACCGGACGTGTCGGAGATGATGTCTTCGAGCTGGTGGGCCTCGTCGATAACTACGAGGTCGTGATCGGGAAGCAACGCGCCGTCGCTCACGATGTCGAGTCCGTAGAGGTGGATGTTGGTGACCACGATCTGCGCCGCGGCCGCGCGCCGGCGAGCCGACTCGGTGAAACACGCGTCACCCATCGGACAACGCGTGGCCCCAGGACATTCGGCCGCACTCACGCTGATGGCCGACCATGCCCGTCCGTCGGGTTCCCACGACAATTCGGCCCGATCACCGCTGTCGGTCTCGCCTGCCCAACGCGCGATCTTGCGGACTTCGAGCTGGATCGTGGGACTGATGTCATCGAGTTCGAGCGAGCCTTGGCCGTCGTCGAGCACCTCGCGAACCCGTTGGAGGCAGACGTAGTTCGAGCGGCCCTTGAGGACTGCCCATTCGAAATCGACTCCGAGCGACGCGGCGAGCGCCGGCAGATCCTTCGTGGCCAGCTGATCCTGCAGTGCCTTGGTCGCCGTGGCCACCACGACGCGCTCGCCGGAGCAGATCGCCGGTACGAGGTAGGCGAGGCTCTTGCCCGTTCCGGTGCCCGCCTGCACCACGAGATGACGGTGGCTGGTGAAGGCATCGGTGACCGCCGCCGCCATGTCGCGCTGCCCGTCGCGGGTCTCACCGCCGCCGGGGAGGGCGGCCACCGCCGCCGCGAGGGCAGCCTTCGGATCGGTGGTCACGCGGCGACCGTACTGGCACAACCCGCCAACGCGGAGGGACAGATAGCGTCGCCCCGATGAACGTCGCCGGGATCGATCCGAAGCGCATCCCGACCCACATCGGGTGCGTGATGGACGGGAACGGCCGGTGGGCGCAGGCCAAGGGACTGAAGCGCACCGACGGCCACGCGGCCGGAGAGGAAGCATTGCTCGATGCCGTCTACGGCGGCCTCGACCTGGGGATCTCGTGGCTCACCGTTTACGCGTTCTCGACGGAGAACTGGCGGCGCCCGGTCGACGAGGTGCGCTATCTGATGAGGTTCAATGAGTCGATCCTCGAGCGCCGGCGCGACGAGTTGAACGACCTCGGCGTGCGCATCCGCTTCATCGGCCGCCGCGATTGGCGAGTGCCCAAGCGGCTGATCCGCCATCAGGACCGCGCGATCGAACTCACGGCGCCCAACCGGCGGCTCACGCTCACGATCGCCTTCAACTACGGAGGACGTGCCGAGATCGTCGACGCGGTCCGCGCGCTCGTGGCCGAGGGAGTAACGCCGGAGGAAATCACCGAGAAGGGGATCCGCCACCATCTGTACGACCCGGAGATGCCCGATCCCGATCTCGTGATCCGCACATCGGGTGAGTTTCGGGTCTCCAACTTTCTGCTCTGGGAACTCGCGTACAGCGAGCTCATCTTCACCGAAGTGCTCTGGCCCGACTTCCGGCGCGAGCACCTCTTCGATGCGGTCCGCGAGTATCAGCGCCGCGAGCGTCGTTTCGGCGGACTCGATACGTGACCCTCCACCACGACCACGGGATCGTGCTCCGCACCCACAAGTTCGGGGAGGCCGATCGCATCGTCGTGATCCTGACCCCGCGGCTCGGCAAGGTCAGAGCGGTGGCCAAGGGCATTCGCAAGACCACGAGCCGCATCGGTGGCCGCCTCGAGCCGCCGACGCACTGTTCGTTCCTCCTGTTCGAGGGGCACAGCGAGCTGATGACGATCAGCCAGGCCGAGACCGTCGACCATTTCCGCTCGATTCGCGACGACCTGCACCGCCTCACCTCGTCGGCGGCGCTGTGCGAGGTGGCCGATCTGATGTCGCCGGAGCGCGAGCAAAACGGGCGCCGCTACCAGATGCTTCTCGGCGCGCTGCGTGCGCTCGCGGCCAACGACAGCGCCCTGTTGTTGCCGGCGTTCTACCTTCGCCTCCTGGCGTCGGAGGGCCTCAGTCCCCAGCTCGATGAGTGCGTCTCGTGCGGGGCGATCGACGAGCTCGTGGCGTTCGATACCGACGCCGGTGGTGTGTTGTGTGTCGCGTGCCGGCGGGGTCGACCTATAAGCGCGGAGGGCATCGGGCTCATGCGGCGCATCCTCGGTGGCGAGCTCGGTTCCGCGTTGAACGAACCGGAGTCGGATGCGACGCAGGAGGTCAGAGCGCTCGCGACCGCGGCGATGGAGCATCACGTAGAGCGCCGTCTGCGCGCCATGTCGGTGATCGAGCGCGGACCCTAATCAGGCGTCGTCGGGGGTGGGGGAGAAGCGGTAGCCCATGCCGGGTTCGGTGATGAAGTACTTCGGACGCGACGGCAACGGCTCGAGCTTGCGCCGCACCTGCGCCATGTACACGCGCAGATAGTTCGTCTCTCGCTCGTACTGCGGTCCCCACACCTGTTGAAGCACCTGGCGCTGCGTCACGAGCCGGCCGGGATTGCGCACGAGCAGCTCGACAAGACCCCATTCGGTCGGGGTGAGGTGCACGTCCTCGCCACCGACGAAGGCCTTCTTGGCCACGAGATCGATGGTGAAGTCCCTGGTCTCGACGATCGCGGTCTCGGGCGTGGGCTGGTGGCGGCGCACCGCGGCGCGCAGGCGGGCGAGCAGCTCGTCCATCCCGAACGGCTTGGTAACGAAGTCATCGGCGCCGGCGTCGAGCGCTGCAACCTTGTCGGCTTCGGTTTCGCGTACCGACAAGATGATGATCGGGACCTGCGTCCATCCGCGTAGACCCCGGACGACTTCGATGCCGTCGATACCCGGAAGGCCGAGGTCGAGCAGCACCACGTCGGGGTGGCGGGCTGCCGCCTGCTGGAGCCCATCCTCACCCGTTGCCGCGAGGTCGACCTCGTAGCCGCGAGCGCGCAGGTTGACGCCGAGCGCCCGGCGGATTTGAGGTTCGTCGTCGACGACCAGCACCCGGGTCATGACGCGGCCCCCTCGATTGGGAGTTCGATGGTTACGGTCAAACCCCCGCCGGGCGTGTCGTCGAGTGTGATCGTGCCGCCGAGCACTTCGACGAATCCCTTCGCGATCGCCAGACCCAAGCCGGCGCCGGTGTCGTTCGAGCGATCGCCGAGTCGTTGGAACGGTTCGAACACTCGCTCCCGTTGGGAGAGCGGGATGCCAGGACCTCGGTCGATGACACGCACGTGAAGCCGGCCAACGACTTCGGCGGCCTCGACCCTGACCTTCTCGCCTGCGGGCGACCACGCGATCGCATTCGACACGACGTTGGCGAGAGCCCGCTCGAGCAACGCGGGGTCGACGCAGACGAGGGGCAGGGTCTCAGGAACATCGACCACGACCACATCGGCGAGTCCGCTCAGGCTCGCAAGCGTGGCACCCACCACCTCCTCGAGCCCAACGGAACGCAGCGATGTCTGCACGGCGCCACTTTGTAACCGGCTCATGTCGAGCAGGTTGCCGACGACGCGGTTGAGACGGTCGGCCTCGGCGTCGATGGTGGCGAGGAACTCGGCGCGGTCCTTGTCGGTCCACTCGACATCGTGTTGCAGCAAGCTGCTGACCGATGCCTTGATCGACGAGAGTGGAGTGCGGAGGTCGTGCGACACCGATTGCAATATGGCAGCGCGCAACGCCGAGGCCTGCGCCGCCTCGGCCGCGGCCACGGCTTCGGTGCGCAGGCGGCGCGACTCGAGGGCGAGCGACAGCTGGTCGGCGAACGCCCGAAGGACGCGCTGGTCCTCCGCTTCGATGCCGTGTCCCGTGAGCACCAATGTCGTGCGCTCGTGCGTATCGAGCGGCACCGCTACCCCGTCGGCGAGCGATGTCGGCCACGGTCCGCCGACCGCTGCCTTGACCGTGAACGGTTCGCCAGTGACGACCGCCGCGCAGTCGGCGGAGAACGTCGAGCGGAGCTGCTCGAGGACGACGGGCAGCGGGTCGTGATCACCGACCAGTGAGCCGGTCGCGCGTGCGAGCGCCTCGGCCTCGGCGCGCGCCCGGAGCGCCTCGCGCGATCGGCGGGCGCTGCGATCGACGACCGTGCTCACCGTGACGGCGACCGTGACGAACACGACGAGAGCGGTGAGGTTCTCGGTCGCCGAAATGGCGAACGTGTGCAGCGGAGGGACGAAGTAACGGTTCGCGAGGAGGAAGCCGACGACCGCACCGGCCAGGCCCGGGAGGATGCCACCGATGGCGCCGATACCGACGACCACCGCAAGGAAGACGAGAAGAACGGTGGAGAGATCGAGATCGTCGCGAAAGCGCGACAGGCCGTACGAGAGCAGTGGGAGGCCCACGACGGCGAGCAGCCAGGCAACCTGTTGCCGGCGGGGCGAGACCGCGGTTCGGTGGCGCATCGGGCGCCGCACCGACGCGCCGGCGGCGGGCTTGGAGCCGGCGCGTGCGATGACATGGACGTCGATGCCGCTCGCCTGGCGCAGCACCCCCGCCGTGACCGAGGAGCGGGGCAACCACCGACGTTGCTTATGGCGACTTTCACCGAGCACGAGCTGGGTGGCTTTCTCCGCCTCGGCGAACCGAATGAGGGCGACCGCGACTTTGTCACCGACGACTTCGTGGTAGGTGCCACCGAGTTCGCTGATCAGCCGGCGATGTTTCTCGAGATCGGGCCCGGCCCGTTCGGCCAATCCATCGCCGGCCTCGACGTGAACACCCAGCAGATCGCCGCGCGCCCGCCCTGCTATGCGGGCGGCCCGCCGAATGAGCGACTCGTCGGCGGCATGCCCGGTGACGGCTACGACCACCCGCTCACGCGTCTCCCACGCGGCGTCGATGCCGTGCGCGTCGAGGTAGTCGTGCAGGCTTTCCTCGACGCGGTCGGCCACCCAGAGCAGCGCGAGCTCGCGCAAGGCGCCGAGGTTGCCGACACGGAAGTAGTTCGAGAGCGCAGCATCGACGCGCTCGGGTGGGTAGATGTTCCCGTGGGCCATCCGGCGCCTCAGCGCCTCGGGACTCATGTCGACGAGTTCGAGTTGGTCGGCGCGGCGCACGACGGAGTCGGGCACCGTCTCGCGCTGGACGACACCGGTGATCCGCGTGATGAGATCGTTCAGTGACTCGAGGTGCTGCACGTTGAGCGTCGAGATCACGTCGATGCCGGCGTCGAGGATGGTTTCGACATCCTGCCAACGCTTTTCGTGCCAGGAGCCGGGCACGTTGGTGTGGGCGTACTCGTCTACGAGGCACACTGCCGGCCGTCGCGCAAGAACGGCGTCGACGTCCATCTCGGTGAACTCCGCGCCCCGGTAGCCGATGCGTCGCGGGGGCACGATCTCGAGATCTCGAATCTGGTCGATCGTGTTCTTGCGCTCGTGGGGGATCACGAGTGCGATGACCACGTCAGTGCCTCGGTTATGGCGGCGCCAACCTTCGTCGAGCATGGCGTAGGTCTTGCCAACGCCCGGGGCGGCTCCGAGATAGATGCGCAGCGTGCCGCGGGCCATGACGCCAGTGTGCCGGGTTTAGCCCTGGTCGAGGGCGAGGTTGAGGCGGAGGACGTTCACGCCGGGGTCGCCGAGGAGCCTGAGGGGCCGCACGGTCGTCTGCCGGTCGATCATCGCCAGCACCCGATCGACCGCGGTGCCGCGCGCGGCAGCAACGCGGGCCGCCTGGAGGCGCGCGTTGGCGACGGAGATCTCCGGATCGAGCCCGGAAGCCGATGCGGTGACCGCGTCGACCGGCACGAGCACCGAGCCGGCCAAACCGTTCTCCTTGCGGTAGGCCCGCACCCGGTCGGCTACGGCGCTCAGGAAGTCGGGATTCGTCGGGCCGAGATTGGAGCCCGATGACGATGCACCGTCGTAGCCCGTCCCTGCGGCCGACGGCCGGGGATGGAAGTACTTGGCTGCCGAGAACTGCTGACCAAGCAGTTCGGAACCGACCACCACGCCGTCGACCTTGACGAGTGAGCCGTTCGCCCGGTGCCCGGAGGCAACCTGCCCGATCGCCGTCGTGACCAAGGGATACGCGATGCCGGTGACCACCGTAAAGAGGAGGAGGAGCAACGTGGCGGGGACGAGTTGACGCACGAACGACTTCATCACTTCACCACTAGGTGGACGACGAGGTCGATCAACTTGATGCCGGCGAACGGGGCGACGATCCCGCCGACGCCGTAGAGGAGCAAGTTGCGGCGCAAAACGGCGGCCGCGGATTCGGCGATGAACTTGACGCCCCGAAGCGCCAGCGGGATCAGCGCCACGATGATGAGGGCGTTGAAGATGACCGCCGAGAGGATGGCGGAGCGCGGTGTGGCGAGTCGCATCACATTCAACTTGTCGAGCGCGGGGATCACCCCCGAGAACATCGCCGGGATGATCGCGAAGTACTTGGCGACGTCGTTGGCGATCGAGAA
>JBDUDK010000037.1:0-2299 GCA_040002995.1 Acidimicrobiales bacterium | reverse complement strand
GGTACGCCTCGGGCTGGTAGTAGTCGTAGTAGCTGACGAAGTACTCGACCCGGTTGTGCGGGAAGAACTCGCGAAACTCGTTGGCGAGCTGCGCGGCGAGGCTCTTGTTCGGGGCCAGCACCAAGGTGGGCCGCTGGATCTGCTCGATCGTCCACGCGACCGTGGCGCTCTTGCCCGAACCGGTGATGCCGAGGAGGGTCTGGAAGCGCTGCCCGCTCTCGATGCCTTCGGCGAGCGCGGCGACAGCTTTGGGCTGGTCGCCGGCCGGCTCGAAATCGGATACGACCTTGAAGGGCGGCATCCCGAGAATCCTAACCGCCCGAACGTCTGTTCGTACTGACGCCCGAAACCGACACCACAGACCAAAAAAACGCGTCAGAACCCGGCGGGGAGGGTTTGCATCCAGTTCCAGGCGGCGTCGACTTGGCGTTCGAGGGCGCCGAAGTCGCCGGAGTTGTCGATCACCCAGTCGGCCTTGGCAAGGCGGTCGGCGCGGCTGACCTGGTTGGCCATGCGGGCCCGCGCGTCAGCCTCACGCATCGCCCGGAAACGCACGAGACGCTCGACGGCAACGTCGGGGTCGACGTCGACCACCACGAGACCGGCCACCCGATACCGACCGCCCTCGACGAGAAGCGGGATATCGAGCACCACGACCCGGTCACCGCTGCGCTCGGCTTCCAGTTGGCGGGCTATCTCCGCGCCGACCGCGGGGTGGACGATCGCATTGAGGTCCTTCAACGCCGCCGGGTCCTCGAAAACGATCGCGGCCAGCGCGGCCCGGTCGAGAGTCCCGTCGGCCGAGACGATGTCAGGCCCGAAGCGCTCGACGATCGCCGCCAGCACCTGCTGCCCCGGCGCCTGCAACTGCCGGGTGATGGCGTCGGCGTCGACAACGACTGCCCCTCGGCCCTCGAGGAGCGTTGAAACGGTGGACTTACCTGAGCCGATCCCGCCCGTCAGCCCCACCGCGATCACAGGGCGCGGACGGTACCAGTGCTCATCCAGCGCCCCTCGCCTGCCGATACGAGATCTTGAACGTTCCCTGAAGATTGGATCCGACTGGCATGACCGCCACCGTCGAGCTGACCTCTGTTGCTGTGCCGCCGACGCGGCCGGTGATCGAGGCTGGCCGTCACCTGTTCGACCCGTCCCGCCTCAGCGGGCTGGTCAGGGCGTTGCGGTGGGGCGCGATTGCGGTCGGACTCGCCCTCGGCTCCTCCGATATCCGAAGCGTTGGATCGCGGACCGTGATCTGGGCGGTCGTCCTCGGGGCCCACGCCGGGCTAGCCAGCGTGCATCGGGTCTGGCGCGGCGGCGGACTGGCGGCGATCACGGTCGATCTTGCCGTCACCACGATGGCGGTCATCGCCACCGGTGGCTGGACATCGCCGTTCGTGTTCACCATGTTCGTGGTCATCATCGAGGCCGCCACGGCCACCTCGTTTTGGCCGGTTGCTCTGGTCACCGCCGCGACTTCGACGCTGGTCACCATTGGCGGCTTCGTCGTGGACGACGGCGCGAGCATCCGCGTCGCCACCCAATGGTCGTTCGAGCTCGTCATGGTGGCCCTGCTGGCTGGGGTCGTGCGGACCGTTTCGGTCGAAGCCGCCCATCAGCGCACGCTCACCGCCGACCGGATCACACAACTCGGCGAGGCCAACGAGCTGCTCGCGTCGCTGCAACGCGTCGCCCAGCAGTTGCCCGCGTCGCTTGACCTCGCTTCGGTGGTCGACGACGCGATCACGCGGGCCCATGACCTCATTCGCTTCGACCGAGGAGCGATCGTCCTCTTCGACGACACCGTGCGTCATTGGGACGTTGTCCGAGCTAGAGGCATCAAAGCGCTCGGCCCGTACGAGGAGCACACGCTGCCCCCCGTGCTCGCCCATGCGGCGCGGACGGAGCGAGCCGAGGCGGTCGCGCTCGATCGCACCGGCCTACATGAGGCGTCCGTCGAGGGCGTATACGCACCGCTTCGCGCCCGCGGCAACCTCGTCGGCGTCGTGGCGTTCGAATACGACGCCGCCACGGGAGCGCGAGCCCGCAACGTCGAAATGGTCGGCGGTCTCGTCGACGCCCTCGCGCTCGCCGTCGACAACGCCAGGCTCTTCGCCCGCCTCCGCACGCTGGGCGCCGACGAGGAGCGCATCCGCATCGCGCGTGAACTCCACGATCGGATCGGCCAGTCGCTCAGCTACCTCGCGTTCGAGCTCGACCGCCTGGTGAGTCACGTGTCGGATACCGACACCATTCGCCGCCTGGAGCATCTCCGAATCGACGTCCGCTCCGTCATCGG